>JBBIRF010000004.1:107320-115818 GCA_037441905.1 Candidatus Aminicenantota bacterium
CGGGGTAGCCAAGCTCGGCATCAGCAAAACTGGCAAAGCGGTTAAGAAAATCGAGCTTGATGGTGTCGGTGGGGCCGTTCCGCTGTTTGGCCACGTTAATCTCCGCTAAACCCCGGACGCTTTCGTCCTGCGGCCGGTACATCTCCGGCCGATAGATGAAAATTACCACGTCGGCGTCCTGCTCGATCGCGCCCGACTCGCGCAGGTCGGAAAGCTGCGGCCTTGGCTCCTTCCGCATCTTTTCGGGCGCCCGGCTGAGCTGCGAAATGCCGACCACCGGAATTCTGAGTTCCTTGGCCAATTCCTTCAGCGAGCGAGAAATGAATGACATTTCCTGGTTGCGGTTTTCAAACCGGCCGCCTGTTCTCATCAACTGAATATAATCAATGAAAAGCAAATCAAGCTTTTGCTCCATCCGCAGACGCCGCGCTTTAGCCTTCATCTCCATGACGGTCAGCCCCGGAGTCTCATCCACGTAAACTCTGGTCTGAGAAACAGCTTCGGCTGCCAGCCTCAACCGCTCAAACTCTCTTTCGCTCACAAACCCCGTCCGGACTCTTTTGATATCCAGCTGGCTTTCGGCGCACAGCATCCGGAGGACAATCTGTTCCTTGGCCATTTCCATCGAGAAAAACCCCACCGAATATTCTGTCTTGCTGCCGACATACTGGGCGATGTTTAAACAAAGAGCCGTTTTCCCCATCGACGGCCGGGCTGCTACGATGACCAACTCCGAAGGATGAAACCCGGCCGTGAGCGAGTCTAAATCCCTGAACCCGGTGGGCACGCCGGTGACCGCGTCCCGACGTTCAATCCGGCGGGCGACCATTTCTAATACTGGCTTGGTCAGCTGGCCGACAGGAATAAAACCCGGTTTAACCCTTTGTTCGGCCACCTCGATAATCTCTGATTGGGCCTCGTTCAGCAGCTCGTCGGCATCCTCTTTTTCTTCGTAGCCCGCGGCGATAATTTTGGCCGAGCTTATGATCAGCCGCCGGAGTAAAGCTTTTTCCTTGATAATCTGGGCGTAATACTCGACATTCAGGTTACGGTGAACCCCGTCGAGGAGTGACGCCAGGTAAGCGGCTCCGCCCACTTCCTCGACTATCCCCGCCCGCCGGAGTTCTTCGGTAAGCGAAATTAGGTCTACCGGCAGGCCTTTATCGACCAGGGAGATAATCCTCTCGAGAATCTTACGGTGGGCGTCTTTATAAAAATCCTCAGGCGAGATTATGGACAGGACGGCGTTGAGGGCAGAGTTGTTCATCAGAATCCCGCCCAAGACCGCTCTTTCAGCCTCTAAGCTATGAGGCGGGGTTTTCTTCAGGAACATCAGGTCAACTTCCATCGCCTTTCTTCTCCTGCGGAAAAAGTAATTAACCGCGCCTCAGGCTTCTTCATCCCTTAGAGGGAATGACGCTCGAGCGCCCTCCCCCTCTCACGCTGTTCTTTTCTCTTTTATTTAACACCAGTCTCACTTTAAATACAAGAACCGCTTCCAAGTCAATTTGTCAACAATTCTTTTTAACTTTATATTTTATTTTTATCTCTATCTTTATTTTTATCTTTTTGGCCTAAGCGAATTTGCTTGGGGCTTCAGGAGCTCAAAACCTCGAAGGAATCCGCCTGTCGGGCAGGGCCGGGAGGATGGTTGATAACAACCCGGCGCGAAAGCAACTCAGCGGCGGCTCTCTCAGGAACATAATGAAAGCCTTCATCAAGCAAGAGGCGGCTGGTTAAAACGCTGGCGGAGTTTGTTTAGACTCGTCCGAACTCCGGGTTTGCTCAGGATGAGTCGTTCCACCCGGTATTTTCCCGGGAAGTCTATAAACATTAAACCAATAAGAATAGTCAGGATTCCCTGCCCCGGCATGAAAAGCAAGATAAACCCGGCGACAAGCAGGAGGAGGCCGAGCAAATTTTTTAAGAACAAAAAAAGATAGCCGACCACAGGATATCGGCTCAAAACCCTGGCCTGCCGCCTTTCAGGATGGGCAAAATAATCTGCCGGCAACCTGATGATTATCAGGACAACAAGAAGTGGCGTTACCAGCAAGGCCGCCAGCGACCCAAGGCTCAACCAGCGGAGGTAAACTTGGTGGGTCTTGGCAAAGCTCACCAGGTAACCGAGTATTTCCTGGAGGTTCATCGTCCGGCGCCAGCGAGGGTGCGGCTAACCTTCGAGGGAAGAAGGGCGGAGGTTATAGCAGACTCCATAAATTTATTTTCTCGCCACCTGACAAGATACTCCCTCCTTCGGGAAGCTGTTGACCCCATGGCGGTTGAGCCCTCCCCTCAAAGGTCCCTTACCTGGAACTGGAAACTACTTCTACCCCCGGTAATTAATACGTCTGGATTCCAACTCTCTCCTGGTCTTTGCTTCCCTTTCTCCGGTCCAAGAAGTTATCGGCCGCGTTCGGCCATCCCTTCTGGCGTCTTTCCAAAAGCTCTTCAGGACGCAGCTGGCTTGCCGGCTGGTTCTTCCTCCCGGACAACTTCGAGATGAATCTCCGCCTTTTCTTCATGGTAGACCTTGACCGGGATAGCGTAATTACCAAGACGCCGGATGGGTTCTTCCAGCATGATCCTCTTCTTCTCGATGGAAAACCCCAGTTTATCAAGCTCTTCTTTTATGTCGGCGGCACTCACCGAACCAAAGATAACATCTTTCTCGCCTGCCTTCCGACGGAAAACAAGCCGGACCTGGTTGAGCTTCTGAATAAGCTCCCGGGCACTCAGCTTTTCCTTCTCTACTTTCTTCAAGATTGCCTGCCGCTCCATTTCGACTTGCTTCTCGTTTTCAGGCGTTACCTCGACTGCCAGCCGCCGGGGAATCAAGTAGTTCCGGGCATACCCGATAGCTACATTAACAATATCGCCCTTTCTTCCAAGTTTTTCTACGTCTTGTTTCAATAAAACCTTCATGCCTTTGGCCTCCTTAACTCCTGGTCAAGCCGTATGCTCTAGTCAGCAATAAAGGGCAGAAGGGCCATAATCCGCGCCCGCTTGATGGCCTGAGCGAGCTTTCTCTGATGGAAGGAACAGGTACCAGTCGTCCGCCGGGGCGATATTTTACCCCTCTCCGGAATGTACCGCCGGAGGATGTCGACATTTTTATAATCAATTTCCCGAACGTTCATCTGGCAGAAACGGCAGAACTTTTTTTTCGACGGAAAAAACCGCCGGAACTGAGCCTTTTCTGGTTTTTCTTCTCTGGACATCAGACGACCTCCTTGCTCTTTTCCTTTTCTTTCTCCTTATCTTCTTTTCGTCTTTCTTTGCCTTTCTCCCTCACTTCAGGCCGGCCGACTTCCTTCTCCGCCTGGGCTTCTTCAGTTTCTTTCGCCTCAGGCGCTCGCTCTTCCGTTTCCACTTCTTTTTCTGTTTTCTTCTTTTTCCGCAACGAAGTGGTGGTTTCTTTCTTGACGGTCATGTAACGCAGCACCTGGTCGCTCTGTTTGAACCGCCTTTCGAGTTCAGCCGGAACGTTTGCCCCTGACTCATAATGAAGGAAAAGATAATAGCCATCCGTAAACTTTTTAATCGGATAGGCTAACTTCCGCTTGCCCCACCTTTCTTCCCGACGGAGATTTCCCTGGAGAGAAGTAATTACTTCTTCCATCTGCTTAATCTGCGCGTCGATTTCTTCTTCTGAAAGGTTAGGGGCGAGGATTACACCCGTTTCATACTGCCTCATCGGACCTCCTTATGGTTATGCTGTCTCACATAGCTCCTTCCTCCGCGGAAGGAACAAGGAGATCAGGTTTGTTTCCGGTTAAAAGTGTTCATCGCCCGGTCAATAGCTCCTTCGAGGGTCATTTCGATTGCCTGACAGGCATCCTCGATCGCCGGCTCAACCAGGGCTCTTTCCTCGGCCGTAAAAGACTCCAGGACAAAAGAGGCGGCATCGGCTCCTTCCGGCAGGGGACCAATCCCGACTCTTACGCGGGGAAAAGATTCGCTTCCGAGCGCCTCGACGATTGATTGCATCCCGCGGTGCGTTCCCGGTCCGCCTTCTCTCCGCACTCTTATCGACCCTAAGGGTAAATCCAGGTCATCATAAACCACTACCAACCTCTCCAGAGGGCATTGCAAGCTTTTCTGGGCCAGGAGCACAGCTTCTCCACTCCGGTTCATAAAGGTTTGCGGCAGGAGCAAATAGACGGTCTCCTCCCCTCGCTGGCCCCGGCTCATCCGGGAGAGAAACTTTTTCTGCCAGCGGGAAAAACCCCACCGCCGAAAAAGGCGCTGGACAACCATAAACCCGGCGTTGTGCCGGCTCAATGCATAATATTTTCCGGGGTTGCCAAGCCCGACGACTATCCACACCCGCTGGTCCCAAACCATCCCTCAATACTCAAAATCCTATTTCTCTTCTTCCTCTTCCTTCTTGGCTCTTTCTTTCCGGATAACTTCCGGCTCAGCCGGCGTCGTGACCACTTCTTCGGCCGCCGTCGCCGCGGCCGCGGCCGCGGCCACTTCAGCTTCAGGCAACCCAATAGTAACAATAACCGTATCCTCGTCTTCGAGGACCCTAACTCCCTCCAGGCGCGGTAAGTTAGCTACCTTCACCGATTGATGCACATGAAGCCCAGAGATATCAACCTCGATATGCTCAGGAATCAGATGGGGCAAGCACTCGACCTCAAGCTCGCGCGTGATGAAATCAACCAGACCACCTTCGTTCTTCACGCCAACCGCCTCGCCTTTCAGGACCACAGGGACGGCCACTCTTACGGGCCGGTCCATGGCGATTTGAATAAGGTCGAGATGGAGTAGCTCGTCCGATACAGGGTCGACCTGGAGTTCTTTGATCATGACGTTTCTCTCTTCGCCGTTAAAGGCAACCTTAAAAATTGTCCTTTCGCCGGTCTCTGTTTTCAACAGGGCGATTATATCTTTTTTATTCAAGGAAAGGGCGACGTTTTCCACACCCGGACCATAAAGGATCGCCGGCACCTTTCCCTGGCTCCTCAGCCGGCGAGAGGCATTCTTTCCCTGGTGGATTCTCTTTTCTGCGGTGATGACTTCAGCCATCTTGGCCTCCTAATCTAAGTTCTCTTTATTCAGGTTAACTCCGTCTCGCCTCCGGCAATTGAGGCGAGAGGTCGTATAAGCTGATTTTTATTTTATTACCAAAAAAGCGAGCTAACCGAACTCCCTTCGTTAATCCGGCGGATCGCCTCGCCGAAAAGCTCGGCTACCGACAGGACAGCGATTTTCTCGCAAGCCCGGGCACGGTCACTCAGCGGAATAGTGTTGGTCACAATAAGCTTTTCCAGGCCTGATTGGCTTACCCTCTCGACTGCCGGGCCGGAAAGGACTGGATGGGTACAAGCCGCCAGCACCCTTTTAGCCCCTTCCTTTTTCAGGGCTTCCACACTCAACACGAGAGTCCCGGCTGTGTCGACGATGTCGTCAAAAATCACCACGTCCTGGTCGCGGACATCGCCAATTACGTGGAGAACCTGGGCGACGTTGGGCGCTGGCCTTCGTTTATCAATAATGGCCAGCCGGGCGTTAATTCGTCGGGAGAAAGCCCTGGCCCGAGCCACCCCGCCTGCGTCGGGCGACACCACTGTGATATTGAGCATGTTGATGGACTCAAGATGCCTGGCGATAACCGGCGCAGCCATCAGGTTATCCACGGGGATAGAGAAAAACCCTTGAATCTGAGGGGAATGAAGGTCCATGGTTAAAACGCGGTCAGCTCCGGCTTTCTCCAGGAGGTCAGCCACCAGCCTGGCTGAAATCGGCACCCGCGGTCGGTCTTTCCAGTCTTGTCTGGCATAACCATAATACGGGATGACCGCTGTTACCCGGCCGGCCGAAGCTCTTTTGCAGGCATCGATCATCAAAAAAAGCTCCATCAAGTGAAAATTGACGTCGGCCGAGCTACTCTGAATCAGAAAAACATCCTCACCCCGGATGCTTTCATCCAGATAGACCCTTATTTCGCCGTCGGAAAAACGGCCCAGGACACACTGCCCCAAGGGAACCTTGAGGTAAGCAGCTATCTCCTGAGCCAGCGCCGGGTTGGAAGAGCCGGCAAAAATTTTCATCTCCCGCCTCACTCAATCAAATAATCAGGCGTAAGGCTTTTTTAAATCTATTCTAAAACTGGGGCGGGAGGATTCGAACCTCCGGATGACGGATCCAAAGTCCGTTGCCTTACCAGCTTGGCGACGCCCCAGCCGCGCTCAACAAAGAAGCTGGCGATACCTTGTTCGCGGCAACGTCTCGGTCAAAATTACCCTGGCTCTCTGGCTGAGGACCTCCTGGGCCTTGAGGGCTCTGTCCTTCTCCAAGAAAAGCGAAAAAACAGCGCTTCCCGTCCCGCTGACCAGAGAAACAAGGGCTTCTTCATCGAGAAGAAGGCTTTTTATTTCTCTTAACCCGGGATAGAACTCGAAAATTACTGGCTCGAGCTCATTCACCAGGCGTGAGAAGCGACGCCGCTCTAAAAACTCTTTAATTCTACTCGCTTCCCCCCGGTAAGTCAAGGAAGCCTGGCTCCGGTAATGCTCGTAAATCTCCCTGGTGGATATCGAGAAGGAGGGCAGGGCAATTAAACAAGGGAGAGGGGGAAGCTCCGGCAAGGCAGAAACCAGGTCGCCCCTGCCTTCACCCAGGCAGAGTCCCCCGGTCAAAAAAAACGGGACGTCGGCGCCAAGAGCGCGGGCCAAATCGGCCAACTCTTCAGGCGGAAGGTTAAGTTCCCAGAGCTTGTCCAGAGCCATCAGGGTTACGGCCGCGTTCGAGCTTCCGCCCCCTAAGCCGGCGCCTGCCGGAATCGTCTTCCTCACCTTAATTTTGACTCCGGAGACAACTTTATGGCTCCGCCGCAGGAGGTCGGCCGCTCGATAAATCAGGTTATTTTCATCCCACGGAATCGAAGGGTCGTCCCCTTCAAGCAACACCTCGTCCGAGGGGGTAAGAATGAATTCGAGAGTATCATACAGGTTGACCGTCTGGAAAAGAGTGCGGATTTCATGATAGCCGTCCGGCCTAAGTCCGAGGACTTCAATCCCCAGGTTGACCTTTGCAAACGCCCGAAAGAAACACCCGCGGTCCTTGTTTTCCACCCGAATAACTCTTTTAAGCCGATTCCGAGTTCATCCTGACCTTGATTGTACCTTTGCTTTCCAATGGATAAAATAATTAAAAGAAATTAATTTAGCAACAGCCGTGGAATTTTATCCAGGGTTAAACGAAAGGCTTTGTGGGCTATGTTTTAAAGTTTAAATTAGCCCGAGTTAAGGCTAAAATAGGCCTTGAAGCGCGAGGAAGGCGACGGAAAAAGCAGATTTCCTGGGCAAACCGGAACTATTTTCGGTCTTGAATCGTTTTAATTTTAAAAGAAATCTTATAAGGAGGGGCGATGAAATCTATTTCCCGGAGAGATTTTCTCATCCGGTCGGGCCTGGCGACGGCCTCGGCCTTGACTCCATCCTTCTGGCTAAAGGGTCTGGTGAAAATGAATTCAGCGGATGAGTTCGGCTATTTCGAACGGGAATTCGGGCTTAACGATAAACTTTTCGAACGAGTTCTCGCCGCGGCTCTCTCGAAAGGGAGCGATTATGCCGACCTCTATTTCGAGCACACCGTTTCGACGTCAATCGTTCTCGAAGACGGCAAGGTTTCGAGGGCTGTCTCCGAGGTTTCTCTCGGGGTGGGGATTCGCGCGGTTAAAGGCGACCAGGTAGGTTACGGGTTTACCCAGGAGTTAACCGAAAAAGCCATGCTTGCGGCAGCCTCGGTGGCGACCACGATTGCTTCGGGAGCCGCCAATAAACCAGCCTCCCGGTTTGAAGTCCCTGTCTTGCCGAATTACTATCCGCTTGATAGGCTGCTCACCTCCGTCCCGTTGGCGCAAAAATTGCCGCTTGTCCAGAAAGTGAACGAGCTCTGCTTCCAGCTTTCTCCCTTTGTTATCAAGGTCAATGCCACCTATTTTGACCAGCAAAAAAGGGTCCTTATCGTGACAAGCGACGGCGTAAAGGCTGAAGACCTCCAGCCGCGCAATTACCTTGCCGCCTCGGTGGTCGCCGAAAAGAATGGCCGCCGGGAAAGAGCGGGCTGGAACTTAGGGGGGCGGCATGATTTTTCTTTTTATAACGAGGCCGTAATCAAAGAAGTAGCCCAGAAAGCTGTCGAACGCACCCTGATTCTTTTCGAGGCTGTCCAGCCGCCGGCCGGCGAAATTCCCGTTGTTCTGGGGCCGGGTGTCACCGGCATTCTTCTCCACGAGGCTATCGGCCATGGGATGGAAGCTGATTTCAACCGAAAAAAACTATCAACTTACTCGACGATGCTCGGGAAAAAAGTTGCCGAATCATTCGTCACTATCGTCGATGACGGCACCAACCCCAACCTGCCTGGTTCTCTAAGCGGCGAAGACCACACGACGCCACGCCAGACGACAGTCGACGTCGCCTGTGGACTGTTCACCTTGAAAATTAATGAGAGAGGGGGTGGGGGGGGTGGCGGCGGGGGGC
>JBBIRF010000005.1:0-25520 GCA_037441905.1 Candidatus Aminicenantota bacterium
TAAATAAACCGAGTAAGGCTAACACGGCTAACGCTATACCGAATATCTTACTCATGATTACCTCTAAGAACGTATTCCCCGAATTTTCTTGGCGATATTTTGCGCTTTTCAACTGAAGCATAAGCCCGACTGAAAGGGATGTCAAGGCAGTGTGTCTGCCCCCGCAGGCGATACTGCCAGCCGACAGAGCAAAATGATAAAATTTCTCTCGGTTGACTTCAGCTGGTCGGGGATTAGGCAAAGTTTCATAGCGGAGCATAGTCGTTTTTTCAATAAACTCAGCAGCTTATCTTAATTAAAAAGAAAACTTAGGACTTACTTGAGATTTCGGGAGTATTTTAAGATTATCATTTGTAGCCAGTTAATTGCGTGGGTTTAACTCACTCCCTGGTTTTCCTCCGAAGAGGAGCTTTCGAGCCAGCAATGGGGGTCAGCCGCCAGCGGGTCGCCCGTCAGGGCGTAGGCCATCGCCCGGCAACCAAAACAGTTTTTTATCCGGCACTGGCCGCAGCTTCCACGGAGGTTCTCTTTATTCCTCAACGCTTTAAGCAGTCCCGCGTTTTGCCATAGGAGGTCGAGAGGTGTTTGCCGGAGATTTCCCAGGGGGACAGGAAACCGGCGACAGGGAAAGACGGTGCCGTCGGGCATCAGAGCCATTCCGTCCCGGCCAACAACGCACTCCGAGCCATAAATTTTCGGCCGCCGGCCAGCCAGCTCCACTTTAATTGCCCGGTAAGGAATGAGTTCCTCGGGTTCAGCTTCCAGACCGAGGCGCTCCAGAACCGAAAGCCACAGCCGCCAAAAATCTTCGCCAGAAAGAACCTCGTGGCTTTTGTCCTTCCCTTGTCCTAAGGGGAAGAATCTCTCGACAATGAAGCCACGAGCGCCAGTTTCGCCGGCCAGGTCAAAAAGTCCGGTGGCTTCAGCCGCGTTTGATTTCATCGCGGTGAACATGATGATGAAGGGAAGGCCGATTTCCTTGAGTTTTTTCATTCCCGCCATCGCTCGCGAAAAAGCGCCTTCGCCTCGAATCAGGTCGTTCGTCCGGGCCGAAGTTCCGTCTACCGAGATTTTCAAGGTTTTAAACTTGGCCAGTGACTTCAGGTCTTTCACCCAGGAAGGGAGGACGAGGCCGTTGGTGATGATGCTAATTTCGGCCACCTGGGGGGACGAATTAAGCAGCTCAAGGAGCTCTGGCAGTTCTTTTTTGAGAAATGGCTCGCCGCCCGTTAACGCCACCTCGAGTCTGGCTCCCCATTTCTTCATCGTGGTCAAAATATTCTTGGCAACCCCCTTGATTTCCGCCGAAGATAATTCTCGCTCGGCCGAGAAATCGTCCTGGTAACAATGCTGGCAGCGGAGGTTGCAGCGGTCGAGAAGATGCCACTGAATGTAGAATTTTCTCATCTCTATAAATTTAACATAATTTAAAGCAATTTTTTTTTCTCGGCCAGGGGGAGTTTCTTGAGGCGAGAGAAATTTGCCCAAGAAGAAAAAACGAGGAAAAAACGAGACTGATGCATAGATTAGCCGGAATAAGATCAAGCATTGTTTTTAGGTCCCCCGCCGTTCGCCTCGCTCGGCTTTGGATTAAGAGGGAGCCTTTGTCTTAAGGACTTGGCCCGTAGGTTTTTTCAATTCTCGATTACCGTTTGGTCAAAACCAGTCGCCCCGTGTTTCTTAATCAAAGACTAAGGTTTGACTAAATCGGCTTAAAATGGTAAGGCATGAGGCTGAGGTGAAGAAATGGCAGGAGAAATGGTATACCGTTTCTTAGGAGCAACCGGCGTTAAGGTTTCCTCTTTATGCTTGGGCACGATGACTTTTGGCGGCGAGGCAGACGAGAAAGAGGCGGCAGCGATGTTTCATCTGGCCCGCGAGCAGGGCATCAATTTTTTTGACTGCGCTAATATCTATAACCGGGGAAGGGCGGAAGAAATTCTCGGGGAGTTAATTCAACCCTGCCGGGAGGAAGTCATCATCACCTCCAAAGCCTATTTTCCGGTTAGCGAAGACCCCAACGGCCGTGGCGCCTCGCGCCGGCATCTCTTTCTCTCGGTTGAAGCGAGCCTGAAGCGGTTAAGAACTGAGTGGATTGACCTTTTCTTTGTCCATCGTTTTGATGATTTCACAGCGCTCGAGGAAACCCTGCGGGCTCTGGACGACCTGGTTCATCAGGGGAAAATCCTTTATCTTGGCGCCAGCAATTATGCCGCCTGGCAGGTCGAGAAAGGCCTTGGTATTTCCGCCCGGGAGGGAATAGCCCGTTTCGTCTGTATTCAGCCGATGTATAACCTGATTAAGCGTCAGGCGGAGGTGGAACTCTTCCCGATGGCCCAGGCGGAAAACCTTGCCGTCACCCCCTACAGTCCCTTGGCCGGCGGGCTGCTTACGGGAAAATACTCCGGGGACCAGAAACCGGAAAACGCCCGCCTGAGAAAAAATAAAGTATATGCCACCCGCTACGGTGAACCCTGGATGCAAGAGGTAGCGGCTAAGTTTGTGGCTTTTGCCCGGGAACATGGGTATGACCCGGCAAGCTTAGCAGTAGCCTGGGTAAAGAGCCATCCAGCCGTCACGGCTCCGATTATCGGCGCCAGAAACGAGGAGCAGCTTCGGCCGTCCCTCGCTTCTTTAAAGATTGAAATGACGCCGGAGTTGAGAGCCGCTATTTCCGCCTTATCGCCTGAACCGCCGCCAGCCACTGACCGGACCGAAGAGCGGACGCCGTTCACCCTCGACAAACGCTGACCCAGCCTCGAAGCCTCGTTTTAGGCATTTAAGTTTTCTTCAGGAATTTTAAAGGGAGCCTTTCGGAAACTTCTCTGGGCCGGAGAAACCAAGGCTTTTTGCCCCGGTTCCGCTGGAGATTTTTCTCCTGCCACCTTTTCGAGTTTTCTTCTTGGTCCGTAGTTTGTTGGAAAATATCTCGGGAGAAGCCGGCCAACGCTTGACATGGGCTAATTACTAAATTATTTTATTTATATGATTAAATTATCATATGAACAAAATATAAAGCAGCTGAATTCCTTGTTAACCGCACTGGCGAATCCTCTTCGGTTACGGTTATTCCGGACGCTGCTTGAAGGCGATTTCTGTGTTTGCGAGTTGCAGCTGCTTCTCAAGGTGGAGCAATCCCGGCTTTCGCACCAGCTCCGGCTGCTTCGTCTTTCCCGGCTGGTCGAGGTGTCGGAAGAGGGACGTTGGTCAGTTTATAGGGTGGCGCCAGAGTGGAAAGAGCATCCGGTGGTCGTAGCGATTAAAGAGTCTCTGCCTCTGGGGCCAGCCGAAAAAGAAGCTATCAGGCAGCTTTCAAGAGAAAGCCTGCGACTCCGGCGTTTTGCCCAGACTTAGATTCGAGCCTGAAGTTAATAAGGAGGCAGTTAAAAAATGGTGTTAGAACTCGTGAAGGGTGGTCTTAAGGCGTTAGAAGATTATATCGCCTATCATGTTATCACCTGCCTTATCCCGGCCTTTCTCCTCGCCGGCGGGATGGTCAGCTTCGTTTCCAAAGAGGCCGTCATTCGGTACTTGGGGGCCGGGGCTCGGCGGTTGACGTCGTATATCATTGCGGCAGTTAGCAGCTTTTTCGTCGCGGTTTGTTCCTGCACCGTGATTCCGGTTTCCAGCGGCCTTTATTACCAGGGTGCGGGAGCGGCGGCAGCTTTTATTGTCCTCTGGGTAGCCCCGGCAGCTAATATTCTGGCTATCATGTATACTGGCGCTATTCTTGGTTATAACCTGGCTCTTATCCGTATCGTGGCCGCTCTGCTGATGGCGGTTGTCGTCGGCGGAGTGATGAGTGCTTTTTTCGCCAAGGAGGAGAAAGAAAGGGCTTTTGCTTTTCAAACGGACGCCAGGAAAATCATGAACCGCCAGGACGTAGCCTTGCTTTTGCTCCTGGTGGCCACGCTCCTGGCGCCAAATTATCTGATTCGCAAAGGACCATACCTGCATAAAGTCTATGTGTGGTTGGCGGGCATGGTAATCGTGGCCGCCGTGGCTGTTTGGACCAAAAAGAAAGAGGAAATCGTTAGCTGGCTGCGGGAAAGCTGGTGGTTTGTCAAAATTATTTTCCCGCTTCTTCTCCTGGGTGTTTTTATCGTTGGAATAATCGGCAAGGTCCTGCCGCAGAAGTTCATCGAAAATTGGCTTGCCGGCCGTGGCCTTCTTCCCTCGTTTCTGGCAACGCTCATCGGCGCCTTGAGCTATTTTGCCACCATGACTGAAGCGCCCTTTGTCGATACATTGATGAAACTCGGGATGGGCAAAGGCCCGGCTCTGGCCCTGTTGCTTACCGGCCCGGGGCTGAGTCTGCCCAGCATGCTGGCAATTATCCGCGTTTTTGGCGGGCGAAAAGCTCTGGTTTACATCGTAACCATTATCATCTTAGGGACGCTGGTTGGCTGGTTAAGTAGCAATTTTGTTTTTAAATAAAATTTCCCTGGCTATTTTTACGATGAAGGCGATTTTATCTCACAGGATGAAGAGACCCTCGGTTAACGGACAGTTCATTATCTTTTCCAGGCGAAAGAGCGGCAGGCCATTCAGACGAAGATTATTTATTTTGCCTTTTTCCGGTCGCCTCAATCACTTCAAGCCTTACTTATTCTGGCTCTGGCCAAGACGTCTTCCGCTTAGGAGCGACCCAAATTTCCGCAGAGTCTGAGGTCAAAAATACATGGGTATAAAGTGCCTAAGGATGAATAAAGAGGAACCAGCCAAGAGATAAGGAAAAGGGGCAAGGCAAGGAAGCGAAAGGAAAGAAAAGGTGGGAGAAAAAAACAAAAGAACATACACACAAAAAGCTCATCAGGAGGCGATAGATGCTTGAAATAAGAATTCTGGGACCCGGTTGTCCCCGCTGCCATGAACTGGAGAAAAGAACTCTTAATGCTCTGGCGGAGCTAAACCTCGCGGCTGATGTCCAGAAAATCAGTGATTTTAAGAAAATTGCTGAATACAAGATTTTCAGCACCCCAGGGCTGGTAATTAACGGTCAAGTGGTCTGTGCTGGCCGGATTCCTTCAGTCGCCGAGATTAAGGGCTGGATTCAAGCTGCCCGCCAGGCTCAAGAGGCTTGAGGCTGGAAGAAGCGGCTTCTTACGACCGGGAAAAACTCGGCCTCAAGTTTTGACGGCTGGCTGGTTCTTCTTGGCCTGCCGGACTTGACGCTGGCCGTGGTCGGTATTTTGTTCGGCCAAGCTGGCCATTGTTACCGCCTGAAGTTCGGATAGAAAAACTTCTTGCAGCTTAAGGATTTTTTGGCGCAACGGGCAAGTCTTGATGTCGGGGCAGATTTTTTCCTTAAAAACACATTCCGCCAGTTCCACTGGCCCATGAAAGACCCGGATTAAATCCACCAGTCTAATTTTTTCTGGCGGCCTGGCGAGGTTAAAACCTCCCTTCTTGCCCTTGACGGAGCTGAGGATACCCTGGCGGCTCAATATCCGCAGGATTTTTCTCAGAAAAGGATAAGGGACATTCAGCTCGTCGGCCAGGTCGGCGACTGATTGCCTTTTGTTTTCATTCTGGGCAATAAAAAGGAGGGCTTTAACCGCGTAATCGATATCCTTGGTGATGAGTTTCATGTTTTTGCTTAAAATAATGATACTGATAATATTTCATTATTTCAACAAACCAGAAGGGATTTAGCTATCGGTGAGTGTAAATTGGTCTGGTTTTTCTTCCCCTGGCGATAAAATCTTTCAGGTTCAGGTTTATTGTCTTCAGGTCGCCCGAGTCCGCCGCGGACGAAGGTCTGTTTTTTCCTCAGGGGATTGTCCAGACACGAACGGAAATTTGACAGCCAGGGATTATCGGCTTAATTTAGAGAAGGGGAAAAATCAATTTTTAAGATTATTTTTTATTCATCAGCGCACTTAAAAATTCAATTAAACGGAGGTTAGAAATGGCGACTTATATTATTCTCAGCCGCTTTTCACCCGAAGCCTTTCGGGACCCGAAGGATTTCAAGGAACTGGCGGCGGCCGTCTCGGCCAAGATTAAGAGTGAATGCCCGGGGGTGGTCTGGAAGGAAAGTTTTGCCACGATGGGTCGGTTTGATGTCGTCGACGTTGTCGAGGCTGAAGACCCCAGGATTATCGAAAAAGTGGCCATGATTATTCGGGCTTATGGCCACTCGACGACTGAAACCTTGCTTGCCACTCCGTGGAAAGAATTTCTGGAGATGCTCTGAGGATTAAACCGGATACCTTTCCCTTGACCTAAAATACTTACCAGCGCCGGGGCCCATTTATGCCCGAATTGCCTGTGGCTGAACCCGAGGCAAGCTGAGGCAACTCAAACCGGAACCTGGTTGTCTGTCGCCTAAGACCTTGGATATAATGGGGGCGCTATTAAACTTAACTATAGAAATTATAGGGCCGGAATAAAATGAACATGAAATTGAGAATTTTTTTTATTCTAAGCTTTTGCTTAACCCTGTTACGAGCCGCGCTGCCTTCCAGGGCGTTAGCGGCGCGCGTGGAAGAAAAAAGTCCGTTTGTGCCTGCCTGGGCGCTTCTTTTCGACGACCTGAAGCTCGAGCGTTTGGCTCAACCTTTTTCCCCCTGGGACAAAGCTGGCCGTCGGTTTGCTTTTATTGGCACTGAAGGTGGCTCACTTGAAGCGTGGGCCTATCCGCTAAAACTCATTCGAAACTTTGAGCTTTCTTTCCTGCTCGGCTCGAGCACCCAGCCGATTCGTGGCCGCGACATCGTCCGCAAAACCACGGTTACCCCGGCGGCCACTGTTTTTACTTTTGCCTTTCAATCCTTCACCGTCCTGGCTATTTATATTGCCTCGATTAGCGAGCCCGGCGGTCTAATTCTTCTGGATATTTCTTCGGATGAACCCTTGACCATCGTGGCATCCTTCCTTCCTGTCCTTCAACCGATGTGGCCGGCAGGAATCGGTGGCCAATATGCTTACTGGGACAATGAGTTGAAAGCTTATCTTATTTCTGAACCCACTCGCAAAAATCATGCCTACGTTGGCTCTCCAGCGGCGGAAGGAATTTCCTACACTCCGGCGCACATGCTGGCCGACACCCCCTCGGAATTTGTCATCAAGATAAATAAACCAGAAGAAGTCCACGGGCGGCTGATTCCTTTGGCGATTGCGGGCGGAAAGGGAAAAAGAGAAGATGTCCGCAGAATATACGAACAGCTTGTTTCCGACCCCGAAAAAGTCTATCAGGAAGCGGTCGAGCATTATCGGAAGTTGCGGGCGAAAACTCTCCAGATTGAAACTCCTCTGGAAAAAATCAACCTGGCTTTCGAATGGGCGAAGGTCTCCCTCGATAACCTTTTTGTCCAGAACCCCGACCTCGGTTTCGGGATGGTTGCCGGCCTCGGCCCGTCAGGAACAGGTGGTCGACCCGGGTTTGGCTGGTTTTTTGGCGGTGATGCTTTTATTAATTCTCTGGCTTTAACAAGCCTGAGGGCAGTGGAGGAGGCGAGGGCGGCGATAGCTTTTACGCAGCAATGGCAGCGAGCCGATGGCAAAATGGCCCACGAACTCTCCCAGGCTGCGGGTTACATCGATTGGTTTAAGGACTATCCCTATGCTTATATTCATGGGGATACGACACCTTATTATCTGGTGGCCCTCTGGGATTATTACCAGGCCACGGGCGACCTCGATATTTTTAAACAAGCCTGGCCTTCAGCCCGGAAAGCATTCGACTGGTGTCTTGCGACTGACGAGGATGGCGACGCGCTGATGGATAACCGCAGGGCTGGCCTGGGAGCTATGGAGTACGGCGCTTTGACGGCCATTCAAACAGATATTTATTTGGCCGCGGTCTGGATAAAAGCCCTTAAATCCTTCGAGAAAATGGCCGCTCTTGTTGGGGAAAAGGTCTTGAGCCAGAAAGCCGCCAGAATCTTGGGCCAGGCCTTAGGGTCGTTCGAGAAATTCTGGGATGAAGAGCTGAATTCTTATACCTATGCTTTCAACCACGAGGGAGAACGCGTCAAAGAAAAGAGCCCCTGGCCGGCAGTCGCTTTGATGTGGGAGATTGGCCAACCCGAACGACGAGAAAAAACCCTGGAGAAACTTTTTTCCTCCAGTCTCACCACCGATTGGGGAGTCCGCTCGCTTTCCGCAGAAAGCAAGTTCTACGGTCCTTTGAATTACAATTATGGAGCTGTCTGGCCTTTTATCTCCGGGTTTGCCGCCTCGGCTGAGTTTGGCCACCATTTCCTCCATCAAGCTTTGCCGCTTCTTGTAGCTGCGGCCAATCATTTTTTTGATAACGCTTTAGGCCATCCGACGGAAGTTTTCTCGGGCTCGCGCTACCTCTGGCCGCAGGAGGCTGTCCCTCACCAGGGTTTTTCCGCCACCGGGTTTGTTCTGCCGCTTGTGCGAGGTCTTTTAGGATTTGAGGTCAACCTGGCTGAAGGGTTAATCCGGTTTAGCCCGCAGTTTCCGGCCAACTGGGAAGAAGTAAAGATAAGAAATCTATTCTTGCCTGATGGTGCATATGAATTGGATTATCAGCGTAAGGAAAGCAAGGTGAGGCTGACCGTTCTCAGGAAAGAAAGCGACGAGGTGGAAAACAATCGCCGCCTCAATCGAGAAAGACCAAAAGAGGTGAAGCCGTCATCCGGTTGGCGTCTGGTGTTTGCGCCTATTTTTGGCGCTGGAGTCAAGGTCAAAGAAATCAAGGCAAACGGAGTAGATGTTTCTTTCGCGCCCAGGGAAAGCTTCAGAAGCACTCAGATAGAAGTCAGCCTTTTCTTATCCTTGGATAAAAAAACAGAAATCGAAGTTGCCCTTGAGGAAACAGCCGAGATCTTGCCTGTTCTGCCTTCGACAGAATTGGGCGAGGAGGACGCTGGGCTAAAAATCATTTCGTTAGCAAGAGAGGGGAAGAAAATTTCTCTTGAGCTCGAAGGCATAGCTGGCCGGAGTTACTTTTTGCCTCTGTATCATCCTGAATTAGTTGCTTCGGTCGAAGGAGCCGACCTCAGTTCCGTCGGCCTGGTGGTTAATTTTCCTGAATCCTCGGCCAGTCATTTCCAGCCCAAACGCGTCTGGCTTCATCTAAAATAAGAACAATAAAAACGAACAAAAACGCTGACGACGCCCGACAGTCAAAGGCAGCGAAAAATTTTTCTACTTAACCTGGATGTTCCAGCCGCTCAAAGATATTTCTGGTTCGTCGCCCTCGAGGTTTTCAGTGAAGAAATAGCCGGCGATAGTCCTTTTTTCGCCCGGCAATAAAGAAAAATAATTATCGTCTAAAAACACCGGGGCCACCGCTTTCTGGCGCTGTTTTTGCTTTACCTCGACATAAACCATAAAAGCCAGGCTGGCTGAAGCATTCTCGACCTCTAAGGTGATAAAGCTTTTTTCTTCCTTGGCTGATATCTTCACCCGGTACTTAACTTGAGCCGTCGGAAGAGACCGGAGTAAGGTTAAGTCGGCGTATTGTTTGACCGGCGTCACGAACCAATTCGCCCTGGCTTCGTCGAGAACATCCCCCGCAACCGGCAGACAGTAGAAGTTTTGGCTGACAAGTTCACTCCTGGCTCCAATAAGCCTCAGGTCAAGGAAGTAGACCTGGCTGAGGCCTTCGATTTCTGGTAAGCGGTCGACGACAATTTTGCTATCGGGTCCGAGCTCCAGCGGCGTTTCCTTCTTGAATTTTTCTTCGAGGTCAAAATTAAACACCCGGATTAGCGCGCGCATTTTTCCGGAAGGCCTTGATTGCAAATTGGAGGCAATAATCTCCTTGGTGGCGTAATTGTAAATCAAATGGACTGGTTCGCAGGATTTCTTGGCGCCATAAAAGGCGGCGGTTGGCAGCAGGTAATAATCATAAAGTTGCCACCACAGCTTGGGCCAGGCCGAGTTGTACATCCACTGGATAACACCGGTGGCCAGGTAGCGGTTGGCCACAAACGCTTCGAACATGGCCCGCATCGCTTCATAGTCGAGGTAATGAGCCTGGCGGAGATATTCGTCTATGTTCTTGGGCTCGCCCAGCCGGTTGTTCATGGCTTCGCGGTAACGGTTGAGGTTGGAGAACCGGCCCCGAGAGCAGTGGAAGTTCCACAGGTCATTAGGAGGCCTGAGGGATTCTTCGGGAAAGATTCGCTTTAGGGTCTCGAGTTGGGGTGTCTGGGGACCAGGTCCCGTTTCAGTATTAAACCCAAAAGCACCGCCCCTCTTTTTATCCTCAAACCAATAATTCGGCGGGACCCAATCATAGGGGCCGTTCATCTTGACTCCTGAAGGGCCGCTGATTGAGCTTGTTCGGCCAGCCGCCGAAATCAGGAAGGGCCGCGTGGGGTCTTCTTCTTTTAATATTCTAAGGTATTCTTGTTCGAGCTCGGGCTTTGGCTGAAGGTCGCTGGCCAGGAGCCAGACGAGAATACTCGGATGGTTACGCAACCATCGGACCTGGTCGCGAAAAGACCGGGAAATCAGGTTTATATCTTCAGAGCTGGTTATTCCCCCGAATTCTTTATCCGTAGGTTTACCCAGGAGGTTTTCCCATTCCCACTGACAGCTCCAGCCGGCCAAAAGCAGGATGCCGTTTTCGTCGCAAAGGTCGTAAAAGGCCTGACCAGTTCCCCAGAAACCTTCGAGGCGCAAGGCATTGAGGTTCAGGTGCCGGGCATAGAGGATTTCGCTGATGAGCTTTTTAGGTTTCACGTTGAGGAAAATATCATCGACCCAGCCGCCGCCGCGGATGAGAACCTGGCGGCCGTTAAGCCGGTAGCCTCGGTAGCCCGCTTCGTTGAAATAATCGCTGACTTCTCTAATGCCGAAGCGGATTACCCGCCAATCAGAAATGATTTCTGGAGTCCCAACAAACGGGAATCGCCTCTCCCTTTGAGTTTCTTCCTTGGTCGTTTTGGCGGCAGGCTGACCTGGCGAAGGCAGGGGAGCTTTTTCTTTTGGCTGGGGCGCCGCCATTTTAAAAGAGAGCACCAAGAAATAAAGCTCGGGGCTACCCAGGTCGCTTGTCCACCACACGCGGGGGTTCTTGAGGATAAGGGCCGGCTGCGCCTCCGGACTTAAGACCACTCTCTTGACTTCAGACGGCTCAAGTTTGACTTCCTGAGCAACTTTTATGTTCTCTATTTCAGCCTCGAGACGGCCGCTTACAGGCCGGTCGGTGTTATTCTGAAGGTCGGCCGAAATTATCAGCCTGGCCTCTTTGAGGGTAGCTGTGTCGAGATAAGTCTGGATGAACGGGTTTTTGATAGAGACATCACCCGCTAGCCTGATTCTTACTCCCCGCCATAGCCCCATGCTCTTATCAGGGGGCGCTGGATTCCAGTCGACAAACCCGACAGATGGCTCGCCTTTGGCCGGCGGGAATACCTCTATGGCCAGGACGTTCGTTTCCCCGAACCTGGAGGCCTTGGAAATATCGAGCTCAAACCGCCGGAAAGGGCCGTATATTTCTGAGGCCGATGCAATTTTTTGCCCGTTGAGCCAGATATTCGCCCGGTAATTAACGCCGTCAAGCTCCAGGATGGCGGTGCGCTGCCAAGGAAGAGCCGATAGGAGGAATTCTGTCCGATACCACCAGGAAACAGAGAAAGGGTCAGCAGGAATGGTTTCTAAGTTGCGGCCAAAGAAAACGTTCCGGTAGACGTTATTTTCGACCAGCGTCCCCAAAACCGTCGAGGGGACGACAGCTGGATACCAGGTTTCCAGAGGGATTCCGGGTCGGGAAAGGGCTTCCCCTCCTTCCTTGAGTTTGGTTGAAGCTTGCAGGAACCAGTTGCTTAAACTCAAAACCGTCTCTCCCGCCTCGGCTCTCGGCCCGGTAGCCTGGAAACGGCTAAACTGCCCTCCTTGGAGTGAAGAAGGGAAAGAAATCAGACTAATCATAATCAGAAAAAATACAACGAGAGCGGCCAAGCGGGGGGTTTTTTCGCCAAATTTCATTTCGGCCTCCATTTTAATAATAACATTTTACCGCCGGGATGGTTTCTCTCGCCCAAGAATTTTGCCTGGTTTTAACCAGCTAATGAAAGCCTCGTCCGCCCGAGCGGCTGAAAAAGCTCAAAGCCTGCCTCTAAGGTTTTAGTTAATTTCACAATTTAGCGATCATAGCGAGGGAATGAGCTTTAACCCATTCCTGGGCAAAATAATATCTTTAATTTACTTACATATTACATAAACCTGATGGCTATTGCACTCTTTTCTGGCTTAGGGCAAAATCTATGTCTTTCTTTCGAGAAGGTTCTGAGCCGTGAAGGATAATTCGGGTTTGCGCCGGGTTGCCCTGATTGCTTCCTGCCTTTCGTCCTTTCTTACGCCGTTTATGGGAGCGGCCACCAACCTGGCCCTTCCTTTGATTGGCCACGAGTTTCGGGCTTCAGCCATTCTTTTAGGCTGGGTTGCCACGGCCTACAGCCTGATGGCGGCGATGGTGTTGGTCCCGATGGGCCGGGTGGCGGATATTTACGGCCGGAAAAAGGTCTTTGTTAGCGGGGTGGTCGTTCATACGGCCGGCTCTTTCCTCGCGGGTTTTTCTCCCTCGATGGCCGTGCTTCTTATCTCGCGGGTTATCCAGGGAATCGGCGCGGCCATGATTTTCGGCACGGGCGTGGCGATTCTGACTTCAGTTTATCCCTCCCAGGAGCGCGGCCGGGCTCTGGGAATAAACGTGTCGTCGGTCTACCTCGGACTTACCCTGGGGCCGATTCTCGGGGGCACTCTTTCTCAGAGTTTTGGCTGGCGAAGCATCTTTTGGTTCAACGGCCTTGTGGGCTTAGTGGCCTTTGTCGTCGCCTTCGGCTGGCTCAAGGGTGAATGGGCCGAGGCTCGCGGGGAGAAGTTTGATTTTCCCGGCTCCGTTTCTTACGGGGTCTCGCTTGTCTGTTTGATTTATGGGTTTTCCCGATTGCCGGCTGCCAGCGGTTTTTTATTGACCGTGATAGCCATCCTTGGACTATTGGTTTTTATCTGGTGGCAGGCTCGAGCGGCCTTTCCGCTTCTTAACATTAACCTTTTCCGTCAAAACCGCCTTTTTGCCTTTTCCAACCTGGCGGCTCTCATCCATTATTCAGCCACGGCAGCTGTTAGCCTGTTGCTAAGTCTCTATCTTCAGTATATCAAAGGGTTGAGCCCCCGCACAGCCGGCCTCGTCCTGGTAGCCCAACCTCTGTTAATGGCCGTTTTTTCTCCTTTTGCCGGCCGAGCCTCTGATAAGCGAGAACCCCAGGTGGTTGCCTCGGTGGGCATGGCTCTTTCCAGCTTAGGGCTTTTCGGGCTTATTTTCCTTAAAAATGATACTTCTATAGGAGCGATTGTTGCCTCGCTTTGCTTTCTCGGGTTCGGGTTTGCCCTTTTTTCTTCACCGAATACCAACGCCGTCATGGGTTCGGTCGAGAGAAAATTTTACGGCATTGCTTCTTCTACCTTGGCCACGATGCGGCTGATAGGCCAGATGATGAGCCTGGGAACAACCATGGTTCTTTTTTCAATTTTTATTGGCCCAAAGCAGATTACGCCCCCTCTTTATCCCGCCTTTCTTCGTAGCAGCCGGGCCGGGTTTATTATTTTTGCTCTTCTGTGCGGGCTGGGAATAGCGGCCTCTTTAGCCCGCGGCAGAAGGGATAATTCGCGGCTGTCCTAATCTTTCAGATTGCTCTCTGGCCAAGCGGACCACGGCAAAACAAACAAATTAGATAGCCTCCAATCTGGATAATGGATGGATTCGGCTCGAAGCCAACAAAAATTCAGGTCTTTGGTTTCTGGTTCGATTTCTTCTGAACTTTCAGTCTTTTTCAGATTGTCAAGAAATCCTTATCAACATGTCTGGCTGACGATGATTTCTTGAGGGAATAATAGGCTTAAAGTCTTTTAGACCTGTGTTTTAAAACAAAAATATCTTCTCCTTCATCCGCGTCGTTTCGGCCAGAAAGCAAAGCCTTAGTTATGGCTTTCCGGGTTTAACGGTAAGCAGCCCGCTCGATTTCAGCCACTGAGCTAAATTGCTTGGGCGGGTTTAGATACTTGGCCAGAAACTTATATATTTTTAGCCTTATTTCCTTGGCCTTTTTGGTGTCGAGGCGGTCGAAGGAATGGCCGCCGGGCAAATCCTGGAAGACTTCATATTCAAAGCTTTTTCCGGCCGCCTTGAGCGCCTGGATAAGATGCTCAACTTCAAGATAATTTACATCCTCATCATTCGTGTTGGTATGGATCAAAAGAGGAGTCTGCAGTTTCGCCACATTCCACACCGGAGACCGTCGCTTGTATTCCTGGACGTTTTCCTCGGCCGTCTTGCCGATGTGATAATCAGCTGAATATAGCTCACGATAGGCTTCACTTTTATAGCCCATTCTGGCTACGAGGTCGCTTACCGGGACGCCGGCGAAGCAGACCTTATAGTCTTGAGGATGGTTGAACACGGCCATCAAGGCGATCAGGCCGCCGTGGCTCCAGCCAACGATTCCCACCCTTCCGGGGTCGACAAAATCGTAGTTTTCAATCATAAACAGGCGACAGGTATCTGCGTCCTCGACTTCCAACCCGCCGTAGTCAATTCTTTCGTAAAAAGAGCGGCCATAGCCCGTGCTCCCGCGGTACTCGGGCGCGACGACAATATATTGCTGGGCGAGCATTTCTTTGACGATATGAGTATGGTAGGTGGTGAAATTAGCATGGACGCCGCCATGAGGCAGGACGATCAGCGGATATTTCTTGCCGGGGTCGATTCCCTTAGGAATAAAAACGTAGGCCCAGAACTTTAGCGGGTTTCCGGCGCCTTGACCAGTTGGGTTCTTCTCTTTCCAGGGAGGCGGGCCGGTCAGAAAAACCTTGTCGACAAAGGCATAATTGCCCAATCGTTCAAACCAGAGGACGTCGTCAATCTGTTTTTCCAGGACATCCAGCCGGTGCTGGAGGTTTTCGTTAAGCCTCCTGAGTTCGCGAATGGCTTCATTCTCGGCTTGCTGCGACTGGGCAAAACCGATGTTAGATAAAAGAATAAAACTGCTCAAAAAAAGAAACCAGGCTTTTTTTAACATTTTACCCCTCGCCATTTAAAATTGAGATTAGCGGTCACTTTTCGGGATGATAATTACTGAGAAAAAAGCTGTCAAGTCGGCCCTTGCTGGTCAGACCTCCGCTGCGAGAAGATATTGTATGGATAAACTGATGTTAGCCTCATTTCTAATTTCAATAAATTAATCACCGGATCAAATCGTCCGAGCATGTTGCCCATTCCTTTATGGGATTTGGGTAACATTTTATATGATTTAACGGGCCACCTTTCGGTAACATTTTTGGTGATTAAATGCGCGCAAGCGGACGGAAGGATAGGTGGGGACATAAAATAAATATTTTTTTATAATAAATACAGGACTATAAAAATTAGCCTGAAAAAAAATTGCATGCGGTCCTGGCGATTGTCGCTTCTCCGGTGGCTCCTTCGAGCCGGCCGGGCGAGCTATCCCCTGGTGAACCTCAGATTAGCCCGGCTTTCTTTCGAGGTGATGGGCGCGCTTTTTTCTTTGGCAGCCAGAGGCCCGTTGATGAAACTGAAGGCGGGCCAGGTTGAAGCCGAAGTTTTAGATAAAAGTCTTTTCAGTCGCCGAAGAGTAATCTTCTATCTTCATGGAGGCGCTTTTGTAAGCGGGTCAGCCCGAACCCACCGCCACTTAGTTCGCCGCCTTGCGGCGGAGGCGGATGCCTCGGCCGTCGTCATAAATTACCGTCTGGCGCCCGAGTTTCCTCACCCTGCAGCCCTGGAAGACGCTCTTTCGGCTTACCGATGGCTTCTCGAGCAGAATATCCGGGCATCGCGGGTCGCCTGCGTGGGTGATTCAGCCGGAGGATGTTTGGCCGTGGCCCTGATTCAGAGATTAACGAGAGAGAAGATGGCTCTTCCCGCTTGTCTTTGTCTTTTTTCCCCCTGGGTAGATTTAACCTGCAGCTCCCCCTCGTATGAAGCGCGAGCGAGTCTTGACCCGATGATTACCCGAAAGTTAGCCCTCGAAAGGGCTCGCTGGTACGCCGGGGGAAAAGAACTTTCAGACCCGGAAATTTCCCCACTTAAAGGGGAATTCGGCGGGTTTCCGCCCGTGCTCATTCTCGTGGGGAGCCATGAGGTGCTTCATGACGACGCTGTCGCGTTGGCGCGCCAGCTCAGTCAGGCCGGCAGCAATGTTTCTTTAGAGACCTGGTCGGGGATGTTTCATGTGTGGCCTTATGTTTTTCCTTTTCTTCCTGAAGGCCGCCGTGCCTGTACCCGGGTGGCTTCTTTTATCCGCTCCCATATTCCTTAGGTAAGTCATAACCGGGGGTTAAAACCAGTTAGACCCCATGAGCTTAGCAACGGTCATTTAAAGACGTTTTTGCCGTGTTTCCTTCTGGCAGAAATCGAAAATGTCTTCCGTGGTGGTTTTTTTGCTTTGGTTGGTCGGGGTTAACGCTTTTGAGCCAGGAGACATTTTCGTTCCATAATAACGATAACCAATAAATTAAAAAAGAAAATCGGGCAGGAAACAAAATATTTCTGGAAATTTAGCCGAAAAAGGAATAAGCTGAAAAAGAAAGAAGACCCACAAGGTATCAGCCCGAGGCTGGTCTTAAAGGAGGTTTTATGCCGACAAAAAAGAAAAAAAACGCTGAACAGAAGAACACGGGCAGACCAAAGGATGTTCGGGCTGC
Organism: Candidatus Aminicenantota bacterium; assembly: GCA_037441905.1. Classification (GTDB taxonomy): domain Bacteria; phylum Acidobacteriota; class Aminicenantia; order Aminicenantales; family CALLJL01; genus CALLJL01. The sequence continues at coordinate 16,654 of JBBIRF010000005.1, forward strand.
CGAAAGGACGAGCTTCGAGATAAGTCTGCTTTTACGGGACAAAGAGTTTTCCTCGGCCGAGGAAGTTAGAAGGTATATTGAAAATCTTCTTTCTTCTGGTCAACCGTTCAGCTTTGAAAAGCGAACGCCGGTCGAGAAAGCCCAGAGCCTGATGTATGATGCTTTTGAAGCTGAAGGCTCGGAGAGAATAAGACTGGCTCATGAAGCGCTGAAGATTTCTCCCGACTGCGCCGACGCCTACGTCCTTCTGGCCGAAGAAACCGCCAACTCTTTACAGGAAGCCCGCGACTTTTATGAAAAGGGAATGAAGGCGGGCGAGAAAGCTTTAGGCGAGGAGGTCTTCCGCGAAGACGCCGGCCATTTCTGGGGAATCGTCTCTACCAGGCCTTACATGCGAGCCCGGGCGGGTTTAGCCCAGTGCCTGTGGATGATGGGCGAAAGGAAACAGGCAATCGAGCATTTTGAAGACCTTCTTCGGCTTGATTCCCAGGACCACTTAGGCTTGCGGCATGCCTTGATTCATTGTTTGATCGAAGAGGGAATGGACAAAGAGGCGATGAACCTGCTCGACCGGTATCCTGAAGATACATCCGCCACCTGGGCTTATTCACACGCGCTGCTCCATTTTCGCCAGGCCGGCGAGGGAAAGGAAACCGAACAGTCTTTGCGACAAGCTCTCGAACGAAACCCCTATATTCCTTTCTACCTGCTTGGCCTTTGGGAATTGCCCGAAGAATTGCCCTCGACGATTGGCCGTGGCGATGAAAACGAAGCTATTATTTATGCTGTCGAGAGCTGGCGTTCCTGGGAAAAAACGGCCGGCGCTCTCGAGTGGCTTGCCCGAGTTCTCATGCGGCGGATTCAATAGACGGCTCCCTGCGGGTGAAATCGAGCTGAAAAGATTTTTCGGCGGCGTCTTTTACCAGCGGGCGGATGAAACGTTATCTTCTTCTCGCTTTAGTCTTCGCCAACCTGCTACTCGTCGGAGCAGGGTTAGCAATGTCTATAGTTGCTTACCCGAGGCTCCCGTCAGCCATTCTTCTCTGGATTAATCTCCTGGGGCAGCCAACTCTTTGGGTGAGGAAAACGCCGCTTTTCTTTCTTTATCCCGGCGGCCAGCTCTTTTTCTCGCTGGTTTTCAGTCTGGCGGCCGCAAAACCCAGAATACCCGCCGAACTTCAGAATGAACGCCTGCTGAAAAGACTCTCCTACCTCTGGAAAGAAGAAGCCCTGACGGCGCTGATTTTCATCAACCTCCTTCTCATTCATCTCCAAAGGAGCCTTATTTTTCTTTCTCATGGGCTGAGAGAAGGGGTCAACCCGACCTATTTCTTACTCCTGTTTGTTTTCCTCTGGCTTCTTATCCCTGCCTACCGCCTCCGCCGAAACTTCGAAGCGAGTTGGCGAGCTTGACTTTTCCCCGGCTGATGACTAATTTCCATAAAGGGGAATTTGCCAAAAGGAGTTAAGGCCATGGCTCGAAACTCCCAGGGAACATTGGAAAAGGTTAAGGCGGAGATAGAAAGGTTAAGGGAAGAAATTCGGAAGCATGATTATCTTTATTATATTAAAGGCGAGCCAATTATTTCTGATTATGAGTATGACCAGCTTTACCGGCGGCTGGTCGAGCTCGAAAAGCAATACCCTGAGTTGGTAACCCCTGATTCGCCCACCCAGCGAGTTGCCGGCGCCCCTCTCGAGGGGTTTGAGACAGTTACCCATGACCCCCCGATGCTTTCCTTAGACAACGCCTATGACGAGGAAGAGGTCAAGGCCTGGGAGACACGGGTGCGAAAGGCACTCGGCCGGAAAGTTGAATTTATGGCCGAGGCCAAGATTGACGGCGTGGCCATTTCTCTTGAATACGAAAACGGAATCTTTGTCCGGGGGTCGACCAGGGGAGATGGTTATACGGGAGATGATATCACGGCTAACCTCAAGACAATCCGGGATATCCCTTTGAAACTTAACAACCCGGCTCCGCCGCGTTTAGAAGTGAGGGGCGAGGTGTATATGACTCGCGAAGGCCTGGCGAGGCTGAACAAGAAGAGAGAACAGGAGGGGTTACCGCTTTTTGCCAACCCCCGGAATGCCGCGGCCGGGACGCTTAAACTCCTCGACCCAAGAGAGGTAGCCAAAAGACAGCTTCACGCCTGGCTCTATTACATCATCACCAAGATCCCGGGCATTGATACCCAGGAACAGGCTTTGAACGCCCTGGAAAAATGGGGTTTCCAGGTTAACCCTCAGCGTCGGCTGTGTCGTAACCTGGAGGAGCTTTTCCGCTTCTATCGTCAGGTTGAAGATTCCCGCGAGGAGCTTCCCTACAACATCGACGGTCTGGTGGTCAAAGTAAACGACCTCAGGGCCCAGGAGGCTCTAGGGGCGACAGCCAAAGCGCCGCGGTGGGCCATTGCCTTTAAATTTAAAGCGGAACAGGCAACGACTAAGGTCGAAAGCATCGAATGGTCCGTAGGTCGGGCTGGGTCAATAACTCCTGTGGCTAACCTTAGACCGGTGTTGTTGGCCGGGACAACCGTCAAAAGAGCCGGGCTTTTTAACCCCGAAAGAGTGGCCGAGCTTGACGTGCGCGAAGGGGATACGGTGATTGTGGAAAAGGCGGGAGACATCATTCCTTACATCAGGGAAGTGAATTATGCCCTTCGGCCAGCTCAGGCTAAACCTGCCCGACCGCCGGCCAGGTGTCCGGCTTGCGGCTCGCCGCTGGTCAAAGAAGAGGGAGTTGTCGGGCTTTTTTGTCGCAACTGGGAGTGTCCGGTCCAGGTTCAGGGAAGGCTGGAATTATGGGCTTCGCGCGGCGCTATGGACATCGAGGGACTGGGGGAGAAAGTGGCTGCAGTTCTTTATAAAGAACTTGGCGTCCGTGACCCTGGAGACCTATATTTTATTAAACCAGGGCCGCTGGCTTCTCTTCGGGGATTCGGAGAGCTCTCCGAGAGCAATCTTTTGCGGGCGATTGAAAAGTCAAAACAGAGGGGGTTAAGCCGTGTCCTGTATGGTCTGGGGATTCCTAACGTCGGTTCAGAAACCGCCGCGCTGCTAGCCGAGCATTTCGGGTCGATTGACCGGCTGATGGCGGCGTCGATGGAAGAGATTGACGAGATTCCGGGAATCGGTGAAAAGGTGGCTCAGGCAGTATACGCCTTTTTCCGGCGGCGGGAGGTAAAGAATTTAATCAATAAGTTGAAAAAAGCAGGCGTGAAGTTAGAGGAGGAAGCTGAGAAACCTGCCGGACCGTGGACTGGCCTGACTTTTGTGATCACCGGGACGCTGCCTTCAATGAGTCGGGAGGAAGCCCACGAAGCTATCAAGGCCAGGGGCGGAAAGCCAATGGACAGCGTTTCCAGTAAGACCAGCTATTTGGTGGTCGGGGAAAACCCTGGCTCGAAGCTGGCCAAGGCTGAGAAGCTGGGCGTTAAAATAATTTCGGCCAAAGAATTTGAGTCAATGCTGGCGGCTACCCCTCCCGCAAAATAGGAAGCAACTGACATTTCGCCTTTCTTACCCTGAAAAAATAGGAAATATAGAACATGTCCCGGTTTTTCCGGTTTTTTACTTAGGGAGGGGGTAGAAGCGTTCTTTCCAAACAATTTTTTTCCGGAATAAAGAAAGCCGGTAAGAATTGACTAGAATAACGAGAGCCAGGGTTATGGAAAAAGGATGAAGCATGCTCCAGAGCCGGCTACTCCCGAATCTTTCAGCCAGGATAAACCTGTTCAGAGTGATGAGGGCCACCTGGAGAAACGGCAGGGAAATAAGCTGCGCCTGAGAAAGAGCCCCCAAAAAAGCCAGATACGGTCTAATAAAAAGAAGGTAACAGACGAGGATAATGCCAGCTAATTTCAGAGGCGTGCCTTTGATGGCTTCATAAGAATTTTTCGAGAACCCCGCCCAGAGTTCTCTAAAGCAGCGATAAAACCGGATGCTTAATAAACGACTCCCGTCGATAAGGGTAATATTTTCGCGCTGGCGGGCGACCTGTCGAGCCAGAGCGATATCATCGACTATATTTTCTTTTATCGCGGCATGGCCACCGCTCGCCTGATAAGTCCGGCGGGAAAAAAGCAGAAAAGGGCCGAGAACAGCGGGCCAGGAACGGCGGCGCCGAGAGTTTATTTTGAAGAAAGGGATGAGGCTGACAAAAGCAAAAGGAATTATCGGCATGTAAAGTTTTTCTGACCAGGTTTTGGCCTCCAGGGCCGGCAGAGCGCTGAGGAGGCCCGCTTTATGCTGAAGAGCGGAGGCCACAGCCTGCTTCAGGGCTAAAGGGTGATGAACAGTATCCGCGTCAGTATAAAGAAGCATTTCTCCCCTGGCAGCAAGGCTTAACTGATGGCAAGCCCAATTCTTGCCCGTCCAGCAAGAAGGGAGGTTATCGCTCCGCAGAAGACGCAACCGAGGGTTCTCAGCGGCTAACTCTTCCAGGATAGGCCAGGTATTGTCGGAGGAGTTATCGTCGAAGACGACAACCTCAAAACCGGGATAATCCTGCCGGAGCAAGGAATCAACGAGGCGGCGGACATTTTTTTCTTCATTCCGGACCGGAACCAGAATGTAAACAAACGGCCAGGGTTGGCACGGGGGTAAGTAGTCGGCCGGAGTCATCTTTTTTAAATTGAGGAGAGTATTAAGGAGAAAACCCAGGAGGATTAGAAAAATTAAATTGTCGAGCGTAATCCAGTGGCCAATACTACTCATGATTTATCCCACCCCGTCCTGGCCTTGATTCTTTTCATGTACGGCTCGTCGATTAACCGTTTCATTCCCAGGAAAAGTAATAGGCCCAAAAGCAAAACGATGTCAACCCATGGCTTCTGAAGAGGCCAGCGCCAGATGACAGGGACAAGAGCTATCCCGGGAGCGACGGCATAATGAAAATCGCGAAACAGAAGAAATGCAAGGAGCATGACCCCCGCGGCTATTATGAGGGAAAAGGGCGCCAGAGCGAAAATAAAACCCATTGCCGTGGCCGCCCCTTTTCCGCCTCTTCCCCGAAGGAAAAGGGGAAAAGCATGGCCGAAGACGGCTGCATAACCGAGAGCCCAGATACCGGGCGATTCAAGCGATAACCCTCTCCCGACTCCCCAGGCGATAAGGCCCTTGGAAAAATCAAGAAGGGCGGCCAGGGCCCCATAACGCTTGCCGACAACGTGCCAGACATTCCTTGCCCCGACGTTTCCCTCGCCAGCTACCCGGAGGTCAACGCCTTTGACCTGCCGGGCTATAAGATAAGAAAAAGGGATAGAACCGATAAGATAACAGAAACCAGCACCCACCAGGGTCAAAACCGCTTCACCCATTGTTATGGAAATCATACTCTTTTCTTGGCCTTTTCACCAGAGCTTACCAACTCTTAGAACCGGGCCATTTTTGGGAAGAATATCCCGAAAGCATCACATTTTTACATCCTTCGCCCTTAGCTCCAGACCGAGCTTCTGATAAAAACTCAAATAATCCACAACCGCCCAGAACTCCTTAACTTTTCCTTTAGAGATAAACAGAATTACCTGGGCGGGCATTTTTACCTTAATACCTGTAGGCTGGATGCCTTCGTAAACCCGTCGATAGGCTCCTTCTTGCCAGAGCTTGACGGCGACCAAGTTGCCATCGGCAATCAGCATCTCGACCAGGTGCATCCAATCCCGGAAGGCAGCCTAATTCTCGCCTCCGTGGCTTCGGGATGACATGAGTAAAGCGGTTTGGCCGCTTGTTGTTAAGCTATGCGGAGCCAATCCGGTTATAAAATAAAATGGGCGATGCAGGATTCGAACCTGCGACTTCTACCGTGTGAAGGTAGCACTCTACCTCTGAGTTAATCGCCCGATGTATCTATTTTGAAGGAACAATACTTGATTGTCAACCAGAGCCGGGCGGCGGAACTTTTCCTCTCAATCTTTTATTTTCCTGCGGAGTTACTTTATTGTTTAAAAAAATTTTTTCCCCTGTTTTTTGGTAACATAAAATATTTTTTTATAAACTGGTTGAAAGAGGGAGGCGTGTGTCCTCACCAAAAATTTTTTTAGGCAAGTACACCATGCAAAGTTTGAAGGAAATAAGTGAGCTAAATTTATCAGAGTTATGGAAGAGAACCAAGGTAGGTGAGGATGGGCTGTGGCCGTGGCTTCTTCAGCCCAACTCCCACTGTCAAACTATCCTCCCGCGCCTCTTCCATATACTCCCCTTTACCTGGATACCATCTTTTAACCTAAAAGAGTAGGTTTTCTTGACAGCCTGAAGGCTTTCAATTTATATTGAGGATAATGGGGATTAAGCGCTGTCCCTACTGCCGGGCCCTGGTTGAAGAAGGAGAAGTGTATTGTCGCCATTGCGGCACGCAGCTTCTTTATCCGGAAGACGAGCTGATTGAAGAGGATATTCCCGGGGAAAAGATTGTCCTCGAGGACCAGACCGAGGAAGAACTCAGCGAGCAAGCGGCGCTCGAAGAGAAGATTACCGAGGAAACAGGGTTGGAAGACGAGGTAGCCCCTTCGACTGAAGACTGGGAGACGGGGGCTGAAGAACCATGGGAGGAAAAACCGGGCGAGGAAGCGGAAGAGGGGGAAACACAGGAGGAAGCAGGAGAAATGAGGGAGGAGGAGATGAAACCTAAGTGGCCGGATACAGAAGAGCTTAAGGAAGAGACCCAGGAACCCGGAATAAGTGAAGCAGAGGTAGAGCACCTTGGCGGTATTCTGGATGAACTGGAAGCCGAAGAGGCCAAGGAACAGACACAGGTTGAAGAGGAAACAGCCGAAGAGCTAAAACCAGGATTAAAACGAGGCACGGAAGAACTAAGGAAGTCGCTGCGTTTCCCGACCGAAGAGCTCGACCGGATAACAAGGTCGGTGGATGAAGCCAAGAGGGAAGTGGAGGAGTTTCTTTTTTCTTTAAAAGAAAAAACCGAAAAAAAGAAATTGGAGACGACCGGGGATGAGAAAGCCATCCTGCCTTCGGCTGAAGAAGAAATGGCCGAAGAGAGAGAGGCCGACCAAGGCGAGACAGCCGGGGAAGCCCAAATTCCCCCCTGGGCCGAAGCTATTCGCGACCGGGTGGAAAGAGAGCCAGCGGCGCTGACTGACTTATCTCCTGTCGTTCCTCGGGGAATTTCCTTTGAAGATAAAGCGACTGAAGAGGAAGAAGAATCGAAACCCACCGAGGAAGCTCCCCCCCCTGCCTGGGAAGAGTTAATTTCGAAAGAAAGAGAGCGAAAGCCATGGCAGGCAGACTCAGGCGTTGGTCTGCCAGAGAAACCTGGTCAACAACCGCTGCCTTTTGAGGTTTCAAGAAGAGAGGAGGAAACGATGCCCTGGCAAGATAAAGAAGCGGAGGAGAGAGAATTCGACCGGCCAAGACCCGCCAGGAAATCAGTCCCCCCGGAGGAGGAAGAAGAAGCGGCAACGGAGGTTGAAGCCGCCGGGGAAGAAGGTCAGGAAGAAGCGGAGGAAGAATTCAGGGAAAGGCCGGCGCCTCGGTCGTTCAAGACATGGCTTAAAGCCAGGTTTTTTGATTTAATTTTTGTCGGGCTTATTTGGATGATAACCTTTATCCTGGCTGCTCGCGTGGCGGACGCCCCTCTTTTTGGCTTGTTGGCCGCGAGCGTCGCCCAAGCTGTCGCTCTTTTTCTTATCTTTTTCCTGGGTTATCTTTTTCTCTTTCGTTTTTTTATCGGCGAAACCCTGGGAGACAGGCTTTTTTCTCCGAGCGATTAATTCACCCTCGAAAAAGAGAAATCAGGTCCCAGAAACCTTTCCCTGGCTAAATTATCCACCGCTACTTCGGGCGGACTACCCGAGACCAGGATTTTGCCTTCGTCAATTATATGGACGCGGTCGCAAATATCGAAGGTATCATGGACGTTATGGTCCGAGATGACCAGGCCGATTCCTGTCTTTTTCAGGTTGATGATGATTTGTTTGAGTTCGACAATCGTTAGCGGGTCGACGCCGGTAAAAGGCTCATCCAGGAGCAAGAACTTTGGGTTAAGGATGAGGGCCCGAGCAATTTCGAGTTTCCGTTGCTCGCCGCCGGAAAGGGTATGCGAGCCCTGGCGCCTGAGCCCCGCAAGGTTAAACTGCTCGAGGAGTTCTTCCAGCCTTTGCTTTTTTTGTTTTCGGGATAAAGGCTGGAGCTCAAGAATCAGCCTGAGGTTATCCTCGACTGTTGCCCGGAGAAAAATAGAATTTTCCTGGGGAAGATAGATTAAGCCGGCCAGGGCCCGCTTCGGGCTTGGCGTTCTGGTAATATCCTGACCGTCAAGGAAAATTGCCCCCTCATCCGGCTTGATTAAGCCCACGAGAACCTGGAAAGTCGTCGTCTTCCCGGCTCCGTTCCGACCAAGAAGGCCGGCGATTTCCCCCGCATAAAATTTTAAGTTGAGACCGTCGACCACCTTTCTTCGGTCATAGACTTTGACTATGTCCCTGGCTTCAAGGACCGAGGCGGAATTCGCCATCTTTCTTCCTTCATCTCATCCTAAGGTGAATCATATGAGCCCGTCAAGGGTGAAATCCAGGTCAGAAAATTGGCCGCCTGTTGCCTTGGGAGTCGAAAGAACTCAACTATCCATAAAACCCCGCCGAAAGAATGGTTTTATGCCCGGAAGGCTTCGGATATTTTGAATAAAGATAAAAATGGAGGGCTTTTAGGTAAAAGGCATGAGAAAAAAGAGGCTAATGGAATTTTAGGGCCATGTTAAAATATTAAAAGAAGAAGAAAATTGATAACAGAGCCCAAGAGTTAAATTTCCATGCCAATTAAGGAAGAGGCAGATTTTCTCTCCGCCCAGCATCCCCAAGATTCCTCCCCAGGCCTCAAAAAAGTAATCAGCGCCTCAAGAAGAAGCGACC
>JBBIRF010000005.1:25530-92070 GCA_037441905.1 Candidatus Aminicenantota bacterium
CCCCGTACGGCTACCGGGTGGCACTGCTGTTCACCAAGTTGGACGCGCGCGTCTTGCGCACGGCCTTCGCCGCCTTCGATCCGGGCGACCCGGTGCCGCGCCCGCTGGCCGAGGCGTTGGCCGAAGAGAAAGCTGCGGTTTCCTGGGGAAGAAGGCGGTCGCAAGTCGTCGACCTCCGGCCATCTTCGGTCCACACCCTTGTTCTCTGGTCGAAAGATTTTAGCCATCTTTTGAGCAATAAGTTTTCGCTCCTCGGCCTGTGCCAAAAGTATGACCAGCTTTTTTTCCACCTGACTGTTACCGGTCTCGGAGGCACGCCTCTGGAGAGACACGTCCCCCGGCCAGAAGTTGCCTTAGCCCAGGTCAAACCTTTAATTTTTATCGCCAAGGATAAAGCCCGGTTAAGTCTTCGGTTTGACCCTGTTGTTTTTTGGTTAGAGGGAAAGAAGGTGAAAAGTAACCTGGAGTTTTTTCCGGTGGTGGCCAAGCAAGCCTCCCGCCTGGGCCTCCGCCAGGTGCGTTTTAGCTTCGCTCAATGGTACCGGAAGGCAATCCGGCGGGCGGAGAAAGCCGGTTTTCCTTATTATGACCCGCCAGAGGCAGAAAAGCTTGAGGCAGCCGCCTGGTTAAGCAAGGTGGCTGAAATGTTTGACCTTGAGCTTTTAGCCTGTGCTCAATCTTTTGTGACCGTTGTGCCTGGAATTAAGCCTTCTCGCTGTATTGACGGCGCTTGGCTGGAAAAGATTCATCCTCGCCATGAACCTGTTTCCCTAAAAAAAGACAGGACGCAGCGCGCTGAATGCAATTGCACCGAATCGATTGATATCGGTAGCTACACACAAGCCTGCCCCCATAGCTGTCTTTATTGCTACGCTAACTCTCGGCTGTGAGAGTCAAATTCCGTGGGCTAACCTTTCAGCCAGGGAGGTTGGTAACTTCGTCGCCAAAATTCTTTTTTGGGCTGCGCCTACATCGTATTTTACCCGGTGAAGGCTGAAGGTTCGTCTTTCGCTGTCATAGATACCGCAAGAAGCCATAGGGTTACGGTCGCGAGGCTGGCCTACTGACCCCGGGTTTATTAAATACTTTAAACTTGGTTCCAGATGAATTTCCGCGTTGCCGAGGAGGAGCTGGCCCTCGAGATAACCTTTTCGCGTGGCGTAGACTACGGGGAAATGGGTATGTCCGAAGAATCCGATGTTCGTTCGCAGATAACGAAAGCCCTCGGCCGCGTCGAACTCGCCAAAAATGTAGTAATCTTCGTCAAAAGGAGAGCCATGACATATTGTAAGCGAGCGATAAACCCTGAGTGGTCCTTTCTTTATTTTCGCCAGAAATTTCTGGTTTTCTGGACTAAGCCGACTTCTTGTCCACTGGATGGCTGCGGCCGCAACCGGGTTAAACATGTCGGTCGACTCCAGACCGGCCACTGCTTTATCATGGTTACCCCTGACTATGCTTATAGGCTTGAGTTGGGAGACAATTTCGATAACTTCATTCGGCGAGGCTCCATAGCCGACCAGGTCGCCGAGAAAAAGATAATGGTCTATGTTTTGCATCCGGGCTAACTCGAGCACGGCCGTGAGAGCCTCCAGGTTCCCGTGAACATCAGCAAAAATTAAGAAGCGCATGCCTTAGCTTTCCTCAACAGCTTGTGGGCAAGGTATGAGCTTCGGACAAGCGGCCCGGCCGCCACACCCCGAAACCCAAAATGCCGTGCTTCCTCCTCCAGGGCGGCAAACTCCTCAGGATGGTAAAACCTTTCGACCGGAAGCTGCCTTCGCGTCGGTTGTAAATATTGGCCGATTGTCAGGAGGTCGCAGCCAGCCTGTCGCAAGTCCGAAAAAGTTTTGCGCAGGTCATCCGCGGTTTCACCCAACCCGACCATGAGGCCTGATTTGGTGATAAAACCTGCCTGCTTCGCCTGATGAAGTACCTGAAGGGAACGGCTATAGTTAGCCTCAGGTCGGCCGATAAAAGGATACAGCCGAGCTGGAACTTCGAGGTTATGATTAATTACATCGGGTTTAGCGGCCAACACCTTTTCGAGACATTCCTTCGAGCCTTGAAAATCGGGAATCAACACTTCGGTGGTCGTCGCGGGCGAGGTTTCCTTGATGGCTGAAACGGTGGCGGCAAACCATGAAGCTCCGCCGTCTTCCAGGTCATCCCTGGTCACCGAGGTAATGACCACATGGCCAAGATTCAGGCTGGCCGCGGCTTCGGCGACGCGCTTGGGCTCCTCTGGGTCGACGGGTGGCGGGCTCCCTTTGGCGACAGCGCAGAAAAAACAGGACCGGGTGCAGCGAGTTCCGAGGATAAGAAAAGTGGCTGTTCCCGCTGACCAGCATTCAGCCCGGTTGGGACAGCGAGCCTCCTGGCATATGGTGTTGATTAAATTACGGCGGAGACTGGAGGCCACAAAAGAATAACCCTCAGCCTCGGGCAAACGAACCTTAAACCAGGCTGGTTTGGATAAGGCCATTCCCCCTCTCTTGATTGGCGATTCAAACGTCGAGGCAGGAAAGGGCCAAGGGAGATGGTCTGGTCAGTATTCCATTTCGCGCTCTCGTTTTAGCCGGCGCCGCATCCGTTTGCGCGCCTGCGCTTCCTTCATCCGACGTCTTTCGCCCGGCTTAAAATAAACTGAATGCTTCTTGATTTCCTTGATGATGGCTTCCTGTTGAACCTTTCTCTTGAACCTCTTGAGAGCGCTTTCCAGGGATTCGCCTTCTTCCACGATAACAAAGGCCAAACTTATTCACCTCCTCTCGGTCACATCCGATTTTATAGCCTATTCTTAAAACTATGTCAATTAATTTGGGGGGCTAAAGACGCGAAGCTGGCAGATTAGCAATTGGAGGAGGTGCATTCTGGGCAAAATTTTCCTTATACCGGCCACAGTCAGGCATCTGTTCCCAACACATCTCTCGCCAGCTACTCTGGAAAAAATTGATTTTCTTCTTTTCAGCCGGCTTCGGGCATCTCTTCGTTTAGTTCATACCCGGCGAATTTGATGCAAGCTCGAGCGGCTATGGTCATAGGTTCAAGAAGGGCGACGCTGATATCCTCCGGTTTAAGAACGAGAGGAACTTCAGTGCAACCAGCAATAATGGCCGAGGCGCCACGCCTTATAAGCTTTTTTGCCGTAGCCACTATAATCTCCCGCGGCTTTCCTTGAGTCGTGCCCGCTTTGATACCATCAGGGCCAAAAATAGCCTCCATCACCTTATCCTGCTCGGCTGCGGTTGGTGTTATTACCTGCTTCCCGGTCTTTTGCAAAACTTGATGGAACAGGCCTGATTGAACTGTGCCGCGGCTGGCAATCAACCCGACCTTAGCCCGTCCGGGGAACAGACGGTCGGCTTCTCGACGGGTTTCTTCTACCAGGCTAATTACAGGAATCTTTACCTTTTTTATCAGGCGGTCGTAATAATAATGGGCGGTGATGCAGGGCATAACTAAAAAATCAGCCCCGGCTGTTTCCAGTCGCCTGGCGGCTTTGACCAGGTAAGGGAGGGGACTCGGTCCGGCCCCCAGGATAGCGTCGGTTCGTGGGGGAATCTGGGGATAGCTGTCGATTAAAACGTGAATGTGGTCCTGGTCTTTTTTGGCCTTGGTATTCTTGATAATCAGCCAGTAGAAATAGACGGTAGCTTCTGGTCCCATTCCGCCTATAATGCCGATTGTTTTCTTTTTTTGGCGCATTTTTCCCTCAGGTAGGCTCGCGAGATATTAAAACCTCGTTCCTTCCAGAGCCCTTTTCATAAGTTCCTTGATTTTTTCTAATGGCAAGGCTTCCGCCTTCCTTCCGTCCTTACCGGTCATTGTCCTGGCCTTAAACAGGGAGTTAAGGATGGCTTCTTCGCTGGCCTCGGCCGCCGCCAGGAAAAGCGGCGACATGGCTTCGTTCCGGAGAACCCTTTGATTCTGGAGAGGGGATGCGTCTCGGGCCTTTACCCTGACTTCAGGAGCCACGGAAAAAGCCAGCGCATAATCCCCACTGCCGTTAGAAAAATAGCCGCCAGTTCGGGCTATTCCCAGAAGAGCCCTTTTTGCCAGCCTCTTGAGGTTGCGGGCATCAAGAGGGGCGTCGGTGGCGACGATAATCATGCACGAACCGTCATCCATTTCCGGGCTAAGGCTCGCGTCTTCTTCCTTCGGCTTGCGCAGGAGCTCGCCGACAGGAATTCCCCGAATCTGGAGGATGCCGCCGAAATTGGTCTGCACCAGGACCCCGACGGTGTATCCGCCCTGGGAGGAGGGCAGCCTCCTTGAGGCTGTACCTATACCGCCTTTGAACCCGAAACAAGTTGTCCCCGTGCCCGCCCCTACTGAACCTTCTTCGACTGGACCGCCGGTAGCCTGGTTGATGGCTTGAAGGACATGCTCCTTGGTGACCGAGCGCAACCGGATGTCATTGAGGAAGCCGTCGTTGGTTTCGCCAACAACCGGGTTGACGGAAGACACCTTTTCGTTCCCCGGCAAGGATAGAATGTACTCGATGATGCCTTCAGCCGCGGCCGGAACAGAGAGCGTGTTGGTCAGGACAATCGGGGTTTCGAGTGTCCCTAACTCCTCTACCTGGGTTGAGCCCATCAGCTTGCCAAAAGCGTTGCCGATAGAAACCCCGGCCGGAACCTTCTCCTGGAATATATTTCCTCCGTGCGGCAGAATGGCCGTAACCCCGGTTCTAATTCTATCATCCTGAATAAGCGTAACGTGGCCTACCTTGACGCCTTCCACGTCGGTGATAGCGTTAAAGGGACCTGGCGGGAGGACTCCCACGGTAATGCCGAATTCGCGGAGGCGCGGCCGGATTTCTTCCCTGGGCACGGTTCTGGCAGCTGCCAGAACGAGACTGAAAGAAAGAAAGAGACTTAAAACCAGAAGGGGGGCTGACAGTAAAAATAATGCCTGAAAACCGTGGCCAGAAATTAAATTGAAATTAGTCATGAATCTTAGGCCTGCTTTTTTTCTATTGAAAAATTTCTCCATAAAGCTCTTTCCCAACTCAATTTTACCGCCAATATAGACTCTTCTCCAGCCCAAGTCAATTGGACCTTGAACCTAATAAGTATTTATCACCTGAGTCTAAGACCCGCTCGGACTTTGAGGCGAGCTACTGAACCAGGAGGGCCGATTGAAAATGTCGGGGGAACAAGGGTATTGCATGGAATAGAACCGGAAGCGGCCGACTTCAACTTCCCGGAAAACAAGAGGAAAACGCGCCGCGCCTCAAACTCAAGACCTGTTGTCTTTGACAGGAAAAGGAAACTCGAATAATTATAATGTTATGAAATTTGAAGCGGCCTATCTGCGCGCCCACCGGCAAAAGATTCTTGAACAAAGAGTGGAGGCGGCGTGGAAAATTTTAGCGGCCTGTACCCTTTGTCCCCGTCAATGTCGGGTCAACCGGCTGGAAGGGGAAAAAGGGGTATGCGGCGGCGGTCTGCTTCCCGAAGTTTCTTCCTACGCCCCCCACTTTGGAGAGGAAAGGCCTCTTGTCGGGCAGACGGGGTCGGGGACAATTTTTTTTACCCGTTGTAACCTGGGATGCATTTTCTGCCAGAACTACGAAATCAGCCATCTGGCTGAAGGGAGGCCGGTCTCGTTCGAACGGCTCGCTAAGATGATGGTTGAGCTCCAGAATCTTGGTTGTCTAAATATTAATTTTGTGACGCCAACTCATTTTGTCCCGCAGATTCTTAAAGCTCTAAGCTTGGCCGTCGAAATGGGGCTTGAAGTCCCGCTGGTTTATAATACCGGCGGCTACGACTCTGTCGAGACATTACGACTGCTTGACGGAATTATCGATATTTACATGCCTGATTTTAAGTTTTTCGACCCTGAAGTGGCTCAAGCCCTGGCCGGAGCGCCCGATTATCCCCAGGTAGCCAGGGAGGCGATCCTGGAGATGCACCGGCAGGTGGGCGACCTGGTTATTGATGAAAAAGGAAGAGCTTGGCGGGGGCTTCTCGTTCGCCATCTTGTCCTTCCGGCGGGGTTGGCCGGGACGTCTGAAGTCATGCGCTTCTTAGCCGAGGAGGTTTCTCCGGATACTTATGTTAACGTGATGGACCAGTATCGTCCTTGTGGCGAGGTCAAACGAGGCTCGCCTCTCGACCGCTATCTTACTGTCGAAGAATACGAGGAGGCTATTGCGTGGGCGCTCAAGGCAGGGCTTCATCGTCTTGACCAGAGGGGAAGGCGCCGTTTATTCTGGTAATGCATCCACCCATGGAAAATAAGAACCATTCGTTGTTTCTGGTTTCAGCGCTGCTCGCTCAAATTCCTGGTGTCGTTCATGGGTTTGGCACCAAGTACTTCACTCCCAGGGAGCTGAGTCGGGTTGAGGCTTTAAAGAAATTCTTCCCGGTGGTAATGAAACAGCGTCACTCGGATGTCATTCATCTTATCCGCCAGGAGCCGGGTTTGCCCCTCGAGGGTGACGCTTTGATAACTTCTCAACCTGATTTCTTGTTAATTATCAAGACAGCGGATTGCCTTCCTGTTTTACTGGCCGACCCGAAGAAAAACGTAGTCGCCGCGGTCCACTGCGGCTGGCGGGGCACAGCCTCCAGGTTGCTCGCCAAGGTTATCGCCTTGCTGGGTTCAACCTTTGCCTCCAGGCCGCAAGATATCTTAGCCGCCTTTGGCCCGTCGATTGCCTCTTCATGCTACGAAGTCGGCGAAGACGTCCTCGAGGTTTTTTCCAGGGCGGGGTTTTCAGTCGATGAAGACCTTTTCCGGCAACACCCGGAGAAGAAAGGATATTTTTTTCTCGACCTGAGCCTGGCTAACCGCCAGCAATTGTTGTCCCTGGGAGTCAGGCCGGAAAACATCGAGGAAATCCGGGTCTGTCCGCATTGTCATCAAGATTTTACCTCCTGGAGACGCGACCGCGAAAAGGCCGGAAGGCTGCTCAATTTTATCGGCCTTCTTTCTTCTGCTTGAATTTCTATAAATATTACGCAGTTCACGGAGAAAGCAACCAACCGGCCAGTTAATTAGGCTCGCCCGGAGGCTTCCTGGAGATTAACAATTCTTTTTTGATTAGTCTTTTTTATTTTCAGGCGAAATTTGCATTTTCCCCTTTTTTCTTTTATTCTTTTGAGCTATGACCATTCCGGTGGAGAAAGTTGACCTCCCGGGTGTGCCTCTATTTAAACGGGGCAAGGTAAGGGATGTCTTTGATTTAGGGGATAAACTCCTCATCGTAGCTTCTGACCGGATTTCCGCTTTTGATTTTGTCCTCCCTTCGCTGATTCCAGATAAAGGCAAACTTCTCACGCAGCTCTCCCGGTTCTGGTTTGAACAGATGGAGTATATCGTTCCTAACCATCTGGTTACCACAGAGGTCGACGCTTTCCCCGCGCCTTTGCCCGAGTATCGGGAGGTCCTCGAGAAAAGGTCGATGTTAGTCCGCAAAACTCGGGTAATTCCTGTCGAGTGTGTCGTTCGCGGCTACCTGGCCGGCTCCGGATGGAAAGAATACCAGAAGACAGGCAAAGTCTCCGGGGTTAAGCTGCCGGCTGGCTTGAGGGAAGCCGAGCGGTTGCCAGCCCCGATTTTTACGCCGGCGACCAAAGCGGAAACTGGTCACGATGAAAACATTTCCTTCAAAGAAATGGAAAAAATCGTGGGCAAACCCCTGGCCAAAAGGATAAAAGAGATTAGCCTAAAGTTATACCAGAAAGCCTCTCTTTATGCCCTTTCCAAAGGCATTATCATCGCCGACACCAAATTTGAATTCGGGCTCGAAGGTGATGAACTCCTGTTAATTGACGAAATTTTTACGCCTGATTCCTCTCGTTTCTGGCCGCTGGCGAGTTATGCTCCTGGTCAGTCGCCGCCCAGCCTGGATAAGCAATTTGTCCGTGATTACTTGGAGAGCGTCGCCTGGGATAAGCATTCGCCGCCGCCGCCCCTTCCGCCGGAGGTCATCGAGCAGACGGGCAAAAAGTATCTGGAGATTTATCAGCTTCTTACAGGAAAGCAGGAATTGTAATGTCCGGCAAAGTTGACCTTCATATTCATTCCAACCAGAGTAGCGACGGCGATTATAGCCCTGCTGAGCTGATTAACTTAGCTAAGATTCATGGTTTTAGGGCTATAGCTATCGCTGACCATGACACGGTGGCTGCCTATCCCGACGGCTTGAGCCTCGCATCCCAGGCTGGGATCGAGCTTATCCCTAACGTTGAGCTTACGACGCTTTTTAACGGCCGCGAGTTTCATCTTCTCCTTCCTTTTATGAACTGGGAAAGTCCGGTCCTGTTGAATTTAATTAACCGAGTGCATCAGGCACGGGTTGAGGAAGCCAAGGAAAGGGTGGCTAAACTCCAGGCGCTTGGTTTTGATATAGAGTGGAAAGATGTAAATAGGGGAGAAGCCTCGACGCCCCCCTTAGGGGTGGTCATTGCCCAAGCCCTTTTAAAAAAAAATTCCTCCCGGCGTGACCCGCGGCTGACTAAATATTATGAATCTTTTAACCTCGGCCGGGCGCCGTATATTTTTTATGAAGATTATTTTCGCGAGGGTAAGCCGGCTTACGTGCCGAAGAAAATTGCTTCCATCCTTGATGTTTTGCCTCAAGCGGCTGAGTTCGGGGCGGCGCCGGTCCTGGCTCATCCGGGCGCAGACTTTGAGCTGGCTTCTTACGACGACCTGTGCCGGCTGAAAGAACGAGGGCTGGTCGGACTGGAGGTTTTTTCTTCCTATCATGACGAGGAGCAAACAGCTTTTTATTTGCAATTAGCCAAGCAACTGGAGCTCGTGCCGACCGCCGGGTCTGATTTTCATGGCAGGATTAAACCCCATGTAAGCTTCGGGTTGATTCAAGATGGGGCTTACTGGATGGTCGAGGCATTGCGACAGAGAACCTCAAGGTGAGAAAATGCCGCTGAACTGGATTGATTGGATAATCTTGGCCATTGTGGTGACGACCACTATCTTAGGGTTTGTAAAGGGGTTTGTCCGGCAGGCAATCGCCATAGCCGCCCTTATCGTCGGTTTTATTCTTGCCTCTCATTACTATTTTAGGCTGGCGGTTTCGCTCCGGCCGGCCATGGCCAATGAGACCTGGGCCAAGCTTGTTGCCTTTTTACTGATATTTTTTGCCTTTATTGTTTTCGGATGGGTTTTGGGTGTAATATTATCCAAGTTAATGAAGGGTCCGTTTAAGTTAGCCGATATAATCTTTGGCGGAATTTTTGGGTTCGTTAAAGGAGCCTTGATAGCCGCTGTTTTTGTAATCGGCCTTCTTTTATTTCCGGTTAAGGAAAAAGACCTGGTTGATTCCCAGCTGGCTTTTCCCAGCCTGAGGATGGGGCAGGGTTTAATCCAGCTCGTCCCCCAGGAGCTGAAAACCCAGTTTAAAGAGGCCTATCAGAAGTTAAAAGAAGAGGTTAGCCCGAAGAAAAGGAAGGTTTAATCCGGATGACTATCCACCAGAAGTTGGAAGCCGTGATTAAAGAAATGGTGGATAAAGAAGTCCGCTACAAGGAAGCTTTGAGAGAGTTTGAGAAGATTTATCTCGAAACAGCCATGAAAAAGTACAAGGGGAATAAGACTCTGATAGCCAAGGCGCTGGGGATTCACCGTAACACCCTCCACAGCCGGACAAAGCTACTCAAGATAAAGAAATAGCCGATTCCCCCCCTATTTTCCGGCGGTTCGCTTGACAAAAAACGGGATTTTAACTAAAATTAGCACTCTCAAGCTTAAACTGCTAAATCATGAAAGGAGGTCAGGATGAAGGTTGTGCCTTTATACGACAGGGTTCTCCTCAAGAGAGTTGAGGAGAAAGAGGTTAAGAAAGGGGGAATTATCATTCCCGACACGGCCAAGGAAAAACCCCAGGAGGCGGAGGTGATTGCTGTCGGCAAAGGCCGTGTTTCGGAGGATGGCAAAGTTATCCCCCTCGAGGTTAAGGTTGGGGATAAGGTTCTGATTGGCAAGTACAGCGGAACAGAAGTGAATATCGACGGCGTCGAGCACGTCATTGTCAGGGAAGAAGAGATTCTGGCGAAAATCGAATAAATAAGCGAGAAAGGAGGAATTAAAGATGGCTAAGCAAATCACGATTGGCGACGATGCGCGGCAAGCGCTTTTGAGGGGAGTTAATACTCTAAGCAACCTGGTCAAGGCGACCCTTGGCCCTCGCGGGAAAAACGTCATCCTGGAGAAAAAGTTCGGGTCACCCACGAGCACCAAGGACGGCGTTACCGTAGCCAAGGAAGTCGAGCTTAAGGACCCGCTCGAGAATATGGGCGCCCAGCTGGTCAAGGAAGTCGCCTCCAAGACTTCGGACGTGGCCGGTGATGGGACCACGACGGCGACAGTTCTGGCGCAGCTAATCTACGCGGAAGGCTTAAAGCATGTAACCGCGGGTGCTAACCCCATGTTGATTAAGAAGGGAATCGACCGGGCCGTCGAGGAAGTGGTGAAAGAACTGAAGAAAATGAGCCGGGAAGTTTCTGGCGACATGATAGCCCAGGTCGGGGCTATTTCAGCCAATAACGACGAATTCATCGGCAAAATCATCGCCGAAGCCATGGAGAAAGTCGGCAAGGACGGCGTCATCACGGTCGAGGAAGCGAAGAGCTTAGAAACCACGATGGAGATAGTCGAAGGAATGCAGTTCGACCGCGGGTATCTCTCGCCTTACTTTATCACCGACCCGGAGAGGATGGAGTGCGTCCTGGAAGACCCGCTCATCCTGCTCCATGAGAAGAAAATTAGCAACCTGCGCGAACTCCTCCCGCTGCTCGAGAACGTGGCCAAAATGGGCCGGCCGCTATTAGTCATCGCTGAGGAAGTCGAGGGAGAAGCTCTCGCTACCTTAGTGGTAAACAAGCTTAAGGGCACCCTGCAGAGTGCGGCCGTCAAGGCACCCGGTTTTGGGGACAGGCGGAAGGCAATGCTCGAAGACATCGCTATTCTCACCGGCGGCCGGGTGATTACTGAGGACATCGGCGTTAAGCTCGAAAACGTTACGCTTGATTGGCTCGGCGAGGCGAAAAAAGTCGTCATCGACAAGGATAATACAACCATAGTCGAAGGCAAAGGGAAGACAGCCGACATCCAGGCGAGGATCAAGCAGATCCGGACCCAGATTGAGGAGACAACCTCTGATTATGACCGCGAGAAACTTCAGGAACGGCTGGCGAAGTTAGTCGGCGGGGTAGCCCTGATTAAAGTTGGCGCGGCCACTGAGACCGAGCTAAAAGAGAAGAAAGCGCGAGTGGAAGACGCGATGCATGCCACGAAGGCGGCGGTCGAAGAGGGTATTGTTCCTGGCGGCGGCGTTGCCCTCCTGCGGTGCCAGAAAGTGCTGGATAACTTAAAACTTGATGGTGATATACAAATCGGCGTGGATATTGTCCGTCGGGCCCTTGAGGAACCGATGCGCCAGATTGCCAATAACGCCGGCTGGGAAGGTTCGATCGTTGTCGAGAAAGTCAAAGAGATGAAGCCCGATTGGGGTTTCAACGCCCTGACGGAGAAGTTCGAAGACATGATAAAGGCGGGAATCATCGACCCGACCAAGGTCGTGCGGATAGCCCTCCAGAACGCGGCCAGTATTGCTGGTTTGATGTTGACGACTGAGGGGTTGGTTAACGAGATTCCGGAGGAAGAAAAACACTCTAAGTATCCGTCGCCGCCATCTGATATGTACTGAAAACTCGAGTTGCCATCTGGGGAGCCTCGGGCTTCGGCCCGGGGCTCCTTTTTTTTATCCCTCCCGTATGGTATAAGCATTCAGGAAGCCTATGTTGGGCCGGTTAGACCGCTATCTTCTGAAGGAAATTTCCCCCCCCTTTTTTATCGGGTTGTTGATTTCTTCCTTCTTCCTGTTGATGAACCAGTTTTTCCTTTTCTCCGAACTCATCGTCTCCCGAGGGGTTAAGCTTGGGGTCGCCGCTGAGCTCTTGGTGGACCTCATCCCGGCGACGTTGGCCTTCACTATTCCGATGGCGGTGGCCATGGGAGTCCTGGCGGCCATGACCCGGCTTTCTTCTGACTGGGAAATCATGGCCTTCAAGACCCTCGGAGTTAGTCTGGAAAGATTAGCCCGGCCAGTCTTTATTTTCGCTTTTTTTGCCTGGGTCTTAACCTCGGCGTTTACTCTTTTCCTGGCTCCTCATTTTAACGACCGCTGGGTGCGACTGCTCACTGAATCAGTGCTTTCAAGGATTCAATTCCAGATTGCCCCGCGGGAATTCAACGAGAGTATTCCGCGGACAATGCTTTTCATCCAGGAGGCCGATGCCCAGAACACCTGGTCAAAGGTAATGGTTTATCAGGTAACGGACGACCAGGTGAAAATTATCCTGGCGACCAGAGGAAGGCTTAATGTTTTTCCCGAGGCAAAAAAAGCTGTGCTCGAGCTGTTTTCGGGCGAGATTCATCTTGTGCCGCTCAGCGAACCAGAGCGGCATAGCCTTGCCTCGTTCGAGCGCCACGAGGAGGCGGTTGACGTCGCTTCGCTCTTTCCAGAATTCAGCCGCCAGAAACGGGGTAGAGAAAAAAATATCATAGAACTCATCCGGGATGCGAGAAAGCTAAGGGTTGAGGTGGAAGGTTTGGCCAAAGCGACGGCCAGCGCCGGGTCAAAGATGGGGAGCCCCGCTAATCGGACTGCCACGGGTTTTTCTTTCAACCGAGAAAGAAAAATGGCCGAGCTGCGCTCTCATGAAGTTGAGCTCCACAAAAGATTTTCTCTGCCAGTCGTCTGTTTCCTCTTTGCTTTTCTCGGTCTACCTCTGGGAGTTTCGACCCGACGGGGAGGCAGAGCCTCCGGTTTTACTCTTAGCCTCTTAGTGATTCTCGCTTATTATATCTTGATCACCGGAGGGGAAAAGGCCGCCCTCGAAGGGAAGATAGCGCCTCCCGTAGGGATGTGGGGTCCCAACCTGATTTTCCTGGTGGTGACGGTGGCTCTTTTCCGCCAGGAAGCAAGAGAAGAGAAAATCCGTTGGCCCTGGATTAAGTTGCTTTTTGCTTCTTTGAAACAGATTGGCCGGGCACCCCGGAGGCTCGGCCGCTTTTCAGGCAGGGCGGTGACCTCTCTATCTTCTTCCCGCCGCCTTTTCTTCCCGGCCCTCCTTGACCGGTATCTTACCCGCCGGTTTATGTTTATTTTTTCTCTGGTCGTCAGCGCCCTGCTTTTTATTGCGATAATCGTAACCATCTTTGAGCGTCTGGATAATATCTATGAGCATAATAAGCCTTTTTCGCTATTACTCCAGTACATCGGGTATCGGTTGCCAGAGTTTATTTTATTTATTATCCCGGTGGCGACGCTGACGACGACGCTCTTGACGCTCGGCCTGCTGGCGAAGACAAACGAGCTTACCGCGGTCAAGGCCTGTGGGGTCAGTCTCTATCGGGTTGTCGTCCCGGTTGTTCTTCTGGCGCTTATTTTTTCAGGGGTTTCTTTTTATTTTCAGGAATATATCGCGCCTCAGGCCAACAAGAAAGCCGAGGAGACCTGGAACAGGATTAACGATGTCCCTCCCCAAACTTATTCTCTCCTTGACCGACGGTGGGTTTTGGGGAGAGATAGCCAATCTGTTTATCATTTCAGCTATTTTGACCCGATTGCCCAGGTTTTTCATCGATTGACCTGGCTCCAGCTCAATTGGGAAAGCTGGCAGCTTAGGGAAATTTGCGTGGCGGAAAAAGCCCGGATTGTAGACCATAACCTGAGCCTGGTCAACGGCTGGCGCCGGGAATTCCTGGGCGAGCGGGCCTCCCAGTTTATGAAGTTCAGGGAAATAGACCGGCCGGCCAAAGAAAAGGCTGATTATTTCCTCCAAGAATGGAAGGAGCCTTCCTGGATGAATTATCCAGAGCTGAAAAATTACATCAGGGAATTAACGGCGATGGGACTTAGGAGCGAGCGCTTGCGAGTCGAGCTCCTTTCGAAGCTTTCATTTCCGCTGGTGACTCTGGTCATGGCGCTGCTGGCAATTCCGTTTGCCTTTACCATGGGACGCCGGGGAACTCTTTTCGGCGTCGGGTTGAGTATTATTATTGCCCTGGTTTACTGGGGGTTAATTGGCTTCCTGAAGAACTTGGGCTATGTGGGCATTGTGCCGCCCGGCCTGGCTGCCTGGGGGCCGCTGCTCCTCTTCGCCTCTCTGTCGCTTTACCTGATTTCGCGGCTCAGAACCTGATTCACATCTTATACTTGCCGAAGTCCTCGGGCTTCAGGCTTTCCAGCCATTCCCTTAACTTCTCTGAAGTTTCCAGGTTTTCGTCCAGCTTGAGGCTCTGAGCTCTCTTGATGACCTCTTCTTCCACAAAAATTGGCGACCGGGTACGCAGGGCCAGGGCGATAGCATCCGAGGGCCGGGAATCAATAACGTACTGCTGGTCTCCCTGGCGGCAGTGAATCAGCGCATAGAAGGTGTTATTCCGGACGTCGTTGACGACGATTTTTTCGACAAAGACGTCGAGGTGGTCAAGAATGCTCTTCATCAGGTCGTGCGTCATCGGCCGGGGGGTGGGGATGTTTTCGATCGACAGGGCGATTGCGTTCGCCTCGAACACCCCTATCCAGATAGGAAGAATTCGCTCGGTCAGCGGGTCTTCAAGGACCACGATCGGCATTTTCGAGATAGGGTCAAGCACCAGACCTTTAATCCTGACCTCGATTTCCATCCTTTTTCCTAAATTGGCCTTATAATCTTATAATAAGAGCCGGGGGAAGGGTTGTCAAGAAAAGAAACTAAAACAGGCTGAGCTGGCCTCCAGCCGAAGATATTTCGGCTGTTTCGGCGGGGAAAAGGCTTATCCGGCCGTAGAAGCCGTCGTGTCCTGGCTCGATATGAACTAAGCCTTTTCTCATTCTTTCGACCCCGAGGCTTATTTTTTCTGGCTGAAGGCGGGCGAGCTCCTCGATGGGGACTTCAGTGAGGACCCGATGTTCGTTCCCGAATTCATGGATGAACCGGAAGTATGTTTCCCAGACGCTCTGACATTCAGGCGTTTTCCCCATAGCTTCGGCAATAATTTCGTTGAGCGGAATAAGGTTCTTGAAAGGGATTTTATCAGGCGGTATCTGGTCAGGCTCCCGGTCGGCCAACTCTTCCACCCGGTGGAGGACGCCGACAGTCAATTTTTTGCCGCAGCGAGGGCAGAGGTTGTTAGTTCGTCTTGATTCGCGAGGGGAAAAGACAATGTTGCACTTGCGATGGCCGTCGTAGTGGTATTTTCCCTCTTCCGGGAAGAACTCGATAGTATAAAGGAAACGTTTAGGGTCCCGGGTTCTTAGGGCGGCTACCAGCCCCTGATAACTAAAATCAGTGTCAAAAACGTTGGCCTCCCTTCCCAGGCGGGAAGGCGAGTGGGCATCCGAGTTGGAAACAAGCGCATACCGGTCAAGGGCGGAGAGCCGCCAGTTCATCGGCGGGTCGGAAGAAAGCCCCGTCTCCAGGGCAAAGATAAACGGGGTCATTTCTTCGAAACATTCTTCGATCGAATCAAACCCGGAATTAGCGCCGAAAAGAGAAAACCAGGGGGTCCAGATATGGGAAGGAATGACCACAGCGCGGGGGCACAGGTCGGCCAATATTTTCACGAACAGCTTGGCGTCTATTCCCAGGATCGGCCGGCCGTCGGCTCTGAGGTTACCAAGGCCGGAGAGGCGTTGGTTAATTTTTTCTACCGCCTCCAGGTCAGGAGCCAGGACAAGAAGGTGAATCTTGCGGACTTTTCCCTGCTTGGAATAGATGAAGCTTATTTCTGTCGACAGAATGAAATT
This sequence comes from Candidatus Aminicenantota bacterium, assembly GCA_037441905.1. Taxonomy (GTDB): domain Bacteria; phylum Acidobacteriota; class Aminicenantia; order Aminicenantales; family CALLJL01; genus CALLJL01. Next base: position 41,306 of record JBBIRF010000005.1, read on the forward strand.
GACGTCATCGGGGGAGAGGGGGATATTTTTCAAGAAACCGTTCGCTGGCGGGTTGATTGATTTCAACCGGAAGAACCCGTTGCCGCACGGCTCGAGCTTTTGCTTGGTTAGAAAAAACCACTCCGGGTGGGTAAAATCTCCCGAGGCAATCAGGGAGATTCCCTTTACCTTGGCCCAATAAGCCAGGTTGTCAAAGGTCATCTCTCTCGAGGTAGCCCGAGAGAATTTAGAATGAATATGTAAATCAGCGATAAATTTCATTGGCTCGCGGCCTTGGCCTAAGGCCCTAAGTTTATTGCATCCGCCAATGCTTTGCAAGGGGTCGGTCGACAATAAATTTTCCTTTTTTCCTCCAGAGTCGAGGATCATGGGTTATTCTTTCTGGCCGTCGCGCAGATTGACTTTAGCCGGGCTCTGGCGGGCGTCAGTCGCTTGACAGCGGAAGCCGCGTCTTGCGAACGTAGACATACCCAGCAACTTAACAAAGGGGGATAAAACCCCAAGCAGAAGGAGAAGTATCTATCCTTCGAGGGGAGAGTTTGGCTGGGGAGAATAAGGGTAGCAAGCTTATAATGATATCTTCAGAGTATCATAAAGCCGAATAGCTGCCTTTTTAATCCTGGTTATCTGAGACAGAGAAAATCAAAAAATTGAATTGTAATTCAAAAAAACGAATTATCTTTAATCTCTTAAGCCAAGTCAGACGGCCAAAAAGTTGTGGTTAATCTGATAGAATGGGAACGAAGAAAGCCGCCGCGAATAATAAAATTGGCATGAAATTTGCATTTAAATATTTTTCGGAGGTGAGAATGACCTGGTAGGCAAATCAGAGTAAAAGGGTATTTGTTAAGCGAAAAGAGGTTTAATTTAAAGGAAGGAGGAGAAAGAAAATGTGGCGCAAGAGCCTGATCTTATTAGCAGGCTTAATCATTTGCTTCCCTTTGCTGGCACAGATCCGAACCGGGAATATTTTTGGCAAAGTTGTTGACCAGGAGGGGAATCCTCTTCCCGGGGTTACTGTTACCCTGACCGGTTCGTTGACTGCGCCGATGACGACGGTCACCTCGGCTGAGGGAGCCTTCCGCTTCCTGTCCCTTTCACCGGCGAAAGACTACACCATCAAGCTTGAGTTAGCCGGTTTCAAGACCAAGGTAGAAACAGGGATTATCGTTAACGTCGGGAGCAACACCAACCTGACTCTGACCATGGAGCAGGGAGTCCTGGAGGAACAAATTACGGTTACCGCCGTCACCCCGATGGTGGACACCAAGAAAACAGCGGTAGGCACGAACGTCACTCAGGAAATCCTTCAGTCCCTGCCGACGGCGCGTGACCCCTGGGTTATCCTCCAGATGGCCCCTTCGATCATCGTCGACCGCGAGAATGTCGGTGGCAGTGAATCCGGCCAGCAATCCAGCTATGTGGCCAGGGGGTCGGCGACCTATAACAACAACGTCTGGTCGATGGACGGGATTGTCATTACCGACCCGGCAGCTATCGGTGCCTCCCCCAGCTACTACGACTTCGACGCCTTCGAGGAGATGCAGATCACAGTCGGCGGGGCTGATGTGACTGTCCAGACGGGCGGAATCGCCTTGAACATGGTGACCAGGCGAGGCGGAAACCGGGTTTCTCTCGGTGGTCGCTTTTACATGGTCGACGAGAAATTCCAGGCGGAGAATGCTGAAAAAGTTGCTGAGTTGAAGAAAAAAGAACCAGGGCTGGTAGGCGTCAACAAAATCCGGAATAACAAAGATTATGGGTTCAACATGGGCTTGCCGCTCGTCCGGGACAAGGCCTGGCTCTGGGCTTCTTATGGTATCCAGGACATCAAAACCAACACTGTTTATGGAACCCCTGATGATACGCTCCTCGAAAACTACGCCGCCAAACTAAACCTCCAGCTAATCCCCCAAAACCGTTTCGAGGCCTTTGTCCATATCGGCGGCAAGAAAAAGTGGGGTCGTTCGGCCACAGCTCAAAACCCTGAAGGTCTTTACCAGCAGGGCCGTTATCATTTCGGCAGCCCGATCATCAAGTTCCAGGATGAACACATGATCGGCGACGATATCTTCCTTTCCCTCAAGTATAATTTCTACGATGCCGGGTTCAGCCTAACCCCGATGACCGACCTTAACTTTAACTTAATGCCTATCTGGGACGTAAAAGCCCAGCGCTACTACGGTTCTCAGGCTTCCCGCTATTATGTCGAGCGACCCGTCACCCAGATTAACTTCTTGGCTAATTACTTTAACGACAACCTGTTTGGGGCGGCTCATGATGTTAAGCTGGGGTTCGAGTGGGGCTCGCGCAACCAGTACGTCGAGTCGGTATGGTCGGGTAACTGCATGGTCTCCCGGAATTACAACACGCCGACTGTCGATTTTACCGGTGATGGCCTGCCTGATATTCCGACTGACCCCAAGTTTTACCGGTTCGAAATCTGGCGGGGTTATTATTCTGACCAGAATGTTAAAGCCCTTTCGGCTTATTTTAGCGACACCATCACCTTTGGCCGCTTTAACTTGATTCTTGGTTTGCGCTGGGACCAGCAAACCCCTTCGATCAACCCGTTTAAACTTTACGCCGTTGACAAGGAAAGCGGTGCCTGGAAGGATAACGTCACGCCGAAGACGGCCGACCTTCTTGACAAGTTGCTTCCTGGACTCGAGATCCCACGGCTCTATGTAGAACCGGTGGAAGGCGGGAAATATAAGTGGGTCACCTGGTCTCCCCGGTTTGGTCTCACCTGGGATATGTTTGGCAACGGCAAGACCATCTTTAAGCTGAGCGGCGCCATGTACGGCGATTTTATGGGAACCGGCGTGGCTGACTGGGCGCGGCCAGGCGGCGTCAGCGGCTGGATGGATTTCTGGTGGTGGGACAAGAATGGCGACAGCAAGATTGATTTCACCGAGCTTTACTGGGCGACGATAGCTACGTACTCCCTCTACCGGGTTTTCGACGACGCCGGTAATTTCATCGGCAACTGGTCGGATGCGGCAGGAACTTACTGGGGAAGCTATGATTACACTAACCCGACTAAAACCCAGAAACCTTATTACACCACCCAGAAGAACGCTCAATCGAGCCGCACCTCCGAGTTGATGGTAACTTTGCAGAGGGAAATCTTTACTGATTTTGCCGTCGAGGTGGTCGGAACTTATCGGCGCTATGACAAGTTTAGCTGGGACCTCCTGTGGTGGCCAGATCCTCAGGGTAAAAGAATGTATGAGGACCAGTCGATGTGGATTTCAGCCGGAAGACCGCCCGCGACTATCCCCGGAATCGGTGACACCAAAGAAGCTAAGAACCACGACTGGTACTACCAGAGCGTCCAGAGAACTACCTATACCCCTTACAGCGAACGCCAGCTGCGGCCCGATTATTATGAAGATTACCTCGGCCTCGACATCATTCTGAACAAGCGGCTTTCCAACCGCTGGATGCTCAACGCTAACTTTACGATTCAGGACCAGGCCCGCCATTACGGTAAAAAGGGCTACATGAACCCGAATAACATCTGGGCTTATGACGGTCAACCGCAGGCGGCTTATATCGGCGGGGCTTCGGGTAAAATCAACCAGTACACCTATTCCCGCTGGATGTTCAAGCTGGGCGGACTCTACCAGCTTCCTTTCGATATCAATGTTTCAGCCACGTTGAACGTGCGCGAGGGATGGATTATCAACGAGTACTTCACTTTGACAGACTACCGCCTGCCCAACCCCAAGTCACGCAGCGCCGATATCGTGATGAGCCCCTTCGGTTCAATCAAGCTCCCCACTTTCTATAATATTTCAATGCGCGTCGAGAAATTGATTCGGGCGGGCGACTTCGGCCAAATCTATGTGATGGCGGATGTGTTCAATGTCCTGAACAGCACCATCGAGAACCGTCGCTACCAGAAGTACTATGGTACGTATTATATCTATCCTAACCCAGCTCAAAATACCTTTGTGCCCTACGCTTACAACTTCTCCTTGAACGAAGTGCTTAACCCCAGAGCGGTTCGTTTAGGCGTCAGGTTTGAGTTCTGAGTCCTAAGAAGACTGTAGCTAAGGAAACGAAGAACCCCCTCCGGTGGCGGAGGGGGTTCTTTTTTTCCAGAGAGAATGATAAAATAAGACTACTGATCTTAAGTATGGAGGCACGGGATGAGGCAGCTAAGAGCTGGGGCCTTAGTCCTAATAGTCATGCTTTCGGCTCTGACGTTATTGGCTCAAGAGCATAAAGGCCAGGGAAGATTAACTGGATATGTCTTTGATGAACAGGGCAATCCCTTGGAAGGAGTCCGGGTTAAGCTTTTCAGCCTGAAAACCCAGAGCGGGTTTGAAGTGGTCACGGATAAAGCCGGCAAGTGGGTGGCCGCCTGGATTCGGGGCGGCGGCTGGAATCTTGATTTTGAAAAGTTTGGTTATCTGCCCCGGAAAATTTCCGTCGAAGTTCAGGAGTTTGGCCGTAACCCCGAGATAAAAATTAACCTGAAAAAAGCTGAAGGACTGGTCATTACCGACGAGCTTAAAGACCTGTTGCTGAAGGGAAACGAGCTTTTCGACCAGAAAAAATATGAAGAGGCTATCGTTATTTATCAACAAATTCTCGAAAAATATCCTGATGCCTATATAATTTATAAAAATATAGGCAATTGTTATTTTCAGCAGGAAAAATACGAGGAAGCTGAAAAAGAATACCAGAAAATCCTGGAGAAGGACCCGCAAAACATCGACGCCATGATTCTTATCGGCAATACTTACGCCAACCGTGGCCTGACTGATAAAGCGATGGAATGGTACGGCAAAATCGCTTTTGAAAAGATTGAAGACCCGGTTGTTCTTTATAACTTGGGAACTAATTATTATAATAGCTCGCGGTTTGAAGAGGCTTTGAAATATTACCAGCGGGCCGTCGAGCTGCAGAAAGATTTCCTTGACGGCATCTATCAACTCGGTTTGACCTACTTAACTCTGGGCAAGACAACCGAGGCCATTCAAACCTTCGAGAACTACCTCAAGGTGGATGTTGATTCCGAGCGGGCCAGCCAGGTGAAAGGTTTTCTGGAATACCTGAAGAAGAAATAGGCAGAAAAGAAGAACGAGAGCCGGCGGCGCAAGGAAGTTGGGGCAAAAAAGAAGAGAAAATAAAGAAAAAGGTTTTTTAGTTCGGGCAGCAAAGAACTAAAGGTTAAAACGAGAAAAAAATTGGCGCCAAGGCGAAAAAAGGAGAAGTTAAGGAAGCGAATTCCCGTGTATTTTTGTCTTGGTTTTTTTCTTAGCCTTTTTCTTGTTCAGTGCTCCCGGCAACCGGCCGTGGCCCTGGACCCTGAAAGCCGCACTTTTTATGAGTATGCTCGTCTGATTATGACTTCCGAAGAAAACAAAATCTTCTCTCGGTTGCCGGACGAAGCCTCCCGAAAAGAGTTTATCGAGGAATTCTGGGCGAAGCGTGACCCCGACCCTGAAACCGAGGAAAACGAGTTCAAAAATGAGTTTTACCGCCGGATTGATTATGCCAACAAGCATTTTAACGAGGGAGTTCCTGGCTGGAAAACCGACCGCGGCCGGATTTATATTTACATGGGGCCGCCTGATAAATTTGAAGAATTTTTTACTCACAACGACCCCGAAGTCCGTGGGTCTATCCTCTGGTGGGTCTACTACGATTATGAGTTAGGGATTGAGTTCGTTGACCGGACAGGGATGAATCATTTTGAGCTTAGAAATTATACCGGCGATTTTTTTGGCGCTATGGAGAAGATGAAACTCGGACAGGTTGGCCTGGCCGACCAGGGGTTGAGAGTGAAAAAAATAGATTTCGAGCTTGCTTACGAAGAGAACACCAGGGAAGTGGTGGTTACCCTACCACTGAAAGCCTTCCAGGGAGGAAGCCAGGTGGAGGGCGAATCGGTGGAGCTTCATTTTGAGTTTTTTGTCTACGACCGGGAGGGTCGCAAAGTGCAACGTTTCGGGGCCGAAAGAAAGTTAAATTTAAAGGAGGAAGAGGGCCGCCGGGCCGAAGCGGCCAAATTTCGTTTTCCTCTGGAGTTAGTGAGCGGCGGCTATTATATAGATTGTTTGGTTTACGGTGAGGCGGGCGCGCTTCCTAAACTGAGGAAGATTTTTGAAGTCGTGATCAAAGAGGATGGGAAGAAGGAAGCGACGGAGTCAACCTAAGTCAAAGCAAGAACTAAAACTAGCAAGCGAGTGATCAAAAGACGCGAGCCGCAAAAGAGCACCTTCTTAGAGAAATGGCCGGTGAAAAGGACGGAAAGCAGCGAAGGCACCTTTCTTGCGCTTATAGTTCCGCTTGCCAGGGAAGCCAGCCGCCGACGCGACAACAAACGGAGGACGTCATGCGGCTGACGGTAAAAAGAAATTTCTTTTTCCTTTTAATTCTGCTTTTCGTTCTTCCTTTTTTTTGGAGCTCCTTGCTCTTGGCTCAGGCTAAGGTCAAAGAAACCGAGCTGCCGGCAAAATACCGGCAGTGGCTCGACCTGGTTCATTATATTATCCTGCCCCAGGAGAGGGAGGTTTTTCTCAAGCTGCAAAATGACCGCGACCGCGACCTGTTTATCGAGGCTTTCTGGAAGCAGCGAGACCCAACTCCAGGTACGCCAGAAAACGAGTACAAGGAGGAACACATCCGCCGGTTTAACTACGCCAATAAATTCTATGGCCGGGGGACAACCCGGGAAGGGTGGCGGACAGACATGGGCCGGATTTATATCACCCTCGGCGAGCCGGTGAGCATCGAGCGTTTCGAATCGTCGAGCTTTCTCTATCCCTGCCAGGCCTGGTCATATTACGGCGACCCCAAAAAGGACCTGCCGCCGCATTTTGTCCTCCTGTTTTATCAGCGGAGCGGCGTTGGTGAATACAAGCTTTACGACCCTATAACCGACGGGCCGGCAAGCCTGCTTATCGACAAGCGCGATATCGACCCGACCAATTATGAAGAATTGTACGAGAAGATAAAAGAAATTGCGCCCACCCTGGCTGACATTGCTTTTTCGATCGTCCCGGGAGAGTTTGGGTTCGGTTATACGCCTTCGCCCCGGAATAATATTATCCTGGCCAATATCCTTGAGTCGCCCAAGAAGGAAGTTAACCCTTCTTATGCGACCCATTTTCTTGATTATAAAGGTGTGGTGAGCACCGAATACCTGACGAACTTTGTCGACAGCGATTCGGTCGTCGAGGTCCTGCCTGACCCGGCTACAGGGCTCGATTTTGTTCATCTGGCCATCGTGCCCCGGAGCATCTCGGTTGATTATTATGAACCAAAAGACCAGTACTATTGTCCTTTCCAGCTAAACCTCAGCCTGCGGGTAAAGGACAACATTATCTTTCAATACAGCAAGGACATCCCCTTTTATTTTTCCAAACAGGATGCGGCCAAGGTTCAGGCGAACGGCCTGTCCATCGAGGACTCCTTCCCGGTGGTTGAGGGCAACTATAAATTAATTGTTCTTTTACAGAACCCGATAGCCAAAGAATTCAGTTTATTAGAAAAAGATATTACGGTAGGAACGGCAAGTGGCCAGCCCACCCTTATCGGCCCTCTGTTAGGCCACCGCACCGAGGCTTACCAGGTTGGCCTTCATTTGCCGTTTAAAATGCTCGACCGCAAGCTGATGGTTGACCCGAAGAATACGTTTTCAACTCAAGATGAGGCTGTAGCCTTGATTTGTGTCTCCGGGCCGTCCGAATCCCTCTGGAAGGATGGCCAGCTCCGGGTGGAAATAAAAGGGATGCGTGAGGTTAACCCGGCGGAAAAAGCTTTTGTCTTGCGCTTAGCTAACCAGCCGCGACAGCCTCTGATGCCCTTCTTTCAACCTCTGCCCCTGGCCGAGCTGCCGCCAGATTATTATGACCTTAAGGCCAGTTTACTCGATGGCCAGGGGAAGCTGGTGGTTGAAAGGGCGAGCCATTTTGTTGTCTCCCCCGAGAAAGCCGTGCCCCACCCCATGGTCTCGACCAAGGGGTTGTCTCTGGCAAACCGGCATGTTTATCATCTGATGTTAGCTCATCAGAGCGAAAGGCTGAATCTCGCTTCTGCCGGGAATCATTATGAGGAGGCGCTGAAGATAAACCCGGATTATGCCGAGGCGCGGCTGAGTTATGCTCAATATTTAGTGAAAAGTCAAAAATTTGACCGCGCCCTGGAAGTCATCGCCCCTCTGTCTGGGAACGAGAAATTTAAATTTGATTATTTCCTGTGGAAAGGGCTGGCCCTTATGGGGATGGGCCGGTATGAAGAAGCTAAGGAGAATCTCCTCGAAGGCAACAAGCTTTATAATAGCGATGTCCGGTTGCTCAACGCTCTGGGCGAATGTTTTTACCGGACCGGGGAAAAAACGCGGGCGGTAGAAGTTCTTCAGGCATCGCTTCGGCTTAACCCTAACCAGGAGGCGGTTAAAAAGCTCCTGCAAGAAATCCAGAAGGAAAAATAATCGATCCCGATTTATGGTTTTTTCCTGGCTTTATCCCTATTGAGAGGCGTGATTCTTTCGGCCGTGCCCAAAAATTCGTGGCTGAAAAATTGGACTAGGAATTAGACTGACAAACTGAAGGCTAAAAATCGGAAATTGGCACAGAGGGAAGGGGCCTATCTTAAAAAACAGGCCCCTCTCGTCAAATCAGCGGACTTCGAAATCGATAGTCTTAGTCAGCGTTTTTCCCGAAACTTTATCCTGAACCTGGATTCCCAAGACGTATTTTCCGGCCGGCAAGTCCCGTGTTTCCTGCCGCTGTTCCTCTCCTTTTTTGATTATTACTGTCTGCTGAAGCGGCAGAGGTTGACTGATGAGCGGCGAATCGTAGCTTCCCGGCGCCCAACGGATGGCCAGTTCATCATTCTGCTTCACTTCGTAGTTGGTCTCTATGTTATATTTTTGTTCAGCGGTAGGCTGGGCTCCTAAAATGAAGAAAAAGATGTCCAGGTTTTCGCCGACGGCAAAGACGCGGTCGACGTTCGGGACGATCTTGAGCACAGAATAAGTGAAATAATCTTTGTGGAGCGTCGGTCTCATTTCGGGGGCTTCTATCCTTTCCATTGACTTGACAAAGAAAATTGGCGTGGTTTCCATGGTGTCGGTAAAAGAAGCAGGGTCGGGAAGGCTGAATTCATAGTACTGGACGCCAATCTTTTTTAGATCAAGCGAGGTGAGGGCGACGGCCAGGAGATAATTGCCTGCAGGGAGAGGATAGCCGAAGGTATAATAATCTTCTTTTTCCGGGTCGAAACCCTCCTGGGCTACCATTATATTGCAAGGAATATAGACTTCTCGCAGCGTCTTCGTTTGACCGCCTTCCAGGACATTAAACATCAGGAAAACATTAAACGTAGCTTGAAGCTGCGACCCAGTGGCTGGTTGGGCCTGGGTCTCTTGAGGTTTGGGTTCATTCTTGCCCTCGGTTTTTTCAGCGGCCGCAGGATGATAGCCAAGCTCGCCATTTTTGATTTTAAGGAAAAACACCGTATGGAACCCGGATTGAGCCGGGAGGAACAGGTTGTGGGTTACGGTAAACGGGATGTCGAGACGGGCATGACGTTCCGGCATTCCTTGGAGCATAACGCTCTTTACTTCATTGGGAATATAAATAGGTGTTCCTTTTTGCGGCTGAGGCTGGTTCTTCTGTCTCTGGAGGTCGGCGGAAGCGAGCAGTCCAGAGGAGAAAACAAGCAGGATGGCCATTAGCAGCCAGGGGGTAGATAGGGGTTTAATTTTCATTTTTCCTCCTAAGGAAAAAAAATACCTCTTATCAAGGTTAGGCTATATGCAATCTTCATGCCAACCTTTTTCTCTTAACCCTTGAGAGGTCAAAAGTTGATGTAAAAAAAATTGACAATCCTTAACCTTGGATTTAACAAACATAAAATATACCAAACCTAAGGTTTGAAGACAATATCAGCCTTGCTTTCTTCTTCATTTAGCCGGTTTATTTCTCCTGAGATTATTTTTTTGATACCGAGCTACAGCTCTTAAGTGCTCTTGATAAGAAGAACTAAAATGATGGCTTCCGTCCCCTCGAGAGACAAAATAGAGGAAGCTAACCGGAGCGGGAAAAAGAGCCGCTCGCAGGGAATCTCGGCCGGGGTTACAGATTGGCCCGGGCGGCAGGCCGGCGTGAAGGTAAGTATTATAGGGCGAGGGAAATTTAAGGTCGGCTTGCCTAAGCTTTTCGACGTTCAACCCATTTTTTTCAAGTGCATAGACCACTGTCGGGTCACAATCTAACTTCATCCCCAACCTCAGGCGGTTGTGAAAAACGGCCGAGACTAAGGGTCTTTCTTCGGGCAAACCTGTCTCCTTTTCAATCAACGAGGCCAGAATAACTACCTGCCGCACGCTTAGCCCGAGCTCCGCCGCTCTCTTTCTCCAGGCTGGTTCAAAGACCTGTCGGAACTGGTTGGTTATTGTCTTAACGGCTTCTTCGGCTCGAATTTTTTTGGGAAAATAATAGGTTTCGGGGAAAAGATAACCTTCGAGGTCCTCGGCCTGACTGTCCAAATCTTCTATTAGACTCGGGTTTTGAATTGCCCGCAGAAATTCTCCTCGGTTGCCAAGAAAAGAAAAAAGCTCGGCCACCTCAACCGCTGTCATCCCTTCGCGGATCACAACCGGATGAAGCCGGACCTGGCCTTTAAGGAGCTTGACCATTAATGATTTTGTCGATTCATCGTCGGCCAAGAGATATTCTCCTGCCTGAAGAGGGCGGCGAGGGGCAAAGAAGTGGTAGAAAACAAGAAAAGGCAAAGACGACCGAACAAGCTTTTTGGCTACCAAAACATCGCCAATCTGGCGGACATTCAAGCCATTCTCGATTTCCAGGACTTTATTTTCCGGGGTAATTCCGAGCGGACGGTAAACTTCCTCAGTTAGCCAGAAAGATACCCCCAGAAACAAGACCAGGCTTAAGAGGAGACAGGCCTTGATAACTCTAAGAGTCAGGTTCATCAAGCCTTTTCCTCTCTAAGTAGCTTTCGAGGATAAGAGTGGCGGCAATCGTGTGCTCAATCTTTTTCCCCTTGGCCGCAGAGACATTTTGTTCTTGCATCAAGTTTTGCGCCTGTTTTGTCGTCAGTCGTTCATCCCAGAGAACAACCGGCAAACAGAAGTTTTTCTCCAGCCAGGCGGCGAATTCCTGGGCTTTCAGGGCCTGGCTGCCCGACAGGCCGTTCATCTGCAGCGGCAAGCCGACGACTATCAAGCCAACCTGATGCCTGGCTAAAAGCTGGCTAAAAAAAACTCTGTTTTCTTCTTCCAGCCCTAAGCAATGGCTACCCAGGGGCTGGGCCGTAAGATGGAGCGGGTCACTGATGGCCAGGCCTATCCATTTTTCCCCGTAATCGATGGCCAGAATTCTCATCAAGGGCTTACAGTGAGACAACGTTGTTTCTTGGCGTGTCTTTCTAACCCCAGGTTGATAAGTTCGTCCAGGAGCTGGGGGAAAGGGAGGCCGCTTACCTCCCAGAGCTTAGGATACATGCTGATTTCAGTAAAACCCGGGATGGTGTTGACTTCGTTGACGTAAAAAGCGCCCGTTCGCCGGTCAAGAAAAAGGTCAACTCTGGCCATGCCGGAGCAATCAATGGCTTTATAGGCTTCGATGGAAAGGCGCTGAACCTCGGCAATTTCGGATGAAGAAAGCTCGGCTGGAATCTTGAAGCCGGTCTTGCCTTCAATGTATTTATCTTGATAATCGTAAAACTCCCGGTAAGGGATAACCTCGCCGGGCAGGGAAGCTCGCGGCTCATCGTTGCCCAGGACGCTGCACTCGATTTCGCGGGCAGGAATGCCTTCTTCGACGAGGATTTTCCGGTCATAGAGAAGCGCTTGTTCCACGGCCTTCTCGAGCTCTGACCAATCTTTGACCTTGGTTATCCCGACGCTCGAACCAAGGTTGGCCGGTTTAATGAACAAGGGTAAAGCAAGCGTCGACCGGATTTCAGCTACTAATTTTTGGGGGGTGCGTCGCCAGTCCGTCTCGAGGAAGTAGAGATACTTCACCAGAGGGAGGTTGCGGGAGGCAAAGGCGGCTTTCATCGCCACTTTATCCATGCCTAAGGCTGAAGCCAGAATGCCTGCCCCGACATAAGGAACGCCGGCGAGCTCCAGCAGTCCCTGGACCGTCCCGTCCTCGCCGTAAGGACCGTGGAGCACCGGGAAATAAATGTCTGCCTTTAAGTCTTCGCTGCCTGAGCCCAATTCCCAGGGAAGAAAAGAAAACGCCTCGCCTTTCTCCAGCTCTGCCAGGTTGAGCAAAGGAGAGGAGACAATTTTCCATTGACCCTGACGAGGTAGATAAATCGAGACAATTTCATACTTGTTCTTGTCTAAGTTACGGTAGATGGCGGCAGCCGAAAGAAGCGAAATTTCGTGCTCGGCCGAGCGGCCGCCAAAAAGCAGGGCAATTCTTAGTTTCTGGTCCTCAGGAACCATAAGAATCTTATTTTAGATAAAGAGGTGAGAAAAGTCTATTAGGCGACCAGAAACCTCTTGGGACAGAACGAGAGGTCAGCTCTGCGCGGGCGGGCGAAAAATGGTTTCCTTAAACCTTCAGATAGATTCGCGGAAGCTCCTGCTGGGGTTGAATTTAAGCCTCTTTTTGCTGGGGATAGCTACTTCCTCGCCTGTTTTGGGGTTTCTCCCCTTCCTGGGGTTGCGCACCTTGACCTCGAAGCTCCCAAACCCGGAAAGAGTAACTCTTTCCCCCTTTTGCAAGGCTGTCTTTATCCCTTCAATCATCGAATTCAGGGCTTGCGTTGCCTGCTTGGTGGTAATTCCCGCCTCCTTCACCAGTTTAAGGATTATGTCTTTTCGATTCATGAAAGGATACCTCCTTTGAAACCTTAACTATTTATTGGTCCCGATAGCGATATGTTATGAAATCATCAAGAATTGTGTCAAGTCAGCCGACTAATTTAAGAGGAAATTTTTATTGACAGCTAAGGAAAGAGCTTTTTATAATTAAATTATAAGTCCAAATAAGGGCAAAAGGAGTGAGCATGCGAAGACCTTACTATTTAGGCCGAACTTGTCTTTTTCTTTTCCTGGCTCTGGCCGTAGCCTTGTCAGTTTTTGCCCAGAACCAAGCGCAACAATACCAGATTGAAAAGGCGAAAATATTTCAGGAAACATATCCGGTTATTACTGAATCAGACCTGTATTGTTCATATTTTGTGCTTGAAGGCGAACCACCTGAGATGAGGGTGTTTGCCGCCGAACGTCAGAATGAGCGAATTCTGCTGAGCGACGACGACATTATTTATATTAATAAAGGAAAAAAAGATGGGCTTGAAGTCGGCCAGCTTTTCTTTTTAGTCGAGGTGCAAAACCGGATTGGCGACTATGGCTTCTTAGCCTGTAAGCGGGGACGAGTAAGGATAATTAGTTGCGAAGATAGCCGGAGTGTTGGCCGGGTAGAGAAGGCCTGCGGTCACGTGATGGTAGGGAATTTCCTTTTCCCTTACGAGGAAAAAGAAGGACTCCTCGGTCGGGACGTGGGGTTTGAGCCCTACGGGACAGCGGGCAAGGGGCCGATTGGCAGGATAATTTTCCAGGAAAATGATTTCGTTCAGATATCTTCGGGAAATTGGGCCATCATAGATTTAGGCCGGGAAAAAGGGATTGAGGTAGGGCAACAGTTGACGGTTTATCGTCGGGTAAGCCAGGACGCTCCCCGGGAAGCCGTGGCCAATGTCATCGTCATTGACGCCGGCCAGAAAACAGCCACGGTTAAGGTTCTTTCTTCCAAGGAAGCCATATTTAAGGGATACGAAGTCCAGGCAAAGTAGCTTAATCTAGTTAGCCCAAATTTTATTTTAACCTAAATTTTATTTCCTAAGCTTTTGTTTCCTTTATTGTTTCTACTTAAGCGGTTGGTATTGCGGGCTGGTTTCGTTGACAGGCCGGTAGTTTTTTGATAATTTTTTATTCGTTCACCCCCCGGGGCGGGCGTAGTTCAGTGGTAGAACGTCTGCTTGCCAAGCAGAAGGCCGTGGGTTCGAGCCCCATCGCCCGCTCCAATTTTTTGCTGCCGACGATGAAGAAGATTCAGAGGGCGCGGTACCCAAGCGGCTAAGGGAGAGGTCTGCAAAACCTCGATTCGTCGGTTCGAGTCCGACCCGCGCCTCCATTTTCCTTCTTGTCTTTCCCCTTTTAATAATTTTGTTGGCTTCGTTAAGCTTGTTAACCTCCTGCCCGAATTTGAAGGTCTTCTTGGGGAATCAGGCAGAAATCACCCAGGGGACCAAAAGATTGCCGCTTGGGCAATACTCCTCGGGAAATTTATCATAGCCAAGAGTATCAGCTCTAATTTTTTTCGCCAGAAGTTTCAGGTTTATTAGCCAAGATTACTTGAACCGCAGGCGGGTGAAGGGGATTCTTTATCGAGATAAATCTATGAATAAACCAAAGAGGCATTGGGGCTGTGCGGGCAACCAAAAATAGGAGACATAGATGGTATCCCCGATTTTATGGGAGCTATGAGGGCAGCCAAAAAATAGGAAATATAGAATGTGTCCCCAATTTTGCTAATTTTTTTGTTGACTATCTGGTTAAATAAAGTTATAAAGGGGGAAATGTTTTGAGGAGGATTTCCATGGAGTTGATAGCCCGGGCTCAAGGTATAATCCTTAAGCCCAAAGAAGAATGGGCGAAAATTAAACCCGAACCAACCGATATCAAGGGACTCTTTACTTCTTATGCCGCGATTCTGGCGGCCATACCCGCTGTGGCCCATTTTATTGGAATGGGGTTTATCGGCCAGAAAATTCCGTTTATTGGCTGGTACCGGTTTGGGTTAGGCAAGGCGCTGGTTTATGCCGTTTTTGCTTATATTTTTTCCCTCGTTGCGGTAGCGGTAATCGGTTTTGTGATTAATGCCCTGGCTCCCACTTTTGCCTCACCACCCAATTTAAATCAGGCTATGAAGTTAGCCGTCTATTCCTACACGCCGGCCTGGGTGGCCGGAATCCTGAACATTATTCCGGCTCTCTCCCCCCTCGTCATCCTGGCCTCCCTGTATGGCTTATACCTGCTGTACCTGGGTCTGGCTAACCCGTTGATGGAAACACCGAAAGAAAAGGTGTTGGGTTATTTTATAGTTAGTATCGTTGTGGCTTTCGTCATCTCAGTCATCTTCGGGTTTATTCTGGGAGCGATTTTTGCAGTGAGAGGGGTCGCGTCAGGCCTCTAATTCAGCTATTAGCCGCCAAAAGGCTTCGCGTGGAGCTTCGTGGGCAGTGATTGGCCGACCGATGACCAGATAGTCGGCGCCCAGAGACAAAGCTTCGGCGGGCGAAAGGACCCTTTGCTGGTCTTGAGCCGGCGCCCAGGTAGGTCTTATTCCTGGCGTAATCAGCAGCCAATCTTTACCCAGATTCTTTCTTAAAAGAGAAATTTCCCGCGGGGAACAGACTGAGCCCGCGAGGCCACAATCTTTGGCCAGAATGGCCAGGCGCAGGACTTGAACTTCAACCCCGTCAACCCAGCCAACCTCCCGGAGATGCTGGTTATTAAGGCTTGTCAACACAGTGACGGCTACAATTTTCGGAGGGGTTAAGTTCAGCCGGGCCGCCTCTTCCTCGGCCGCCTGCTTGGCTTGACGGAGCATTTCTTTTCCGCCGGCGGCGTGAACGGTGAGCATCGAAGCCCCATGCCGGACCGCCGCCCGGACAGCGCCGGCCACCGTGTTCGGAATATCATGGAGCTTTAAATCCAGGAAAACCAGCCGGCCCTGTTCGCGAATTGATTCAATCAAAGAAGGGCCACAGGCCGTAAAAAGTTCCAACCCAACTTTAAACCAGCGGACTTCAGGTAGCTCCTCGACCAAAGACAGGGCCTTTTCTTTGCTGGCGACGTCAAGGGCAATGATGATTTTTTCATTTCTTTTTGTCAATTCTGACCAGTTGCTCTCCATGCGAAGGCTCCTTTTATCAGGAATCAATCTAAAATCAGGCTGCCGATAAGTTCACTTACGCGTTCAATCCCTCGGGAATGGCAATACTCTTCTATTTCCTTAATTATTCTCAACGTAGCCTGCGGGTCGACGAGGTTGGCCGTCCCAACTTCGACGGCTCTGGCCCCCGCCAAAATAAACTCGAGCGCATCCCTGCCGGTCATTATCCCCCCACAACCGATAACGGGGATTTTAAGTCGCCGGGAAACTTGAAAGACCATCCTCAGAGCTATCGGCTTAATAGCCGGCCCGCTCAACCCGCCAAAAATGTTCCGCAGGACGGGGCGCCTCGAATCGACATCGACCACCATAGCCAGAAAAGTATTAACCAGAGAAACCGCGTCGCTTCCGGCTTCTTCGGCCGCCAGAGCAATCGTGACAATATCCGTAACGTTAGGGGAAAGCTTAGTTATGACCGGCCTTCGGCTTACCTTCCGGGCTGAGGAGACGACTTTAAAAGTGGCTTCTGGCGAGAGGGCTGGGCAGAGGCCGTTTTTTTTGATGTTAGGACAAGAAATGTTGAGCTCATAAGCCGCGATTCCGTCTTCCTTGTCTAGGAACTCGATGACCGCCGCGTATTCCTCCTCGGTCTCGCCACAAACGTTTACAATAAGCGGCGTCCTGTATTTTCGCAACCGGGGTAAGACAGAGGCAACGAAGGCTTCAACGCCGACTCCCTGTAAGCCGATGGAATTAATAAGCCCGGCCGGCGTTTCGGCCAGCCTTGGCGGCGGATTTCCCGGACGAGGCCGGAGATAGAGGCCTTTGACTATGTAGGCGCCGAGGGCTTCGAGGTTTAAAAAAGGCTCCATTTCGATACCGTAGCCAAAAGTGCCGCTGGCCGCGATTACTGGATTGGCCAATTTCATAAAACCGAGGTCACAGCTGAGGTCGGTCAAGCCTGCGCCTCCCAGATAATAACTTCGCCAGGAAAGACGGGCCCCTCCTGGCAAATTCTTGTCCATTCGGCCGCTACGCCGTGGCGAATCAGCCAGACGCAACCATAACAAACCCCGAACCCGCAGCCCATCTTAGCCTCAAGAGAAAATTCGGCCGGGATTGACCATCTTTGGTTAAGCTGAGCGAGTCGACGCATCATGCCTTCAGGCCCACAGACGTACAACCGCGAAGGTTTTAGGCGCGGAATCTCCCTTTCAAGAAGCTCTGTTATTAAACCATGAAAACCAAGACCCCCGTCTTCGGTTGCCAGGAAAAGTTCGAACCCCTCGGGCTGCAGATAGGCTGTCAATGGCAGGTCCTGTTTTGTCTTGCCGCCATAAAAAATTATGGGTAAATGGCCTTTAGCTTTGAGTTCATGGGCCAGGAACCGGAGGGGTGCAATTCCCCGGCCGCCGCCCACAAGGACCACAGGAGCCGCGGCCGGCTGTCCGGGTATGGTGAAACCTTTGCCCAACGGGCCGATAAGGTCTATTTTATCCCCGGGTCTTTTGGCCGCTAACAAAACCGTTCCTGTCCCGACGACTTTAAAAAAGACCTCCACCCGGTCATCCTCGCAATGATGAACGCTAATAGGTCGTCGGAGTAAAGGAAAGCCTGACGAGTTGACCTGGAGCATCAGGAATTGGCCGGGACGGGCTATCTTGGCGATGGCCGGCGCCCGGATACCTAAGAGATGATATTCTCCCCACGCCTCGTGGGCCACAACCCGGCCGTTTCTTTCTATCAAGCTCATAACCTTGAGCTGAGACTAAGCCTATCATTTTAGAGGGGTCTTGACAAGCTCGCCGCCTGAAGGAAATGTCTGCTTTTTCAGGCGATTTAATTTTTTCCAGAGATAAAGGGTCGACCGAACTCCTCAGGCTTAAGCTCCACGCCAGCGACAGCCTGCTGAACCGATGGTTTCTTTACCGAGTAGGAACGAAAAAGTTGAAAACTTGGAAGGAGCCTGAGAACGATGTCGGAGTGAGTGTTTATCTCTGTTTCTCTGAGCTTTTGCTGGCCTCGATTTTACTGGCTTCGGCGGTTGAAGGCTTTTGATTTCTTGCGGCGATTTGCGGATAATGAAAAGGGTAATATTTTATCGAAGGAGTCATAATCTATGAATATCTCTTATCGAGGGAGGACAATTCAGGCTTCGCCGATCAGGAAATTCAAGCCTTATGCTGACCAGGCTATAGCCGAGGGGGTGAAGGTTTATTTTCTTAATATCGGAGACCCGGATGTTGCGACTCCGAAGGTAGTGGCCGAGGCTTTTCATGCCTATCAGGATGAGGTCCTTAACTACGGCCCGGCCCAGGGTTTTCTCGAGTTGCGTCAGGCGATAGCCAGTTATTTCGAATCTTACGGGATAAAACTACAGGCGGATAACGTCATCATCACAGTCGGCGGTTCTGAGGCCGTCCATTTTGCCTTCTGTGTAGTCGCTGACCCGGGAGATGAAATTATCATTCCCGAGCCCTTCTACACCAATTACAACGGCTTCGCCTCGTATGCCGGGCTCAAAATAGTGCCTTTAACCCTCAAAGCCGAGGATGGCTTCAGGTTGCCTCCGGCAGAGGAGGTCGCCAAGCTTATAACCCCGCGGACGAGAGCCATCGTCCTCTGCTCTCCGAATAACCCGACAGGTACGGTTTACAGCCGGCAAGAGCTCGAACGGATGGTCGAGATTGCCCTAAAACATGACCTTTTCTTAATCGGGGACGAAGTCTACAAGGAGTTTGTTTACGACGGCATTTCTCATGTCAGCCTGCTTGAATTTGACGAGGCCAAGGACAGGGTAATTGTAGCTGATAGCATCTCCAAGCGGTTTAGCTGTTGCGGCGCCCGCATCGGGGCTGTCATCACCCGGAATGAGGAAGTTTTCCAGGCGCTCCTCCGTTTTGCCCAGGCCAGGCTGTGCCCGCCGACGGTCGAACAGCGCGCTGCCTTGGCCGCCTACCGCCTCGGCCGAGGTTATTTTGACCCCATCCGGGCTGAATACCAGAAGCGCCGGGACATTCTTTATGAAGAACTGGCGAAAATTCCGGGTATCGTCCTGCATAAGCCTCAGGGTGCTTTTTATGTCAACGTCAAGTTGCCGATAGCCGATAGCGACGATTTTGTCCGCTGGCTGCTGACCGATTTTCGAGTAAATCACGAGACGGTCATGGTAGCCCCAGGCTCTGGTTTTTACGCGACTCCGGGAAAGGGAAGAGACGAGGTTCGCCTGGCCTATGTCCTGAAGGAGCAGGACTTGAGGCGCGCCCTGAGTTTATTCCAGACCGCTCTCGAGCGTTATCCTGGCCGTTGTTGACCTGGCCGGGTTTGCCTTTAGAACCAGGCTCCCGCCAAAAATTCTCGCTTCCTATCCGCATGGCTTTTGCTGGCTCGGCCTGTTTTTCCCCTGGAGAGCTTAGAGTTTGAGCTCACGGATGGGGTAAATTATTCAGGGTGTTAGCCTAAGGGAAATTATAGAACCCAAATCAAGGGATGATTAGCATGATTTCCAGCTCAGCCCCTCGAGTGAATTCAAGGCGAGCGTTTATTAATTGCATCTAATAACAATTAACAATAATTTTAAGATAATAACAGAAAAATGTTAGGGGGATAGACAGGCAGGTCCAGCGCGGGTTAGCTCATGTCCTGGTTTTTTGCCGCTTTTAAGAGTGCTAGCTCGGGTTGAATTTTGGACAACGACCCGCTATATTTAGTTGTTTAATCATCTCACGAGGAGTTATTTCGATGAGTCCAAAATACGTGTACTTTTTCGGGCCGGGTATGGCTGAAGGCAACAAGGACATGAAAGACTTGCTGGGAGGTAAAGGCGCTAACCTGGCCGAAATGGCCAGCATCGGCCTCCCCGTTCCCCCTGGATTTACCATTTCCACCGAGGTCTGCAGCCTTTTCCTGAGTTCAGGCGGGAAGCTGCCAGCCGAAGTGGAAGAGGAAATCATGGCAAACTTACGCCGGCTGGAACAGGTTTCGGGTCAGAAGTTTGGCGACCCGGAGAATCCGCTGCTCGTCTCGGTCCGCTCCGGAGCTAAGTTTTCTATGCCGGGAATGATGGATACCGTGCTCAACTTAGGCCTTAACGAAAAAACAGTCGAAGGGCTGGCTAAGAAGACAGGGAACCGTCGGTTTGCTTTAGATTGTTATCGCCGGCTAATTCATATGTTCGGGGATGTAGTCCTGGGGATTCCGAAGCGGGAATTCGAAAAAATCCTGGAGGAAAAAAAGAAAATTTACGGGGTAGCTAACGATGCTGCGCTTAACGAAAACATGTTAGAAGAGGTCATCCAGGCTTACCTCGACCTCGTCCACCAGCAACGGGCAGAAGGCTTTCCCCAGGATGTGATGACCCAGCTGGAACTGGCTATAGCCGCTGTTTTTAAATCCTGGAATAATCCGCGGGCGATCACTTATCGCCGCCTTAACCATATTCCGGAAAACCTCGGAACCGCCGTCAACATTCAACAGATGGTTTTTGGGAATTTTGGGCCCAGCTCGGCCACCGGAGTGGGGTTCACTCGTAACCCGGCTACCGGGGCAAAGGAAGTTTATGGCGAATACTTAACAAATGCCCAGGGAGAGGACGTGGTGGCCGGCATCCGAACTCCTTCCCCGCTAAAGAACCTCGGTCAGGAAATGCCCGAAGTGTTTGCCCAGTTAAAAGAGATTGTCGACCGCTTAGAAAGACATTATCGGGATGTTCAGGATTTTGAGTTCACGATTCAAGAGGGCAAGCTCTACATGCTCCAGACTCGTAACGGCAAGCGGACGGGTTTAGCCGCGGTTAAGATTGCCGTTGACCTCGTGGACGAGGGGTTGTGTTCGGAAAAGGAAGCCCTGATGAAGGTCGAGCCAGAGGCCCTCAATCAGTTGCTTCATCCTGTTTTTGACCTGGAGGAAAAGGTAAATAACAACCTTCTGGCCAAAGGGTTAGCTGCTTCGCCGGGAGCGGCTTCCGGCCGCATCGTTTTTACGGCTGAGGAGGCCGTCGCCTGGAAAGAAAAGGGGGAGAAAATTCTCCTGGTCAGGGCGGAGACCTCGCCGGACGATATCCATGGGATGAGTGCTGCCGAAGGAATCCTCACGGCTACCGGAGGCATGACCTCCCATGCGGCTGTCGTCGGGCGGCAGATGGGCAAACCAGCGGTAGTCGGCTGCGGCGCCTTAAAGATTAACGAGGAGGCAAAGACGCTCGCGGTCAACGGCTTGGTCTTCCGCGAAGGCGATTGGCTTTCGATAGACGGGGGGACGGGTGAAGTCTTAGAGGGAAAAATAACCACTCAGCCGTCTGAGATAATCCAGGTGATTAAAGGCGAAAAAAAAGCCGAAGAGTCCCCGCTTTATCAGTATGTTAACCGTCTTTTATCCTGGGCTGACCGCTACCGTCGCCTGGGAGTCAGGGCAAACGCTGACACGCCGGAGGACGCCCGGATAGCTTTCGCTTTTGGAGCCGAAGGAATCGGTCTGGCCAGGACAGAGCACATGTTTTTCGGTGAAGATAGGTTGCCTCTTATCAAAGAAATGATCTTGGCCAACACCGAAGAAGAAAGGCGGCAAGCTCTGGACAAGCTTCTTCCTTTCCAGAAGCAAGACTTCATTGATTTTTTCCGGGTAATGCAGGGCCATCCGGTTACAATTCGAACTATCGACCCGCCCCTGCATGAGTTTTTGCCGCGGCAAGAAGACTTGATGGTCGAGCTGGCCGAGCTCCGGGCGAAGAAGAGCAAGAACAAAAAGAGAATCCAGGAGTTGGAGAAGCTGCTCGAGAGAGTCAGGCAATTGGCCGAGTTTAACCCGATGCTCGGGCATCGCGGTTGCCGGCTGGGAATTACTTATCCAGAAATAATCGAAATGCAGACAAAGGCTATTTTTGAAGCAGCCTGTGAGCTGGCCAAGGAAGGAGAAAGGGTGACGCCGGAAATCATGGTGCCTCTTGTTGGTGCTGTCACCGAGCTAAGTCACCAGAAACAAATTATCGACCGCGTCGCCCGCGAAGTCATGGAAAAGTACGGTGTCAGAATAAATTACGCTGTCGGGACGATGATTGAAATTCCCCGGTCGGCCTTGACGGCTGACGAAGTGGCCGCCGAAGCTGAATTCTTTTCCTTCGGAACGAACGACCTGACCCAGACAACTTTTGGCATATCCCGGGATGATAGCGCTAAGTTCTTGAACCATTATCTGACCCATGGCCTTTGGCCTGATGACCCCTTCGAGACGCTTGATACCAAAGGAGTCGGGGAGCTGATGAGAATAGCTGTCGAGAAGGGAAGGAACACAAGACCTAACCTTAAAATCGGAATATGCGGGGTTCACGGGGGCGACCCGCGTTCAATTTTCTTCTGCCATCAAATAGGCCTTGATTATGTCAGCTGCTCGGCTTATCAGATTCCGATTGCCAGGTTAGCGGCCGCCCAGGCGAACATCGGTCGGCAAGAAGGTGAAGGTGATTGAACCTTAAGGCAAGCCGCTCTTATTGCCGAAAAGTTTTATGGTGCCTTGAGTTTAAGAACGGTTAGGTCTCTCCTCGAGCCGAGTCATCCCCAAAAAGAGAATTGTCAATTAAGCGATGGCGGAGA
This sequence comes from Candidatus Aminicenantota bacterium, assembly GCA_037441905.1. Lineage (GTDB taxonomy): Bacteria > Acidobacteriota > Aminicenantia > Aminicenantales > CALLJL01 > CALLJL01. The sequence continues at coordinate 63,798 of JBBIRF010000005.1, forward strand.
CCGGCTTTAATCTGAAAGTCAAGGTTCAAGCCGGAGATTGAGACGCTAAACGAAGACCATCGTTAGGGAAACGGCGCCCCTCTTCGCTTTCCCCTCGCAGTTTTTAATTTACAACCAGCGCCGTTTTCTGTTATCTTGAAAAGCCAAACCGACTATCAATGGCCCTGGTCAGTCTTTTCTGGCGACGCTTCCCCTTTCCTTTTGTTTATAGCGAGTCATACTGGATGGTGGATGTCGGCCATCATGTATTTCCGATAAGAAAGTACCGTTTACTCTATGAGCGCTTGTTAGAGCTGGGAGCCAGGAAAGAAAATTTTATTACTCCTGAGCCAGCCCGGGATGAAAATATTCTGCTGGTCCATTCTTCCAAGTACGTTGCCAAGCTGAAGACGGGCACTCTGTCGCCGTCCGAAAGAATGGCTCTGGAGCTTCCTTTCAGTCAGGAACTCGTCCGCTTTGCCTGGCTTACCTGCGGCGGAACCTTGATGGCGGCCAGGCTGGCCCTCCGTCGTGGTCTGGCGGTTCACTTGGGAGGCGGGTTTCATCATGCCTTTCCTGACCATGGCGAGGGGTTTTGCGTCCTGAATGATGTGGCCGTAGCCATCGAGAAATTGAGGCAGGAAAGCCTTGTGAACCGCGTGATGGTAGTTGATTGCGATGTTCATCAGGGAAATGGCACAGCCGCCATCTTCGCCGGCAAGAGCTATGCTTTTACTTTTTCCATTCACCAGATGGACCTTTACCCCGCGGTCAAACCCGCGAGCGATTTAGACATAGGACTGTGGTCAGGGGACGGCGATGAAGAATATCTCCAAGCTTTATGGGTCAATTTCCCGAAGCTTTACAGGACGTATCAGCCGGAGCTTGTGTTTTATCTGGCCGGCGCCGACCCTTTTGAAAAAGACCAGCTGGGCGGGCTGAAGCTGACGAAAGAAGGTCTTAAGACCAGAGATAAATTAATCATTGGCGAGGCCAGAAAGCTCAATATCCCGGTGGTTATCCTGCTCGCTGGAGGATATGCTTTTGACGTGAATGACACGGTTTCCATTCATTTGAATACAATTAAGACCGCCAGGGAAGTGGAATGGCTGCATCGACTTAAGAGCAAGTTCTGGCCGTCGAGCCCGTAATTCAGGTTATCCATGTCTGGTCTCTTTTTCTAACCAATCCAGGTACTTGGCCAGACCAGTCTCGACCGAGAAGGCCAAAATCTCCGGAACCGAATAGGGATGGATTTCCTGAAGCTTTTTTTCCAGAAGCGGCCAGAGGCTTTTTTTCGACTTGATAAAAAGCATGAATTCCTGGTCCTGAATTATGTTGTTTTCCCACCAGTAGAAGGACTGGCAAGCGTTGGAAATAGTCACGCAAGCCGCCAGCCGGGCTTCGACGAGTTGACGGCTGATTTCTCCGGCGGCTTTCTCATTCGGGACGGTGGTTAACACCAGAAGATACTCTGTCATGCTTGCCTCCCTTAAACCAAGGGTTTATTTTTTTAATATATAGCGATGAGGTCAGGATGAGCCTCCTTTGGTGCGCTAAAAAGCTTTTCACAGGGCCTTAAATTCCGTGGCTTCTGCCGAGTTAACCCCTGGAGTAATTTTTTTTCCAGGATGTCAAACCGCCGCTCTGGTTATTCTTGCAGGAAGATATGAGCGAAGACTTTGGCATCGCCAACCATATTATCAATCCGGCAGTATTCGTTAGGCTGGTGGGCGGTTTCGTCAATCTTGCTCCAGCAGGCCGCCTCAAAACCGGCCCGGCGGAAGAAAGCGGCCACGGTCCCTCCGCCTATTCCCCTGGGAACGGCCTTTTTATGATAAACCTCCCATACGGCTTTTTTTAGGGCCTGGACGACGGCGGCGCGGGGGGAGGTGGGCGGTGCGGCCAGGGCCTTTTGCTGGACTTCTATTTGAATTTTCACTTTGAATTTTCGTTCTATCTTCTTGACCATTTGAGCTACAGCTTCTTCAACCTTGGCTACTGGAGTTTTCGGCAGAATGCGACTGTCCAGGTAAAAGACGTCTTCTCCCGGGATAGTGTTAATGTTGGGAACGTTGGCTTCTTTTTTTGTCGGTTCAAAGGTTGAAGTTGGCGGCTCAAAAAGAGGGTCGGCTTGAGGGAAGAGTTGGTAAAGCTTGCCTAACTCGACGACAAGATGAGAAGCTGCCTTGAAGCTGTTGATGCCTTTGTCAGGCGTGGACCCGTGGGCCTGTTTTCCCAGGGTTCGGAATTTTAGCCAGAGGATGCTTTTTTCGGCGACCTCAATCAGAGTTCCTTCGCTGTTGCCGGCATCCGGGACTATGATTAAATCGTTTTTCTGGAACGCCTTGGTATGACGGAGAACATAATCGATTCCTTTCAGATTTCCCGTTTCTTCGTCAGAAACCAGGACTATGCCCACGTCATAGGTTGGCTTCAAGTTTTCAGCTCGAAATGCCTTCAAAGCAAACAGTGAGGCGACCATTTCCTGCTGGTTGTCCTCGACACCCCGGCCATAAATTTTGCCTTCTTTTACCCAGGGCTTGAAAGGGTCACCTTCCCACTGGGCCAGGTCACCTGGAGGGACGACGTCCATGTGGGTCATAACCCAGATTGTCCGCCGGGAACTCTTGCCTTTATAACGAGCCAAGATGTTCGGGCGATAACCTTCAGGTGTATCCAGGTCAGGGGCCTTGATGACCTCAATATTTTCAAACCCGTTTTCTTGCAGAAACCCGAGCAGGAAATTGGCTTTTTCCCCCTCGCCTTTTCCCCCGTTTACCGGAGCTATGGCCGGGATCGAAGCCAGCCGGATTTGAAAATTGGTCATTTCGTCGCGGAAGGACTCCACCCGGCGAAAAACTCTCGCCAACTTGGTCATTTTTTCCTCCTTTTCGGCCGAATATTATCATTTCTTTTTTCGGTCATCAACCTCCTTAGGTCGTCCAAAAAAATTAAGTTCAAGGGAAGCTGTGAGGAGTGGGGTAGAAGCCTCGCCCTGGCGGCGGTTTCAAGGCCCGTTCCTCCCCGACGAAAGAAAAAATCTTAAGCATTTTTGTATTCAGGAGAAACATTTTATGCTGAGGAGGCTTCCTTGACATTTTTCCGGGTTGAGCATACATTGACGAAAATGCGTCTCGGTTTTGACCTCCGCCCTTTTTTGAAGGCGGAGACAGGCGTAGGTGTATATTTACGAAACCTGCTCCACTCCCTGGCAGCGATTGACCATGAGAACGAGTATTTCCTTTTTTCCGCCTCGCTGAAGGACCGTTTTCCCCGAGAAAAGCTTCCCCCGTTCAGCCGCCGCCGTTTTTGCGACCTCTCCTTTCCGGTCCGGTTGCTGAATTTTTTCTGGTACCGGTTCACCTGGCCGCCTCTTGAACTTTTTTTCCTCCGGCGTCTTGACCTGACTCACTCTCCCACTCCATTTCTCTTGCCCTCTCAGGGGAAGATGATTGTCACCGTGCATGATTTGTTCGCTTTCGACCATCCTGAGATGGCCGAAGCCGAGGCAGGCTGGGCTTTTCGCCGGAGGTTAATTCCCTGCTTAACCCGGGCTGACGGGATTATTACTTTTTCCCGTTTTATGGCCGCGGAAATAACCAGGCGGTTTCCGGCAGTCTCGCCTTCGAAAATTAAAGTGATTCCCCACGGCCTCGACCCTTTTTTTCTTCAACCCGTCTTGCCGGCCGACTGGAAAACCTGGGAGGAGCGGTTTGGCCCTCCAGAAAAATTTCTGGTTTTTGTCGGTACTCTGGAGCCGAGAAAAAACCTCGAGCGTCTTATTCGAGCAATGAAAATAGTTTGCTCCGAATGCCCCGGCTATCATCTCGTTTTAATCGGCAAAGGGGGCAAAGAGGAAAGGAAGTTGAGACAGCTCGTCTCTTCCCTCAACCTTGACGACGCCGTGCGTTTTGTTGGCTATGTGAGCCCTGTTGATTTAAAAATTTTTTATCAGCGGGCAACGGCCCTGGTGTTGCCTTCTCTGGCTGAGGGGTTTGGCTTTCCTCTTTTAGAAGCCATGGCCTGCGGTTTGCCGGCTGTAGTCTCCGGGGTAACTGCTTTGCCTGAAGTGGGCGGCCAGGCAGCGGTTTATTTTGACCCTGAAAATTATGAAGATATGGCCAAGGCTATAATTTTGTTGCTTAAGAACCCTTCGCTTCGGGCTGAGCTGCGGGAGGCCGGGAAAAAAAGAGCCGGGAATTTTTCCTGGGAAAGAGCGGCGGCTGAGACCCTCGAGTTTTATCGTCAAGTCGTCGGGAGCTAAAGTGAGAATCGTGGTTGACGGCTACGAGCTTGGCCCTCAGGGAGCGGGCGTAGGCCGGGTCGTCAAGAACATTCTGCCCAAGTTGAGCAACGAGCTCAGCGAGGCTCTGTTTTTTGTCCTCACCCGGGAAGTGGCTGTCCCTTTTCATTCTCGTTTTCTCCATCAGGTAGTGCTTCCTTCTCGCGGGGGTTATTTTCGTTGGCAGAATGGCCCTTTCTGGCGCGCTTGCCGGCGGCTAAACCCTGACCTTATCCTGGCGTTCAATTATACCCTGCCGCTCCTCTGTCCCTGGCCCTCCGTCCTTTTTGTCCACGATGTTTCTCTCCTGAGTCATCCTGAATGGTTTCCGCCGAAGACGGCCCGATGGCGCGGGCTAATCCTGCGGCGGAGCCTGCGAAGGGCCAGGGTGGTTGTCGTTCCCTCGAAAGCTACCGAGACCGAGGTTCTGGTCCACACGGGGATAGAAAAAGAAAAGATAAAGTTAATTTATTACGGAGTCGAAGATAAATTTGAGCCAGTTGACCGGGAGGCGGTGCTTCGCTGGAAAGACGCCCGAGGCCTCGGTTCGGCTCGAGTTATCGGCTTTTTGGGTTCGATCTTCCGGCGGCGGCATCTTCCTTTGCTGGTGGCCGCCGTGGCTGAGGTGCGCCAGAAAAATCCAGACATTTTACTTTACGTTGTAGGCCAGGACAGGACCTATCCCCCTGAGGATGTTCCATCTCTTCTTGACCGCGATTGGATAAAATGGGATAGATATCTTCCCGAGGCAGAAATGCCGTTATTCTACACGGCCTGCGATGTCTTCGCCTATCTCTCGGAGTATGAAGGGTTTGGTCTGCCGCCGCTCGAAGCCCTGGCCTGCGGCTCGACGCCGGTTGTTCTCAACCGGTCTTCTTTGGGAGAAGTTTTCTCTGACCTCGCCGTCCTCGTTGATACTCCTTCAGTGGAGGCTGTGGCCGAAGCCCTCGACAGAGCCTTGAATGATGTGTCAACCCGGGCGGCCATCCAGGAAAAATTTCGAGAGCGGCGGCCTGAATTTTCCTGGCAACGCGCTTCCAAAGAATTAGCCGAGCTGATTCTGAGGATGGCCGGATGAATTTTCCTTTGCTTTCCATCATCATCGTTAATTTTAATGGCCAGGAATTCCTTCCTAAGCTTCTGGTGTCGTTGGAAGTGGAGTTATCCCGAGTTGATTTTTCAACCGAAGTCCTTATGGTCGACAACGCTTCCGAAGATGCTTCCATAGCGTTGGTCGAGATGAGGTTCCCGAGAGCGAAGATTGTGCGTTTGGCGCAGAATGTGGGTTTTGCTCGGGCGGCCAATGCTGGAGCTAAGGAGAGCCGGGGCCAATTTCTTTTATTCTTGAACAACGATGTTGAAATCATTCCTGGGTGCCTGGCCAGCCTCGTGAATTTTCTCCAACAAAACTCCGAATACGCCTTAGTTGCACCGGCCGTCCTCAACCCCGACCTTAGCTTCCAGCTCTCCTTCGGCCGAGACCTGGGCCTTATCTCCGAGTTCTTTCTTAAGTATTTGGCGTCGCCCTGGTATTCCTTCTGGTACCGAGTGCGGAAAGAGAAATTAGAAAGAGACATCGACTGGGCAAGCGGCGTGGGGTTTATGGTAAGACGGGAATGCTTTTTCCGGGTCAACGGGTTCGATGAGCGGTTTTTCCTTTATGTCGAGGACGCTGACCTGGGGTTACGGCTGCGTCAGCAGGGTTATAAACTTCGGTATTTCCCCCGCGCCCGGTTGACCCATTTTCGGGGGGCGGTGGCTTCGCGGTTTCCCCGGCTGGCCATCCTGGAGGCGAAAAAAGGCCAGCTTCTTTATTACCAGAATCACCGCCGTCCCTTTACTTTCAGGTTGCTCCGGGTTTATCTTCTTGTCCAGTTCCGGTTAAAGAGCCTTGGAGCAGCCATTTCCGGGGACCAGGAAAAAAAGGCCGTATACGAGGATGTCATCTCCTTAATAAGGAGTTTTGGCCGTGCGGCTGTTGCTTGATGCTCGCAAGGTCGAAGATTACGGGATAGGGGTTTACATCCAGGAAATTTTTGGCCGACTCCTTCGTACGCCGTGGGAAGACATCCGGGTCATCCATCTTTTCGGGAAAAGGCGTTTGCCGATTGCCCGAGAAAAAGAGATTTTAGCTCATTCGGCCAATTACCAAGCGTTCGAACAGGTGGAGATTCCGTGGAAAACACGCCGTTTCCCGGGATACTATTATTTTTCGCCTCATTATGTTTTTCCCTGGCTTATCCGTCAGAGGCTTATCGTTACTGTTCACGACCTCATCCACTTTAAGTTTCCCCAGTTTTTTGGTCCGCCTCCTAAGCTGAAGGCCGCCGGTTTTTTCCTCCGTCAAATCAAGTCGCGTGCTGTCCTGATTATCGCCGTTTCCAGGCAAACCGCCGTCGATTTAGCCGAAATGTTTGGTATTCCGATAGATAAAATAAAAATAATTTATAACGGCGTGGGAGAAATATTCTTTACGGCACCGCCCTCCGCCCCGCCCTTGTCTTTTCCCTATATTTTGTATCTTGGCAACTGGAAGCCTCACAAGAATATTAACACTTTACTGGCCGCGTTCAGCCTGTTTGTCGCCCGTTATCCGGAATTCCGCCTGGTGCTTCTCGGAGTTCCCGGGGTGCCTGAGGTTCAGAAAGAAATTGTCCGCTTCCGTCTCGAGGGAAAATGCCTTCCCTTGGGTTTTAAACCCCAGGAGGAGGTGATTCGCTATCTTGACGGCGCTCTTTTTTTGGTTTTCCCTTCCCTTTATGAAGGGTTTGGTCTGCCGCCCTTAGAGGCCATGGCGCGAGGCCGGGCGGTCGTCTCCAGCCCGGCCGGCAGTTTACAGGAGGTTTTAGCCGATGCGGCCCTGTATTTTGACCCCAACTCCGCTGAAGACTTGAGGACGAAAATGGAGCTGCTGGTCGAAAATGAAGAGTTGCGTCATGCCTACGAAGCCAAGGGCAAGGCTCGAAGCCTCAACTTCACCTGGGAAAAGTCATTCGCCCAGCATCTTCATTTCCTCCGGCAACTGGATTAAGGTATAATTCTTGGCGCTGATGAATAACCTCAAAGTAGCCCTGGTTCACGACTGGCTTACGGGCCGGCGGGGCGGAGAGAAGGTCCTGGAAGTTTTGGCCGAGGTCTTTCCCGAAGCGCCGATTTATACTCTCTTCCATTTTCCTCAATCTCAGGTGGCAGCGCTGGAGAAAAGAGTAATCCGGACCAGCTTTTTGCAGCGAGCCCCTTTCCTGCGAAAACGCTATCGTTTTTATTTGCCGCTTTTCCCGCTGGCGGTCGAACTGTTCGATTTGCAAAATTATGACCTGGTCGTCTCGAGCTCCCATTGCGTGGCCAAAGGAGCTATCCCCAGGCCGGAAGCGCTTCACGTGTCTTATATCCATTCGCCGATGCGCTATGCCTGGAATCAATATCACGCTTACTTTTCAACGGACCGGCTTTCTTTTTGGAGCCGGCTGCTTATCCCGCCGCAGATTCATTATCTCCGGCTCTGGGATGTGGCCTCTGCCGCCCGCGTCGACCACTTTATCGCCAACTCCCAGAATGTCGCCCGGCGGATTAAGCGTTATTACCGCCGGGAAGCTGAGGTAATTCCCCCTCCGGTCGATACTGCTTTTTTCGTCCCCGGAGCCGGTGATAGCCGGGAGGATTTTTTTCTCATCGTCTCGGCCCTTGTTCCCTACAAGCGAATCGACCTGGCTATCGAAGCTTTTAACCGCCTGGGCTGGCCGTTAGTGATTGTTGGTCAGGGGCCGGAAGAGAAACGGTTGAAGCGGCGGAGCCGGGGTAATATCCGTTTTCTTAAAAACCTAACCGACGAAGAGCTCCGCCAGGCTTATCAAAAAACCAGAGCCTTTATCCTCCCGGGGGAAGAAGATTTTGGCATGGCGACGGTCGAAGCTCAGGCATGCGGCACGCCGGTTATCGCTCTGGGCCGCGGCGGTTCTTTGGAAACAGTCGTTCCTGAGGAGACCGGCGTCCTCTTTGCCGAGCCGACTGTGGAATCGCTTCTGGCCGGCCTTGACAAATTCAAGAACCTGCAATTTAATAAAAATCGCATCCGGAGTCATGCCGAACAATTTTCTCGTCCCCTTTTTCGGGAGAGAATTGTTAAATTCTTAACCGCAGTCTGGGAGGAGCGGCGAGGCCAGAGTTGATCCAGGAAAAAAAAGTCAGACTCCTTACCGTTTATTTGCTGAGTGATATCATCGGCATTCTGGTTGCTTACTTTTATGCTTATTTTTTTCGCTTCTATGGCTATATAATTCCGGTCGACCCCCTTAAAGGAATTCCCTCTTTTGCCTCCTACCTGGCGGTCTGCCCGCTTTTTCTCGGCGTTCATCTTTTGATTTTTTATTTTCAGGGGTTTTATCGGCCCCGGCTGAAAAGACCTCAAGTTGACGATTCCTTTCTTGTTGCCCTTAATGCGGGACTGACAATTCTCGTGGTGATGGGAATTCTGAACTATCTTTATGCTTACAGCCAGGGAGCGGCGCCGCTTTTCCGGATGACGTTTAAGGTTTCTCATGGGTTTCTGGCAGTGTATTTTATTTCGGTGGTCGCTACGGTCAGTTTCCTTCGTTACCAGGTTTATTTCTTCATGAAGCGCCGGTTTAGCCGGGGGCTCAACTTACAGAATGTCATCATTATCGGCGCCGGCGAGATGGGCCGGGCAATCGCTCAGAAATTGCATGAATACAAAGACCTGGGATTTGTGGTCAAAGGTTTTCTGGATGACGACCTTCCCCCGGGTGAAAAGGTCAAGGTGGATGGCGGCATTGAAGTCCTCGGTCGAACCGCCGACCTGGATGAGATTCTGGCCCGCGGGGGGATAAGCGAAGTTTATATTGCTTTGGACCTGAGAAACTACGCCAAAATATTAGAAGTTTTACAAATCGCCCACCGCCATATTGTCAACGTCAGGCTTATCCCTGACTTGTTTCAGCTGCTTACGCTTAAAGCTAACATCCAGGACCTCGACGGCGTTCCCGTGATATCGATTGATGATGTTTCCTTGCGGGGTTTTAACCGCTGGCTAAAGCGGGCGGTTGATATTCTGGTGTCTTTCTTCGGGTTAATCATCTTGTCCCCCCTTTTTCTGGTCGTCGCCGCGGCCATCAAGCTTACCTCCAGAGGCCCTGTTTTTTATCTTCAGGAAAGGATGGGGCTTGACGGCCGGAAATTTACGATGATTAAGTTCAGGACGATGGTTTGCGATGCCGAGAGAGAAACCGGACCGGTGATGTGCCGTCCCGACGACCCGAGGATTACTCGCGTCGGCCGCTTCCTCCGCAAGTATTCCATCGATGAACTTCCTCAGCTGATTAACGTGCTGAAAGGCGAAATGAGCCTGGTTGGTCCGAGGCCGGAGCGTCCTTCGTTCGTCCGCGAATTTGCCGACCGGATTCCCAAATATATGTTGCGCCACAAGGTCAAGTCAGGCATCACCGGCTGGGCCCAGGTCCACGGGCTGCGCCAGGATACTTCGATCGAGAAGCGGCTTGAGTATGATTTTTATTACATCCAGAATTGGTCTCTCGGGCTTGACCTGAAGATTATCTGGATGACTTTGAGGCGGGGTTTTATCGACCCCAATATGAAATAATCTCGCGCCTTTTAGGTCGAGGCGAAAAGGGCTTTTTTCAGGCCAAAAACAGTATACTGGATGCCCGAGATTACGGTAGCGACAAAAGTCAGCCAGAAGAAAACGGAATGAAGTTGCCGCCAGGGAAAATCGGGGGAAGTGGGGTTCTCCAGCCCGCCAGCCGTTAAGGCGTTAGCCGCTAAAATCAACAAAACAGTGATTACCTGGAGGAAGGTGCAGGTTTTTCCCCAGAGGGAAGGGATGAATGTCTTAATTCCTCTCCAGAAATAAAGAACAAGCGCCCCGCCAGCGATCAGCGAATCTCTGGCAATAACTGTGGCGACTAACCAGACAGGGACATGAAACGGCTGGCTGAAATGGGGAAAAGAAGCGACGGCGAAGGCAGTTACCAGCAACAGCTTGTCCGCCGCCGGGTCGAGAATCCTGCCAAGGGGCGAGCGCAAGTTCCACGTGCGAGCCACAAACCCATCCAGGAGGTCAGTGAGCCCGGCGAGCAGGAAGATTAGAAGGGCTTCGCGCTTGCGGCCTAAAAGCATCTGTTGCAAGAAGAAAGGAACCAGAATCAGCCTAAAGGTAGTTAAGATATTCGGCAGAGTAAGCCACTTGGAAGAAGCGATGGTGGCCTCAGATGATTTCATCGGATTAAGCTTAGAAAAACGTCCATCGTCCGAACAGCCTCGAGCCCGGAGACAGGGGAGTCGGGTTTGAAAAGTTTTTCAGCCGAAAGCTCCATCAGCTGGTAAGAAATCGCCTCGATAATCGAAGCATAATAGGCGTGTTCGGGAGTAACATCAGGAACAACTATTTTCTCCGACGGAATCTGAGGGATTAGCTTTTTGCCCCGTTCGCGGAAGTAGCGAAGCATCCGGGCGAGGGTTTCAGCCATTTCCGCCCGGGTAATGATGTTTTTCGGCCGAAAAGTATGGTCGGAGTAGACCTCAAGAAACCCAAGAGAAGCTGTCTGGATGATGAAACGCGAGGCCCAGGAAGTGGCGATGTCGACGATTATCGGCGGCGTTCCCCCCTGAGGAGGAAGAAAATTCTTAAATTTAACCGCAATCAGCGCGGCTAAATCTTCCCGACTGACTGACTCCAGCCTGGGGATAGTCTCATACTGGCTCGGCAGTTCGACAATTCCCAGTTTGTCCTTGAGAGCGGCCAGGCGCGCCTGAACTTCTTTATCACCCGGGTTGAGTTCGAGCAGTCTTTCGAAAGCGTCCAGGCTGCGGGAATATTGTTCTGCCTCGAGGAGAGTCTCGGCATACTGGCGGAGGAGGTCGCGCTGGCGCGGCGCCAGGTCGACCGCGGCTTTAAGATGGGTAAGAGCAGCGGGTAAGTTTTTTTCCTGGCGATAAACCTGGGCGAGGGAAAGATGCAAGTCTGGGGCTTCCGGCGAATAATGGAGCCCCTGGAGCAAGGCTTCTTTGGCCGCCGTCAGGTTTCCTTGTTTTATGGCTTCCCGGGCAGCCTCGCGCAGTTCATTGGTCCGGCTGTCTTTAAGCTCGTTGAACAGTTCTCGCGCCCGGTTATTTTCTGGCTCTTCCTTGAGGAGTTCCCTCAAAGCGGTGAAGGCTCGGTCTTTGTCTCCTAAGTTCAGACAAGCCTGAGCCAGGCCGGCGTAGGCTAAGCTAAGCCGGGGAAAATCCGCCAGAACTTTCTCGAAGCTTTCCTTGGCCGCGGCGTTTTCCATCCGGGTCAACTGGATAAACCCAGTAATTAGATAAAACGAAGCACCCGGCTGGCGGAGCTTGGCCAGAGAGGTTTCAGCCGCCTTCAGGTTTCCCCGTCGTAACTCATTCCAGGCTTCCTCGGTTACTAACCTTTCCTGTAAACTCAAGGTAGCGGTTAAGGCCGGCGGCAGGCTTTCTAACGGAAAAGGCGGCGGAGTTAGAGCCGGGGGCGGGGGAAGACACGAAGAGCTCCAGGTCAACGCTATTATAACCAACAGAAGCCATGACCCTTTCTTCACTTCACTCTCCTTCGGCCGAATAAATCAAGAAAGGCTCGACCGCTCTTGGTTCAGCCATAATTTGAAGTTCGATATGGTCATTGCTTTCCATTTTCTCTGTTATCATCGTCCAGCGCAAGAGAGATTTAAGTAGGGAAGTTTTTTCTTTAGGAATCCTGAGACGAAAGCTGCGCCAACCAGGAAAGAGCAAACCACGCAACTTCTGGAGAAGGTGGCTTACCCCTTCGCCGGTGAGGGCCGAGATGTAAACGCAATTATTTTTTAGCCGCTCATTAAGGCTGAAGAGCTCGGCGGCATTAGCCAGAAGGTCGACCTTGTTATAAGCCCGGATAATAGGAATATCGTTTACGCCGATTTCTTCCAAGGTCTTTTCGACCACCTCGATTTGTTCATCAACCCGGGACGAGGAGAAATCAACGACGTGGATGAGGCACTTGGCTGCCTGGATTTCTTCGAGGGTTGCCCGGAAAGAAGAGACGAGCTCGACAGGCAGCTTTTTGATAAACCCCACAGTATCGCTGAGTAGAAAGTAAGTGCCGTCAGGAAACACCACTCGCCGGATCAATGGGTCAAGGGTGGCAAACAAATTGGGGGAGACGAGCGTCGCTTCGCCCGCCAGCCGGTTAAAAAGCGTTGATTTTCCCGCGCTCGTATAGCCTACCAGAGAGACGAGGGGAACAACACTCTGGCGACGGGCTTTTCTCTGGGTCGAGCGTCTTTTCTGCAAAGCGGCGATTTCGCGGTTTATTCTGAGGATTCGCTTTAAAATGCGGCGGCGGTCCTCCTCGAGTTTTTTCTCACCCGGTCCCCGGGTTCCAATCCCGCCACCTAACCGGGAGAGGCTCTGGCCTTTTCCGGTAAGCCGCGGCAGAAGATAGGTTAGCTGGGCTAATTCCACCTGGAGCTTTCCTTCGCTCGAGCGGGCTCGCTGGGCAAAAATATCCAGAATGAGCTGGGTCCGGTCAATTACTTTTGCCTGGATGGTGTCTTCGAGGCTTCGTTGTTGGACAGGTGTCAAATTATGGTCAAAGATTACGAGGTCGGCCCCCCTTTCTTCCTTCAGCCGGGTTATTTCTTCGACTTTACCCTCGCCGATGAAATATTTAGGGCTGATTTTAGCCCGGTATTGAAAAACCTTAGCCACGACCGTAGCGCCCGCGGCTCGAGCCAGAAGCTCGAGCTCTTCCATGGATTCTGGAGCCCCAGCTTTTTCTTGCTGGTTGGTGGCCAGGTTAACCAGAATGGCTTTTTCCATCTCTCAAGTTTCTCTCAGGGTTTGTTGAAGAAAGTCGACAATTTTTTCTCTTTCCTTGGGGTTAAACCAGACAATACCCTTCATCCGGCGGAACCAGGTCGTCTGTCTTTTAGCATACTGTCGGGTCTCTTTTTTGGTTTGCTCCTTGGCCTCATCGAGGCTGATTTTTCCGCGAAGATAATTAAGCACTTGTTTATACCCCAGGGCCTGGAACGGAGGGGCGCTCTCAGGAATTCCCTGAGAAAGAAGCTTTTGAGTCTCGGTTACCAGGCCGCGGGCGAACATCCGGTCGACTCGTTCATCAATCCGCTTGCTTAGCTCTTTCTTATCTAATTTTAGCCCAATCTTAGTCAGCTTGAAACCCTCGAGGTAAGGCCGGGTCGATTTGAAATGCTCTGAGATTGGTTTTCCGGTTAAAACGTAGACCTCAAGGGCCCGGACAATTCTGACCCGGTCATGGGGATGGATTTTCTGGCCATATTCCGGGTCGACGGTCAACAACCGCTGATAAAGGACATCCAAGCCATGAGTTTCGATTTCTCGCTCGATATTCTGGCGCACCTCCTGGTTTCTCCCGGGACCGGGAAACAGGCCTTCAGTCAGGGCTTTAAGGTAAAGGCCGGTTCCACCCACCACCAACGGAAGATGATTCCGGCTGACTATCTGCTGGATGGCCGTAAGAGCGTGCTCCACAAAGGCGGCGGCCGTAAACTGGGTGTCGGGGTCGACGATATCAATGAGATGATGACAGACCTTCTGTCTTATCTCGAGAGGTGGTTTGTCTGTGCCGATATCAAAGCCGCGGTAGACCTGCATCGAATCGCAGTTGATGATTTCTCCCGCCAACCTCTGGGCGAGGTCGATGGCCAGTTCACTTTTGCCGACAGCGGTCGGCCCTAAGATGATGACCAGGTTCTTCTCAGGCCACAATTTTAATCACTAAAAGCAAGGCAAAGGCTGAAAGAAGGATAAGCAGGGCTAAGAGCTGACGGCGGTTAATCATGTCTCGACAATTTTTTCTAACCCCTTGACGAGAGCCGCTTCGAAGCTTGGCCCGAGGGTCTTTCGGACGGCCAGAACTTCAGCCGCCAGGATTTCGTTCAGGTCGCGCAGGAAAGCCTGGCGAAAATTCTCCTGCCTGAATTGCCAGGCCAGTCGTCCCGAGTCAGGCAGTCTTATCCGGCCATCCTCATGGAGCACCGCCTCCAGGAAAATCGGGTGGAGATGAGGCCTGACCTCATCGATTGCTTTTTCTAAAACATTCCTCGCTACCGGGCCGATCTCCCTCGAAACGAACCGATAAACGTAGGCGCACTTTTCGTTAAACAAGCCCATGACCTTGTCTAAATTCTCCCATGACAGCATCGCCGGTTTTCTGCTGGAGACTGTCCCGGGCGAGGGGCTTACCGCTTCGAGAGAAAGCAGGGCGAAAAGAAACCGCTGACACTCTTTTCTTCCGAGGTCGCAGCGTTCATAAATTTCTCCCAGACGCAGGCCCGTCGTCAGGAGGCGCAAAATATATTTCTCGGCAGTCGTTAGCGGCAGCAGACCCAGCTGGAATGAAGGGTTAATTTGGAGACAATCGTCTTCAGCCGGAAGGTGAGCTTCGACCAGGTTGAAGTTTTTCATTTTTCTTACCCCGCCGAGGATAACCTCGGGAGTCGTGAGCTCGACATAGGTTAACGCGTAGTCGGGAGTAAGGGGCTCGAAGGAATAATCGCCATTTTCCAGGTCAAAAAAGGAGAATAACCACTCTTTCCAGGCCGCGACCAGTAAGTTTAAGGCCGCTTCGGCTGTCAGGTTGCTGTTTTTCATCAGGGATTGGAGCAAGGGGATGTCGTTTTCTTCAGACAGGGCGATAGCCTGTCCGAAGGAGTCAACATCGTTTTTTCCGGCTGATAAGAGAAACGGGCGCATCGTCGCCGGCTGAATTTCATTGGCCATCACCAACAGGTTTCCTTGACCGAACCAGAACCGGGCGGCGGCAGCCTCGCGGCGGATTTCGAGATAGCCGGAGTTCTTTTTCTGCCAAAGATGGAAGAGAAGGCGAGAAAAGGGAAGTGATTTCAGGTTGCCGAAGAACCGAAAATTTTCCCTCATCGGAGAATAATTTAGCCACATACCGTGGTCCTGTCAAACTTTCCCCTGGTTTTGGCCTTGAGTTCAATTAAGACGGCGAAGAGTTCGCTCTCATTCCAGAGTCAATACGCCAGGCCTCAAGCTCGAAGTTCAGTTAAAACTCGGGAAGAATCTTTCGAAGAAATATTAGAGGGAAAATTGCAAACAGCAGTCTTGGGGAATGAAATTATTAGCTCATATATTTGAGGTTAATAAGACCGAAACCGATGTAAAGCAGGCTTTTGAGCAACCAGAAGCCGTAGGAAACAAAAAGAGCTTTCTTCAAGGAAATCTTGAAGACCTCGGCCAGGCCAAAAGCCAGCACCCCGAACAGCCAGAGCTGAAAGAAGTCGACCTGACTCAAGACGACGTAAGCCGGCGAGGTGAACGAAAGCCGGGGGAAAATCAAGACCAGCGAAGTCGAAGTCTGGAAAACCGATTTTTTTATCATGACCAGCGTCGCGCGGAGGGCGTTCCCGAGAAGCTTGTCGACCAAGCTGGCATGCAGGAAAGCCGCAAGAACCTGGCGATATGTACCTTTGGACGAGAAAAACCGGCCGATAACGAGCAGGACAAGGCTGCTGAGGAAGACTCCCACAAGAAGCATGGCGGGTGAAATCAGGAAGAGGTTGATATACCTGGAGGTGGCCGAAGGATTTTCGAGCTGGCGGAGCCGGGCGTTATATCTTTCTTCCCCCATTAACTCTTTAAGCCGGACGTTATCTTTCATCAGGGCAATCGTGTCTTTCTGCGTGAAGGGAGCGACCAGATAAGAATAAATTACCCAGACTACGAGGAGAAAAATCAATACATCAACCCAAACCGGCCTCTCGGCCAACCGGGAAAAGGTCTTTTTGGGGTCGAAGAAAACACCGGTTAATCTCTCTGGAAAGCTCATTCGCCCCTCTCCTTTCTCTCGTCTTTTTCTATCCGGCCGTCGCGGAGATAAATGACCCGTTGGGCATGGGCGGCGATATCCCGGTCATGCGTTACCAGAATAATGGTATGCCCGCGGCTGTGGAGTTTCCGGAATAGGTTCATTATTTCTTGCCCGGTGCGGGAGTCAAGGTTTCCCGTGGGTTCATCAGCCAGGATAAGCGAGGGTTCATTCACCAGGGCCCGCGCAATCGCTACCCGCTGTCTTTCGCCTCCGGAAAGCTCCGACGGCCGGTGGTGCATCCGGCCGGACATTTCGACCATTTCGAGGGCCTGACGGGCCTTGGCGTGTCGTTCTCGCCTGCTTGTCCCGCTGTATATTAAAGGCAATTCTACGTTGTGAAAAGCCGTTGCCCGGGGCAGGAGGTTGAACACCTGGAAAACGAAACCTACTTCTCGATTACGGATGTGAGCCAGCTCGTCCTCGGAGAAAGAGCTGACCAACCGCCCCTTCAAATAGTATTGACCCTTTGTGGGCGTGTCGAGGCAGCCAAGCAGGTTCATTAGCGTCGATTTACCCGAGCCTGACGGACCCATAATCGCCAGAAACTCGTTCGGAGCTACCGTGAACGAAACCCCCTGGAGAGCTGCTACCTCCTGTTTTCCCAGCCGGTAAATCTTCCAGAGGTCTTCGACGACGATTAGGTAGTTATCGGTTCGGGCCATCGAAGAATTATCCTGTTGACCTGGCCTGGCGCGCTGTCTCTCTTTTTATTAGCTGGCCGTCCTTTAGCTCGCGGAGCGAGTTATAAGGCCCGGTGACAATTTCCTGGCCTTCTTTAAGCCCTTCGGTTATTTCCACATCCATCTCGCCTATGATTCCCCTTTTAATTTTTTGGAACTTCACCCGTTCGTTTTCGACCACAAAGACACCTTCCTCCTCCAGCTTTTTCGACCCGCCCTCTTGTTCTTTTTCTTTGATGACAACGGCTGAAACCGGGACAGCCAGAACACCCTTTTTCTGGGCGACGATGATGTCCGCCGTGGCCGTCAACCCAGGTTTAAGCGAGGCCGGCGGGTTTTCCAGGGTTATGGTGACTTTGAAATTCCTCGACTCCTGGGTCCCAACTGAAGTCCTCTCTAAGGCGGAGCTGCCGACCTCAGTTACCATGCCGGTAAGCACCTGGTTGGGAAGGGCGTCAACCCTGATTTCAGCCTTCTGGCCGGGAGATACAGACACGACATCAGTCTCGTCCACCTCTACTTCGACCTCCATTTCGGATAGGTCAGCGATTGTCATCAAGACTGTTCCCGGGTTATTCATCGTCCCGACAACCGCGATTTCTCCCTCTTCCACCCGTAAACTTGTAATGACGCCGTCGATCGGGGAGACATAGACCGTCTTGCTCAGGTTATCGAGAGTGCTTTTTAACGAGGCCTCTGCCTGGCGGATTTGGTTGCGGAGAGCTTCGACTTGCGCCCGCGAAATATCGAGTTGAACTTTGGCGCTCTCGAGCTGTTCTAAGGGAATCAGTTGCTCATCATAGAGCTTTTTCTGCCGGTCATACTGGTTCTGGTCCCTCTTAAGCCTGGCTTCGGCCTCAATTAGCTGAGCCCGGTACGTCTGAATGAGAGCCCGGTCGCGTTCAGCGTTAGCCTCATACTGGGCTGAGTCGAGCTTAAGGAGAAAATCGCCCGCCTTGACTATATCTCCTTCTTTGACGCCTATTTTTACAATCCGTCCCGGGACGTGGGCGGAAAGATTGATGTTCTTTTTCGGCTTCAATTCTCCCGAAGCCGAGACGATTGAGGTCAGGTCCTTAACGGTAACTTTCTCTACCGTGACTTTGACTGCCCTTTCGCGTTGGCTTCTTAGGTTGAGCAGAATAATAATTGCCACAAGAGCAAGAAGACCGGTTACCAGGATAATTCTTTTTTTCTTCATGCGAGACGACCTTACAACCCTGATTTTCATGTTATTATCATTATAGACTACGTAAAAAAGGATATAAAGTTTTGTCTGGCTGATGATTGCTTGCTCCTGGCCGGCCTGGTAAGATAAGAACTCATGCCTCTAAAGCCAAAATATACCGTACCGGAGATTGACCGTTTCCTGTCTGTCGCCCGCGAAGCCGCCCTCAAGGCTGGTGAGTTTCTCCGCAATAATCTTAACCGGCGGCAAAGGGTTGCTTACAAAGGCGTGGTTAACCTGGTTACCGATTGTGACCGTCGCTCGCAAGCCATCATAACCACGGCCCTGCGAAGGGCGTTTCCGGACCATGGGATTTTAGCGGAAGAAGGGGAGGAAACAAGACAACCAGATAAGACCGGTTATCGCTGGTTGATTGACCCTCTCGACGGGACGACAAACTTCGCCCATCGGTTGCCGATTTTTTGTGTTTCTATAGCCCTTGAATACGCCGGGAAAGTCATCCTGGGCCTGGTTTATGACCCGATGCGACAGGAACTCTTTCAGGCAGTCAGAGGAAGGGGGGCTTTCTTGAACGGGCGCCGCATCAAGGTTTCCGACACCCGGCTTCTTAACCGTAGCCTCTTAGCCACTGGTTTTCCGTATGATTTAAGGGAAAGTCGCGTCAACAATTTAACCCATTTTGAGAACTTCCTTTTTCGGGCCCAGGCCATCCGGCGGTGCGGAGCCGCCGCCCTCGACCTCTGTTATGTGGCCTGTGGCCGGTTTGACGGGTTTTGGGAGCTAAAGCTCAACCCTTGGGACGTGGCGGCCGGCACGCTCATGGTGACGGAGGCTGGCGGTACGGTGAGCGATTTCCGCGGTGGGAAGTGTTTCCTTGACGGAAGAGAGGTTGTGGCGACAAACGGGTTAATTCACCGGGCGATGCTGAGAGTTTTAAAAAAGGGGTTAACAAAGGAAACCAAGAAGAGTTAAAATTTCAGAGCAACTGCTCGACTGTATAAGTCACTCTCGTCAAAGAGCTGTTGGGTTTTTTCGTCGAGCTTTTTTCGGATAAAAAATGAGGGCCGGAGTCGCAGCTAACCGGAAAGGGGAGCGACGAAAACTCAGCCTGGTCGTTTTTGGCCTGGCTTGCTTGCTGCCCTTGCTGCTACTTCGTTCGAGTCAGGAAAAACCGCGGCTGGTAATCGCTGTCCCGGCCAATGTCTCCTGGACGGATACCGGGCTCGAGGTGGAGGAGGGCGAGGAGCTAAGTTTCCATGCTTCGGGGACAATTTCTCTTCAGGTTGGCAATCCCGACGGATTTTGTGGTCCGGATGGTCTCGACCTGCAAACTCCCCAACAGCCGTTGCCGATGGAAAAGCTGGGAGTTTTGATTGGCAAAGTATCCCGGCTCCTGTCGACCGAAGTTATCCCGAAAACCAAAGAGGTCATCCGTCATGAGGAAACCAGGGTTTTCGCCATAGGTAAAACGAGGCGAGTCTTGATGCCTCTAACTGGCCGGCTATATCTTGGAGTTAATGAAAACGTGGTCGAGGATAATTCCGGCGAGTTTTTGGTTGTCATTCAAAAAGAATCTCTTCTTTATTTTCCCAGCCTGAAAAAGTAGACAAGACTTCTTTCTCAGGGGTTAGTTCCCTCAACTTTCCTGCGGGCGGAGCGAAGGAAAAGGCTAAGATAGCTTTACTGCTGACCTCGGCTAAATGAATCCCTGCTCAGACTTTGGGAATTAAGATAGCCTGAAAAATTTTCTTGGCCCTCAGGAATTGATTCTCCTGCCGGCTGTTATTGGATTTTCGAGAATAACAATTGCCGCTCCGGGAAAACCGAGTTGGCTTTATTCTCCCGCGGCCTCGCCCCGGAGGAACCGCTCTAAGAACTGGATATCGTAGTTTCCTTCCTGGAAGTCGCTATTCGCCAGGAGCCTCAGGTGCAAGGGGATGTTGGTTTTAATCCCGGAGATCGTGGTCATTTCCAGGGCGGCTTTTATTTTCCGCAGGGCCAGCTCCCTGGTGGGCGCAATGGCGCAAATTTTTGCGATGAGCGAATCATAGTCAGGCGGGATAGTCCAGCCACAATAAGCGGCCGAGTCGACGCGAATTCCCTCCCCGCCCGGCAAGACCAGGAATTCTATTTTCCCGGGCGAAGGAGTGAAGCTCTCCGGGTCTTCCGCATTGACCCGGCACTCGACCGCATGCCCTCTTGGCTCGAGTTCTTCAGGCAAACTCAATTTTTCGCCGGCCGCGATGCGGATTTGTTGCTTGACCAGGTCGATGTTATAAAGCATCTCGGTAATCGGGTGCTCCACCTGAATCCGGGTATTAGCTTCCATAAAGTAAAACCTTTTCTTTTCATCGACGAGAAACTCGAAGGTACCTAAGCTTTCATAACCAATTTTTTCGGCCGCCTCGCGTACCGCCTTGAGCATTTTCTTTCTTAACCTGTCGTCAACAAAAGGGGAAAGGGTTTCCTCGACTAACTTCTGGTACTTCCGCTGGATGGAGCACTCCCTTTCTCCTAAGGCAACCACGTTTCCCTTTTTATCCGCCACCACCTGGACTTCAATATGGCGAGCCCGGGCGATGTATTTTTCGACGTATAGCGAAGGGTCGCCGAAAGCCGCTTTGGCCTCGTTCTGGGCCATGGCGAATTGTTCCTCAAGCTGGGACATTGTCCGGACGACTCTCATCCCTTTGCCACCCCCGCCCGCCGCCGCTTTGAGGATAACAGGCAAACCAATCTTCTGGGCTATTTTTCGCGCCTCGGCCAGGTCCTCGACGACCTTCTCGCTTCCGGGTATTATCGGTAACCCGGCTTTTTTCATTTCTTCCCGGGCTCTTTGCTTATTACCCATCAGGCGGATGATTCCGGGTGGCGGGCCGATAAAAGTCAGGCCCGATGATTCGCAGATTTCGGCAAACCGGGCATTTTCTGCTAGAAACCCATAGCCTGGATGGATGGCATCAGCGCCGGTAATTTCGGCCGCACTGAGGATGTTGGGAATATTGAGGTAACTGTCCTGGCTGCGGGAAGGACCGATGCAGATTTTTTCATCAGCCAGCATCGTGTGGAGCGAGAGGCGGTCGCTCTCAGAAAAGACAGCCACGGTCTTGACCCCGATTTCTCGGGCGGCGCGGATAATTCTCAGGGCAATTTCACCTCGGTTAGCAATCAGAATTTTAGAGAACATTCTCAGCTAATGGGCTGGATGGCAAAAAGCCTTTGACCGTATTCTACCGGCTTACCGTTCTCGACGTAGATTTCTTTGATTATTCCTTCGATATCAGACTCGATTTCGTTCATCAGCTTCATGGCCTCGATAATGCAAAGGGTCTGACCTTTTTTGACTACGTCGCCCACCTCGACAAAAGGAGACGAAGTCGGGTCGGGCGCCCGGTAAAAAGAGCCCACCATAGGCGACGTAATAAAATGAAGAATTTCTTGGGGTTGAGGCTGAGAGTCAGCCTCGGTCGGGGGTTGACAAACAGAAGGATTGGCCGATGGGGGAACCTGAGGCCAGGGGTTAAGATGATTCCCGGCTGCGGCGGGATTTTCTTTCGAGATTTTTATCTTAAACCCTTCAACCTCGAGCTCAAAATGAGTGAGGTTTTTCTCCTCGATAAGCTGGAGAAGACGGGCAATTTCTTCCAGGTCAATCTTGGGGCTCATCTTTTCCTCCGGGAAAGGAGATTCTCCTCTCTTAGCTGTTTTCATGGCCGTTTTATCTATTAAGATTAAATATCCTGGAAATCCCGATAAATCCCAATTACCTTAGCGTTAAAGACGAAGAAAGTCAAGCTCGCGTCTCCTTGGGGTAAGGAAGCGGGCCCGTTTATTTCCCGTTCAATGAGCTACCAATCCAACCCGTAACTTGGTCCTTACAGGCGAAAAATCTATAATTAGAATGCCTTATCCGAACCTGAAAGGCTGATATACAGCTCCAAAGGGGTTTGTGGCTGGCAGCGGGGGGAAGGGGGCAGTGATTAAATAGATATCACCGGACTCATTCCTCTGTCTGCGCCTTTTTTCCTCCCGGAGAAGATATGGGTTGACCGGGTTCACCAACTTTGCGCGGGAAGAGATGGCTGTAATAGTAAAAAACAGGAAGCGTGAAGAAAATGAGCAGGGTCGAACTCGACAGCCCGCCGATTGTGGCCAGGGCCAGGGTAGTCCACAGCCGCCGCCGGGCTACTTCGGTTTGAATAAGGATAAGCGGCAGCATCCCTAAGACAGTTGTGCCCGTGGTCAAGAAAATCGGCCGGACCCTTTCCATCGTTCCGACCAAAACAGCTTCCTTAAGAGGTATACCTTGAGAAATCTTCAAGCGGATATGATTGATAAGGAGAATTGAATTATTTACCACGACGCCGAAAAGAAGGATAAGCCCGATATAGGCAGAGGAATCAAAAGGAAAATCAGCCAGGACAAACCCGAGAAACACACCGATAAGAGAAAGGGGGACGACCAGGAGCGCGAGGAAAGCATCGCGGAAGGATTCATAGAGGCCGGCCAGGATCATCAGAATAACGACGAGGGCGGTAAAGATGGCGAGTTTCACCTGTCCCTTTTCTTCGGTGGTCATCCGCCAGGGGGATTCCATCGTCGCGGAAAAACCAGGAGGGAGCACTAAGGTGGCAAAAACTTCCCGACGAAATCTTTCCGCTGCCTTTGATGGGCCCCGGAATTCCCAGAGGACAGTTTGTTGAAAACGCTGCTGGTCCCGGTCAATCGACCCTGAAATCGGCCTTTCTTCGACCGAAACCAGGTCGGCAAGCCGGAAGTACTCCCCTTTTTCCGACCGAATCAAGGTGGCCAACAGGGTCCGCAAATCAATCCTATCGGCTTCAGAAAACCGGACGATGATGGCCAGTTCCTTGCCTTCAAGCCGCCAGCGAAGAGGCGCTTGAAATTCACCGCGCAGGAGGGACTGTAGATGGAAGAGAAGCGCCTCAGGGCTGACCTGGTAGCGGTAGAGAAATTCCTTATTTATTTTCAGGATATGTTCAAACGAATCAGCCGCCCACCAGCCCCTCTCACTCGAGACCACTTTAATTTCCCTTATGCGGGGGTTCTGTCTGAGTCTTTGTTCGAGCTCAGAGGCGAGGTCGCGAAGCTTCTTCAGATTATAGCCGTAGAATTTTATCCAGGATTCGTAAAAAGTGCCCGGGCCAATACTCGAATAATATCCCTGGGGGTCAAATCCGTAGACGCCGATGCCTATCCCGGCAAAGTTGGTGGCCATCTGAATGAGCTCTTCTTTTAGCGCATAAGGCCGCCAAGAAAGTTCAATTTCAGGCGGGAAAGTGATGGAGATATATCCCCTTTCAGCCGTTACGGTCGAATTCATTTCGAAGGGATAATCCTTGCTCAAAACCTTGGCTTCAAACTTGCGGATGACCTCGTCAGTTTGAGCCACGTCAGTCCCAGGGGGCATACTCACTGAGACGATAAGCCGGTCTCTGGCTGTCCAGCGGAAAAACTCGCCCAAGGTGACATTGGCCCGAAAATAGCGGTAACTTGCCCAGAGGATAAGCCCGACAACCAGGACAACTTCGAGGGGATGTCCGAGAATTTTGGCCAGTACACTGCCATAAACCCGTGAGACTTTTCGGCTCAGGGGCCGGCGTCTTACTTGAAGCAGCTTCGGGCTAAGAGCCGGAATCAGCGAGAAAGAAATAAGGAGAGAAATAGATAGGGCGGAAGAGATGACGACAGCCAGCGGCCAGTAATACATCTTGAGTCTTCCCTGGAAATAGGGAAAGCAGACGAAAACCGCAATCGTCGTCAGGGTCGATGCCAGGACAGCCGGAAAAACTTCACGCGGGGCAGCTATGGCTGCCGGCTCAGGTTCTACCCCTGCCTCTCTTTTTCTCAGGATGTTCTCGAAGACGACCACGGCGTTGTCGACAAAGAGGCCAAAACCGAGGGCCAGGGCCCCGAGAGTCAGCATGTTAAGCGAGAGACGGAAAACGTAAATCGGAATAAAAGTTATCAGGACGGCAAAAACGATCGAGCTGAGGATGAGCAAGGAAGGGAGGAGGCGTCTGAGAATAGCCAGAGTAAAGAGAAAAATAAGAGTGAGCATGAGAATAGCTAAAAGGAAAAGTTCCCGCAGGTTCTTGTTTATCTCCTCGGCTTCGTTGTAGATGGTCCGGAAAGTAAAAGCCGCAGGAAGTTCCTGTCGCAGTTTCGCCAATCGCCGGTTGACTTCCCGGGCGACTTTAAGCGTGCTTGTTCCTTTTTCCTTATGCACTGTGAGCCGGACCGTCGGCTGGCCGTTGGTCCGGTTAAACACCCTGATTTCGCTGTAGGCACGAGTCAAGCGGGCAATTTCTCTTAACCGTACCGGCACGCCACCCACTCTGGCCACGGGAACCATCGAAAGCTCTTCTAAATTTTCAGCCGTAGCTGCAATCCGGAAAAGAAATTCCTGGTCTCCTTTCTTGATTAACCCGGCGTGGTAAGTCCGGCGCCAGGCTTGCAAGGCCAGGAGAACCTGGTAGGGATTGAGGCCCAAACTATTGAGCTTTTCCCGGTCGAGGATTATCTGGATTTCCGGCCTTGCCCCGCCTGTAACCTCGGCGGCGGCCACTCCTCTTACTGATTCCAGGCCGTATTCGAGCTTATCCTTTACCAATTCATACAGTTCTTGAACCGGATAAGGGCCGGCTATCGTCATCTGGAGAAAGGCTTCAGTCCGGAAGTCCTCCGGAACATAGGGGATTATTTCAGGCAAAGAAGCCGAACGAGGGAGTTCGGACCGCAGCCGCCTGATTTTTTCTTGAAGTTGAACTCGCGCCAGCTCCATGTTTGTCTTCGGGTCGAATTCAAGCGTAATCAAAGATTGACCAACCGATGAAGAAGAGGCGACTTTCCGGACTCCTTTAACCGTGGCTGCTTCTTCTTCGATGGGCGCCGTTATCAGGGCCTGGATGATATCAGGCGGCACGTCAGGCCAGGTTGTCCGGATGGAAATCTGGGGGTATTCCTCCTGGGGAGCGAGTTCGAGCGGGGTGTGGAGAAAAGAATACAGGCCGAGGAGGGCCAGGGTAAGAAGGAGCGTAGTCGTGGCCACCGGACGGCGAACGACAGCCTTCATCGTCTTTGTCCCGACCTTCTTTTCTCGACGGCCTCATAAAGGCAAGGGATAAGAATAAGGGTTAGGAAAGTCGAAGAAAGAAGCCCGCCAGTTATGGCTACGCCCAGGGGTTTTTCTAAGTCGCTTCCGCCTCCCAGACCCATCGATAGCGGGATCAGGCCGAAAACAGTCGAAAGGGAAGACATGAGGATTGGCCGCAGACGAAGGGAGCAGCCGTCGAGGATGGCTTCGCGGAGTTTGCTTCCCTGGCGCCGAAGCTGGTTAATCATGTCAATTTCCACAATCGCATTGTTGACTACTATGCCTACCGATACGACTATGCCGATAAGGGACAGGAGGTTAATCGTTTGACCGGTAAGAGCCAGGAGCAAAATTGACCCGCCAAGACCCATCGGCACAGTAAACATGATCAGGAAAGGATGAAGGAGGGATTCGAATTGAGCCGCCATAATCATGTAAACTAAAATTACAGAAAGGATGAAAGCAAGAAACAAGCTGCGGAAAGAAAGCCGCATCTCCTCGGCTTCTTTGCCAAAACCTACCCGGACTCCACTCTTGGGGTTGAGCTCGGCGGCCATTTTTTGAATCTCGGCGATGATTTGGCCGGGACGCCGGCCTCTGAGTGCAAGCTTGATTTCGACCATTCGCTCCTGGTTTTCCCGCCGAATTTCTCCCGGCCCGCGGACTAATTCATATTTAACCAGGTTTCGTAGGGGGATGGGGCTTGAGGCTGACGGAAATGGCAGGTCGAGGAGAGTTTCGATATCCTGACGGGTTTCCGTACTCGCCCTGACCGTGATGTCGTATTTCTTATTAATTTCTTTAAATGAAGTGGCCACCCGCCCCCTGACTGCCTGGACGATAAAAGCGCTGACAGCTTCGGGCGAGAGGTTATTGGCTTCGATAGCTTCCTGGCTCAGGCGGAGCAGAAACTCGGGCTTGCCTTCAACGAGAGCCGGGTTGGCCGTTATTACTCCGGGCAGGCTTTTTAGCCTTCGGGCGAAATTTTGAGCTTCTTGCTGCAAGGCATCAAGGTCGTCACCGTAAACCCTGACCCCTAATTCAGAGAGACCCATTCCTAACCACTGAGCCAGAGTCGATTGCTCCCGGAAGAAGGAAAAGTGGACGTCGGGAAAGTTTAAAGCCCACGACCGGGTTCGCTGCAGCACTCTCTCGAGGTCCTCAGCTCCTTTGGTCTGGAAAAGAATCCGGGCTGAATTAAGAGAGATTTCTGGCGAGAACGCCTCTAACCCGCTGACGATGCCGGTTTGCGAGAAAACTTGTTTGACCGCCGGCTCGCGCCGCAGCCTTTGTTCGAGGTTCTGGACAAGGTTGAGCGTTTGCTCAAAAGAGAACTCGACCGGAGTCTTGAGCCTTATTTCGGCCGAGGCGACGTTGAGCTCAGGGACTAATTCCCGGGGAAGACGAAGACCTATGAAGATGACAACAACGAAAGCAGCCCCTGCGGCCAGGGCAATCCTTGTTTTATGGTTAAGGCTCCAGGTGAGGGAACGCTGGTAGAAGGAAGAAAAACGACCATAGGAGCGATTAAATAGTCTGAAAACAACCGTCAAGAGTCTTCTCCCCGGACGCCAGAGAAAAAGAGAGGCCAAACGGGCATTCCTTGCGAGGAAAGAAAAAAATGTCCTCAGGAGGAATAACAAGCCCGCGAGGATGAACAAAATTAGCCAGCGAAGCAAAGGCCAGACAAGAAATGTCTGTTTCCGTGAAGGAAAAACGGGGAATGGCTGCCGGCGCTGAATACCTCGGGGCGGGGAAGATTCTTCCGTTCCTTCCCTTTCTTTTGTCCAGGGACGGGAAGCTAACATAGGGATCAATGTAAGGGCGACAACGAGCGAGGCTAAAAGAGAAAAAGTCACTGTTAAAGCCTGGTCGCGGAAGAGCTGGCCGGCAACTCCGTGGATGTAAATCACGGGAAGAAAGACGGCAATTGTCGTAAAAATAGAAGCGGCTAAGGCCATGCCGACTTCGGAAGTGCCGACAGCCGCCGCCTCCGGCCATTTACGGCCGAGGGTGCGGTGCCGGAAGATGTTTTCGGTGACGACGATAGCGCAATCATCCAGCATCCCCACGCCCAGCGCGAGGCCACCGAGCGACATCAGGTTGAGGGTGATCGAACGGACAAACAACAGGTTGAAGGTGGCAATAACCGAGGTGGCAATGACGGCGAAAATAATCAACGAAGTTCCCAGCTCCTGAAGAAAAAGATAGAAAATGAGAAAGGCCAAAAGGCCGCCGAGGACGATTTCTTTTTCGACTGACCTGATGGATTCTTCGATCGTCCTGGCCTCTTCGGCGACCACAACCAGGCTGATTTCCGGATGCTCTTTTTCTAATTCCTTTATCACCTGCCGGACGAGCCTGGTTACTTTAACCGTGTTAGCGCCGGCTTCTTTCCGCAGGAGCAAACTGACTGTTTCGGTGCCGTTTAGACCCACCGCCCCCTGTTTTTCCTTAAAGGAATCGACGATTGTGGCTATATCTCGCAGCCTGACAACTCCCCGTTCCGCCGTAGATTTAAGAGGGATCAGGCTTATTTCGTCCAGAGCCTCGAATTCCCCGACGACTCTCAGAGCATACTTGAACTGTCCCTTGCGAATTATTCCGCCTTGAAGGTTGCGGTTAAAAGCGTCGATCCGGCGAGCCACTTCATCCAGGGTTAGTCCGTAGAGGGTGAGGAGCTGGGGGTTAACCTCGACCTTAATTTCCCTTTCCAGCCCGCCGACGACTTCAGCCGAGCCGATCCCTTCTATCTGCTCAAGCCGCGGTTTGATAAGTTCTTCGGCCAGTTCTTTAACTTCAAACAGAGATGCTTTCGCCAGGACGGCGATGATGAGGACAGGCTGGCTTTGGGGGTCGACAGTGACAATGGTCGGGTTTTCGGCCTCCTCAGGCAGGTTGGCCCGGATACTGTCGAGCTTCTCCCGCGTGTGGAGGAGGGCCATATCCATATCAGTTCCCCAGTTAAACTCTAAGCTGAGAAAGGAGACCCCTTCTTTACTCACTGACTCCACTCTTCGGAGGCCGGGGATACCGGAAACGGCGGCCTCTAAGGGAGCGGTTATTAAGTTCTCAATTTCTTCGGCCGCGGCGCCCGGGCAGGAAGTAACTACTGAAAGCCTGG
>JBBIRF010000006.1:0-11809 GCA_037441905.1 Candidatus Aminicenantota bacterium
CCGGGAAGAAGCCGAAGACTTGACCCAGGAAATCTTTCTGAAGATTCATACCTCTCTGGCGAAATTCGACCCAGAAAAAAACCTGACAGCCTGGGTTTTAACCCTGGCCAAGAATCACCTTATCGATACTTACCGCAAGACAAAACAAGAGCGAAGTCAGCGCCAGAACTTCGACGAATATGTTCAACCCGATTTGGAACCGGGTCCGGAAGAAAGGCTAATGGCTGAAGCTGACCGTCGTCTTCTCTGGCAAGGCCTGGATAAGCTTCCAGGAGAGACGCGGCTGGCTGTAATTCTCCGGGAAATCCAAGGGAAATCTTATGAAGAAACCGCCGCCATCCTTGGCGTCCCGGTGGGCACGGTTAAATCCAGAGTCAGCCGGGGCAAACTCCAGCTGGCGCAAATCCTGCGTCAAGGAGGCGAGCAATGAAGTGCAAAGCCGTAGAAAAACTGCTCCCTCTTTACCTGGAGAACGAACTAACTGCGCCCCAAAAAAAAGCGGTCGAGGAACATCTCGAAAAATGCCTCTCCTGCGCGGCCACGCTTGCCGGGCTACGAAAAGTTTCAGCTCTCCTGGCTCAGGTTCCTGAGCTCGAGGTTTCTCCCTCCCTTCAGGCAAGGCTCTATGCTATTCCTGCTCTTCCCGAAAAGGCAGTACCGGCGAGACGAAAGGTCCCTGGCTTTTTCCGCTGGCTTCTGAGCCCATCGCTTCAGCCAGTATTAGCGGCTGCTTCTATTTTTCTGGTATTTATTTCTTTTTTCTTCTTCCATCCAGACGGTCGGCTTCTGGCGCGCCTGCTTAACGAAAAGTTCCACCGGGGATACAGTCAAGTTGAAAAGTTTTTTGCCAAAGCCGAGGGGCTTCCCGGCTATTTCCCTGAGCTTAAAGAATCGGTAGCTAACTCGCTTAAAAATATAAATCTATCCCGGTCCGAGCGGGAAGAAAACAACTAAGGAGGCGGAAAGTGAACGATAAGCCAGCGGCGAAAAAAATAACCAAATCTCCGGTTTTGGCCGGTATTCTCTCGGTGATTTTTCCCGGGACAGGCGCTCTTTACAACGGCGATTACTTGCGCGGCGTGATTTTCATCGTGATTTTTGCCGGCCTGGTGACGATGCAGACTCGGAGCGGCGTCCAGCCTTTTGCAGGCCTCATTCTCGCCGGGTTCTATATTTTCCAGATAATCGACGCGATTCACGGCGCCCGAATGATTAACTTAGTCGCGGAAACTGGCAGCAGCCCTGTAACTGCCGAGCCAGCTGTGGCCCCGAAAACTGAAGCCCGCGGTTCAATTTTCTGGGGGGTCTTCTTAATTGCCCTCGGCGTTATTTTTCTTCTGGCCAACTTCGATATTATCCTTTACGAAAGCATCTTCGATTTCTGGCCGCTATTTATTATTGTCATCGGGCTAAAGCTCATCGTCGACGCTTCGACTCGTCATAAATAAGAGAGGAGAAAAAAATGGCTGCTAAGAAACATCACGGGAACCTGGTTTGGGGAATAATCCTCGTTATCCTCGGAGTCGTCTTCCTCCTGGAGAATTTCGGCTACGATATCTGGGATTATATCGGCAAACTCTGGCCTGTGATCCTGATCATCTGGGGAATAAGCAAGCTGCAGGCGGCGCTTGGAGCCAGAGCCGCCAAAATTCCTGAGGCCAAAACCGAAGAGAAACAAGGCGAGCCATGAAGCCAAGAGAAATCGTCCTGCTCGTTTTCATCATTCTGGCCGGGGTTACGATTACTTTGTTCCAATCAGGAAAGCTTGACCATCTGGAATTTTGGGGGGAAGATTGGTTTCAGAAAGGGGAAGAATTCAGCTTCGAAGAGGTAAGAACCATCGAGCCTCCCTTTCCCGACTGGTTGACCATCGATAACCCCAGAGGTGAAGTAATTGCCGACAAAGGGGTGGAAGATAAGGTCGAAATCACCTGGGAGAAAAAAATCTGGGCGGAAAAAGAGGCGGAAGCTAAGCAATTGGCCGAGGAAATCAAGCTTCAGGTGACCAAGACCGCCTCAGAAACCAGGGTTAACATCCTTCTGCCCGAGAAGATAAAAAGAAGTTACCGAAGCTATTTCAGAGTAAGCGCGCCGGCCTCCCTTTCGGTAAAGATAGATAATTCCCATGGTCAGGTAAAAGTGAGCGGGTTGAATTCGGTTTCCGTAATCAACGCCCACGGCCAGGTAACCTTGAATGAAATCAACGGCGATGTTTACCTCCACAACCGACACGGAGACGTCAGCGTGACTGAAGTCACCGGGAAAACCGACGTCTCCCTCGAACACGGAAACGGAGGGCTTTTTCGCCTCCGGCAAACGGCGATTATCAGCGGCCGCCATGCCGACCTTGACCTCGAGGACATCGAAGGCAAGCTTAACCTCAGAGCCGAACATACCTCGATTAGGGGTCGCCGGATTAAAGGTCCGCTTTTTATATCCACTTCGCATGAACCTGTTGACCTGAATGAAGTGGGAGAGGCCGAGGTAGTAAACCGTTATGGCCTGGTCAGAGTAGACAGCGCCAAAGGCCCTTTATCTGTGGAGAATCGGTACGGGACGGTTGCCGTCAGCCAGCTTGAGGGTAGCCTGAAGGTAACTGGAAAAAATATTCGGGTGATTGGCCGATGGATTTCTGGCGAGACCGTCTACATCAGCTCAACCTACGACAATATCGAACTCAAGGAATTCTCAGCCAAAACGGAAATTTTTCTCCGCCACGGCGACTGCCTGCTTGAGCCGGCGACGCTTGAACCCGGGCTAAGTTTTCAGGGGGATTACGCCTCACTCCGGCTTCTCTGGCCGGACGAGGAAAGGCTGCCGGCAGAAATCCGGGTGGGCCAGGGAAAAATTATCTGGCGGCTAACCGAACCAGCCGCTACCAGCGAAACCAACGGAGAAACGGCCCTCCGGGCTTTTACCACTGGAAAAGAGCCAGCCAAAATTATCATCAATAATAGATATGGCAATGTCATCATCGAAAAGTCCCTTGCTGATAAAAATAAGGAGACTATTTTTCCTTAGATTTGGCTTGATGGATTCGCTGCGTCAAACAGCCATTTATTTTAACATTAAAATAAGAAATTAAGTTGGTTATATCTTTTTTATACTTGGTAACATAGCGGACGAAGTCCATTTCCTGGCAGAAACGCAGAAGGTTTTCAAATTCGCCCACCTCGTCATGGAGCTCGATGAGATAATGATTAATCGCCCGGTATTGAGCGTTAATCTGGACCAATTCTGATTCCGGCATTCTGGAAAAATCTATATAAGGCGGGAGTCCCTGGAGTATTTCCAGGGATTCATTCCGCAGCTCGTTAATCGACTCCTGGATTTCCTGAAAATAGGACTTGTACTCGAGGGGGCGCTTGACCCGCTGTTGCGCCCGGTCGAGAAGGCGGTCGTATTGTTCTGCCAGCGAAAGGATGAGTTCTTTAACTCCAAAATGCTTTCGCCGGAAATTATACAAATCCACAAAATCCCGGCCGATGTAGATTTTATCCTGGTAATGCGAAAGCAGCTCAGCCGCCGAGTGCGTATAAAACTTTATTTCATAACTCCGACCGCCCGAGTTCCTCTCGCGCAGCCGGGCGAGCACCAAGTAATTATTCTGTTCGATGAAATAACTGTTAATTTCAATAAGGACCGAATAGATGGCCAGGTTCTGGATGATCAGTTCACGAAGATAATCGAGTAGGGCCTCGTTTTTCTGGACAAATTCAGTGATAGCGTCATTCGGCGCCGGATTCAGGACGGCGTAAGAAGGCGAAAGAAGAAACAGGACCTGACCCGAGCCTATTTCGAGGTGGAGATTCTGAAGAACCTTCGCATGAATGTCAGTCAGGTGCATCGACCGCAGCGGCGGCAGGCTCTTCAGGTCAACCTGGCTTAGATAGTCGAGCTCATTCATCCCGCTTCCTCGAAAACCAAGCCCATAGTATCATGCCCCGACATAAAAATCAATCCGGGCTCCCTATGGTCCAGGATAACCTGGCGTAGCGTTCCCGTTCGATTATTTCTATTTTTCCCCATTCTTCCTGGCTCAGAGTTTTTGGCTTAAATTCCACCTGAAAAAACTCGGCCATGCCGGCAATAAAGAAAGGCAAAACTTCTTCAAAACTTACTGACCGGCCCAAGGCCTCCTCGAGAGAAATCATTTTCAATGGCCCAGCCGTTGCTTCAACCGGGGTTATCCGACGCAAGAGGTCGGTCTGGGGCTTGAGGGGTATCGAGCCATGCTGAAGAAAACGCGACCCGAGTCGGCGCTGGGCGCTCCCGATTATTTTCTTCCCCCCCACCGTCACTTCATTCCGGGCCGGCTGGGCAAAACAGGGAAGCAATCCGCGGGCATAGGAGGCCTCGGTGGCCGAGGCTAACTCCGGCCGCAGCCCTAACTTTTTCAACCCTGCCATCAACCCCGAGGAAATAAGCCGGTAAGAGCCGGACAGGGTGTCAGTAAAGATGCTCGGGTCGTTCGAGCAAAGCGAATACGTTATCTCTTGATGGTGAAGCACGAGTTTCCCGCCAGTAATCCTTCTTACGACTTCAATGCCCAGCTGCCGGCAGGCCTCCAGGTTCAGGACCTGAGCGACGTTTTGCCCCTGGCCGAGAGAAACAGTCGGCGCTCGCCAGGTATAGAATCTAAGAACGGTATGCGGTTCAGCGGGAAGAGAATGAAACAGGAACTCATCGACGGCCATGTTGGTCGGGCCAGGAAGCGGCGTCGCGTGGATGACGAGGTCCCAGGTCTTCATTCAGTTAATAAAAATAAAGCGGGGACGCTTAAGCGTCCCCGTGGAGCGGGCAACGGGATTCGAACCCGCAACTCCGAGCTTGGGAAGCTCGCACTCTACCGTTGAGTTATGCCCGCTTTTCTTCTTATATCATTTTAGTAAAACTAAAATTGCTGTCAACGTCTGGCTGGCGGCCAGCCGCGGCCAGGAAAGCTCCTTATTACCCTACCAACCTCCTATTCCCCCGCCAAAAAACCTCAAGACCAGGCGAAGAAGCCTTCTTTCGGCCTCTTCTTCCGGCGCTTCCCCTCTGCTTAGCGGTTAAAAAGTAACAGCCTTTCAGAATCCAAATGTTTCTCTGATTCCCTTAGCCTATGCCCAAACATTTTTTGGCCAATTCCAGCTGTTTTTTAACCGCCGCGGGATGGGTTGAACAGGCAGATTTCTTGTTTTCGATGGATTTTTGAGGGTCAAAAACCTGATAAACCTCGTAACTAAACTTGTTAGAAAAGCGGTTGAACTCTTCCATGCTAAGAGAGTCGAGGGGTTTACCGCTGGCCTCAGCATACGCCACTACCTCGCCGACAATTCCGTGGGCTTCGCGGAAAGGAATTCCCCGGCCGACGAGATAATCAACTAAATCGGCGGCCAGCAAAAAAGAATTCCCTCTTGGCGGGTTGAGCTCAGCCCGGGGTTGAAGCCTTTTCAGAGTCAGCGCTAAAACTTTAAGCACCCGCAGGGTCTCTTCGACGCCACTTCGCAGGGGAATTTTATCCGCCTGGAGGTCTTTGTTATAAGTGAACGGTAAACCTTTAAGGACCATAAACAGCTCGCTGACATAACCAAACAACCGGCCACAGCTCGCCCGGACGAGCTCGAGGATGTCAGGATTCTTTTTCTGGGGCAGGAGACTGCTGGAGGTTAGGACTTCGGGCTCAAAACTGACTAAACCAAACTCCTCGGTGGAAAACAGGATAAGGTCCTCGGCCATCCGGCTCAAATCGACAAGAAGCAGGGCTAAGATGAACAAGACCTCAAGAATGAAGCTGCGGTCGGCCACCGCGTCCATCGAGTTTTCGCATGAGGCTGCAAACCCGAGCCTGGCTTCTAAGAACGCTTGATTGAGGGAAAGCGAGCTCCCGGCGAGAGCTCCGGCCCCGAGAGGCAGTTTGTCAATTCTTAGAAGCGAGCCAGATAAACGCTGTTTAGTTCTTTCGAGCGGCCAGAAAAAAGACAAAATGTAGTGAGAAAACAGGACATACTGGGCGGGGCGGAGGTGGGTAAACCCTGGGATAATAACGCTGTCGTACTTTTCTGCCAGTTCAACAAGAACCTCCTGGACGTCTTTGATAGCCTCCTTGAGTTCGTTTATCTTTTTCTTTAAGTATAACCTCTCGACAGTAACCACTAACTCATTCCGGCTCCGGCCGGTGGCCAACTTCTTGCCGGCTTCGCCAATTTCCTGGGTTAACATCAACTCGACAGCCGTATGGATATCCTCAAACGAGCTCAAGTCTTCGCCCTGCTCAACCCTTTCTCTTACCCTCTTCAACCCGGCTTTAACCTGCTCCAAATCTTCCGCCGTTATTATCCCGGCGTGAAAAAGCGCCTCAGCATAAGCCAGCGCCACCTCAATTTCTTCCTCCCTGAGAAAATAATCCTGCCCGATGGAAGCATTAAAAGAATCCAGAATACGCTCGCCTTTTCTTCCCTTAAACCTTTTTTCCCAGATGGCCTGCATTTTTTACCTCAAGAAATCAGTTATTTTGCGGCCGCGGCTGGCCATAATAGCATGGTGGGCCTTGAGCCGGATGGCGTTGATGTTGATGAACCCTGAAGAATCAGTCTGATTGAACCCGCCTTCAATATCCATACTCGAGAGAGCCTGGTCGTAGAGCGAGGTGGGCGATTCGCGGCCAAGAACCTGGATATTCCCCTTATAAAGCGATAGATACACAACTCCGTCAATCAATTCCTGACTCTTGTTAATCGCCGCCATCAAGAAATCCATCTCGGGAGAATACCAGAAACCATAATAGACGAGTTCGGCAAATTTCGGGGCTAACATGTCCCGCAGCCGCATCACCTCCCGGTCCATGGCAATCCCTTCGATATCCCGATGGGCTATGTGCAAAATAGTCATTCCCGGAGACTCATAGACCCCGCGGCTCTTTATCCCGACGTAACGGTTCTCCACCATATCCACCCGGCCAATACCGTTCGTAGCGCCAAGGTGGTTTAAATACTGGAATAACGCCAGCGGTCTGGTTTCGACGACCCCGTTGGTTACGTCCACAACTTTAACCGGCTCGCCGTCCTTAAAATGAACCTCGACTAAGGTTTCCTTATCAGGAGCTTCCTTGGGGCTCTTTGTCCAGCTGAAAATTCCCTCCGGAGGAAAGGCTTTGGGGTCCTCGAGGATGCCGGATTCATGACTGATGTGGATAAGGTTAGCGTCCTCGCTGTAAGGCTTGGCGCGCGAGGCTTTGACGTTAATCCCTTTTTTCTCGGCATACTTAAGGAGGTCGGACCGCCCCTTGAATTCAGCCAGGAACTCTGGGTCTTTCCACGGGGAAATCACTTTAATTGAGGGGTTAAGGGCGTAGTAGCTCAACTCAAACCTTACCTGGTCGTTTCCTTTTCCCGTGGCTCCATGGGCGACATTCTCGGCGCCTTCCCGGCGGGCAACTTCAACCTGGCCTTTGGCGATTAACGGCCTCGCCAGAGCTGTCCCGAGGAGATACCGGCTTTCGTAAACGGCGTTAGCCTTGATGGCCGGGAAAATGAAATCAGTCACCAATTCTTCGCGGCGGTCCTCGAAAATAAACCTGGTTGCGCCGGTGGCGATGGCTTTCCTCTCAATTTCAGCCAGGTCATCATTCTGACCGACGTCGGCCGTATAAGCTATGACTTCATAGCCTTTCTCGACGAGCCACCTGAGAATTACTGAGGTGTCGAGCCCTCCAGAATAAGCCAGGATTACCTTAGCCATTTTTACCTCCGTCGGGCATTTTTGCTTGCGCCCGTTTTTAGCTAAGAAACAATCATTTTTGGCCTCAAGAGGAGCTTATTAAGCTCGGGGGTTAATTGAGGGCTTATTTTCAAAGGGTGGCTGAATTACCCTCTGCCCTCAGCCTGCTTTTAGTCTTGCCGCCGCGATTTAAATGCCTTGTCTTAAGTAAAGAAAATTATTTTTTTAAAGAACTATTTTATTTTTTCTTCGCCGGCACTCTTGAGGAAAGCCTCAAACTGTCGCTCCATTTCGACGCGATTCTTTTTCGAATCAACCACCACCAGAATCGTGTCGTCTCCGGCGATCGTCCCGAGAACCGGCTTATATTTCATCAGGTCAATTAAACTTGCGACTCCGTGGGCGTTACCCGGTGAAGTTTTAACCAGAATCAAGTTCTCAGTTCCCCTAACTTCGACGACAAAGTTCTCGAACATGATTTTTAGACGACGGGAAATTACCTCTTTAGAAAGCGACCCCAGGACTTCATACTTGTAAATATAAACTCCCGGGGCCACCCTGGTCTTGACTACGCCCATCTCGTGCAGGTCACGGGAAATGGTCGCCTGCGTAGTTCTAATTCCATGGCGCCTCAATTCCTTTAGCAGATGAGCCTGGTCGGAAATTCCCATCATTTCGATAATATCTTTCAGGATCTTTTGCCGATAAGCTTTTGTATATTTATTCATCGCAATGCATAATTATACAGCAGGCTGGAGCTTTGTCAAGTGAAAAAATTAAGTCCAACGATGAGAAAACTGGTTTTTCGCTCTAAGCTCCGTCCCTATTTTGCCCCGTGCTTTTAGCGTGCCCCTCAATTTTCGGGTGCGTCTTCTTTCTCTTTCTTCGCCGCGGGCGCGGGCTTAAACAAGGACGAAATATCTCTTTTGCCGCGCTCGAGGTAGGTAACGCCCTTTTCCATCCACTCCGGCTTAGGAGCTCCCTTGAGATAGTGGTCGAAGAACTCGTCGAGATGAACCGTCCAGTATTTCTGGTTCTGGCGGTCGCGCAGTCCGTGTTTTTCGCCGTTAAAATTAAAAAGGTAAGCTTCTTTTCCCAGCCGCCTCATGGCAGTAAAGAATTCGATTCCCTGGTACCAGGGAACAGCGTCGTCTTCGTCGTTATGGATCGTCAGATAGGGTGTATTAACTCTTTCTACCCAGAAAATGGGCGAGTTCTCAATAAACTGAAGAGCCCTTTCCCAGGGAGGGGCGCCGATGCGGCTCTGAGTTTTTTCATACTGGAAAGCCCGGCTCATCCCTGAACCCCAGCGGATGCCCCCATAAGCACTCACCATGTTGCTCACTGCTGCGCCCGCCTCGACTGCCGCAAAAATGTTCGTTCGCGTGATCAAATAAGTGATTTGGTACCCGCCCCAGCTATGTCCCTGGATGCCGATTCTTTTGGGGTCGATAAAGCCCATGGCCACAACTCGTTCAACGGCGGGAATAACACACTTGAGAGCGCTGAGACCGGGGTTTCCGACCTCATAAACGATATCGGGCTGGAGGATAACATACCCGTTGCTGACATACCGGGTAAAATTAATCGAAGTTCCGGGAGAAGGAGGATAATAGCGATGGAGCTGGTCGCTCAAGCGCTCGTAAATATAAACCATTAACGGGTATTTCTTGTTCGGGTCAAAATCTTCAGGCTTAATCAGGACGGCCTCAAGCTCCTTGCCGTCGGCATTGAGATAATGAATCAGTTCCGCTTTTCCCCAGTTATACTCCGCTTGCTGGGGGTTAGCCTGGCTTATTTTCCTCATATCTTTAAAATCCGGACCGCTTACCCAGAGGTCTGGAAATTCCTCGAACCGCTGGAGAGTGAAAATATAGGTTTCGGCCTCCCTGGCTTTCTCCAGCCCGCGGAAGAGCTTATCCTGCATTATCAGCTCTTTGAGCTCCGAAGGCGGCTGGAGAGTGACTTGATAATAGCCGGTTGCCTTGGTCTTTTCGTCAAAAACTGAAAGGAGAAGCGGCTTTTTTAACGGAATTGTCTTAGCTTCCGGGTCAACTTCCTGGTAGCGAAAAACCAGCTGCCTGGCTCTTCCCTGGCCGCCGGTAATCATCCGGGCTGAGGAGCCGTCCGGCTTTATTTCCCAGATATCGAACCTGTCGTAAATAAGCACAGACTGGTCGTTATCCGTCCAGCCAGCAACCCCGTACGGCCTGGGGTCGGAAGGTGTATCCCATTCTTCCTGCTCGAAACGAACACCGAGCGCCGCTGTCAGGTTGAACCGCTTATGGTCGTTTATTCTATAGGAATAATACGATTTATCGGCATAATCATAATAAAGCAGGTAATTACCTCCCCGTGATATCCTCATCCGGTCAGCCAACTTGGTGGCAACGAGACGACGGCTGCCGTCCTTAACATTTACCAAATAATAATCATAGTAGTTCTGGTCCCAGGAGATGAGCTGTCGGTAAGGGATGTCAGAAGAACCCAGGGCGACTTTTTTATCCTCGGATAAAGTGACCTCCGGCAAGTCTGGCGAGGCTAATGCCACCAATTTCTTCTCCTTTAAGTGGTAGACTATGAGGTAGCTTCTCTTTTTTTCTTCTTCCGCCCTCACCTTCTGCATCGGCTGAAGCTCGAGGTCTTTCCAGTGCCAGATATCAACTTTAACTGGCTCCGGCGCGTCCTTAGGCTCGGGCTTGGGGGCCGGAGCGTAGCCGAAAAAGAGCATAGTTCCGTCGGGAGAAAAGCTCGGTTGGGCGTTTTCACTCGGCGTCATTCCCTGGGGCATCCCGACAGAACCCCTGGAGGCAACTTCCTGGGCCGCCTCTAATTTAGGGTTCCAATAATAAAGTTTGAAGGCCGGAGCTTCTTGTTTATATTCGTCGCGGTCGCTCAAAAATGCCAGGTTCTGGCCGCTTTCATCGAAACTTAGTTGTTTGTAATGCCCGAGCCCGGTTAGCAGGTCAGTGGTTTTATTCTGCGCTGGCTCAAGAACATAGGCTCCGTCCTTCTCCGGCTTGGAGGAGGAAACCGCATAAGCCAGCAGGGTGCCGCTCTTGTTCCAGGTGTATTCGATGACTTCGGAAATAACGATTTCTTTTCCGCTGGCTAACTCCCGAACGATGAGGTCAGTCCCGGGTTCTTTCTTTTTTTCTTCCTTTTTCTCTTCTTTCTTTTCCGGCGCTTTTTCCTCTTTTTTCTCAGGCTCTTTCTTGGCTTCGGCTGCAGGCTTTTCTGGCTCTTTTTTCAAAGGCGGCTCGAGAAGATAGGCAACCCAGGCACCTGATTTTTCGGGCAGCTTGAAGCTTTTAACGCGGTCGACGCTTTTCATCTCGCCTGTCGCCAGGTTGACGATTCCCAGGCCATTCTTAGGCATTTCTTCTGGTTTTTTCTTCTCTTTTTTTGCTTTATCAACTTCTTCCTTTGGCGGGACGATAGTAAAAACAACGAACCGGTTGTCCACCGTGACCTGCGGGTTCTGGCCACGGGGATATCTTTTTTCCTGGCCGGTCTTCAGGTTATAAACGACGAGCTCCGGGTCGCCCTCCTGCGGGCTGAGAGAATAAACCACCCACAGGCCGTCGGGACTTATTCTTGTCCCCTGGATAGATTTCCAGCTGTCATAAACATCATAGGTAATGGGCTTTTTGCTTCCGGCCTGGAGGGAAAGGAGCAACCCGCCAATAAGAATAATCCCCAGGCAGAGCGAAGCATAATTTCTCAAACCCAAAACTTTTCCTTTGGCTCTTTTGACCAACATAGTTTCTCCTCCAGGTTGGAAATTTCGCTTATTTTCTCAGCCTGGCTTATATCATACTGGTCGCAGTTTGGTCAACAAAACTCGCAGCCCGGTTTGCTCGTATTGCGCTTGTTTGGTGGTCTTTTCGCTTCCCGTTAAGATTTCGCTTGAACGGTCGTTTTTTGCGTCTCCGGCCTGACTTTTATTTGACCTTTGCTCTGAGGTCTTTTATAATTTTTGTAAATAAAAAAGATGAGTATTTCTAGGCTTCTATTTATTCTGCCAGAAAAACAGGGTTAGCGACGATTATTTAATGGATAACCGAGAAATTAAACCAGCCGAAAGCGGCTCTCGCTTAGGGCAATC
>JBBIRF010000006.1:11909-88774 GCA_037441905.1 Candidatus Aminicenantota bacterium
TAATGGATAACCGAGAAATTAAACCAGCCGAAAGCGGCTCTCGCTTAGGGCAATCCATTCACCTGCGCGGGGACATCCAGGCGGCGGAAGATCTGGCGGTTGAGGGAAAGATTGAGGGCGAGATAAAAGTTGACGGCCACAAGCTTTTTGTCGCCCGCTCAGCCACTGTTAAAGGCAATATTTCGGCCCAGGAAGTAATCGTTGAGGGCACTGTCGCCGGCAACATCCTGGCCGCAACTAAAGTGACCTTGACTTCTCAGGCTTCTCTCGAGGGCGATATTCTCGCCAGCCGGGTTTCCATCGAGGAAGGCGCCAGGTTTAAAGGCGCCATCAAAATAAAATCATCTTAACCCCAAACTCTAAATTTTATTTTATTATTCTGACTATTGCCTCGCCCACGCCGCCTCAACGCATCTTACTAAACCCCTTCAGATTTTGGAACTATCCCCGAGGCCTAATTTTGTCCACACGCAGCGTCTTTAACTCTTGTTCCTTTAATTAACCTAAACGCCAATTTATGGAAAAAATTCTTGGACGAAGAAAATCTCTCTAGCCGCCAGGCTCTTCGCCGTCGTCGACGTTTATGACGCCTTAAGTTCCGACCGTCCTTATAGGCAAGCCTGGAAGAAAAAGGACATCCTTGATTATTTAAAACAAAAGGCGGGTGAAGAATTTGACTCCAAAATCGTAAGCCTTTTTCTCAGAATAGTAAACAGCAAGTCTTAGCCTTCCGAACCCAGTTTTAGAGTTTTAGCTCGCGGTTAAGATCTATCTCTATTGCCCAAAAGCCAAAAAACAATAATAATAATTCTACCTCTTAGGCGGCCTATCCGCACCACGCCGCAGCAAAAACCGTGCTGGCATCACCGCTTGGGGAAATTGAAAGAAGATAGTCGCCGGTTAAGATTTGATTTTGGGTTTGAGGGCATAATAGACCGTTCCCAGCAGAATAGCAACCAACCCAAACGTTAACACTCTGGTCAGATGGATAAAAGCAATTACCAGGAGACTCGCGGACGAAACTAACCCGGCTAAGGAAATAAGCTTTTCATAAAGCTTAGTTTCTTGGCTTATTCTAAGAACACAGAGATTAGCAAGCAAGTAATAAAAGAGTAAAGCGAAGGTACTCAGCGCCAGGACCTTGGTTATGTCAACCAATAATATTAGACCGGTCGTTGTCACCCCGCTTATCCCCACGGCATAGAAAGGCGTTCGATACTTAGGATGCAAGCGAGCCAAAATCGAAGGAAGGTCATTCTTCTCGGCCATGGCAAAGGCCATCCGCGAAACACCCAAAATGGAGGTTAAAAGAACGCTCGCTGTGGCCACTAATCCTCCTGCGGAGATGATATAAACGGCCACCGGCTTCTGGGTTGCGCGCATCGCCGTGGTTAATGGGGATTGAGAGTGGCCAAGTCTTTGGGCTCCAACTAAGCCCAGAGCGACCAAAGCCACAAGAACATAAATGAGGGTCGAGATGATAACGGAGAAAATGATTGCCCGGGGAACATTCTTTCTCGGGCGTTTAACTTCATCAGCCAAGACGGCCACCCGAGCAAACCCGCCAAAGGCAAAGAAGATATAAAAGGCAGCGGAAATGGTTTGCTTCTTCAACTGCAAAAAAGGCCAGAAATTAATTGCATTCAAATAAAAGGAACCAAATATAATAAAAAACAGAAGGATGGCCATCTTGGCCATAACTAGCAAATTATTGAGGAGGGCTGATTGCTTAGCTCCAAAAAAATTGACCACGGTAAACAACAAACAAAGAAAGGCAGCCACTAAGTTAGCGGGCAAAGTTGGCAAAAGAGCCTTCAAATAATGGGCAAAGCCCAAGGAAACGGCCGCCGCCGTTAAGATATTCGAAAGAAGCCAGAGCCACCCGGCTATAAACCCGGCAAACGGGGATAACAATCTGGTGGCAAAAACATAAATACTCCCCTCTCGCGGAAGCCAGCGGGTCAGCCTGGCAAAGCTTAAGGCAGTAAAAAAAGCAACCGCCCCAGCCAAAATTATGGAAATAATAACCGACGGCCCGGCAATCCCGGCCGCAATGCCGGTCACGACAAAAATTCCAGCGCCAATAATTGCGCCTATATTAATGGCCGTGGCGTCAAAAAGACCCAGAGTCCGGTTTAATTTTTGACCGGAAATAGCGGCAACTATTTTTCTATTGTCCATGAGACATCGTTACGGCCTAATTTTAGAATTATACATGACTCTTGAAAATTTTCCTTCTGGATTTTTGCTTATTTCCATCAAGTCGGCTCATTTTTTTCAAGACATCTAAGGTTGAGGTTTCGTCCGGCTTATTCTTAGGCCGAGGAGCCTCGATTTGGTATACTATAATAGTTAAAAAGATAACTTGAATAAATATCTTAATAGCCAGGGCGATGAGTCGATTCCATTTAGTCTCGGAGTTTGAACCCAAGGGCGACCAGGTCAAGGCCATCGACGAGCTCACCGAAGGCCTGCTCAAAGGAATTAAACACCAGGTGCTGATGGGGGTTACCGGGTCGGGCAAGACCTTTACCATGGCTAATATCATCCAGAACGCCCAGCGGCCGGTGCTCGTTATTTCGCACAATAAAACTTTGGCCGCCCAGCTCTACCAGGAATTCCGACGGTTTTTCCCGCATAACGCCGTCGAATACTTTGTCAGCTATTATGATTATTATCAACCCGAGGCTTATATTCCAGCGACCAACACTTATATCGCCAAAGAAGCCACGATTAACGACGAATTAGACCGGCTGCGCCTTTGCGCCACCAACGCTCTTTTCGAGCGGCGCGACGTCATCATCGTCGCTTCCGTCTCCTGCATTTATGGCATCGGGTCGCCAGAAACTTATTACTCGATGAGCTTTGCTCTGGAAACAGGCGAGGTTATCTCCCGCAAAAAGATTCTCGAGCGCCTGGTTGAGCTCCAGTATGTCAGGGAAGAAACCGATTTCCGTCGGGGGACATTCCGGGTAAGGGGTGATGTTATCGATATTTTCCCCGCTTACGAGGATTTTGCTTACCGCATCGAGCTTGACAGCACCCGGGTGAAGAAAATCTCGCTTATCGACCCCCTTCTGGGAAAAACCAAAGAAGCCTTACCGCGCGTCCTTATCCACCCCCGTTCGTTTTTCTCGACGCCGCAACCAACTCTCCAGCGGGCTATCGCCGGTATCGAACAGGAACTCGAGGAAAGAATCGCCTTTTTCCGCAGCCAGGGCAAACTCATCGAAGCTGAAAGAATCGAAGAAAGAACCCGCTTCGACCTGGAGATGCTCCGGGAATTTGGCTACTGTCCTGGTATCGAAAACTATTCGCTCTACCTGAGCGGCCGGAAGCCCGGCGAACCTCCCTATACCCTGCTCGACTACTTTCCGCCCGATTTTCTGACCATCATCGATGAATCCCATGTTACTATTCCGCAGATTGGTGGCATGTATCATGGGGACCGGTCCCGCAAGTTGACGCTTGTCGAGCACGGTTTCCGGCTTCCTTCAGCGCTTGACAACCGGCCGCTTAATTTCCGCGAGTTCGAGGCCCGGGTGAACCAGGTCCTCTACGTTTCCGCCACTCCCGGTCCGTACGAAATCAAAAAGGCTAACGGTCGCGTGGTCGAACAGATTATCAGGCCGACTGGTCTGACCGACCCCGAAGTCGAAGTGAGGCCAGCCCGCGGCCAGATAGACAACTTAATGGCGGAAATCAAGAAACGGAGCCAGAACCGAGAAAGAACCTTGGTCACCACCCTGACCAAGAAAATGGCTGAAGACCTCACCCGCTATTACCACGAGCTCGGGCTCAAAGTTCGTTATCTCCACTCGGAGATAGACACCTTAGACCGAGTTACCATCCTGCGTGACCTCCGCCAGGGGAAGTTCGACGCCCTCATCGGGATTAACCTCCTGCGTGAAGGACTCGACCTTCCCGAAGTTTCCCTCGTGGCCATTCTGGATGCGGATAAAGAAGGTTTTTTACGGTCCACGACTTCGCTGATTCAGACCTTCGGCCGGGCCGCCCGCAACGTCAACGGTAAGGTCATCCTTTATGCTGACACCGTGACTGAATCCATGAAACGAGCTATCGAGGAAACCCAGCGCCGGCGCCGTCTCCAGGAGGAGTACAACCGACAGCATAACATTACTCCCCAGTCAATCGTTAAAAGAATCGACGAAATCCTCTCTTCGGTTTATGAACGGGATTATCTTGATTACACCCGGGTAGCGGCGGACAAGGAAATAATCCTTTCACCCGAGAAGAGAAAGCGGCGGATTCAGGAACTCGAGCGTCAGATGCGGGAGGCGGCCCGGAACCTGGAGTTCGAAAAGGCAGCCCGCCTCCGCGACGAACTCACCAGGTTAAAGAAAAGAGAGCTCGAACTTGGACTATAAGTAGCATTACGCGAAAAGATGGAGAGCCTGAAGAGGCAAGCCAACCTTCTGCCTGAAAAACCTGGAATCTATCTTTTTAAAAACAA
This sequence comes from Candidatus Aminicenantota bacterium, assembly GCA_037441905.1. Lineage (GTDB taxonomy): Bacteria > Acidobacteriota > Aminicenantia > Aminicenantales > CALLJL01 > CALLJL01. The sequence continues at coordinate 16,384 of JBBIRF010000006.1, forward strand.
GGCGGGAGAGGTCATTTATGTCGGCAAGGCCAGGTCGATTCGCGACCGCGTTCTTTCCTACTTTCAGCCGACTTCAGACCTCAAGGTGCAGAACATCATGGCCGAAGCGACTTCGGTGGATTTCATCCTCACTGACTCGGAAAAGGAAGCCGCCTTCCTCGAGAACAATTTTATTCAGAAGCACCAGCCGAAGTTTAACCTCCGGCTGAAAGATGATAAGAGTTTTCCCTATCTTAAAGTCACGGTTGAGGAAAGGTTTCCTGGCGTCTATCTCAGCCGCCGGGTTGAGGCAGACGGCGCCCGCTACTTTGGCCCTTTTAGCCCCGCCCGCCATGCCCGGACAACGATTCATCTCCTCAGCAAGTTTTTTGGCCTCAGAACCTGCGAGGAAACCATCCCCGGCAGGCGGACACGGCCTTGCTTAGAATACGAGATGAAGCTCTGTTCTGGGCCTTGCGTTGGCGCCGTGTCTGAGTCTGAATACAAGGAAAGCGTGGCTAATGCGCTTCTTTTTCTCGAGGGAAAAACAGAACAGTTGTTGGACCTGCTCCGCCAGAAAATGAAAGAAGCGGCCGAAAGAATGGCCTTTGAACAGGCAGCTCACTGGCGGGATACCATCCGGGCCATCGAGCAAATCCGCGAAAAACCTAAATTAATCTCGGTGGGCCTGGAAAATGCTGATATTTTCGGTCTGGCCAGAAAGGGAAGCGAAATCTCTATCTATGTTTTCTTTATGCGCCGCGGCAAGGTTGTTGAATCAGAGGAAGTCATTTGGGAAGAAAAGGAGCCGAAGGAAACTCCGGTCGTCCTCAAGGAATTCCTCGCAGAGTTTTATAAGGCCATGGATATTCCGGACAGGGTCCTGGTTCCCTTCGAACCGGATAACCTGGCTGAACTCGTCCGCTGGCTCGAGGCAAAGAAGGGCCAAAGGGTCAGGCTGGTGGTCCCCCGTTCCGGCCGTGATAAAAACCTCGTCGAGTTAGCCACCCGCAACGCCGAAGTGCTGCTTTTTAAGGGGCGGGTAGAACCTGAAGCTCTCTCTTTACTCCAGCAGGAACTGAACTTGCCCCGGCTGCCGCGGCGGGTGGAAGGGTTTGATATTTCGAACACGGGTGGCGAGGAAACCATCGGTTCGCTTGTCGTTTTTGTCGATACTCTTCCTGAGAAAAAGGATTACCGCCGCTACCGCGTCCGTAGCGTCAGCGGCCCCGATGATATTGCCTCGTTGAAGGAAGTGCTCGAACGGCGTTACCACCGGCTGGCGGAAGAAGGGGGGAGCAAGCCTGACCTGGTGCTTATCGACGGCGGCAAAGGCCAGCTCCGGGCGGCGGAGGAAGTTCTCGAGCGCCTGAACCTCGGAGAGATTCCGGTCATCGCCTTAGCCAAGAAAGAGGAAATAATCTACAGCCGAACTCATCCAGACGGCCTTCACCTGGAAGCAACTTCACCGGCTTTAAAGCTCCTCCAATTTATCCGCGACGAGGCGCATCGTTTTGCCCTCAGCCTCCACCGCAAGCGAAGAGAAAAAAAGAGTTTTCAGTCGCAACTGAGCCTGGTTCCCGGCATCGGGCCGAAAAGGCAACGTCTGCTTCTCGAGCGTTACGACAGCCTGGAAGAAATAATCAACGCAACGGAAGAGGAATTGATTTCCCTTGTCGGCCGGAAAGCGGCCGCGGCTATCAAACAATTTTTCCAACGCTAACCGGTTCGCCACTCCCGCCCTGCGCCCCTTTGGTCTCCTGCCAAATTTCATCTCAGTTTTTTTCTTCTTTCTTAATCCTAATTTTTTGACTCCCTATTCGCGCTCGTCTTTTAAGAAAATAGATAGAAAAAAAGCGAATTAATTTTCTTTGGCAAAAAACCCATTTCTTAATCCTTTTCCGGGAACAAAGTCGGTGTCGGAGAATTGAAATAGTAGAGGGCCCTTCCCCAGGGCTACAGGCCTTCCTGATAAATAATTGGTACCCAAAAAACTGAATCGACCTCCGGTCTTAGCCAGGTATCAAGAGTTCACTTGATAAGCCTCGGCGCTCCTATGAATCCCGAGAAGACCTGCGTTTAAAATTTATAAAATAAGCCGGAGAAGAAAGGCGACGGCGGTAGCCACCGAAAGGTTCAATAAGACTGAAACGGCGGCGGCCTTTCGGCCGATTTCTTTCCAAATAATGGCTACCGTCGAAAGACACGGAATAAACAGGCTGATGAAGGCCGTAAAAACCACGAGTTGCTGTCGGCTGAGGACTTCAGGAAGGCTCTCATAGGCTACTCCCAGGGCCTGGAGCATCATTAACAAGGAAAGCTCCTTCCGGAGGAAGCCAAAAACCAAGGTTACGCCCAGGTTGGCCGGCAGCCCAAGAACTCCGCTGACCAATGGCGCAAGACCACGATTGATTAAGAAATCAACCCGGCTGAGCTGAAGGAGGCTCAAAACCAGGCTGCCAGCAATCAAAATCGGCCAGGCAAACTGGACAAAAGAGCGCAGCTGCCAGCCGACCTTGGAAAAGATAATCCGGACTGAAGGGAGTTTGAGCGAGGGAATCTCGAGGATAAGTCCCGGGGAGGGGTCCTTGAAGAAAAAGGCTAAAAACCGGCCGACCAATCCCACCACGGCTATCTGGAAAAAATAGAAGCCCATCGCCCACCAGGGACCAAGAAAGAAGGCAATAATGGCCAGGATAACGGTTGTCCGGGCCGAACAGGGAATAAAAGGAATCAATAAGGAGGTCAGGAAACGGTCCCGGGGCGACTCTAAGATTCTGGTGCTGACCACAGCCGGGACGTTGCAGCCGAACCCGAGGATAAAAGGCGCCACCGACTTTCCATGCAGGCCTATCCGGTGCATCAGGGCATCGAGAAGGAACCCGGCTCTGGCTAAATAGCCCAGGTCTTCGAGAAAAGCCATCAGGAAAAGCAACGGCAGGAAATAGGGCAAAACAATAGCTACCCCGGCCCCGAGCCCCTGGGTCAAGCCGTCGGCCAGCGAGAGAACAATTCCAGGCAAAGCAAGGCTATTCAGCCAGGATTGAAGTTTTGCCCAGGGTTGGAGCAACAACTGCTCCAGCGGGTTGCCGATAAGAAAAATCAGGAAGAAAAAAAGACAGAAAACCAGGAAAAGGATGGGATAACCAAGAAGCGGGTGCATCAGCAAGCTGTCTATTTTCTCTTCCCAGCTTACCTTCGAACCCCGCTCCACGCGGGCAACTGCCTCGAGAATCTTGAGCGCTAAGTGGTGTCTCTCGGCCGCCAAAACTTCGTATGCAGGCCGTTGCCGCTTGGCTTCTAATTGGCGGCGGGCCTCTTCCACCTTTTTTTTCAGCGGAAGGCTTATTTCCTCGAGAATTTCATGACAAAAGGTCTCGCCAGCTTCAATCAGTTTGACCGCAGTGAAACGGCGGTTAGCGACGATGCAGAAATTTTCGGGAAGCGAGGCGGCGAGCTCGGCCACTATTTTTTCAACGTCGGCCGTCCAGGATAGGGGCTTGGGGAGACAATTAAGCTTCAGACATTCGGAGCAGCGCGAGAGAAGCTCCTTAACTCCCCTCCCCCGGTTGGCCACAGTAACCACCACCGGAATCCCTAAAACCTCCTCGAGCTTCCGGGCGTTGATTTTGATTCCCTTTTTTTCCGCCAGGTCTACCATATTCAGGACAAGCACTATCGGCCTCTCTAACTCCAACAATTCCAGGGTCAACTCCAGGCTCCGACCTAATAAGGAAGAGTCAATGACATTGACAATAAGGTCGGGCGGCTCCTGGAAAAGATGGCCGAGGGCGGCTTTTTCGGCCGGGTCTGAAGGGTTCAACGAATAAGTGCCAGGGAGGTCGACTATCCGCCAAACCTGGCCGTTGACATAAACCTGACTATGGGTGTGGGTGACGGTTGTCCCGGGGAAGTTGGACGTCTGGGCTTTAGGTCCGGCAATGGCGTTAAAGAGAGTGCTTTTGCCGCTATTAGGCTGACCGATGAAGACGATAACCGGACCATCAGGCCTGGCCATCGAGGACTTCCACCAGGATTTTATGGGCTATTCCCCGACCGAGGGCAACCGTCGTATCGGAGCTAAGACTTTTCACCAGGAAAGGACCGCCAAAAATGGCCCCTGAGTTCCGCTCGACTAAATCACCCTTATGAAAACCCAGGGCCAGAAGGCGACGGCGGACGCCATGGCCGCCGAGGATGTCAACAATCCGCAGAGGCTTTCCTGGGGGTGCTTCGCTTAACCTAACCACCTTGTCGGCCATGGGTCTTCCCTGCCTAATTGAGAAAAATTCTCACTTATATGATACCGCTTCCGGGGTCTCAAATCAAGACTTCCTGGGTTTGTCTTTTTTAGGCGCTTAAGCCTAAAATAATATTCTAATTAGATGAGAACCATGGATTCTTCTTCAATTCTTTATTTTCTCCAGGGAAAAGGGCTTTGATCTTTAAGATTAGCGAGCGCTATTCAAGGAGGCAAGAATGAAAAAGGGACGGTATTTGGTCATCTCATGGATTCTAATCATTATCCTTTCCCTTTCGCTTAAAGCCGACGAAGGCCTGTGGCCTTTCAACCAGGTGCCGGTTGACTTGATCAAGAAAAAATACGGCGTTACTCTGACCCAGGAATGGCTTGACCACCTCCGCCTGGCCTCGATTCGCTTCGGCGGAGCTTCGGCTTCCTTTGTCTCGCCTGACGGTCTGATTCTGACCAACCATCATGTCGGCCAGCGGGCTATCCAGAACTTGAGCACACCCGAACGGGACTTGATGAAAACAGGGTTCTATGCCCGGACGAAAGAGGAAGAGCTGAAATGCCCCGGCGTCGAGCTCTGGGTTCTTGAGGGAATCGAGGACGTAACCTCCCGCGTGCTTTCGGCTGAAAAGCCGGGGATGACGGCGGCTGAGGCGGCCGCAGCCCGCGAAAAGGTCATCGCCCAAATCGAAAAAGAAACGGCGGATAAGGCCGGGCTCAAAGCTTCTGTAGTTACGCTCTACTCCGGCGGTATGTATCACCTGTATAAATACAAGGTTTATACTGATGTCAGGCTTGTTTTTGCGCCCGAGTTTGCCATCGCCTTTTTTGGCGGCGACCCGGACAATTTCACTTACCCGCGTTATGACCTTGACATCACTTTTTTCCGGGCCTATGAAAATGGCCAGCCCGCCAAGACACCCCACTATCTTCGCTGGAGCCAGAAAGGGGTCAAAGAAGGAGACGTGGTTTTCGTCTCTGGCAACCCCGGCTCGACCGGAAGGCTTCTTACTCTGGCTCAGCTGGAGTTCCTGCGCGACGTTAGCTATCCTTTCACTATTGCCAATTATCAAAGAAGAAGAGCTCTCCTCCAGGCGTACAGCCAAAAAGGCGAAGAACAGGCCCGCATCGCCTTGAATACGCTTTTCGGCATCGAGAACAGTCTTAAGGCCGTCACCGGGTATAATTCCGGGCTGCTCGACCCGAAAGTCATGGAAAAGAAGGCTAAGGAAGAGGCTGAGTTGAAGCGGGCGGTGGCCGCCGACCCGAATTTAGCTAAGGAGTTTGGCCGCGCCTGGGACGAAATCGCCGCCGCCCAGAAGGTTTATGCCGAAATATTCAAGCCACTGGCCTTTTTCGAGCGAGCCCAGGGTTTCAATTCAGTTTATTTTACCCTCGCCCGTAACCTTATCCGCTTAGCCGAGGAGCGCCTGAAACCAAACGAGCTTCGGTTGCGCGAATATCGCGATTCTAACCTGCCCTCGGTCGAGCGGTCGATTCTCTCGCCCGCGCCGATATATGATGACTTCGAGATAGTGAAGCTTGCCGATTCTCTCTCGCAGCTTAAAGAAGAGCTGCCCGGTATGTGGGAAGTACGCTGGCTGCTTGGCGCTAAACCCGCTGATGAGCTTGCCCGGGAACTCGTCGCTCGAACCAAACTCAAAGACATGGAAGTACGGAAAAAGCTTCTTCAGGCGAAGCCCGAGGAGATATACCAGGTCGACGACGCCATGATTAAGCTCGCCCTCCTCGTCGACCCGGTCTCGAGGGGGTTAAGAGCCCGGTATGAAAAAGAGGTGGAATCTGTTGAAAACACTAACGGCGGTCTTATCGCCCGGGCTATCTTTAAACTCAAGGGGACCTCGGTCCCTCCGGACGCAACCTCAACCTTACGGTTAAGCTTCGGGGTGGTCAAAAGTTACCGCGAAAACGGCCGCTGGATACCTTTCCAGACTAATTTTGCCGGCCTGTATGAACGAGCCAGACAGTTCGGTTTCAAGTTTCCGTATGAGCTGCCCGCGAGTTTCGTCGAGAAAAAGAACGCCCTTAACCTGAAGGTGCCGTTGAACTTCGTCGCCACGGCCGACTCAATCGGCGGAAACTCCGGCTCACCCGTGGTCAATGTTAAAGGAGAGCTGGTGGGTGTTCTTTTTGACGGCAACATCCAATCCCTGCCGAACCGGTTCGTTTACACCGAGGAGCAGGCACGTTCGGTCATGGTGCATAGCCAGGGAATTATCGAGGCTCTGCTCAAGGTATACGGCGCCAAGGAACTTGTGGCCGAACTCCTCGGAAAAATGGGGACAACTATGTGCGCCTCATAATTTATATTTCCTATTTCTTAATCATCGCGCGCCGGTTATACTTCTATTAAGATCGGGACACGGTATCTTGCTAAAATGGCGCTATGTAGGCAAAAATCGGGACATGAACTATATTTCCTATTTTTTGATAGCCAAACAGGCAGCTCGTTTTTTGCGCCAAAACCCTGGCGGAAAAACTGGCCACTGAAAATTTAACTGTAATTTATTTTTTATATTTTTTAAATTTTATATCTAAAAAGGAAATTTTTGCCTGAAGAAACAAAGGCCCTTATTGCCTGTTTTTCTTGCCAGGTGCGCCCTTTTCTTCAAGGTCGAACGCGATTCCCCCCCTTCCTGTCGTGTCTTAAGTTTGCTGCATTATCTTATTTTAGATTTCAGACCACAACATTCCCTGTCGAATGATGTTAAACGGTTTATCCTATCGCGGCACGCTACTCACCTCCCCTTTATTTCTTTCCTTAGCCAATATTTGTTATGTTCCATGGATAAGTTTTTTCGTGATAAAAAATCAGCCATTGAATGCTTATCCTTCCGTCGCTCCAGATTGCTACTTAAGTATTGGCTTTTTGCCGATTTGACCCTATGAGTTCTTATTATTGAATATTACCGACGAAATAAACGCGGTAAGCTGGCTGCCCAGAATAGGCGGAGAAAGAAAACTATATCTTAAACAGTTATCGCACCACGGACATAGTGCTCAGTTACCAAAGCTCAGGGACTGCTCTGAAGATTGAGATATTAAGATATAGAATCAGGATTCCCCTGAACCTGCTCGCCTGAGAAAACGTCAAAAAATAGGAAATATAAATTATGTCCTCATTTAATCTAAAATAGGGGCAAGTAGAAAATAGGAAATATAGGTCATGTCCCTATTTAATTGACTTATCCAGGGTATTCTGTTAAATAATAAGAAATGTATAAATGGGTTTTAAACAAGCTCTTCGGCACCAAGAACGAGCGCGACCTTAAGAAACTCCGTCCTTACGTTGCCGCCATCAACGAGCTTGAGCCCTCCGTCCGAAAGCTCACTGATGCCCAGCTCCAGGCTAAAACAGCCGAGTTTAAACAAAGGTTAGCTCAGGGGGCTTCGCTCGAAGACATCCTGATTGAGAGTTTTGCCGTTGTCCGCGAAGTAGCCCGCCGGACTATCAACATGCGACATTTCGACGTCCAGCTCATGGGCGGCATCGTCCTCCACCAAGGGAAAATTGCCGAGATGAAGACGGGTGAAGGGAAAACCCTGGTGGCCACGCTTCCTGCCTACCTTAACGCCCTCGAGGGCAAAGGCGTCCACATCGTTACGGTCAATGATTATCTGGCCAAAAGAGACGCCGAATGGATGGGCCCAATCTATAAATTCCTGGGCCTGAGCGTTGGCGTCATCCAGCATGAAATGCCCGACGCCGACCGCAAGAAGGCCTATCTCAGCGACATCACTTACGGGACGAACAACGAATTCGGTTTCGACTATCTGCGGGATAACATGAAGTTCAGGCTCGAAGACATGGTCCAGAGAGGCCACCATTATGCCATCGTCGACGAAGTCGACAGCATCCTGATTGACGAAGCCAGGACGCCGCTGATTATTTCCGGCCCGACCGAGGAATCAACCGACCTCTATTTCCGGATCGATAACTTTGTCCGCCGACTCCAGAAAGACCGCCATTTCAAAGTGGACGAGAAAACCAGGACCGTCGCCCTACTCGAAGAAGGCGTGGCCGAGGCCGAAAAGTATTTCCGTGTTCCCAACCTCTACGACCTGGCATACATGGACCTTGTTCACCATATTAACCAGGCTCTCAAAGCTCATCATCTGTTTAAACGGGACGTCGATTATATGGTCAAAGACGGCAAGGTCATCATCGTCGACGAGTTCACTGGCCGGTTAATGCCCGGCCGCCGTTATAGCGACGGCCTCCATCAGGCCCTCGAGGCCAAAGAAAGAGTGAGGGTAGAACAGGAATACCAGACCTTAGCCTCGGTCACTTTTCAGAACTATTTCCGGATGTATAAAAAGCTCGCCGGGATGACCGGTACCGCGGCCACTGAAGCCGCCGAATTTATGGCCATCTACAACCTCGACGTCGTCGAAATTCCGACGAATAAACCGCTTATCCGTTATGAATATCCTGATGTCGTCTACCGAACGGCCAAAGAAAAATGGGAGGCTGTGGTCAACGAAATCATTCAGGCGCATGAAAAAGGTCGCCCGGCCCTTGTAGGCACGGTCTCGATCGAAAAATCAGAACATCTGAGCTCCCTCCTGCGCAAGCGAGGCATTAAACATGTTGTTCTTAACGCCAAGTACCACGAACAAGAGGCCAGAATCATCGCCCAGGCAGGACGGGTCGGCGCCGTAACCATCGCCACCAACATGGCGGGACGAGGTGTTGACATCCTCCTGGGTGGTAACCCAGAATTCATGGCCAAAGAAAACCTGCGGAAAGCCGGCATCGAACCGGAAAAAGCCTCCCCCGAGCAGTGGGAAAAAGCTCTCGAGGAAGCCCGTCGAATTACCGAAGAAGAACACAAAAAGGTAGTTTCGCTCGATGGCCTTTATGTTATCGGGACAGAACGGCACGAGAGCCGTCGCATCGACAACCAGCTCCGCGGCCGGGCTGGCCGCCAGGGCGACCCGGGCGCCTCGAAATTTTTCCTGTCTCTCGAGGACGACTTGATGCGCATCTTCGGCAGCGACCGGCTGTCGGGGCTGATGGCCCGCATCGGGATGAAGGAAGGCGTTCCGATAGAGCATAAAATGGTCTCGAAGGCTATCGAGCGGGCGCAAAAACAGGTCGAAGCCCAAAACTTCTCCATCCGCAAGCACCTGCTGGAATACGACGACGTGATGAACAAGCAGCGGGAGACTATCTACCGGATGCGCCGCGAAATTCTTGAAGGCAAGGATATGCGCTCTTATTTTGTCGAAGTGGTGGAAAACATCCTCGACTGGCTGCTTGATACCCATGCCAACAAAGATCGGCATCCCGAAGACTGGGACCGGGAAGCCTTGCGTAATGCTATCGGGTCGCAGTTTGGCCTGGACATCGAAACCCTCGGCATCAACTGGGACGAGGTAAATTACGAGGAGCTCCGCGAGAAGATCTTGATAGCCCTGATGGCAATTTATGAAGAAAAAGAGCGCCTGCTGACCCCCGCCCGAATGCGCGAGTTCGAGAGAATAATCCTCCTCCAGGTAATAGATAGTCAGTGGAAGGACCATCTTCTAGGAATGGATTATCTGCGGGAAGGAATCGGGCTGAGGGGTTATGGTCAGCGTGACCCGTTGGTCGAGTACAAGAAGGAAAGCTTCGAAATGTTCCAGGCCATGTTAGACCGGATAGAGGAAGAGGCTGTCCGTTATATCTTCCTCTTTCAACCGGTCATCGTCGAGCGAGAGGAAGCTCCGAGCCGACCGACCCGCCGGCTCTTCTACGGCGCGCCGGAACAGGCCCTCGAAAGAGCGCCCTCTTTCCGCCGCGAAGCCCGGGCTGTCATTCCCAAGAAAAGGAAAAGAAGATAATAAGATAAATTTTATCAGGAGGGGCCATGCTGGAGCCGAACGTCCGGGAGGGACTTACATTTGACGATGTCCTTATTTTGCCGGCTAAATCGGCCGTGTTGCCGGCGGAAGTAGATATAACTACCCAGTTAACCCGAAACATCCGCCTCCAGATCCCGATTCTCAGTTCAGCCATGGACACGGTAACCGAATCTAAAATGGCTATCGCCATCGCCCAGCAAGGGGGCCTGGGTGTCATCCATCGAAACCTCTCGATCGAGGCTCAAGCGGAAGAGGTAGCCAAAGTCAAGCGCCATGAAAGCGGGATGATTGTCGACCCGATTACAATGCGACCAAAGGACAAGATTTCTCAGGCTCTCGAGGTCATGCGCAAGTACAAGATTTCCGGCCTGCCGATAACAGATGAAAATAACCGGCTGGTGGGAATCCTTACCAACCGGGATGTCAGGTTTGAAACCAGGCTTGACCTGCCTATCGAAGAAGTCATGACCAAAGACCTGGTAACGGTGCCGCTCGGGACGTCGCTCGAAGAAGCGATGAAGCTTTTCCACAAGCACAAGATTGAGAAAATCTTGATGGTCGACGAAAACTACCATCTTAAGGGCTTAATCACCTACAAGGATATCCTCAAGCGGATCCAGTATCCTAACGCCTGCAAAGACAGCTTCGGCCGGCTGAGGGTTGGGGCGGCTATCGGCGTCGGGAATGATGTCGAGGCGAGAGCAGCCGCTTTGATTGAGGCCAAAGTCGATGTCCTGGTGGTTGATACAGCTCATGGACATTCGCAACGCGTCATCGACACCGTCAAGCTTTTAAAGAAAAAATTTCCCGACCAGGAGCTGATTGCCGGCAACATCGCCACGGCCGAAGCAGCTGAAGACCTGATTGCCGCCGGCGTCGACGCCCTTAAGGTCGGCGTTGGGCCAGGTTCGATTTGCACGACCAGAGTCGTCACGGGAGCCGGCGTGCCACAGATAACCGCTATCGCCGATGTCTGGCGGGTAGCCAAGAAAAATAATATTCCAGTCATCGCGGATGGCGGGATAAAGTATTCAGGAGACATCACCAAAGCGCTGGCTGCCGGCGCCTCCTCAGTTATGCTGGGCAACATGTTAGCTGGAACTGACGAAGCACCGGGCGAAGTGGTTATTTATCAGGGGAGGTCGTATAAGATTTATCGAGGGATGGGCTCGCTCGAGGCCATGAAAGAAGGCAGCCGTGACCGTTATTTCCAGGACACCCCCGGCGTCCAGACCAAACTCGTCCCGGAGGGAATCGAAGGCCGGGTTCCCTACAAAGGGACCGTGGTCAACATCATCCAGATGATGGTGGGTGGCCTGAGGTCGGGGATGGGCTATGCTGGCTGCCGGAACATTCCCGAGCTGCAAGAAAAAGCCCGTTTTATCAAGATTACGGCTGCCGGTCTCAGGGAAAGCCATGTCCATGACGTGGTAATTACTAAGGAGGCGCCCAATTACCATCTCGATTAGATAGCGAGGGAGAAAAATGAAAAAAAGCTGGCGTTGTTTCATCTGTCAGGACATTCATGTCGGCAATAAACCACCCGAAATTTGCCCGACTTGCGGCGCCAGAAACGCCTACGTGGAAGTATCCACGACCGAAGCCGTAGCCATTGCCCAAGCTTTTCCCCGGCAAGTAAACCAGGAAACTTTCTTGCGGACTGTCGAGGCGCTCGCCGCCGCGAACGAATTCCGCTTGAACCCCGACCGAGATAAAGTCAGCCTTTTACTCGAAGGTATTTTTAACAATGAAAAAAACCACGGGTACAAGTTCTGTCCGTGCCGCCTCCAGACCAAAGATTTCCTCGAAGACATGAAGCTTATCTGTCCCTGCAATTTTTTAGTCCATGAAACCTACCGGGGTCGGCCTGACGGGGAATGCTGGTGCGGCCTGTTTCAAAGGAGGCAAGCATGAAAAAAATTATCATGTTTTATGCTCGGGAGTGTCCGCATTGTCGCGTCATGCTGCCGGTGGTTGACCGTCTCGAAAAGGAAACTGGCATCACCTTTGAGCGGCTGGAGGTCTGGCATGACGAGAAAAACGCTGACTTGATGCGCTCCTGGCGGCACGTCCTCGCTCCAGCCTGCGGGGGACAGTTAAGGACACCAACTTTCTTTGAACCAGAAAGCCAAGCGGTGCTTTGCGGCGAAGTCCCTTATGAAAAACTAAAAGATTGGGCGGAAAAGGCTCTCAGCCTTAAAGCTTAAGGTTCGCCCGGCAACAACCTGGCTTCATTTCGAAAGGAAATCCCAACCTTAGACCTTTCAGCCGCCATCCTTTTGCTCCGCGAGAAACTGAAGAATTTCTAACTCATCAGCCGGAAACCAGACCAGGGAACAGTGATAACATTTATAAACGGGAAGAAGCAGCTGATAGTTAAACGGCTTAACCATCATCTGCAACCCGCACTGCGGGCAGGAGCTAACGGGCTTGGCCAAAGCCTGCTTTTTTGCCAGGGAAAGCGATGCCATATTTTCCTTAATTTTCTTCGCTTTGGCCTGAAGCAGGAAAGAAAACCCGACTTCCCTCCTGGCCAAAATCTTATCCATTGCCTCGAGCGCCACCAATTTTCCCCGGCAGTAAGGGCAAACCTTGATTTTAACTCCCTCATAAAAGGTTTCGGTCAACTCCCGGCCACATTGAGGGCACTTGTCGACTCGCTGGGGGTCGATGGCTTGATGACGGAAAAGTCGGTTCAGAGCTGACCTGATGCTGGCGAACTCCCCAGCTCTTCCCTCCCGATTGTCCTTAATATTTTTTACCCTTGTCCCGGGCGAAAAACCAGGCTGGGCGAGGAGGGAAGATAAAGAATAAGGCCCACCCCACCCCCGGCCGCTTTTTACCAGCCAGATTTTCTCCTCCTGGCTGTCAACACCAGGCTGAAACCACCCCGCCTCCGTCGACCACTGAGGCTCCGGCGCGCCTATTTCTTCGCTCGCTCTGGCTTGCAGGCGGGCTTTTTCTCTCAGGGCCTCTCTTTCTCTAACTTCGGCTATCAATTCACCCACTGACTTTTGGGCCATCGCTGCCAGGATTCTCAACCTCGTGAGGACAGGAGGGTGAGTGTTAAATAACTTGCTCGGCAGGCTGTCGGTAATTTCCCGGGAATCCGGCGGAACTAAGAAAAGAGGGGTGTAAAGGCTAAAATCCCCAAGAAAAGAATTGGCGACATGAGCTTTGTAAATTATCCGGCCAAGGGCTAACGGGTCGCGACTGAATTCAACCGCCGTGGCGTCAGCCAGCAGTTCTCTCTGCCTGGTTACGAGCAGGCTCAGGAAACTCATCAAGCTCAAGCTCAGCCAACCGGCCAGAGACAACAGAGGATGAATCGTTCCTCTTTTTGACCGCGACCAGAGCACATCATCCGAGCCTTCTTCTGTTTCTCGCTCCAGGGAGCTCACCAGCCGTTCATAAAAACTCACCAGGCTACAAACCAGCGTCAGAAGGTGGGTATCGCCCCTGAGAATATGACTCATTTCGTGAGCTACCGCGGCTTGCAATTCATCCCGGCTGGCTTCAGCCAGCAGCCCTTCGGTTACGCTGATTATCGGCTGGTTACCAGGACCATTCAGAGAGAAAGAATTAATGTTCCGCGAGGGAACAATATAACCTTTAACTGCAGGCACCCCTGCGGCCAGCCTCATCTCCTCCAACACGTTCTGAAAAGTAAGATGATACCGGTCCTCAGGGGCGGGCGGATACGCCTTGAGCCGCTGCAGAATAAAATTGACTCCAGCTTTCTTTGCCTGCCTGAAATTAATAAAAGTGAGCAGGCCTGTTAAAACAAGCAGAAAAGTCAGATAAGGGAGAAAAACCGCGTTTTCCCAAAAATTGAACCCCGGGGAAAAAAGCCCGACCCCGAAGAGGACTGCCGCGGAAATTAAACCTGACGTGAGGAAATAGAAGAGGAAAACGAAGAAAAATAGCCCACCAGAAATTCTTTTTTGCCGTTCTTGCCACTCCCAAAAATCAGGTTGCCTGCACTTCAATTTTGCGAGCCCAGTCTTTGCTTGAATCGGGTCAACATGCCGGAAATAAAATTAAGGGCATTTTCTACTTAACCTCTTTAACCTGGTTATCCGGGGTGAAAATGACGATGCGGGGAGAATAGAACTCGACCTCGCCTTCATCCAGAATAGCGTAAGCCACCACAATCAGCTTATCCCCCACTTTCGCCTTGTGGGCGGCGGCACCGTAGACGGCGCACACCCTCGAGCCTTTTTCCCCCTTAATCAAGTAAGTAGAAAACCTTTCGCCGGTGGTCACGTTATAAACATGGACTTTTTCGTAGGGAAGGAGACCAGCAACCTGGAGCCAGGATTCGTCCAGGCAGAGGCTGCCCTCGTAATCTTTCTGGCTTATGGTGACCCTGAGTCCGTGGAGCTTAGCTTTTAAGAAAATTCGTCTCATCTGATGCTCCTTTGGGGAGGATTTTCACGTTATCGATAAGCCTCGTCTGGCCGCAGTAGACGGCCACGGCGATTAAACAACCTTCGTCAACCACTTCCACCGGCGTGAGGTTTTCCGGGTGAACGATTTCGACATAATCAATCTTCAATTTCGGTTCGGCCTTGATTACCTTCTCTATTTGTGTCTTGATGGCCTCAGCCTTGTTTTCGCCCGAGGCGACCAGCCTGGCAGCCTGCTCTAAGCTCCGCGGAATGGCCAGGGCTGCCTGCCTTTCTTCCGGGCTGAGATAGGCGTTACGAGAACTCAAAGCCAGGCCGTCCTCATCCCGAACGACCGGCAGGACCTTGATTTTAACGTCCAGGTTAAGGTCTTTCACCATTTGCTGGATGATGACAGCTTGCTGGGCGTCTTTCTGGCCGAAATAAGCCAGGTCAGGCGAAACGATGTTGAACAATTTCAGGACGACCGTGGCTACCCCCCTGAAGTGACCGGGACGGCTCCGGCCGCAAAGGACATCCTGAAGCTCGGTCACCTCCACATAGGTCTTAAAACCGGGAGGATACATCTCCTCAGCCGAGGGATAAAACAAGTAATCCACCCCTTCCGCCTCAAGCAAGGCTCGGTCTCGGCCTAAGTCTCGTGGATAGCGGTTGAAATCTTCCTTGGGGCCAAATTGAATAGGGTTGACAAAAATGCTAACTACAGTTACCGCGGCTTCGCCTTTAGCGGCCCGGACGAGACTGAGATGCCCGGCATGAAGGTAACCCATGGTGGGAACAAACCCTATTGTCTTGCCCTGGCGCCGCCACCACCGCGCCGCTTCTTTCATGGCTTCAATTTTTTCCACTACCTGCATTTTCCCTCTCCCAGGTCAATCTTTCCTGAGTTCTGGTTTTAATAACCTGTTATTTCTTTTTTTAGCGAGGGCGACGACCTTTCTCCCTGGCTAACTCCCGCCGCAACAGCCGTCGCAAACCGGGTTTAAGATGGTAAGAATGTTCTTCATCGGGATAAAGCCCGGCCTTTACTTCGCGCGCATAGTTCAAGAAAGCTTCTCTGATGAGGGTGCCCAGCTCAGCATATTTTTTAACAAACTTGGGCAAAGAGCCATCGGTTAAACCCAGCAGGTCATGAAAAACCAGCACTTGACCGTCGCAGAAACGGCCGGCGCCGATGCCGATCGTCGGGATGCTAAGTTCTTTCGTGATTACTTCAGCCAACTCCTCAGGGATGCATTCGAGAACCACTGAAAAAGCGCCGGCTCGCTCAAGCGCTTTAGCCTCTTCGAGAATTCTCCTGGCTTCTTGAATTTCTCCGCCACGCATCCGGTACTGTCCGAAACGATGGATTGACTGCGGGGTTAATCCCACGTGCCCCATCACGGGAATTTCCGCCTCCACCAGGGCTTCGACGGTCCGCAGCCGGCGGGAGGAAGCGCCTTCTATTTTTACCGCCTTGGCGCCAGCTTCCTTGACGAAACGGGAAGCATTTCGAATCGTGTCCTCTTCGGAAAGATGAAAGGAAAAATAGGGCATGTCACCTACGACCAGGGCCCGGCGAACCGCTCTGGCCACAGCCCTGGTATGGTGCAGCATCTCTTCCATCGTTACGGGTAGAGTTGTTTCATAGCCAAGGACCACCATACCCAGGGAGTCTCCGACGAGGATAATATCCACGCCGGCCTCCTCGGCCAACCGTGCCCCGGGAAAATCATAGGCGGTAACCGCCACAATCTTTTCGCCCGAGGTTTTCTTAGCCTTTAGCCAGGGGATAGTTACAGGAGGGTTTGGCTCTTGAGACATTTTTCTTCCTTTCTCCCCATCTCGCCTGAAAAATCGAGATTGAGGTAAAGTCTTTTTCTTCCCGGAATTTGTGTCCTCCCGGGAGGTTTATTTCTGGCCGTAACTCGAAGGGACATAATAAAGATGACCCTTTTTCAAGTTTTTAATCTGACGAATAATATCCGCCAATTCAGCCTCGTTGGTCAAATCGAGGTCGTCAGACTTGATGACGAGAAGAGGTGTCGCCTGGTAATTAAAAAAGAAATAATCGAAAGCTTGCAGCAAGTCGCTTAAATATCTCTCGGTTATATTTTTTTCAAGCTCGTTCCCCTCCCGGGCAATTCTCTTGAGTAAAGTCGGCAGCGAAATTTGTAAGTAAATTGCCAGGTCTGGCTTGGGAATCCTTTCGGCTAAAATGGCAAAGATTTTTTCATAGACCAGGAGCTCGTCGTCAGTCAGGGTTTGATAGGCATAAATTTTGTCTTTTTCAAAAAGATAGTCGCAGATTATTCTCTCGGCAAAAAGGTCTCTCTGGCCGAGTCTCACCTGCTGATGATACCGATTAACCAGAAAGACCAGCTGCGCCAGGAAAGCTGCTCCTTCTTTTTCTTCGTAAAAATCCCGCAGATAAGGGTTATCTTTCGGGTCAAGCACCAGCCGACCGTTCAGGAGTCTTGCCATGACCTGGGCGAAGCGAGTTTTATGACTATGAGGCACGCCTTCGATGGCGATGTGCCGGAAGGGAATCTCTTCTTTCATCGCCTCCTCGACTCGGTGGCTAAGAACTTTGGCGGTTTACTCCGCTTTCTTGGCTGGAATTACAATCCAGGCGATGACGTAAAAAAGCAACATCGGCACCAGGGCGGTAATCAGGGTAATGCCGACAAAAATCAACCTTACCAACGAGACGTCGATATCAAAATACTCGGCCAGCCCCGCGCAAACACCGCCTATCATCCTGCCTTCCAAAGACCTGGTCAGTTTCTTGGCCATTCAATCCCTCCCGTGAAATTAGCCTTCCGATGAAACGCACCCTCGACCCTTCCCGGGTTTTATTCCGTCCAGCGCTTGCTCGCCCTCCAGCGGCTGATGCCCAAAGCGGCTTAAAGCCGCGGTCTTTTATTATACACAAAATAACTTTTTTCTCCATTGAAATCACTGGCGAGATTGTGATTATGAGCGGCCAATTTGACTTTTCGCCGCAGGTTAAATAAAAGAAAAGAGCTTGTTTTTTAACCGGAGGGGCTTTAAGCTTGAGGTTAAAGTGAGGCGAAGAGAAGCCCAGCCCGCTCGGGTCACCCCCGCCGGTTTGGCGATAAATCGCCCGAAAAACAATTCGTCGACCAAAAATTTTTATTTTCCTTTATGGCACACAAAGATAAATCAGCTCGCGAGACCCAGCGTGGTTATCACGAGGAGGCAGCATGATTTCCCAGCCAGCAACTCCTGGTCTTGAGGTGGATAAAATTCTCGAAAGGGCGACGCAGGCCGCAGCCGCCTTCCGCCGGCTTAACCAGGAAGAGACAGATAATATCGTTAAGAGCGTCGCCGCGGCTGCTTTTAACGCCCGGGTCGAGCTCGCCCGGATGGCGGTCGAAGAAACAGGCCTGGGAAAATGGGAGGACAAAGTTATCAAGAATGTCCTGGCCAGCAAAGTAGTCTACGAGGATATCAAGGATATTCCGACGGCCGGCGTCGTCGCCGTCGAAAAGGAAGCGGGTATCATTGAAATAGCTGAACCCGTAGGGCCGATTGTGGCCTTGACGCCAATAACTAACCCCACTTCAACCGTCATCTTTAAGGTCCTGACCGCCCTTAAAACTCGAAACCCGATTATCATCAGGCCGCACGGCGCTGCCCGACGCTGTTCCTGCGAGGCGGCCAGGATTTGCTACGAAGCCGCCGTCGCCGCCGGGGCGCCAGAAAACTGTGTCCAGTGGGTCAAGTTCTCGACAAGGGAGGAAGTTACCAATTTGATGGCCCATCCAAAGACAGCCCTGGTGATGGCTACAGGGTCGGTTGATGTCGTTAGGGGAGCGACGAGCTCGGGAAAACCCGTCATCGGAGTTGGCCCGGGTAATGTTCCGGTGGTAGTTGATTCAACGGCTGACCTGGAGGCCGCGGCCAAGGCCATCGCAGCTTCAAAAACTTTTGATTACGGGACAGTTTGCGCCAGCGAGCAGGCTGCCGTCGTCCTCGAACGCGTCGCCGAGCCGTTCTGTCAGGAGCTAAGGAGCCAGGGGGCTTATTTTCTGTCGAAGGAAGAAATAAGAAGACTCGAACCCGTAGCCTTCAACTCCAGGGAAGGCTTAATGAGGGTTGAGGTCATCGGGCAGCCGGCCACGAAGATTGCCTCGCTGGCCGGGATTGAGGTGCCGGAAAACACCACGGTTCTGGTTGCCCCGCTTGATAAAGTCGGGCCGGAAGCGCCGCTTTCTCTCGAAATTCTCGCGCCAATCCTGGCTCTTTTTGTCGCCAAGGATGAAAATCAAGCTTTTGACCTGGCCAAAAAAATCCTGCAGCATGGCGGACTTGGCCATACGGCCAGCATCTTTTCCCAGAACCCGGCCCAGATAGCCAGGTTTGCCCGCGAGATGCCGGTTGGCCGGGTTTTAATCAACACGCCGGCCTCGCTTGGAGCCCTCGGCGGAATCTATAACCTGCTTCGGCCCTCGCTGGTGCTCGCTTGCGGCCAGGCAGCCGGTAACAGCTTCATGGATAACATTTCGGTTTATCATCTTTTCAACCGCAAAAAGGTGGCTGAGCCGCGGCCGACAGCCTGGATGAAACAAGAATGGCAATCTCTCTATCTTGATGAAACCATTTCCTGGGAAAAATTCGCCTCAAAGAGTGAGGGAGCGCTGCCCGGGGAAAAATCCCCGGTTAAATGATTTTTCCCCTGATTCTCCGGGAGATTGGAGAAGAAAACCGAGGCGATAAGCTGCATGAATTTTCTTCAGGCTGTCCAGGCTTCAATTCATAACTTTAACCTTTTTTCGTTATTAAAAATATTCTTGATTAAAATTCTTCTTATCTGTTCGTTAATTATCGCTGTCTTAGAATAGCCTTCTTTGTTTTTGTCGCCTAGTCTCGTTTCGGCTGGTCTTAAAAACCGCGCTGCTGACTCCCGGGCATACCTTGCCATTAAAGAACGACAAAATGCTAAATGCTAAGATGGCCGGAAGCAAAATTTTTGTTGGGGGCGACCCCTGCTTATGGTATAAAGGAAGAAATCCGACTTTAGCTTTAAGGAGGCAGGAATGAAGGGATATTTTTCGCCAAATTATCCCCAGGTTTTCCGGCCGAGTTTTCGGTTAATCCGGAATGTGGTCGTCGCGGCTTTAGCTCTTTTCCTCCTTTTTACCTCAGTTTATCAAATCAGCCCGGAAGAAATTGGGGTTATCCTTCGCTTCGGAAAATACGTCCGCTCGACCGAACCGGGCCTTCATTTCAAATTACCGCTTGGCATCGAAAAGCTCATCAGGGTTCCTGTCCAGAGGCAGCTTAAACTTGAGTTCGGGTTCCGGACGACCAGACCGGGAATCAGGTCAGAATACCGGGTTACGCCAGAAACAGCCAAAGAGTCGCTGATGCTTACGGGTGATTTGAACGTCGTCGTCGTCGAATGGATCGTTCAGTATAAAATCAAAGACCCTTATAGCTATCTGTTTAAAGTGAGGAACGTGGTGGACACTTTTCGGTATCTGAACGAGGCGGTTGTTAGACGGTTGGTCGGCGATAGCTCGGTCGACGAGGTGCTAACCATCGGCCGGACGAGGATCGCCAACGAGGCCAAAGAAGAACTCCAGATGCTCTGCGACCTGTACGAGCTTGGCATCGACGTGAACCAGCTGATTTTCCAGGATGTCAACCCGCCCGACCCGGTCAAACCGTCGTTTAACGAAGTTAACGAGGCTCTCCAGGAAAAGGAAAGAAAAATCAACGAAGCCTGGTCTGAGTACAACCAGGAAATTCCGCGAGCCACCGGCGAAGCCGAACAGATGATCCGGGCGGCTGAAGGTTATGCCACTGAAAGGGTCAACCGGGCGATGGGAGATGCATCGCTGTTTGCCTCGGTTTACAAAGAATATGCCCGGGCGCCGGTGGTGACCCGAAAACGGCTTTACCTTGAAACCCTGAACGAAATTCTGCCGAAAATAAAGAAGAAAATCATCGTTGACGAAAAACAACGGACGATTCTGCCTCTCCTCAACCTCGGCGAGGAGGTGAAGAAATGAACAAGAACTTAACCTGGCTTCTGGTGGCGGTGGGAATTGCTCTCGGGCTCTTTTTACTCATCGACGCCGTTTATATCGTCTCGGAAACCAACCAGGTTATTATTACCCAGTTTGGGCAACCCGTCGGCGGGGCGGTCGTTGCCGCCGGCCTCCATGTGAAGGTTCCGTTTATCCAGAAAGCCCATTATTTTGACAAGCGCTGGTTAGAGTGGGATGGCGACCCAAACCAGATTCCCACCCGGGACAAAAAATACATCTGGGTAGATACTTATGCTCGCTGGCGGATAGCCGACCCGCTGGTGTTTTTTCAACGGGTGCGGGATGAACGCGGCGCTCAAAGCCGTCTCGACGACATCATCGACGGCGAAACCAGGAATACCATTGCCAAGTTCGATTTAATCGAAGTCGTTCGTTCCTCCAACCGGGAGTTCGAAACTACGGAAGAGGCTTTGCTGACTGAAATTGAAGAAGCCGCCGGCGAGATTCAAGTCGGCCGGAACAAGATTGCTCAGATAATCCTCGAGAGTGCCTCGAAGGTTACTCCCCAGTTCGGGGTAGAGCTCAAGGATGTGCGGATTAAAAGAATAAATTATGTCGAGGAAGTCCAGCGAAAAGTCTTCGACCGGATGATCGCCGAAAGGAAAAGAATCGCTTCCAAGTACAGGTCGGAGGGAGACGGCCGGAGCGCGGAAATTCGCGGGGAAAAGGAAAAAGAGTTGAGACGAATCCAGTCTGAGGCCTACCGTAAAGCTCAGGAAATAAGAGGTAAAGCTGATGCGGAAGCGACGCGGATTTATGCTCAGGCGTATAACCTCGACCCCGAATTCTACCAGCTGCTGAAAACACTTGACACTTACCGCCAGAGCTTCGACAGCGAAACCTGGCTCATTCTTTCCCTGGAAAGCGAATTCTTGAAGTTTCTCCGCAGCCCGGAAAGAAAATAGAAATAACGGATTATTTTTTTCCGGAGAAAGAATCTCCGACCCAGGCCGAACGCCAAACAAAATCGTATGATATAATGTTTTTTTACTGGCCAGCTGGCCAAACCAGGTCCGCCCTGGATAAAAGCCGGAGAAGAAAGCCGAAAGCCTCCTGGCCAGGAAGACAAAAACTTTACCAACAAGGAAGAAAGATGCTCCTATTCTCGACTAATTTTTCCCTTCGCAAGAAAATCATCCTCCTTTTTCTAAGGTCCCTTGAGGTGCTTTTAACTCTGGTTTTAGCTCTTGGCCTCACCTCACTGGCTCGGCCTCTTAGAGGGTCGGACCTTGTTGACGTCCGGCAGGAAAAGCAAACTCAGGAGCTCCGCGAGGGACAAAAAGAAGAAAAGGAAGAGAGGGTTAGCCTCAAGGAAGAAATTGTCGTTATCGGAAAGACGCCACGGCAAGCGCCGCTGGCGACGGTTACTCGGCTCGAGCAGGCAGAAATCAGCCTTAACCGGCCGGCCAACCTGGCCGAGGTCGTCCGCCAGGCTCCTGGAGTGGCCGTGTCTTTAAACGGGAAGAATGAATTCAACCTCAGGTTGCGCGGAATGGATTCTCAGCGGTTAACGCTGCTTATCGACGGCGCGCCCGTTT
Source organism: Candidatus Aminicenantota bacterium (assembly GCA_037441905.1). Classification (GTDB taxonomy): domain Bacteria; phylum Acidobacteriota; class Aminicenantia; order Aminicenantales; family CALLJL01; genus CALLJL01. The sequence goes on from JBBIRF010000006.1 coordinate 38,489, forward strand.
ATGAACCATTCTTTGCTTCCTTCGACCTTAAAACTCTGCCGGCCACAGGACTGGAGGCAGTCCAGGTGACGACCGGCGCGGCTTCCGCCCTGTATGGTCCTAACACTTTCGGGGGTGTGGTTAATATCATCACCCAAAGGCCTTCCGCTGAACCGCGTCTCCGGTTGAGCGCCGCTCGCGGGGACCTGAAAACGACCGATTTGGGATTCGATGTTTCCCGCCTTTTTGGTCGAGTGGGCGTAGCCAGCTCGGTTAATTATCAATATTCCGATGGATTTTATATCCCCGATGGGAATAATAGAATAAAGCGGTCTCTGAGCGATTACGAACGCCTGAATTTCAACCTGAAACTTCTGGCGTATCCCAAGGCGGCTAACGAGTTAATGGCCACTTGCGGGTTCTACCGGTCGGCTTTTGGAATTCCGCCGGCGCTAAGTTTTGTCCGGCCGCGCTACTGGCGGTTTAAAGATTGGGACCGGGATTTGGTTACCCTGGGCGGACATCACGCCCTTGGCCCGGCGGCCACTTTGCTCTGGCGGGGTTTCTGGGTTAGATACCACAATGTTATGGAGCAATATAAGGATAATTCGTTGAGCTCTCTCCAGGCTGTCAGCACTTACCGGAATGAACTCCGGGGAATTTTTCTCCTCGGCGATTATCGAGCTTCAGAGGACTGGCGATGGCGGACGAGTTTTTCCTGGCGGCAGGAGTTAGCCCGGACTCAGGATAATACCAATCTTCCTTTTCAGTCGTTTCAGCATCAAATTGCTTCTCTGGGAATGGAAACAGAACTAACCCTGACTCCTTCCTGGCGGCTGGTTGCCGGGAGCAGTTTAGACCGGCTGGACAAGAAGAACAGCTCGCCTTCGGTCCGACTGAACCCTTTGGCCGGAGTTTTGTTCTCCCCGGTCGAACATTTTAGCCTGCGGTTTTCCATCTCTCTCAAGTCTCGTTTCCCGTCGATGCAATCGCTTTATTCGAGCGTCGTGGGCAATCCCGACTTGATGAGCGAAAAGGGGAAGGCTTTGGAAGTGGGAATAAACTGGGAACGCTGGATCAGTGTTAAACTGACCGCTTTCGCCAACCACTTCCGCGATATGATCGAGGCCGTCCGTCTGTCTGACGGGACCAGGCGCTTCCGGAACGTCACTTCAGCCCGGGTGAGCGGGGTCGAGTTTGAGGTGAGAAAACAGCTTCCGAAGTTATCGTTTTCAGTCCTCGGCACCTGGCTGAATCATCGCAATCAAACGGAAAACCGCCCCCTGGATACTTTGCCCTCGCGTCAGGTTAATCTTCAGGCGAGCTGGCGCCCCTCCACCTGGCTTCGGTTAAGCTGGTTCGGCCTGGCCGCCTCTCGCTCCTACTGGTATGATTTTTCGACGAATAAGCTTTTATCCATCCCGGCTTATGAAACCGCTGACCTGATTATTTCTTATGAAAGAAAATCGTTCCAACTTTTCTTTAAAATTACCAATATTTTCAATAAATTTTATTACACTGAGCCCGGGTTTCCCTGGCGGGCCCGATATTTCGAAGCTGGCCTGAGTTACGACGTTTTCTGAGCAAAGTCTAAGAAAGCTAACTTTGCTCCTTCCGAGCTCACTTTCAGCCAAACATTCGCTTTTTTTCTCACTCTCAGGCTGGTGATTCTTTAAGACAAGACGGCTCGTTTTCATGCCCGAGCGGGCCACCAGGAGTTAGCCGTTCTGCTTTTCTTGGTCAAAGGCCCAGCTCGGGGGCAATTCCCTGCATGGCTTTCAAGCAGAGAGAGATAAACTCATCCAGCTCGAGGCCGCAGTTGCGGCACATCTCGATTTCTTCTCTCCTGGCGCCGCGGGCAAAGCTCTTTTCTTTATACCGGCGCTTAATAAAATCGAGGTCGACGTTGGCCAGCTTTTTGGTCGGATGCATCAAAGCGGCGGCGACGATTAGCCCTGTTAGCGGGTCTATGGAGAAAATAGCCCAGTCGATCGCCTTCTCGCAGGGTACTTTGCCCGCATGGGCCTGGATAGCATGGAGCTGGTCGGCAGTCAGTTCCTTATCCTGAAGAATCTTGAGAGTCTCGGTAGTATGTTTTTCCGGGTCCTTCTGGGTAATCTCATAATCCAGGTCGTGAAGCAGTCCGGCAAGCCCCCACTCTTCTTCATCTTGTCCAAGCCTCTTCGCCACCTCCCGCATGCAGGCTTCGACAGCCAGGCAATGTTTAACCAGGTTGCGGTTTGATAAATGACTCTGGACGAGGTTCAAGGCTTCATCCCTTTTCATTTAACTCTCTCCTTCCCGAGTTCATATTCGCCAAGGAAATGCCCTCGCTAAGCTCAAAATAATCAGGCTTTTCATTTTAGCATCCAAACCGCTTTTTTCCCAGTCAATCCGAAAATTCAAGGGAGCGAGCGCGGGAGAACTAACTCCACATCGAGAGGGCCTGCCCCAAAATCAGGCGAAATTACCCCGATGAGCTTTCTTTTAGCTCCGCAAGCTGTCATAGGATATCGCCGCGCTTTTTCAATGTCAGAATGAAAATTGGGCGAATAAATATCTTCCAAAATTTCCTCCAAAATATTGATGCTGTTCCTCACCCCTCTTGGAAGGAAATTTTTGCAAATCCACCTGCTCTCTTTTAACCAGTCTATCAAAAGTACTTTACGCTGCCTTTTTATAGACTCATCTTTTTTCGGAACAGCCAATCTTTTTAGGTTAGAATTACTATCGAGTTACGATTATTTTTGAATCACCTGGAAAGAGAGGCTTGCCCGCGATTTTCTTCTTTCATCCCTTACGTTGACCACGAGGGTATAATCTCCGGGGTCGAGCGGCACCCAGGTCCAGGAGGCCTTCTGGTTTTCTTGCTGGACAACTTTTTTCCCCTCTCGCGAGAGCAGCGAAAACTCAAACCGCGGCCGGACAAAGCCCTTGGCCACCGCCGTAAAAGTCACCGTCTCGCCCGATTTTAGCGGCGGCGAGACGGAGGAAACGAGGGTTACTTCCTCCTCTGGTTCGAGAAAACGCCAGAATCCCTTGCCCGATAAAGGGTCAAAAGTAGCTATGGCCAGCAAATTATCGAGGAAAAAGACCGGCGAGCTGATTTCCCCCTCGACTTCCCATCGGCCAAGCTCCCGGCCGCTTTCGCCGTCGAACCCAATAAGCGGCGGGTTGAGCGTGGCTACCAAAATCGTCTCGCCGCAAGCCAGCAACCCAAACACGGAGGGCGAAGGCAGAGGCCTCCACCACTTGATTTCGCCGCTCCGCAAGCTAAGGCAATAAAGCACGGCGTTCGAAGCCGGGACATAGAGTTTTTTCTCGACCACCAAGGGGTTGGCAGTCACCTCCCCCCCTAATTTCAATTTCCAGGCCGGCCGCTTTTTCTTAAGATCCCAGCAGAGAACAGACCTGTCGCCCGTGGCTAAAACAAGTTTGTCTTCCGAGCCAAAAACAAACGGCAAAAGCCCCTGACCAGTTGAACCAACAAGATTCTGGCGTCCGCTGGAAGAAAAAAGGTATATCTTGCCCAACGAGCTAAGGGCTGCAAGGCTGGTAGAAGAGAGAATCGCCAAGGCTCTGACAGGGCTATCCACTTCGGCCCGCCAGGCCATTTCTCCTGAAGAGGTCGTAAGGGCGACAACCTGATTCTTCCCCAAAGCCAGGATTAGCTTGTCATCCCAAACCACTTGTGGGCCTTCATGGGTTTCAGGAAGCTTTTTTCCCCATAACAACTTACCTTCCGGCGAAAAACAGGATAAGTTATTATCCTGGTCGACGACGAGCAAGTTATTATCGGCCAGGGAGGGAGCGGTAAGGATGGGATGGGATAAGCGAAATGTCCAGATAATTTTTTGCTCCTTGAGGTCAAAGCAGACTAACTCGCCCGCTTCACTATAGGCGTAAGCCCGATTCTGGCTATAAACCAGGTTTGGACCAGGCCTTCCTGATAAAGGAAAAAAGGTCCTTTCTTTTAAGGGAAAAGTCAGGAAGAAAGACAACGGAGAAGTTTTCTCCTCATCTTTACCCCAGGGGAAAGCCCAAACTACCAGGAAAAACACACCCAGCAAGAACGACCAGCGCCGCTTTTTCAAAGCCATACCACCCCCAATAATAATAAAAAACCGGGACATGTTCTATATTTCCTATTTTTCTTGCCCTGGAAAGTAGGAACCCACAGATAGCTACACACCTATTTTTATCTACACACCTATTTTCTATCTTCTTAGCCTATTACTTACGGTGCGGGCGAAAGCTAAGTAATAGAATATGGCCATGTTGCCATCCCTCTTTTTTGCCTGAGCATCAAAATGCCAAGGATCAAATGGAGATGCTATTAGCCTGTTGACCTCCGAAACCCGCCGGAAAAACGGATGCCTTTACATCAATTGAGGAAGTTGGTATCATGCGAGCAAGATGATTAATTACATTATGCTTTATAAAATTAGAAAAAAAGTTAAGAAGATTATTCAGGATAAAATCGAGGACGGCGAGCTGGCGACGACCGAAAAATCGTGCCTCGGCTGCCTGGCTGATGATATCAGCTGGGAAATTTATTACCTATTAAAAGAAAAAGAGGAAAAATAGCCGCTTTTTGACCTGGATTTAATATTGGCCCCAGATTAGGAAGAGGCAAATTTCATCCTTCTTCAGGCATCTTCAGGTGGCTTTTTTTCCTCTCCGCCTTCCTCGGCGGCACTCTCTTTCCGTAATCTTTCTTTTATTTTCGCCCACCATTCGAGCCGCTTCTTAACCTCTTTTTCCAAGCCAAGCTCACCCGGGTGGTAGTATCTCTTTCCCTTTAACCGCGGGGGCATGGTTTCCATGGCTGAGGTGGCTTCATCGCGGTCATGGGCATACTCATACCCGCTGCCATAACCTATTTCTTTCATTAGCGAGGTCACGGGGTTTCGCAGATGAAGCGGCACGGGCTCATAAGGCCCTTCCTCTGCATCTCGCATGGCTTCTAAGAAGGCCAAATAAACGCGGTTGCTTTTCGGCGCCGCGGCCAAGTAAATCACCGCCTGAGCCAGAGCGAGTTCGCCTTCAGGCGTCCCGAGGAAATCATACACCTCCTTGGCTGCCAGAGCGATGTCCAGGGCCCGGGGGTCAGCCAGCCCGATGTCTTCAGCCGCAAACCTGACCAAACGCCGGGCAATGACCAAAGGGTCCTCGCCGGCCGCCAGCATTCTCGCCAGCCAGTAGAGCCCGGCGTCAACATCGCTGTTGCGCAAGCTCTTATGCAGAGCAGAAAGAAGGTTGTAGTGTTCTTCGCCGCTCTTATCATAGAGAAGCGTCTTTTTTTGCAGTGCCTCGCCGACCTCGTTCGGCCCTATCTCCTGGCCGCGGGCCAGGCTGGCGGCAATTTCCAGAGTGTTGAGGGCTCGTCGGCCATCGCCGTCAGCGTTGGCAATGATCATTTTTCTCGCCTCCGGCAGGAGGGAAAGCTTCTTTCGGCCGAGGCCGTTCTCTTCATCCGCCAGGGCATCATCAATAATCCGGTTGAGGGCGGTCTCATCAAGGGGTTTCAGGAGGAGGACTTTGGTCCTCGAAAGCAAAGGCCCGATGATTTCAAACGAGGGGTTTTCAGTCGTCGAGCCAAAAAGAATTATGTCCCCCCGCTCGACATATGGCAGAAACGCCCCCTGCTGGGCCTTATTGAAACGATGAATCTCGTCGATGAAAATGATGCTCGGCTGACCGTAAAGCTTTTTGTGGTTCTCAGCCTGAGCCATTGCTTCTTTAATTTCTTTAATCCCGGCCAAAACCGCGCTGAAAAACAAGCAAGGAAGGTTAAAATGCTCGGCCAGAAGATATCCCAGGGTGGTCTTTCCCGACCCTGGAGGCCCCCAGAAGATGAGCGAGACCAATTGCCCTGTCTGGATAAGTTCGTTCAGGATTTTCCCGGGTCCAAGAAGATGGTCCTGCCCGTAAAAGCGGTCAAATCCCCGCGGCCTCATCCTCTCTGCCAGAGGAATCTGCGGGATATTCCGGTTCATTAATTTTTATTATAAACCTTTCCTCGCCAAGCGTCTAATAGCGAAAACCCGCCTGTTTATCGCTCGGGGAATCCTTGACCTTAGAAGCTAAGAAGTGTTAACTTAAGCATGTTTAAGCCTGAATCTGGGCGGAAAAACTGGTTTAGAATGAAAAACCCACGGCCGAAAGAAAAGCTAGTATATCGCTTGGAAGAGGTAAGCCGGCTCGCCCAGCTTCCACCCGACGTCATCAACCGCTGGGAAGAAGAATTTCCTTTTCTCCACGCCGGCCTAACTTCAAAAGGTCAGAAAGTCTTCCGGCGGCAAGATGTCGAAATTATTCTCCGGTTAAAGGAGCTTCTGTACAAAGAAAAACTCACCCTCGCCGGGGCCAAAAGAAAAATCGAGGAAGAATTCGGTTGGCAAACTAAAAGCTCGATCCATCCCGATAAGCTGAGGAAGGTGCTGACAGAGCTAAGGGACCAGCTCCAGGAAATAAAGGACAGTCTTGAAAAAAATACGCGGAAAAGATAAATTGAAAAAAGTCGGGACGTGGCGCAGCCTGGTAGCGCACATGCTTGGGGTGCATGGGGTCGGCGGTTCAAATCCGCCCGTCCCGACCACCCTTATCTTTTGGCCTAAAACAGCCCGCTCGAAATATCAGCGACGAGTTCTTATTTTTGCCTTCCACTCTGGTTTCCTGAATACTCAGGCTTTGGGAGGAACGCTCATCGATAAAAGGAGAAGGACCAATGACAACTCAACGAGGCGAAGATATCAAAGCCCGTGTCCTCAGCCTTAAAGACCTGATAGCTTACCAGCCAGCGGCGGTCGTCAGCCGGGAAATCCTCAGACAAAAGACCGGCAGTGTCACCCTTTTTGCTTTAGCGGCCGGCGAGCAGCTTAGCGAGCACACGGCTCCTTTCGACGCCCTGGTCTTTGTCCTCGAAGGTAACCTGGAAGTAACGATAAGCCACCAACCCCACTCGCTCCAGGCAGGCGAGATGATCATCATGCCGGCTCACCAGCCTCATGCCCTCCGCGCCCTGAACCAGACGAAGATGATGCTGGTGATGATTAGAGCCTGAGCCAGGATGGCGCCGTTAATTCTCTTAACGAACGACGACGGTTTTTTCTCTGCAGGCCTCGAAGCCCTGCGCCGCCACGCTGAAAGTCTGGGCACAGTTTATACCGTCGCGCCGGACCGGGAGCGAAGCGCCACCTCGCTCTCACTAACGCTCCACCGGCCCCTTCGCGTCCAGCCTATAAGGCAGAATGTCTTTGCCGTCGACGGGACTCCAGCCGACTGTGTTTACCTGGCAGTCCAGAAGCTCCTTCCTTGCCGGCCAGACCTTGTTCTCTCCGGAATAAACCGGGGCCCTAACCTGGGCCGGCAGGATGTGGCCTACTCGGGCACAGCGGCGGCTGCTCTGCAGGCAGCTTTTCTCGACCTCAGGTCGCTGGCTATCTCCCTCCTGCCCGATGTGACCGGTTTTTACGACTTCGAAAAAGCCGCGGCGACGGTATTCCCCCTTATATCCTACTTTCTCCAATTTCCCCTTCCCCCTGGCCTGGCTGTGAATATTAACCTTCCGCCGCCGCCGATTAAAGGCGTGAAAGTGGCTCCCCTGGGCGAAAAATGTTATCGCCCTCAAATCATCGAAAACATCGACCCTCGCGGGAAAGCCTATTACTGGATAGGTTCGGGAGACCCCGAGGTAAAGCAGTTCGAGGGCACGGATATCGAGGCTGTAAGAGAAGGATACATGGCCATTACGCCTCTAAGGGTTGATTTTACGGCAACTGATTATCTTCAGTCATCTTTCTGGGAAAAGGTCATTCAGCTTTTCTGTTGAAGGGCGGGCGGTTTTTTCCGCCGCTGTCGCCAGACCTCGTGGACGACCGGAATCATAGAAAGCAAAATAATCGCAACAATAACCAGGCTGAAATTCCGCCGGACAAACGGAATATTCCCGAAAAAATAACCCCCGGTAACAAAAAGCGCGACCCACAAAATACCCCCAATAATGTTATAACTTAAAAAACGGCCATAACTCATCCGGCCAATCCCGGCAACAAACGGAGCAAAGGAGCGGACAATAGGCACGAAGCGGGCGATAATTATAGTTTCAGCTCCGTACTTTTCGTAAAACTCGTGCGTCCGGTCTAAATACTCTCGCCGGAAAAAACGGCTGTTTTCTTTTTGAAAAACTTTCGGGCCGATAAAATGGCCTATCCAATAATTGGCCGTGTCGCCGAGAATAGCCGCGGCGCTGAGAATGAAAAAAAGTAGCCAGGGGTTGAGGGCTCCGATGGCCGCAAAAGCGCCGGCGGCAAAAAGCAAGGAATCGCCCGGAAGAAACGGCGTGACCACAAACCCGGTCTCGAGAAAAATGACGAAAAAGAGAAGAAAATAGGTCCAGAACCCGTAGGTCTGGATCAGGCTACCAAGATGGCGGTCGAGGTGGAGGACAAAATCGAAAAACCGACTGATGATATCCATTTTCTCTCGAACAGTCTTCCTCTTTTATTCCAGGAAGGAGAAAAGTGTCAAGAGAAAAAAGAAAAACCTTTAAAGTTTCCGGCTCCGACCTCGGCTGAAAATTAAGCGGGAGCTACCCTTTTTTCCCGAGGAATAAGAAATTGGGCCTCGAACACTCTGCCTCCGAGATGAAGCGCAGCCTCGGGCTCCGCTTTGAAGCTCAATTGTTCGAAGCTTTCGCCTGATAATAAAACGGCGCCGGAAGCCGGTACTCCGGGACGCCAAGGTTGAGGGCAATTTCCCTGAGCTTCATCTGGATAGCGGCTACGTTATCCGGCCCCATTCGCAGCAAGTGCTTCTGGGCCTCGCTCAATTCTTCGAGGACAGGGTCAACGATAGTGTAGTTAACCACGGCTCGCTCGACGAAAATTTCATTCTCGACGATGGGCGTTCGGAGAAGCTCGAGAATAGCCCGGACGAGCGTATCCTCAAAATCAGCCGTCGGATAGCCCAATTCCCGATAGGCTTCTTGAAAGAGTGGCTTCAGGCTGCGAAAAAGGCTGACACATCCCTTGGTATCGAGGCTGATAAAAACATCGACCACGGGGTCATAACGCCGATAACTGGCCGGGTTAATAACGAAGCGCTCGCCTCGCTTAGTTACCTGAAAAGGGCCACGCGGGCTAAAAAAGTCAACTTGCCGCCGTGGGCTCTGACCGTTAGCGATATTGTCAACGGCGGCGGCGAACTTACGAACGATGTTCTTGGTTTTTAGCCAGGCGGCCAGGCGGGGGTGGGTGGAGATTTCCTTGGTAACTGTCCTGATATAATCATCGCTCAGTTCCATGCTTACCGGAGCGACAACCTCAGGCTTAGCCTCCTCCTCGACTTCAGCTGCCTTTTCTTCAACTTTGGCCGCAGGCTCTTCAACCGGTGCCTTTTTTTTGGTCAGAAAGAAATAGCCGCCAACCGCAACCGCCAGGACGAGGAGGATGATTAAGGCATAACGGCCAACTTTTGTCGTCTCTTCCATGTCACCCCCTTATTCTATTTTTTTGAGCCTTATGTTTCCTTTAACGGCGGTAAGACTGACCCTCGCTTTGCCTTCGCCGAGGCGAAAATCAAGCTCGCTTCCCGGCTCGCTTCCCGTAGGAAAATCGGAGGTAATTCGGCCGTCGGCCGTCCGCGCCTGGATTGTCGCCTGAGCCTGAGGCTCCAACCATAGTTCGATGTCGCCTTCTTGCGTCCGGAGGTTAACCTCATCCTCCTCTCTTAAGTCCAGAACCTCGGCCTCAATGTCGCCGCCCGCTAAAGATGCGTCGACCGACCCCGAAAAATTATTTATTCGCAGGCTCGCTTTTTCGGCTCGAATCACCAGCGCTCCATAAAGGTCGTGAACGAAAATATCGCCGTCGTTTATCCTGATTTGCCTGAGCTCAACCTTCCGGGGCACCCGCAGTTCAACTTTTACCGGAAAAATGGCCTCTTTTCCTTCTTCCACCCGGATATAGATTGAAGAATCCCTGGTTTCAACCTCAAGTCGGGGCAGCCCGCGTCTTGTCCCGAAAACAACCGCTCCCCGGGTGGAAAAAGGCAATCCCTGGGAGGCGATAACGCGGAGTTCCTCTTTTTCCTGTCCTTTGATTTCCAGCGAGACTTCGCGAACCTCGGCCAGGAAATCCACCCTCTCCCCGGGTTTAAGCGGGAAGGTCCGGTCGTAAAATATCTGGCCTGGCCAGGAGGCTCCTGCTTGAGGATAAGGCACGATAACTATGGCGCAGGAGCCACTGAAAAGAAAAGCCGCGGCAACTAAAAGAAAAAACCTAACCTGATTTTCGCGCACTCGCCTGCCTCCGCCATTGCCATTTATCTGATGATTTACTAACTTTAAGTATATATATCTCAAATTGAAGAAAAAGGCTACTTGGTAGGCGAGGAAACTTTTTTAGCCTAAATTCATGATAATCTTTATAATCTTTTTATAATCCTTCTATGCCGACCCCTTCAGCTAACTGTGGGAGAGCTTAAAAAAAATTCCGTCGACCACGCAAGTTTCAACCAGTTTCTTAAGTTTTCCTTAAACGCGATAAGTTCTCCCCCCGGGAAGAGGGCAAGGTCCAAAACAGTTTTTTGTTGCTTTATCGCCGCCTCTCTCCCCTTATATTTTTTGGAAGGAGCTAAGCCAAGAAATTAACCGTAACGTCCGGTGATATAATCTTCTGTCCGACGGTCAGCCGGCGCGGTGAACATCTGTTGGGTCTCGCCAAACTCGACCAATTCGCCCAGCAAGAAATAGCCAGTCCAATCAGAAACCCGGGCCGCCTGCTGCATGTTATGAGTAACGATGACGATTGTATACCTTTTCTTCAACTCAAACATCAGCTCCTCGATTTTAGCCGTGGCCACCGGGTCGAGTGCCGAGCACGGCTCGTCCATCAATAATACCTCAGGTTCAACCGCCAGCAGGCGGGCCAGGCAAAGCCTCTGTTGCTGTTCGAGCGACAAGCTGAGGGCATTCTGCCTCAGCCTGTCTTTAAGCTCCTCCCAGAGAGAGACAGCCTCGAGACTTTTTTGTAATCTTTCCTGGATTACTTGCCCGTCCGCAATTCCATGAACTCTCAACCCATAGGTTATGTTGGCCTCGATGCTCAAAGGGAAAGGGTTCGGCCTTTGAAATACCATCCCCACCCGTCGCCGCAGCTCGAGAAGGTCTGTTTCTTTTTGATAAATATCCTGACCATCAAAGATAACCTGACCAATAACTCTGGCGTCCTCAACCAGGTCGTTCATCCGGTTAAGGGAACGCAAAAAAGTCGTTTTGCCACAACCAGAAGGCCCGATAAGAGCTGTGATCTTTTGTTTTTCGATGTCCATCGTCACGCTTTTCAGCGCCTGAAACTTGCCGTAAAAGACCGACAAATTCTTAACCTGGATGGCAACCATCAGCTTACCCGAACCTTCCCGAAATATAATCGTTAGTTCTCTTGTCCTGAGGAGCCGTAAACAGCCTGTCAGTCCTGTCGATTTCGATTAGCTCGCCGGAGAGAAAAAAAGCGGTTCGGTCGGCCACGCGGGCGGCTTGCTTGGTGTTATTGGTCACGAGAATAATCGTGTAGTTCTTTTTCAGGGCCATCAGGGACTCCTCAATCTTCATCGTCGAAACCGGGTCGAGACCCGAACAGGGTTCATCCAGAAGGATAAACTCGGGTTGCATAGCCAGCACCCGGGCGATGCACAGCCGTTGCTGTTGCCCCCCGGAAAGTTTAAGGGCGCTCGAATGGAGACGGTCCTTGACTTCTTCCCAGAGGGCCGTTTTCTGGAGAGAATCTACTACTCTGGATTCGACCAATTCTTTGTCTTTGATTCCGGCCATTCGGAGTCCAAAAGCTACGTTTTCGTAAATCGAGCGGGGAAGAGCCACTGGCAGGGCAAAAACCATCCCGAGCTTCCGCCTGAGTTCAACCACGTTAACCTCGGGGGAATAAATATTAACGCCGTCAACTTCAATCAAACCTTCGACCCTGTTCTCGGCCTCCTCTTCGTTCAACCGGTTGAGGCAGCGTAAGAAAGTGGACTTGCCGCTTCCGGCCGGACCGATAATTCCGAGGATTTCATTTTTCATGACATCAAAACTAAGTTTTTTTAAAACCTGGCGGCCACGGGTAAAGTAGCTAAAATCGCGTACTTTGATCACCACTTCCGGCAGGGCCATCAAGAGTACTTCCTTAAAAACCGATTCATTAAAGAATAAGTTACCACGTTGATTAACAGGATGGAAATTATAAGCACCGCCGCTGTCCCGTAGGCCTGGCTCATCGAGATTCCTTCTCTGGCCAAAATGTAGAAATGAACCGACATCGTCCGGGAAGAAGAAAAAAGCGAAGTCGGCAGCCGCAAGGCCGAGCCAGCCGTAAAGATGACAGCCGCGGTTTCCCCGATGCACCGGCCAATGCTCAGGATGATGCCGGTAGCAATCCCGGGCAAAGCCGCCGGGAGAACTACCCTGAAAACGGTCTGCCACTTTGTCCCGCCGAGAGACAGGCTCACTTCGCGGTAAGCTTTGGGGACAAACCTGATCGCTTCCTCGCTCGTCCGGATAATCGTGGGTAAAACCATAAAAGTCAGGGTAAGCCCGCCACTCAGGATCGACCAACCCATTTTCATCTTGGTTACAAACAGAATAAACCCGAAAAGCCCGAAAATAATCGAAGGGATCCCGGCTAAGCATTCCGACCCAAACCGGATTATCCGGGTGAGCCTGCCTTCAGTGGTGTATTCAGTTAAGAAAATGGCCGTCCCCACACCGATGGGCGTGGCAATGATAATGGCTAATAGGGTTAAAGCAACAGTCCCGATTATAGTCGGAAAAATTCCCCCTTCCTTCCCCATCTCCACGGGGTTGCGGGTTAAAAAATCCCAGCTGAGTACGGGCAAGCCATGTTTGAGAATAAAAGCAACAATAAAAGCCAGAAGGCAAACGCTCAGGATTGTAATGAACAAGAAAATTGTCCGGACAACCTTTTCTTCCTTGCGGGGAGCGAGCCAGCTTCTCATGAGGACATTTTTCTCGAGGTTAGGTTAGCAATCGTGTTCAGAACCATGATGATGATGAAAAGAATCACGCCCGTGGCAAAAAGGGCCTGCCGGTGCTCGCCGCTCGCGTAGCCCATTTCGAGAGCAATGTTAGAAGTTAAAGTCCTCACCGGGTCGAGAATAGACCGGGGCAGGCTGGTGGCGTTACCGGCGATCATGATTACGGCCATGGTTTCGCCCACGGCCCGACCCATCCCCAAAATGATGCTGGCGACGACCCCTGACCTGGCCGCGGGGAGCAGCACCAGGCGGACGGTCTGCCATTGAGTCGCGCCCAAAGCAATCGAGCCCTCTCGGTAGGAAGGCGGCAATGCCATCAAAGAATCGATGGAAATACTCAAAATTGTCGGCAAAATCATAATTCCCAGGATGACCGCAGCGGCCAGAACGGAAAGCCCCGGGCCGCCGAGATAAGTCCTGATCAAAGGAACGAGGATGACGACGCCAATAAAACCATAAACCACTGAAGGGATGCCGGCCAATAATTCGATCAGCGGTTTGACCACGACTCTAACTTTTTTGGAAGTAAATTGGGTCAAATAAATGGCTCCGGCCAGACCAAGCGGCACGCCAACAAGCATTGCGCCGATGGTAACCAGGAGAGAACCGATGATCATCGGCAAAAGTCCAAAAGAACCTTCGGTCGGATACCAATCAAGGTTGAACAAGAAATTTTTCAGCCCATGCCGGAACATGATGGGCAGGCCTTCGCTGAAAATAAATAGAGTGATCAGCCCGAGAACAGAAATTGCCGAAAAAGCAACGACGAGCAGGGATAAACGGATTAAACGTTCCTTCCCTTTTAATTTTCTCATGCCCCTTCCTCTGGCGGCATCTTCTTTTCTTGATTGACTAAGCGGCCGGGAATCAACCCCTGTTTCGTAATAAGAGCCTGACCTTCTTCCGAGAGGACAAACTGGATAAAATCGGCGGCCAGTCCTTGGGGCGCTCCCGCCGTTAAAAGAAGAAAGGGCCTTATGAGTTTATACTTCCGGCTGATTACATTTTCTATCCTCGGCTCGACCCCGTCGAGGCGAACCGCCCTTACTCTTTCGTTTATCAGGCCAAGCGATATATAGCCAATTGCGTAAGGGTCATTGGCCACTACTTCGCGGACTGTCCCGTTTGAGTCCTCAACGATGGCTTTCTTAGCAATTCTCGTCCGCCCCATCACCATCTCCTGAAAAGCGCCCCTTGTTCCTGAGCCTTCCTCTCGGGTGACGACATAAATCGGCCTATCCACCCAGCCCACCTGGCTCCAGGAGGTAATTACGCCGGCAAAAATCTCCCTGGTTGCTTCCAGAGTTAGGTTTCCCACCGGGTTGGTCGGATGAACGATAATAGCCACTCCGTCCCAGGCAACGACGAATTCAGTCAACACTTTTTCCTCCGGCTTTAGCTCGCGAGAACTCATCCCTATTTCGGCGGCTCCGGTTAACGCCGCCTGAATACCAGCGCTCGAGCCTCCCCCCTGAACATTGACTACCTTCCCTGGATTATGATGCATAAAGACTTCAGCCCATTGGTCAGCAAAAGGTTGAACACTCGTCGACCCGGCAACGGTGAGGCTTCCTTCTCTTGACCCCCGGGCGCAAGATAAAAGGCTTGTAAAAATCAAGCAAATTAAGATTACTAGCCCGCCAACCACCGCCTGCGGCAGACTAGAATTTCTTACACTCTTCTTTTCCATGGGTTTTAGGCTAAAGATATATCCTACCAGCATAGAGGTGTCAATTTTGAGAATCATCTGCGGACAATTCCTCTGGGCTGAGGCTTGATTCAAGCAAACTCAGCTTCGCCTCGAATTCTTGTTTTTTTGCCTCGTATTCCTTGAGCAGCCGGTCCATTTCTTCGAGCGAGGCATCAAGAGCTCGCTGGGCTGCCTGCCATTTTTTCGTCAGCTCGCCAACTTCCCGGCCTCTTCCCTCTTGAGAAGCCTGGATGATGGCCTCTTTGAGTCCCTGAGCCTCGCGGTCAAGTTCGCTGATTTGCTTTTCTAACCGTTCAAGCCTCTCTTCAACCGGCCGGAGGGCTGAAGCCCTGGCGGCTATAAGCAATGACCGCTGGCGGCGAAGCATTTTTTTTGAAGAGGTCGAACGCTGAGCCGGCTTCTGGGTGGAAACCGCTCCCTTCTCCTCCCTCTCTTCTTCCCAGCCGACCTTTTCCAAAAACCGGTTATAATCTCCTTCGTAAACAAAGACTCGGCCGCTTTCAAAGACCACAAGCCTCTCTGCCAGCGCCCGCAGAATCATTTCATTATGAGTCACCACCACCACGGCGCCGTCAAAATTGTCGAGGGCGGCAAGCAAGGCGTCGCACGACTCAAGGTCAAGATGGTTGGTCGGCTCATCCAGGAGAAGCAGGTTCACAGGCCGGACCAATATTTTCGCCAGCAACACGCGGCTCTTTTCGCCGCCCGAGAGCACGGCTATCTTTTTTAAGGCCGCCTCGCCCTCAAACATCATTAAACCGCAGATTTGCCTGGCTCGCTGGGGGTCAGCCTCAGGGTCGGCAGCCATTACTTCTTCGAGGACAGTCCGTTCAGGGTTGAGCTCGGCGATCCCTGACTGCTCATAAACCCCGACAGAAACTTTCGGGGGAAGAACCACTTCCCCTTTTTGCGGCCGCAAAATTCCAGCCATGAGCTTCAGAAGAGTCGTTTTTCCCTGGCCGTTTTTCCCGACAATGAAAACCCGGTCCTTGGCCCCTACGGTCAAGCTGAAGTTGGTGATAATCAGCTTATCACGTTGATAGCCAAAGCTTACGTCCTCCAGGCTTAGAACATACTTGCCGTGATAAGCCTCGCTCCGGAAAGAAAAATCCAGCGTGGCCAGCTTTTCTAATTTTTCCTTTTTTTCCATCTTGGCCAGGGTTTTAACCCTTGATTGAACCAGGTTGGCCAATCTTGCCTTAGCTCGAAAACGGCTGATAAATATTTCGATTTCCCGGCGTTTCCTTTCGTCGTTAATTCTTGTCTTCTCATAAGTCTCTTCCTCCAGAGCCACCTGCTGGTAGTATTTTTCCGTATTGCCCTTTATTTTTTTTACCTTCCGGCGGTGAATTCCTAAGATGTCGGTGACGACCGCATCCATGAAGCTCCGGTCGTGAGTAACCAGCATCAGCTCTCCTGGCCAGTCCACAAGATAACGGGTGAGCCAGCGAATAGAAGTGATATCAAGGTAATTATTAGGTTCGTCGAGAAGAAGAAGGTCGTACGGGGTAAGAAGGGCGCGGGCTAAGTTCAGCCGCACCTGAAACCCTCCTGAAAGCGCCGCGGGCGGCAAGGAAAAATCCTCTCGAGAGAAACCCAGCCCGGCCAGGACTTTTTCGACGCGCCACGTCTCGCCGGCGGCTTCACCCCGGAGTCCGCGGGCGGCCTCTTCCAGGACAGTTGGCGCCTCGAAGCGCGGCTCTTGTTCGACATAGCCGATAAGATATCTCTTGGGAATGATAATTTTTCCCTCGTCTGGCTCCTCCAGGCCGGCGATTAAACGAAAAAGCGTTGATTTACCGTGGCCGTTGCGACCGACAACCCCGACTTTTTCATGGCGATTCACCTTGAAAGAAACCCCGGCAAAAAGCACCTGCTGGCCGTAGCTTTTCCAGAGGTTCTCGACAACGACCATTTTGCCTTTCTTTAAACCTCGAACGAGCTAAAAGGTTAGAAGAGAAATTATAGCGAAAAATTCAGGTCTCGTCGCCTGGAAGGAAAAACCCCCTGAAATTCAGCCATATGGGAACAACTCCGAAACTCGGCAGTTTAAGGCGAAAAAACTTGGCCAAACCCTCTGCTTGAAAAAACAAGCCGGAAAGGGATGAATCTCGCCTCGGGTCAGTTTGCTTCTAATAGCGCTTGCCATTTCACTTTCAGTTTCCCGAATCTTTGGGAAACGTCTAAACTTAGACGGCCAACCATCGTTGAGATTAACCAAGAAAACGATTATAATGAAAAAAACAAATAGCAAGATACCAAGTCGGGTGAATCGCTTGCCTAATTATAATGATTTAATGATTATAGAAAACCAACGCCCATCTTTAGGGGAAAAAAATTAATGAGACAAAAACTTAAATCAATTCTCGGCGTTTGTTTATTGGTGATTATAGCCGCTGGAGAACCGGTTGCCGCGAACCATCCAGCCGAAGGCCTGAAGGCGGCCTCAACCTTGCCAACCACCAAAGCGGCCGAAGAAAGGCTCGTTCCTCTCGCCGTCAGGGTCTACGATTCGGGTGAATTCGTGACTGACCTCAGCCTGGATGATTTCGATGTCGCCGTTGAAGCAACTCTTCAGAAACCCGTTGGCTTGGTTCTAATCAACAAACAGACTGTCGAAAGACAGGAAGGAACCACGCCCGAAGCCCTCGACCTTTCCCGACGGATTATCATCTTGATGCAGATGATTGATTACCATCCGCAATTAGCCCAAGCCATCCAGGACCTCTTTGAAACGGAGCTGATGCCCGGAGATATCCTTGAGCTCCAGACGCCGATGAAAAGTTATCGCCTGAACCCAAAAGCTTTAGAGAGAGCGCCCAAGCCTGAGCTCGTCCGGAACACTCTCGAGTTAGTCCGCAAGGATATTCTCCAGGGAAACATGCTTTACAACAGCCTGCTGAATGAACTCAAGCGGTTTGTCCGCCGGATCGGCGGCGTCAACCCGATGGCGGCGGAAGAGCTTGACGGCGTGAGCGAGGACCTCGGTCTACCGTTTCTTTTCCAGAGCTATCGAACTAACATGCAAAAACTCGAAGCTCTCCGCCGGATAGACGAACGCCGTTTAATCCAGTTCGCCGAAGCTCTGGAGACTCAGCCTGGCCAAAAATTCGTCTTCTTTGTTTACCAGAGGGAGTTCCTGCCGGAAATCAGTCCGATGAAAATGAACGAACTGATGACAATGTACCAGGATGAGCCGAACATTGTCGGCGACCTCCAGGAGCTGTTTCATCAGTTTCACCGCGAAACCTCTTTTGACCTGCCTGCCCTCGAGGCTTCCTACGCTTCCGCCAACGCCCAGGTAAATTTTTTGTTCCTGAACAAGGATGCGCCTAAAATTGCCGGCCTGGTGATGCGCGAAAGGTCGGAAGATGTTTTCAAGATAATGTCGAAAATCGCCCAGGCAACCGGCGGGGTCGTCGATGCTTCCCAGAACCCTGAGGCCTCGCTCCGGAAGGCTTTTTCCCAGGCCGAAAGATATTATCTCCTCTATCTCCAGCCGCAGCCAGACGGCTGGAAAAGAGGCTTCAACTCCGTGAGCGTCAAGACCAGGCGGCCAAACCTTACTGTTTTAACCCGGGCCGGGTTCTCGACGGCAGCTGCCTTTTAGGTATCGCCATCGCGAAAATTTGGTTTCGTTTTTTCGAGGGAAAACCTCTGACTCATGTCCTCGGAGAGCTCCTTTAATCTTAGGGCTCGAAGTTTACCCCCGAAGCAAAAGTTGTATTCGAAGAAAGAATAGCCGCCTCGGGCTCAAAAAATGAGGGCAAGTTTTTTCTCGCTGGCAGCTCAACCTGTGTAAAAAAACGACCTTTTTCAATTGAGGGAAAAATCGAATTTCGCTATAATTTAGAGTCTGCGGGGAGTAGCGCAGCCTGGTTAGCGCACAGCGTTCGGGACGCTGGGGTCATGGGTTCGAATCCCATCTCCCCGATTTTTTATTCTCTTCGCTCGGCGCGAGGGGCGGTTTTTTCTGGCTTAAAATCGATTTTTCTTAACTCATACTCGAGAAAACCGAGCCCGACCTTTTCCCCGTATGCAAGCTGAACTGACCAATCTAAATCATAGCCTTCCCGGAGGACATCACGGCCCGCTCTCTCAAGAACAAGGTCGACCGAGGCTTTATCCACGGCCACCGGGTCAAAGGAGGCCAGAATTCCGATATCCTCAACTACGGCCGGCTGGTTCTTGGCCAGGCAGTCGCAATCCTTCGTCACCTGGAGAAGAAAATTTAAAAAGACCGATTTTGGGCCGAAGTAGTTCCGGACAGCCAGGGCATACTCCACCATTTTTTCCTGGACACGGCGGGAATCGTCGTCCCAGCGCATCTTAACCGCGCCAACTTTACAGACTACCAGGCATTCGCCGCAACCAATACACCGCTCATCGATAATCTTAGCCGCTCCTTCGACCTGAATAATGGCTTTGGCCGGACAGTAATCGAGACAAAGCCCGCAATTAGTGCAGGTTTTTGGGTTAACCCGGGGATGAACCTCAGAATGCTGCTCGAGTTTACCCGCTCGCGAGGCGCAACCCATCCCGAGGTTCTTAATCGCACAGGCAAGGCCGGTAGCGACATGACCTGTAAAATGGCTTAAAGCAATAAGGGCGTCAGCATGGAGAATAGCCCGGCCAATCTTGGCCGTCTGGATTCTTTTCCCGGAGACTTTAATTTCTTCATCGTCGGCCCCGAGAAGCCCGTCAGCAATGACCACCGGCAGACCGGTGCTTTCAAGAGTGAACCCGTGGTCGGCCGCCTGGCGCAGATGGTCGACGGCGTTCGACCTCTGGCCGACGTAAAGAGTGTTGGAATCGGTGAAAAAGGCCCGCGTGGTTTTTTGCTGGACTTGCTGAATAAGCCCTTTAAGCCAGGCTGGTTTAATATATCCGGTATTCCCCTTTTCGCCGAAATGAATTTTCAGGGCGACAAAATCATCCGCTGCGACCAGTCGCTCGAATTTTGTCGCCAGATAGAGTTGCTCGACCTTGGCGGCCAGAACTTCGGCTCCCTCCTCGCGGGTTGCTGGGATGAAGTAAACTAAACTGGCCATCTCACTCCCTACGAAGGCAATTTCTCTTCAAGATAAGAGCGGGCAGCCTCAACCGCCTGACCGGGTTTGACTGAATAATTGAGAGAACCAAGCGTTTTTTCGACCGCGTTCATGGCGAAAAGAACCTGGTCGGCGGAAAGGTTTCCCATGTGTCCCATCCGGAAAACCCCGCCGGCCGTAGGCCCCAGCCCGCCGGCAACTACGACTCCGTTCTCGTAAAGCAGGGCTCGAAAGCGGCGGTCATCGATGCCGGCAGGATAGCGGACGACCGAAAGAGTCGGCGCCAGGAACGGTTCGGCTGTAAAGAAAGAAAAACCGAGCTCTCTGAGGGCTGCCCGCACCGCCCGGGCTGTCCGGCGGTGGCGCTCGAACCTCTTCTCCAGGCCTTCCTCGAGGACGAGCAAGGTTGACTCGTAAAAGGCCCTGATTTCGTTGACGCACGGAGTCGAAAAATATTTTGCCGGGTCCTGCATAATTGGTAACCAGCGCAGAAGGTCAGAATAATAGGCAGGAATGGAAGGCATCCTCTTCCTTTTCTCCATTGCCCGCCGCGAGACGACAAGAATGGCCAAACCCGGCGGCGCTCCGAAACATTTCTGGGCCGCGGTCAGGACGACATCAATCCCCCAGGAATCCATGAATTCTTCTATTCCGCCCGTCGCGCAGACTCCATCGACGATGAATAACTCTTCCCTTCTCTTCAACAACGAAGCGTAGGCTTCAACCGGAGCGCAGGTTCCAGTGGCGGTATCAACATGCGTACAGATGACGGCGGCGTAAGTTGATTCCTTTAGCTTTTTAGCCAACTCTTCAGGCAGGACTGCCTGTCCCCAGGGAGGCTTGAGGACATCCGCTTGCAAATTAAAAGCGGCAAAGATATCAGCCATCCTATCCCCAAAATACCCATGAGATAGAATAAGAGCCTTTTCTCCCGGGCGAACGGTATTGAGGACCGCCATCTCCATGGCCAGGGTGCCAGCCCCCGCAATGATAAACGCTTCGCCATCCTTACAATCGACAATCTTTTTTAAATTGGCGACGGCACCCCTTAACTCTTCGACCATTTCGGGACCGACATGCGAGACAGTAGGTATTGAAAGACGGTTAATAATCCGCGGATGAACCGGACTCGGGCCGGGAATTAATAACAGCTTTTCTTGCGGCATTTTCTTTTCCTTTCTTTAGATTAAGATAAAACATTTTGGCTTACGAGGTTTCATAAATCAAGACAAAACTATTATAATCTTCTCCAAAGAAAAGGGAGAAAGGAGGCCGCCATGAGGCACACCCGCCTGTTAAATGGGATAACCCTGGTTTTCATCTGGGCCCTCCTCTGGAGTCAGGCTCAAGCTTTCGGCTACAACCCGGCCGAGAGCAACCTTAAAGCCCGCGAATGGTTCAAGGCAGCCAAGTTCGGCCTTTTCGTCCATTGGGGACTCTATTCCATCCTGGGTGACGGTGAATGGGTCATGTTTAACCGAAGGATTCCGGCCGCTGATTATGAAAAATTAGCTTCGTTTTTTAACCCCACAGCTTTTGACCCGAAAGAATGGGTTTCTCTGGTCAAGAAAGCCGGGATGCGCTACATCGTCATCACTTCCCGCCATCATGACGGGTTCAGTCTTTTTGATTCCAAAGCCACGAGTTATGACGTTGTCGATGCCACCCCTTTTGGCCGCGATATCCTTAAAATGCTGGCTGAAGAATGCCATCGTCAAGGAATAAAACTGGGGTTTTATTATTCTCTTCTCGACTGGCATCATCCCGACTATGCCCCGCGGACAGCCTCGGGAGAACTTCTAAGAAGAGGGTCCCAGGGTGATTGGTCGCGCTATTTGGAGTTCATGAAAACGCAGCTTCGGGAATTACTTACTAATTATGGAGAAGTGCTCAGCATCTGGCTTGACGGCCACTGGGACGCCGGGCAGGCTGACTGGCGCTACGACGAGCTCTACGGTTTAATCCACTCACTTCAGCCCCAAACCCTTATCGGCAATAATCATCATCTAACCCCTTTTCCGGGAGAGGATTTTCAGATGTTCGAGAAGGATTTGCCCGGAGGACGAACTCAAGCTTTTAACCGCGAGCAGCCGGTAAGCCCCCTGCCGCTCGAGATGTGCGAAACCATCAACAACTCCTGGGGTTTTAACATCAACGACCGTCGTTATAAGAGCCCTGAGGAATTAATCCAGCTCCTGGTCAGAGCAGCGGGTTATGACGCCAACCTCCTGCTTAACGTCGGCCCGATGCCCAACGGAAAAATTCAGCCGGAATTTGTCGACCGACTGGTTGCGGTCGGCCAATGGCTCGAGACGAACGGCGAGACGATTTATGGGACAAGAGGCGGCCCGCTCCGGCCTCAGCCATGGGGCGTGACTACCCAAAAAAAAGGAACCATCTTCCTCCATCTGCTTGATTACCAGGAGGAAGCCATTCTTCTTCCTGGATGGAAACAAAAAGTGGCCGCAGCAACTCATTTCAGGAGCGGCCAGAAAATAAGTTTTCGTTCTCTGGATGAAGGTTTAGTCCTTAACCTTAAAGGCCTGCGGCGCGACCCGGTTGATACGATTATCCGCTTAGAAATAACCAAATAAGGAACTTGCAGGAGATAAAAATGAAATCAAAGCGGACCCTCCGGGTTAGAGTTTTTCCGTACTTGTTGGCGGGTTTTCTTTTTTCTTTAATTCTTCTGGCCGCGTCACCACCCCCGCCAGAATTAAACTTAATCCCCCGGCCATACCGGGCAGAGCTCAGCCGCGGCTCACTGAGCTTAACCGCCGCCAGCACCATCATCATCAACCAGGAAGTGCCCGCGCTCCTTAGCCTGGCTGAAACCCTTCGCTGCGACCTCGGCCGGCTCACGACCTGGGCGTGGGAAATAAAATCAGCTCACGAAATAAAATCATTACGAGGTACCATCTACCTCCGGCTTCTTCCGAGAAAAAAAGAGGAAAACCCCGAAGCCTACGAGCTTCGAGCGAATCCTGACTATCTCTTGATCGATGCCTGGACCCCGGCCGGCCTCTTCTACGGGATTCAGACTTTCTGGCAGCTCTTGTTTCCAGAAATGAAGGGCCAAGCTCCAGGGGCGTTGAAGGAATTAAAGGTCCCGAGGGTAAAAATTATTGACCGGCCTCGTTTCCGCTGGCGGGGAGTTCATCTGGACGTCAGCCGGCATTTTTTCCCTAAAGAGTGGGTCAAGAAACTGCTTGACCTGGCCGCCGCCTATAAACTAAACACTTTCCACTGGCATCTCACCGACGACCAGGGTTGGCGGCTGGAAATCAAGAAATATCCCCGGTTAACCGAAATTGGTGCTTGGCGCCGGGAGACGATGGAAGACGGCCAGCCTTACGGAGGCTTCTACACTCAGGAGGATATCAGGGAAATCGTAAGCTATGCCCGCGAGCGGTTCATTTCTGTCGTCCCGGAAATCGAAATGCCCGGTCACTGCCAGGCCGCCCTGGCCGCTTATCCTGAGCTCTCCTGCTCTGGCGGTCCTTTTCGAGTGGCTACAGAGTGGGGAGTAATGAACGACGTTTTTTGCGCCGGCTCCGAGGCGACTTTCGAGTTCCTGGAAAATGTACTAAATGAAGTCATCGATATGTTCCCGGGGGAGTTTGTCCATATCGGCGGAGACGAAGTCCCGAAGGTTCGCTGGAAAAACTGCGTTCGCTGCCAGACTCGCATCAAAGAAGAAGGCCTTAAAGACGAGGGCGAGCTCCAGAGTTATTTTATCCGGCGGATAGAAAAATTTCTTAACTCTAAGGGCCGAAGGCTTATCGGCTGGGACGAGATTTTAGAGGGAGGTTTGCCGGCTGGAGCTGCGGTGATGAGCTGGCGGGGGACAGCCGGAGGCATCGAGGCGGCGCGCGGCGGCCACGATGTCGTCATGAGCCCGACTTCCCATTGTTATTTTGATTATTACCAGGGACGTGTTGATGAACCCCGGGCGATTGGCGGCTTCCTGCCTGTCGAAAAAGTCTATTCCTTCGAACCAGTCCCGGCTGAACTTAAACCGGCCGAAGCCACCCATGTCTTAGGCGCCCAGGCTAACCTCTGGACTGAATACATCGAAACCCCGGAGCATGCCGAATACATGCTCTTTCCCCGTCTGCTCGCTTTAGCCGAGGTCGTTTGGAGCCCGAAGGAGAAAAATTGGCCTGACTTTGCCCGTCGTCTCCTGGCTCATTATGACTTCCTGGCCGAGAAAGGGGTAAACTTCCGGGTGCCGCCTCCTGAGGGAATCGGCGGCCGGCAAAGGCTCAAGGAAAAATTCAAGCTAAGCCTGACTCCTCCTGTTCCCGGAGCTAAAATCCTTTATACGCTCGACGGCCAGTTCCCGGACGAGAGTTCTTTAATTTATACTGACCCGATAGAAATAGAAGGAAATAAAATCCTCCGGGCCGTTACTCTCTTGCCCAACGGTCGGCTCAGCCATCCGGTCTCGATGTATTTTTTCCAAGTTGACGAAACCCAAAACGGGCTTTTTTATGATTACTTCGAGGGCAACTGGGAACGGTTACCCAGCCTGGACAATGAGACTCCCTTAAGGTTGGGCATTACCTATGACTTAACGCTTGAAGGGATTTTCACCCGGCCGGATTACTTCGCCCTCCGGTTCAGGGGATGGTTGGTCCTGGATGAAGCGGGTGAATACACCTTCATCACCCGGGCGAATGACGGGTTGCGGCTGCTGGTCGATGACCGGGTGGTCGCCGAAAATTGGGGCATTTTCGGCCAAAGAGAAGTTACGGGGAAAATATATCTTACCTCAGGAAAGCATCGTCTTGAGGTGGAATATTTCGAAAAAACCGGTGGTCAGTTCTTGGAAGTTTTTATTCAAGGCCCGTCGCTCCCCTACCAGCCTCTGCCGCCAAGCCGACTTTTCCGCGAATAAGCCAGAAGCAACCGAGAGACGGGAAAATGAACTTAAGATTAGCCCCAATAATAGAATTAAAAGATATTATCCAGGCCGTATTATTTTAGCCTTATCGCTACCGAGGACAGGAGGCTAAAGAAAGGAAAAATTAAAACGGGAATTAATTGTTGGCCAGCGGCAAATACTGCCAACAAAAAAACGAAACGCCGGAAAAAGCTCGCAACGGAATTTCCGGCAAACGAACTCGACGGAGGTCGATGATGGTTAAAGATACCAAAGAGCGGCCAGGAAAGATGGTTATGGCTTTTAGAATTTCTTTGCGGACAAAAAAATTGGTTGGGAAAATCAGCCTGTGGCTTTTCCTCCTGAGTTTGAGCCTGCCTCTCATCGCTCAACCTTCGGCCGAAGACCCGGGCTCAAAATTAGATGCTTATCTGGAGATTCAAACGAAGCTGGGCCGTTTTTCAGGCGTCGTCCTCATCAGCCAGAATGGAAAAATTATCTTTGAAAAAGCTTACGGGCTGGCGAATTACGAGCTCAACGCGCCGCTCCGGGTGAGGTCAAAGTTTCGCATCGGGTCTTTGACCAAGTCGTTCACGGCGGCGGCCATTCTCCAGCTGGCTGAAAAGGGAGCTCTCAGGCTTGAAGACCCGCTGGCCCGTTTTTTTCCCGATTATCCTAACGGTGAGAAAATTACCATCCACCACCTTCTGACTCACACTTCGGGCATCCCGAACTTCACCAGCCTTCCCGAATACGCAAAATTTAAACTGAACCCGGCCACTCTTTCCCAGACTATCAGCCTTTTTCGCCAGCTTCCCCTTCAGTTCGAGCCCGGGACCAAGTTTGCCTATTCTAATTCGGGATATATCCTTCTAACGGCTATCATCGAAAAGGTTGCCGGAAAGACTTACGCTGATTATTTAAGAGAAAATATTTTCTTGCCGCTTAACATGCTGGACACCTCCTACGACGACCTGAATGCCGTCATCAAATACCGGGCTCTGGGCTATAGTTTAAAAGACGGCGAAATGGTCAACGCGCCCTACATCGATATGAGTGTGCCGGCTGGAGCCGGCGGGCTTCTCTCAACCGTCGAAGACCTTTTTGCCTGGGACCAGGCGCTGCGGACTGACCGGCTGCTGAGTTCTTCTTCTCGGGAAAAAATGTTTACTCCCTTTCTTCAGAACTATGGTTATGGCTGGGAAATAACCGAAGTAGACGGGAAAAAGATAGCTCAACATAGCGGTGGTATCGAGGGTTTTGTCTCCCACTTCACCCGCTTTTTGACCGAAGACGCTTGCCTGATTATCCTGAGCAATTTTGACTTCGCGCCTCTTTCCCAGGTCAAGCAAGACCTGATGGCCATCCGCGCCGGCAAGCCTATTGTCTGGCCCCGGGAAAGGAAAGCTATCCACCTGGCCCCAGAAATTTTTGACCGTTATTGCGGCGATTATGAGATAGCCCCAAACCTCATTCTTCATGTCAGCCGGGAAAACAACCGCTTCTGGGCCCAGGTGGCCGGCCAGCGCCGGATAGAAATCTTACCCGAGAGCGAAACCAGGTTCTTCGGTCGGTTTATCGAGGCCGAGGCAGTTTTTATCCTCGACCAGGAAGGAAAAGTGTCTGAGCTTGTGATTTATCAGGCCGGAAAGGAGACCAGGGCCAGGAAAATAAAATGACCGGTTTGGAAATCCTAAGTCACGAGGGAGCTAAGAACTCGTTGGATTTCTTTCTCTTGCTCTTCCATCGAACTCAACAACTGGAATTGAGCCAGGGCCCGCTCAAGGTTATGCTCCGGCCGGCTAATCTTGAAATAAACATCACCTTCCAGATAATCAGTTAGGAAGCGAAGACCAATAGTAAAGGTCAGCAGTCTACCCGCCAGAGGCAACAATTCTTTTTCGGCGGGCGTGAGGAGGTCAGCAGTCTGAGAAAGATAGCCCTCGGCCACCGCCCGGAAAAACTCGAGTTCGAATTTCACCCGGGAAAGGTCAACCTCATCCTCCGCCGCCCGGCACGTAGCCGTCCTGACCAGGTCGCCAAAATCATAAAGAGGTGAACCAGGCATCGTCGTATCTAAGTCTATTACACACACTCCTTTTCCTGTTTCGTCGTCGAATAAAACATTATTAATCTTGGTATCATTATGGGTTACCCGGCGAGGCAAACGGCCCGAAGCCATCCCCTCTGTGACCACGCTGACGATGGTTTCTCTCTCGAGGGCGAAACTGACCGCTGAACCAGCTCGCTTCCTCCGCTCCGGGTTAGCGGCTTGAAGAGCCTGCAAGAAACGTTCGAAGCGCCGCGGCGTGTGATGAAAATGTGGAATGGTCTCAAAAATTTCTGCCGGGTTAAGGTCAGCCACCAATTTCTGGAAAAGGCCAAAGGCCTTGCCGGCTTCATAAGCTTGTTCAGGGTTCTTGGGCGCTTCGACCGTGTGACAGCGGTCAATATAATGATAAGCTCGCCAGTATTCGTTTTGCGCCGAACGGTAAAAACTCCGGCCATCTTTACCGACAAGCAGGCGCAAACTCTGCCACTGACCTTTCTTGCCTGAGGCCGCGGTCAGCTTTTCTCTCAGGTGCCGGGTGATTTTTTCCCAGTTGGCCATCATTAATTCGGGTTGCCAGAAGACAAGGGTGTTGATGTGCTGAAATGTGTATTTTTTCGGACCGTCGCTGCCGGCAACCTCAACCAGATAGGTGTCGTGGATGTGGCCATGCCCGAGGGGCTCATACCTAAGAAGCGAATTACCGGGGTCAAAATGAGAAAGTACTTCGATGATTTCTTCCGGGGAATGTTTCCTCGTCATCGGTTCATTCCGTTGCCAGGGAGCCCTTGATGTCGGGCGGATAAACACCCGCCGTCACCAGCTCAGCGATACCCTGGCGAACTCCGGGTAAGTCCTGGGGATAGGTGATCCCGAACCATCTTTCCTCGGTCGGCAAATAGCGCACCCTGGCCTTACCCGAACGGGTCAATTCGCCGATAAGGTCAGGAATTAGAAATTCGGCCCGGGGGTCATGTCTATAAGTTTGGAGAAAAAGGTCGAAACCCTGGCGTAAAAAAGGAAAAATACTGGGGTCAAAACCCCAGAAGTTCATCGAAACCACCTCTTTTCCCGAAAGCTCCACCCAGGTGCCGTCTTCTTGTCGGGCTCGGACCTTATCCCCTGCCTTTTCGATGTGCTTCATCTCCTTAATGTCGTTAACCATGCCGCCGTCCAGACGGCACAACCCCCGGCAGACCGGGCCGAACGGAGAAAGGGTGTTTTCCAGGCGATAGCCGGCAAGGCCATATTCGGGCCCAAGGTTATCCTCGGCCGAAGAGGGCTCGACGGATTTTTTTTTTAGATAGGCCGCCATTGACCTAAAAGCCTCGCGGCCATAAAAGTCGTCGGCGTTAATGACCCCGAATGGGCCGTCGACAACTGGCTCTACCATCATTAGGGCATGACCAGTGCCCCATGGTTTTTGCCGGGCGGCCGGTGGCGACCAGTTGGCGGGCAAACCAGAATGAAGCTCTTGAAAAACATAGGAAACATCGAGAATTTTTTCCCAGAAGGCGCCCACCAGCCGGCGAAAATCAGCCTCGATTTCTTGCCTGATGATAAAAATTACTCGGTTGAAGCCGGTGATATGAGCATCATAGATGGAATAATCAATGATGGTTTCCGCCGCCGGGCCGACAGCGCTCAGCTGTTTTATCCCTCCGAACCGGCTGCCGATACCCGCGGCTAAGACGACCAAGCTGAGCTCGCTTTCTCGAAGTTTACTCATCTTTGACCCCATCCTGAAAAAAGCTTATAGTTTAGTCGCCATAAAGGTTCCCATGGTTTTTGGCTTGGGGTTTTATCATTCCTGAGGCCCCGCTTGGCCACTTCATTCTCCGATTTACTTTTTTCCTCCCACCTGGCGATATCGGACCCACGCCTTTTTCCTGAAAATCAAAACCAGGCTCAAGAAAAACGCCTTTCTATATAGCATACAGGATAAAAAACTGTCAAAGGAACGCAAATTCTGTTTGCTCAGCCGAAATCCATATGTTATAATCAGCTTCCTTTTTAAATAAAAAATCAAAAGGGAGGAAGGCCCATGGGAAAATATCTGGCCATCGTCGGCGGAATCATTGCCATGGCTGGAGGGATTGTTCTCGTCATTTTTGTTTGGTGGCGGGAGTTTTATGAGCTTATTTTTGGCTGCATCCCTCCACTCCTTTTCTTTGGCGGGTTGATTGCTGTCGTTGCCGGCATCAGCAGCA
This sequence comes from Candidatus Aminicenantota bacterium, assembly GCA_037441905.1. Classification (GTDB taxonomy): domain Bacteria; phylum Acidobacteriota; class Aminicenantia; order Aminicenantales; family CALLJL01; genus CALLJL01. Next base: position 67,428 of record JBBIRF010000006.1, read on the forward strand.
TCAAGGACGCGATTCGAACCAAGAAACTCGAAGAAGAGGCCAAGAAGCAGACCGAAACCGAAGAGAAAAAATAAGCGGTAACTAAACCGCTGCCGCCTCAGGGCCTTTTCTACAGTTTAAAAATAGAGTTTCACCTTTTTTATTTAGATAAAAAGACCAGATTTCTTAAAGATTAAACTGCTTCCAGTTCAAAGTCTGGAAGGAAAACAAGCTTTTTTTAAGGACATCAATACCCGAGGTTTCTCTTCGGTTATTTTTTAGGCTATTTCTTAAGCTATTTCTTAAGCTATTTCTTTAGCTTTTTGCTTCGCCATTCATTCAGGTCGTTTATTTCCCAAGATAAAGCGGCCGAAAACCCTGATCCACGGGTGGTAATTTTTCTATTGACACGGGGTAAAAAATTTAGTAGTTTGTAATTAGCTTACAAATTACAGGAGGACGGCCATGGATGGTGAAAAAGAAAGGGAGCAGATTGTGGCCAAGATTGAAGAGATAGGTTCGCAGGTAGAAAAACTGGCGATCAAGACCACCGCCTCGATAAAAAAAGCTATCGACCAGGCTTTAGCTAATCGAAACATCGTTCTCACCATCCGGGTCAACGAAGAAAGCAATAAGAAGCTAAACATGCTGGTCGATGCCGGGCTTTTTAAAAGCCGGTCAGAAAGTGCCGCCTTTCTGATCGAAGAAGGCATCCGCAGCCAGGCCCCGTTGTTCAAGAAAATTACCGAACGTCTGGAAAAGATCGACCGCATCCGGGAGGAACTGAAAAACATTGTCACCGAGGAAATGGAGAAAACCAAAGACAAGGAATAGCCGGTTTCTCTGCCGGAGCAAGACGTCAGAAGAAAAGAAGCGGTGTGGCGGTTAAACTTCTGGTTCTTTCCTCTTTCGCTTTGCTTGCTTACTTTAACCACCAGGGACATCGAGCGAGCGTTTCTTCAAAACAAGGCTGAGCTTCTTTCGAGCCTCTGCCGGCAAGATGCGGCCATCCAGGTTTCTTTGCCCGACCCTATTTCGTTTTCTGATATTCTGACAGCGGGGCAAACCCGGGTTTTTTTCGGCCGGCTTTTTGCCTCATATCCCACCTTCGAGTTCCTGGTTGAATCGCCTCTGCCTGCCTATCCTCCAGCCCCGACGTGGGTAATCCAGTCAAGATGGTCGTTCCTGGCCAAGAAAAACCTCAGTCAGCATGTCCTGCGGGTCTATTTCTTGCTTAAAATGACGACTGAGGAAGGCAGGAGAGACGGCGGGTGGAAGATTATCGAAATCCGGGCGGAAAAAATTTGAGCCTAAAAAAATTTCTTTTTTGGAGCCCGGCTTGGCGACGGGTGCTCCTCTCTCTTGGGTTAGCCTCAGCTCTTAGTTTTTCGGCCGCTGCTTTTGTCCCGGGTTGCTTATTCCGGTATCGGCCGCCTGCCCAGGTGGACTTACTCCGGAAGCAAGAACGAGCGATTATAACGAGGTTAACCACCCTCAGGACTCAGCTTGCCCGCCAGGGCCATCAACTAGCATCATCTCTCCCGTCAGGGCTCGAAAACATCTGGCAAACCTTCGAAAAGCTCCATTTTGACCGGGAAAAGGAGGGAATCGCCTACCTGAGAGGCAGCGAAATGCTTCTCTGGCAAGGTCAAATTGTTCCGCCTGAGTTGCTCCCGCCGGCCGATGGCCGGACCCATATTATGAAATATAAAGCTTCTGTTTTTTTAACCGCGGTTTTTCCGGTCCGCAGGGACGAGAAAATCGCCCGCCTCCGGCTTCTGAGTTTTAAGCCTCCGCTGGCGACCCCGCTTCTTCCGGCATATTCTTTCCTTTCAGAAAAGGAAAAAGAGAATGCGCTCCTCGATTTCTATTCCGACGACGAGGATACCTCGGGGCTGGAAGAGATTTTTAAACGGCACCGGGATGAATACATCAGCCAGCCGAGGTCAGCCAGCGACATCTTGACTATCTTTTTCCCGCTTCGTAACGAAGAGAAAAGAATAATCGGTACGGTCAACCTCAGGTCGCCCACGCCGGCAGCTCTCTTGTCCAGCCAAAAAAACCTCTGGCTGAGGTTAGTCTGGATTTTTGGGCTTGCCTTTTTTCTCAGCCTTTCGGCAAGCAGTTTTTTCGCCTGGAAAAAAGCTGACTTCCAGGCTCCCCGAGCCTTGGTGCCCCTCGTGGCAGGCCTGCTTGGCTGCCGCGCAGCCTGCTGGCAGTTGGTCGAGCTCGGCGGATTTCCGGCGGGCCTGAGTTCTCCCGCCTCCTTCTCGCTTCCTTTTGTCGCCAATTTCCTTGCCTCCCCGGTTGATATTTTTCTGACCTCTTTCTTTTTTCTTTTGAGCCTGGGAGCCTTTTTTATGGACCGCCGGGCATTTTTCGCTTCCTCCTCCCCCGCTCGGGTGCGGCGCAGCCGCGTGGGCGGCTTTTTCCTGTCCCTGGCCGCCTCTTTCCCGCTTTTTGGCTTTTATTTTCTGGCCTCGGCCGTTGTTTTTAATAGCGGAGCTAACCTCCTTCGTTTCTCTCCTTTTCTTGTTTCTCTCCTGCTTTTTCTTAGCCTGGTCTTCTTCCTGGCTTCGGCTCTTTTAGCCAGCTGGCTGCTTCTCACGCTCGGCCAAAAAATCTGGCCTGTTTCTCCGGCTATTCTCCGCCTGCTAACTTTGTCGCTCCTTTTCTTGCTTTTGGCAGTTTCCTTCCCGGCCCTCTCCTGGGAGAAGAAATTGCTTCTGGTTCTACCCCTTGCTGGTTTAGGCTTTATCCTCTCGCTCCTGGGATGGAAGAAAAAACCGGGGTATCGATTTCTGGGATTAGCCCTCCTCGTAGCTTTCCTCCATCTGACGCTCCGTTTTAACCTTAACCTCAAAGAAAAAAACTTGACCGAGAAATTCCTCCAGGAATCTGTCCTTTCCCAGGAAAAGTGGGCCCAGCATTTCCTGGAGAATTCTCTCGCCCTCGTTGACGCCGACAACCAGGCTATCGCCAATTTTCTTCGCGACGGAAAAGAAGGGTCGATAGCCCGGACTATATGGGAGAGAACCTCGCTCGGCCGGTGGAATTGGTATTCGAGCCTCGAGATTCTTGACCCTGCCGGACGCCTTCTTTCCCGTTTTTCGCTTAACATTCCGCAGTTTTTCCGTCCGCCCTTATCTTTGCCGCCGAGCTCTGAATGGAGTCTTCTAAGGGCCTCTCTTCCTTTTCCCGGAAAAGATAGAGATTTCCTCGTCGGATACCGCGACATCGAAGAAAACCAGCATCTCCTCGGCCGCGTAATCTTCTATGTCTTACTGGACGAAGAGATGCTGCCTTTCCTCTATTCGGCCGTTCCGTACTTTGACTTGCTCCGTTTTCCGTCAGTTCCTTCTTTAAAGGACTTTCCGTTCGGCGTGGCTGTCTTTAAGTCTGACGGCCAGATAACCTTTAACCCTTCCCGTCTGACTACGGGCATTTCAGTCGATGACCTGAAAAAGTTAGCCACTGCTCCTGAGAAAAAAATCTGGTCTTCCCTGGTCGACCGCGGCCGGCACTTTAAGGTTTATTATTTCTGGAACCGGGATAAAATTGTGGCCGTTTTCTGGCCGAAACCCGGTTTTATCTCGCTGGCTGTCGAATACCTGAAGCTCCTTTTCCCCTGTCTTCTGTTGGTCTACCTGCCTTTGTTCATAATCGACAGTTTCAGCCGCCGCCGGCGTCTGGTGGCTCTATTCTGGGCCTTTTCAAGCCGGGTCTATGCGTCTTTCCTGGCCATCATCGTCATCCTGTTAATCCCCTCGAGCATCCTTATCCAGAGTTTTTTTAACCGTCTGGCGACTGAGCGCTTCCGGGAGAAGGCTGAAATTCAAGCGAGAGTGGCGCGAAACATCATCGAGGATTTCCTGTTTCTTCAGAATGAGGAACCGGAAGCTCCGGTGCCGCTTCAGGACCTCGTCCTCTGGGTAAGTACGGCCGTGAGTAACGACGTCAATGTTTATGAAAAGGGAAAACTGGCGGCTTCGAGTCGCCAGGAGTTTTTCGAGTCAGGAATTCTTTCTGAATGGCTTGACGGCGGCGTAGCCCACCAGCTGCTTCAGGAGAAAAAACCGTACGTCGTCTGGCGGAAAAAAATCGGCAGCTATTCTTTCGAAAACCTGGCCGTCCCTTTCAGTCTGAACGGTTCACTCCTTTTAATCAGCCTTCCTTTTCCGCTCGAGCGGCGGGAAATGGCCCGCTTTCAGGAAGAACTCTTCGAGTTTATCAGCTTCATCGCCGCCCTATCGCTCGGCCTCGTTTTCCTTTTTGCCCGTAGCATCGGGTCTCTGGTTATCAACCCGGTGAAAAAAGTTTTGGCCGCCACCAAAGAAGTGAGCTCCGGAAACCTCGATGTTTTCATCGACCACCAGGGCCACGACGAATTGCAAACCCTGGTCGACGGGTTCAACCGAATGGTCTTTAACCTGAAACAGCACGAGAAAGAGCTGGCGGCAATGAGCAAGAAGGCAGCCTGGGCGGAGATGGCCCGCAAAGTGGCTCACGAAGTTAAAAACCCATTAACTCCGATAAGGCTTTCGGCGGAACACCTGCTGCGGGTTTATGAAGAAAGGCCGGAAGAAATGGCCGCCGCTTTGCGGGAGTCTGTTGCCTACATCATCAGCGAAGTAGAGAACCTCCGGCGGATTGCCCAGGATTTCTTAGCTTTTTCCCGGGAAGGCGCGCTGGAAAAAAAGTCTTTTTCCTTGGCCGACTTAATCAAGGAGATCACCTCACCCTACGAAAAGGTCCTGCGGAGCCGGGTGGAATTCCGCCTCGAGTTGCCCGAAGAAATTCAGGTTACCGGCGACCGGGAAAAGCTCAAGGTGGCTTTTCGCAACCTCGTGGTCAACGCCGTTGAGGCTATAAAAGGCAAGGGAAGAATAAGCGTCGAAGCCAGGCAAGAGGAAGGGGGAGTAGTAATCGAGGTTAAGGATACAGGAGAAGGCATCGACCCGAAAACCATCGACCGGGTATTCGAGCCGGATTTTTCGACCAAAGACCTGGGCACAGGGCTTGGATTGCCGATCGCCAGGAAGATAATCGAGGACCACGGCGGAACGATTCACCTTGAGAGTGAGTTGGGAAAGGGAACAAAGGTGAGGGTTTTTCTCCCCCAGCCTCCGTCTGACTGAACCTTAATTAGCCTGTCCCGGCTAAGGAAAATCCTAAAAAAAGAAAATGGAAATTGCCGGCGGGATAATCATTCTCGCTCCTTGAAACTCAATCGGGCGGATGTTTCATTGGACTGAACGCTCGCCTGAGAAAAAGACCCTGGGACAAAAAAGCCTTCCTTTTTTCCCCTGTTTTTAGGAAAATTAGGGCATGGCCAAGATATTAGTTACCTATTACAGCTTAACTGGAAACACCAAGAAGGTGGCTGAGGCCATCTTCGAGGCTCTGGAAGGCGAAAAAGAAATCTTACCGCTAAAAGAAGTCCAGGACGTATCAGGCTACGACCTTATCTTCGTCGGGTTCCCGGTGCATAGCCATTCAGTCCCTTATAAAGTTGAATCCTTTCTCAAGCAAATCCCGGCCGGGAAAAAAATTGCCCTTTTCTCGACGCATGGCTCGCTGACTGGCGGCGAGCTCTCCCGGCAAGCTCTGGAACACGCGGCGGTTGTGGCCTCTCAAGCCAAGATAGTAGCGACGTTTTCCTGTCGAGGCCGGGTTTCAACCGCGGCCTTAGAGATTCTTTCCCGGTTGCCGGAACATGAGGCCTGGGTAGAAATGGCGGCTTCAGCCCATCATCATCCAGACGAGCATGACCTCGAAGATGCCCGGAGCTTTGCCCGCTGGGTGATGACCATTCATCATTTGCGCTGAAGACTTGATAACGCTAAACCCAATCGCGGGAAAGCTTAAAGCTTTTAAAAAGAAACTTCGGACTTTTTTCTTTTTTCCGACGTTCGCCGCAAAAACAAGAATAAGACGACGCTTTTTCTTTTGGCTGCAAAAATCGCCTTCCGCTTGCATAACCTCCGCGTTAGCCAACTCAGGGTTTACCGCCCCAACAGCTTAAGCAGCACCCAGAGAAGCAAACTCAACCCGAGGCTTAAAAGGAGGCAGGTCGTTAACGGGAAAATAAAAGTGAAAGATTCTTTGCGGATAATAATATCACCGGGAAGCCGGCCTAACCATTTTATCTTCCCGGCGAGGTTAAAAATCACTCCGAGAAGGATGAAGAAAAAACCGAGGAGCAGGAAAAGAGTGCCGACGCTTTTCATTCTTCTTCCCTGCTTTTCTTCTCTTTTTCTTTCTCTCTCTTTCTCTCTTTTTCTTTTTCTTTGAATTCAATCAAAACACCGTTGAAGACACGGGGATGGATAAAAGCGACCCGGCTGCCACCGGCTCCCCTGACTGGATCTTCCTGAAGAAAAGAAATTCCGGCGGCTTTAAACTCAGCCATCAATTGTTCGAGGTCTTTAACCTGGAAACAGATGTGGTGCACTCCTTCTCCCCTGTTTTCCAGGAATTTCTTTACCGGACTTTCCTCCCCCAGGGGCGTGATCAGCTCTATAGCCGGGCCTTTTTCTGGATAAAGATAGGCCACTCTCACACCCCGCTCGGGAATCGCTTCGCTCTCGCTCTTCTCGAGCCGAAAGCTCCGAGCCCATAACTTTAGGCTTCCCTCTAAATCCTCGACGGCAATCCCGACGTGGTCAATTTTCTTGATTCCCATTTTATTCTCCTTTCCTTCTCCCCTTGGTTCTTAGTTTTTGACAAAGATAGTCGGCTGCCGTGTAAGGGTCCAATTGCCGCTCGCTAATCTTTTCAACCAGCGAATCCACCTCTTCCGGCTTCACCTGGTCGAGAAGCAAGGAATAGAGTTTTTCCCGGACCAGCTCGCGCAACATCCAACTGATGAGCTGTTTCCTCCGGCTACGAGCCCGGACGTTATCCCTCTCCCTATGGATTTCCTTGATGGTGGCCTCGAGTTCCTCGATTCCTTCTCCCCGGGTTGCCACGGTTTTGATGATAGGGGGAATGGAATCGCCAGAGCCGGCTAACTCAAGCATGCTCCGGAGTTGCCTTTCCGCCCGGTCAGCTTCGGGTAAATCAGCCTTGTTCAGGACAAAAAGGTCGCCAATCTCCATCACGCCGGCTTTAAAGGCTTGAATATCGTCTCCAGCTCCAGGAGTTAAGACCACTACCACCAGGTCTGAATGGCGGACGACGTCGACTTCGTCCTGTCCCACGCCGACGGTTTCGACAAGAATATATTCTTTCCCCGCAGCCTCGAGAATGGTGATAACATCGCCGGTCGCCTTCGCCAGCCCCCCAAGATACCCCCGCGTGGCCATGCTCCGGATGAAAACGCCGTCGTCGGCGCTGTGACGCATCATCCGGATACGGTCACCGAGAATCGCGCCGCCAGAAAACGGCGATGAAGGGTCGACCGCGACCACACCCACGGGAATTTTGGCCGCTCGAAACTTCTCGATTAGCTGGTCCACGAGGGTGCTTTTCCCAGTTCCAGGGGCACCAGTGATGCCGATGACGAGGCTCTCTTTTCTCAACGGATAGAGTGCTCGCAACAGGGCATCAGCTTCTGGGCCGTTATCCTCGACCAAAGAAATCGCCTGGCCGATAGCCCGAGAATTTCCCCGGCTGACAGCCCTAACCAGTGAACGGAGGGAAGCTGATAACCTGGAATTTTTTCCGGAAATGTTTTTTCCTTTTTGCCTCAAGACCGCTCCTTATGCGTTTTCCGTGGGTTAGTATTCAGCAAGCACTTTTTGAGCGATTATCCACCGCTGAATTTCAGACGTCCCTTCGCCGATCGTCGCCAGCTTGGCGTCTCGATAAAACTTTTCCACCGGGTAATCTCTGGTAAACCCGTAGCCGCCGAATATCTGGACCGCGGTCGAAGCCGCGCGCACAGCCAGCTCGCTGGCGAAGAGTTTCGCCATGGCCGATTCTTTGGGCACCTTAAGACCCTGGTCTTCGAGGTAAGCCGCCCGCAACGTCAGGAGCCTGGCGGCCTCGAGCTCCGTAAACCCGTCGGCTAACATCCATTGGATCGCTTGGAAGTTGATGATCGGCTGGTCAAACTGAACCCGCTGCCGGGCGTAAGCCAGGCTGGCTTCGAGAGCGCCAGCAGCAATTCCCAGGGAAAAGGCGGCAATGCTCACCCGGCCGCCGTCGAGCACTGTCATCGCCGCCCGGTAACCAGTCCCTTCCTGGCCGAGCAGGTTCTCTTCGGGCACTTCGACGTCTTCAAAAATAAGCTCTGAGGTGTCGGCCGAACGAATGCCGAGCTTGTCCTCTTTCTTGCCAGCCCGGAAGCCCTTCATTCCTTTTTCTAAGATAAAAGCCGAAATTCCATTCCGGCCTTTAGTCGGGTCGGTGACTGCCATTACGACAGCAATCTCCGCCAAAGAGCCGTTGGTGATAAACATTTTCGACCCGTTCAGAATCCACCGGTCGCCTTGCTTAACCGCCCTGGTCTTAATCGCCGCCGCGTCGGACCCCGCCCCAGCCTCGGTCAGGGCCCAGGCGCCCAAAGTCTCTCCTGAGACCAGCCGCGGCAGGTATTTTTGCTTCTGGGCTTCGTTCCCGAAAAGGTTAAGATGATTGCAGCAGAGAGAGTTGTGGGCGGCCACGACCAGCCCGACCGACGGGTCAACTTTGGATAATTCTTCGAGGATTAAGACGTAGTCAACGTTGGAGTAACCAGTGCCGTTATACTTGGCCGGGATGATTATTCCCAGAAGACCCATACCCCCGAGCTTCCGGGTCAGGCCTTCTGGCCATTCTCCTTTGAGGTCAGCTTCTTTCACCAACGGTCTGATTTCCTTCTCGGCAAAATGGCGGATGGATTCTTTTAAGGCCTTCTGTTCTTCCGACAACCTAAAATCCATAATTGCTCCTTTCCCAAAAATTAATCCTCCTCCATCTTACTCAACCTAAGGGGGTGAGCGCAAGAGGTCCCGGCGATAGCGCCGTTCCTGCATCGCCTCCCAATATCCGCTTCGGCCTGAATACTATGTCTCAACTTGGAAGAGGTGTCGGTTTGACAGTTATTCGGGATTAGGCTAAAGTCAACGAGAAATGCTTCGTTTCTTGTTCCTCGCTGCTTTAATCTACGGGCTCATCCAATTATGGCGCTTTTTTCATAATATCCAAAAATATTCCCAACCAAAGGTCAGCCCGCCTCGGCTAACCGGCCGGATGGTTAAAGACGAAATTTGTCAGACCTACCTGTCCGAAGAAGACGCCCTCAAAGAAAAAGTCGGGGGTAAAATCTATTATTTTTGCTCTGAGGCCTGCCGGCGTTCTTTCCTCGAAGCAAAGAAAAAGCCAAAAAATTAATCAAACGTAAAACGGATGGTGAAATCAGGAAATTCGGCTTTATATTCTTCCCAGCTTACTTCGACCTTCTCAACCCTGGCTGCCGGCGGACCCTCTTTCAGTTTTTCCACCAGAGTCTCGAGCGCTTCCTGGCTTCCTTCAGCCAGGACTTCGACCCGGCCGTCAAAAACATTCCTTACCCAGCCGGTTAGGCCCAACGTCTGAGCCCATCTTCTGGTGAAGTCACGAAAAAAGACCCCTTGAACCCTTCCGGAAATAAAAGCATGTAATCGCGCTTTCATCGTCCTTTCAATTTTCTGATGGCTATATTAGCATATTTCTGTGAGAAAAAAAATTTTACTCACAGTGGCCGGTTTTGACCCTTCAGGCGGCGCCGGTGTTATTCTCGACCTGCACGTTTTCCGGTCCTTAGGGTTCCAGGGAACAGCAATCGTCACGACCATGACCAGCCAGAACATCCGCCAGGTTCTGGCGATAAAGCCTTTGCCGGCCCCTTTTGTTTGGTCTCAATATCAGGCTTTAAAGAAAGATTTTTCCTGGCAGGGAATGAAAATCGGGTTAGCCGGCGGCAGAGCTCTTTTCCCGCTCCTCCGGCGCTTCCTGGAAGAACAAGCCGCCTGCCCCCGGGTAGTTGACCCGGTCTTCCGCTCGAGCTCCGGCGCCTGGTTCTTAGACCCAGAATCCATTCCCGCTTTCTTAAAAACAATCGCTGGCCGTGCTTCAGTTATCACCCCTAACTTACCCGAAGCTCAGTTGATAACCCGGATGAGAATCAGGGAAGTCGCGGATATGGAAAAGGCAGCCAGAAAGATATTTGAACTTACAGGCGTTCCTTGTTTGCTCAAGGGAGGTCATCTCCCCGGGGAGTTAGCCGACGTGCTCTTTGCCGGCCAGAAAGCAAGAGTCTTTATTGCGAGGAGAATTCCGGCTGACGTTCACGGAACCGGCTGTTTTCTTTCGGCCTCACTTCTGGCTTATTTATCCCGCGGCCATGGGTTAGAGGAGGCCTGTCAATCGGCCATCAGGTTTACGCAGCGGGCAATCGCCAAAGCCAGTAAAGGACAAGGCGGCCGGACTATCTTTTCTTTCGTCGGCGAAGCTTGAGGCTCAGAAATTATGATTTGCAACCGTGGCCGGCTTCAGCTGGGTTTCGGCGGTGATAATCTCGTCAGCCCTTTTGAGGATATCAGCCGAAAAACTTATTCCTTGTTTCTTGGCGGCTAAAAGGTTCAGGTAAAGCTTTACCTCTTTGGGGTAGATGAAAGGGATGGACGCCGGGTTTTCGCCATTCTTAACCCTAATAGCCAGCTTTCCCGCCTCATACCCCATGGAAAAGAAATCAAGCCCTAAAGCAGCGCAAGCGCCGTTATAAGCCGCCAGAAGAAAACTGCCAAAAAGCGGCAGCGAGTTTTCTTCAGCCACTCGAGCGATAGAAGCAAACGAGGCATTTATCGTGTTATCCGAAATCGGAAAAAAACAATCGATTTTTCTCGAGACTAACACCTGGGCGCCGACGAGAACATCGTGGGGCGAACTCACGGGCACGGCGATGATTTCGAGGTTTAGCTCCGCCGCGGCTTCCCGGGCTAACTGGAAATAATATTCAGAGTTAAGCTCCGAAGGCGTCCAGAGAGTGCCAATTCTTTTCGCCCGGGGCATGACTTCCTTGATAAAAACCAGAGTCTGTTTGATTGGGCCGGTGGAAGCTACTCCCGTCACGTTAGGCAAGTGGTCGTCCGGAGTCCGGCCAGCATTTATCAAATAGGGGTTGGCGACGGCCAAAAAGATAATCGGAATATCGCGGGTAACCATCATCGCTGCCTGGAGGCAGGGAGTTGAATGGGCGATGATTAAGTTCTTTTTCTTTTCGACAAATTCGGCGGCGATCGCCTGCACCTTGTTGATTTCACCCAAAGCGTTCCTCACTTCGATATCAACCCCGGGACTCGGCCACAGACCGCTATCCTGAAGAGCCTGTAAAAAGCCCCGACGGGCTTCGTTAGCCGTCACCGAATCAACCACCTGGAAATAACCAATCCGGTAGGTGGACGCCTGCGGTTCCCGGCAAGCCGCCAACGCAATTAACAAAAATAAAACCGGAAAAGAAAAAAACAGGCGAATCCCGTACCCGCCCCTAATGCAAAGCCTGTGAGAAAAAAATCTCGCCATCTTTTCAGCCGCCCTTTTAACTCTTTTTCTTTCCCTAAGGCTTTACTCCTAAGTGGGAAAACAATTGCGGGGAAACATTCCCGCCGCTAATGACCAGAGCTACCCGCCGGCCGAAAAATTCCTGCGCATGGCTGATAATCCCGGCCAGAGCCAGAGCCCCGGCTCCTTCGACCATCCGGCCGTGTTCTAAATAAATCAAGTCCATAGCCCGCCGAATCATCGCCTCGGAGACCGTCAATATTTTATCTACATACTGGCGGCAAAGGCCAAAGGTGATTGCCCCCGGCTCTATCCCGCCAGCCACGGCGTCGGCCAGGGTTTCCTTTTCCTCTATCTCGACAATCTCGCCAGCTTCAAGCGAAGCGGTCATAAAGGCAGAATTGGCCGGCTCGACGCCGACCACCCTGATTTCTGGCTTGACTGATTTCACCAACCCGGCAATCCCGGCGATTAACCCGCCGCCGCCAACAGGAACAACGACTACTTCCACTTCTGGCCAATCTTCGAGAATTTCGCAACCTATCGTCCCCTGACCATGAATTATCTCCGGGTCGTTATAGGGAGAAATAAAGCTCTTGCCTTCCGCTGCCGCGAATTTTCGGCCGTAGATTTCAGCCTGCTCGCAACTTCCCTCATACCGCACGACGGGAGCTCCGGCCTCAGCCAGCCTCTCGAATTTCTCCAGAGAAGCAGACTGAGGGACGAAAAGAAGAAGCGGCACTTCTTCCAGCTGGCAAGCCCAGGTTAAACCGAGGCCGTGATTTCCCGTCGAGGCGGAGACAACCCCCCGGGCTCTTTCTTCTGGCGAGAGCGTCCTTAACTTGTTGAGGGCCCCGCGGAACTTAAACGAGCCTGTAACCTGTTTGCTCTCCCACTTCAGCCTGAGTTCAGCCTGGGCCACCTGGCTCAACCCGGGAGAGGGGGAAAGGGGCGTATGAAAAACCTCGGGAAAGATGCGCTCGCGAGCGGCCAGGACGCCTTCGGGAAAAGATACGCCCTCCATTCCATCCTCCTCACATCTTCCACTCTTCCTCAATATTAACCTTACCCGAGAGAAAAGCCAAGCTTTATCTTCAGACCTGGTTATCCTGTTAATTCTTTTTTTGTTAATCCTGTTTTTAAAAAGAACTGTTTTTTTCCTTATAATTCCAGCCCCGCAAGCCGATGAACTGCGGTTTACAATCTTCAGCCAGAATAAACTCTCGGTATTTTTCTGATAAATTCATAATCCCACTGCCTAAATCAGCGGCCAAAAATAAAATTGTTTCTGGAGCCAGGTTTTCTTACAATAGGCGTATGGCAAACTTCTATATCGGCCCGGCGGGCTGGAGCTATGAGGACTGGGAAGGGGTGGTTTATCCTCTTAAAAAAGGGCCGGGTTTTCATCCTTTAACCTTCCTCGCTGGCTACGTCAATTTTGTCGAGGTTAATAGCACTTTTTACCGACCTCCTTCGGTGGTGGTCTCACTTTCCTGGGTGCGCCGGATTTCGCCTTTCCCCGGTTTCCTCATGGCCATAAAGCTCCATCAGGTTTTTACCCATGAACGTCAGGGCTTTAGCGCCAAAGAGGTTGACGAGTTTAAGTTAGGCATAGAACCGCTCCGGGCGAAAGAAAAGCTGGCCGCCATCTTGATTCAATTTCCCTGGTCGTTCTATCTCAGCGCCGCTAACCTTGATTATTTGACCAGCCTTTTTCAGGCTTTTTCTGGCTATCCGCTGGCCGTCGAAGTCCGGCATGCCTCCTGGAATCGGCCTGAATTCTTCGCCCTCCTGAGGGAGTATGACGTCGCCTTTTGCAACATTGACCAGCCGGTTATTAACCGTTCCCTCCGGCCGACAACTATTTCTACTCGCTCGGATTTTTCCTACGTCCGGCTGCACGGCCGCAATTACCGGGACTGGTTCCGGGAAAATGCTGGCCGGGATGAGCGGTATAATTATCTTTATTCGCCCGAAGAGCTGGAGGAATGGGTCGAGCGGATAAAAAAACTGGCCGAAAACACGGACCGGGTCTACATTGTAACTAATAACCATTACCGGGGTCAGGCGCTGACGAATGCGCTTCAACTGCGCCACCTTTTAACCGGCGAAAAAATCCCGGTGCCGCCGCTTCTTCTTGAAAAATACCCGGTCCTGGCAACCATTGCCCAGGAAGTGACCTCAGGCGAAATTCCTCTTTTTCCGAAAAAAGAAAAGCCAGAAGAAAATAAACCAAAAGATGCTCCGAAGTGAGGCTGAGGAATGTGGTGGGAGAATGAGTTCTTGCGCTGGCAAAAAGGCGAGCTCTATCTCGATGCGCGGCCGGCTCGTCAGCTGGCCGCCGAATACGGCACCCCTCTGTTTGTTTACAGTCGCCGCCAATTGCTCGCTAACCTCGAAAAACTAAAGCGAGCCTTTTCTTCTCATACGGAGTTCGAGCTGCGGGTGGCCTATGCCATGAAAGCTAACCCTCACGAGGAAATTCTCAAGTTACTCAGGGACCAAGGAGCGTTGGTTGACGCCGTTTCTCCCGGTGAAGTGCAGGCTGCCCTCAAGGCCGGGTTTCCGGCTGAAAAAATTATTTTCACTGGAACCTCGGTTTCCGAGGAAGACCTGCGAGAAGTTATGAACTATCCGGGAATAATCATTAATATCGACGCGGCAGAACAAATCCCCTTGATGAAAAGGGTCCGGGATGCTTATTTCCCGGGAAGAAAATACAGGGTGGCGGTGCGCTGGAATCCTGGGGTCGGGAAAGGATTTAACCCCAAGGTGACAACAGCCGGCAAAAGGTCGCCTGACGGCACGCCGATTAAGTTTGGTGTCGAGGCGGGAAAAGTGGCGGCTGTTTTCAACCAAGCCAAGAAGGCCGGGTTCAGCGTGGTTGGGTTCCACCAGCACTTGGGCTCGGGCTGGACGGCCGCAGATTGGCCGGTGGTCAAGGAAGCAGTCAGCCGCATGGTGAAAAAGGCGGCCGAATTACACGCGCTTGGGTTTAACCTTGATTTTCTCGATTTCGGCGGCGGGATTTCGCCTGCCTATGAGGAAAAACAAAAAGCTTTTCCGGTCAATCAGTATGCCAGTTTTATCTGCGAGGAAATAAAAAGAGCTTGCCTTCCGGTGAGGCACATAATCCTCGAGCCAGGGAAGTTCCTGGTGGCCGATGCGGGCGTCCTGCTGGTCAAAGTTGTTTATCTTAAAAAAAGCTACGGAAACTATTTTGTTTGCGTCAACGCCGGGACCTATAACACCGTGCCGCGGCCGGCTATCTACGCCGAGGCTTATCATGAAATCATCAACTGCGTAACAAGAAGAACAGCCAGGCGAAAAGTGACGATTGCCGGCCATCTCTGCGAAACCGGCGACGTCTTTGGCACCGACCGGTTGATGCCTCTGCCGCGGCCGGGCGATATCTTAGCAATCCTTCATGCCGGCGCCTACGGCTACTCGATGGCTTCCCGTTTTAACCTGAGACAAATTCCGGCCGAAATTATTATTTAATGGCCATCTCCCGATTAGTTGATAAAAGTAAATGCTTTATTGAATAACTATAAGATTTGATTGAGGTAATCATTGAGATTTAGGTCAAGAATGACAACGAGAGGATAGAGAGAGTCTTTTCTGTTGGGTAATCAATCTTAGCTTAACTTATTTCATATGTTTTCATTCTTCGGGGGTCATATTTCCAGCGACCAATTTGGAGAAGGGCCTAAATTTATTTTTTTCTTAGAATCGTTACCTCGTTCAATATCCGGCAGGATGTGGGAAAAGAAGGGAAAAATTTTTTAAAAAAGAATGGCCAGACGGATTAATCTTCCGCTGGATTAGAATCAGGCGAGAATTCGTCCACAAAGACAAATTTTGCCAGCGGATGACGGGCTGGCCTTTCCTTTTCCCATTCTACTTGCTTGGCCGAAAGTACAGGACTAATCTCTCTGGCCTTGCGGCCAACGATGATAAGCGTGTGGATATGATAATCCTCCGGAATCTTGACCGCCGCTCTTACCTTCTTCGGGCTAAACCCGGCAATCGGATGTGCCACCAGACCGAGCTCAGTCGCCCGGAGGATGAGGAAGGCCGAGGCCAGGCCACAATCAAAATGATGATATTCCCTTTCCCGAATCAAACAATCATCTTCTCGCCGGCTGAAAACCACGACGATGAGCGAGGCGGCATAAGCCCATTCGTTTCCTTCGGAGAGCGCCGCTCGCAAGGCCAATAGACCTTTTTCCGAGCGGACAAAAACAAACCGCCACGGTTGGTTATTAAAACACGACGGTGCTAACTGAGCCGCTCGGGCAAGGTCAGCAATCAAGCCGTCGGTTATTTCCACTCGCTCCAGCGAACGGAAAGCTCGCCGGCTTTCAATAGCCTCAATCACGTTCATCTTTCCCTCCTCTTTTTCCTTGCCTGCCTGAATCCTCAGGGCCTGCTTATGTCCTCCAGTTGTTTTTTCCTAGCTTCTTTTAGGAACGACAGGTAAGGCCGGAGATGCTCGTTCGGGTTATGAATCCCGTCATAATAAAGGTTAATCACCGGAACTCCGTAATTTTCTTCCAGCGAGCTAGCCAGGGAGGCCGTCACCACTCCCGGACAGCAATAAAGGGGGTTAAGATGAAGGAAGGCATCGGGGCTTGCCTCCGCCAGAAAGTGGAAAACCTTGGCCAGGTTAATCGCCGTTTCGCCGTCGAGCTCGGGAGGGACGCCGCGGCTGCGCAAAGCTTTGACCGACTTGAAGCTAAGGGGACGCTGGACCTCCTTCAGGACCTCAGCTGCTCTTTGTCGCCATTTTCCGTCCTGTCGACGGAGGTAAAGTTGAAGAAGACCCGTCTTAAGCATGTCTGACCACGAGCGCTCATTCCAGGCTTTGGCCAGCCGGTTGACCTGGCTAAAATGAGTGATATCAACTAAACTCGCCGGGAGCACCTCCCCGCCAGCCGCTTCCACCTCGGCCTCCACACGGTGGTTAAATTCAGGGTTGGCGATGACATAAAGGTCGCCTATTATCGCCACCAAAGGTCTTGGTTCTTCCTTAACCACTGGAATAGAAGCAAACTCTTTTACCGTCGTTCGAAAAGCATCGGCTAAGTTGTCCCGGTCTCTTATCGCCCGGGACAAGCGCTCGAGAGCCCGGAGCCGGCAGGCTTCGGTCTCCCCTCTGTTTTTCTCGTAGGGTCTCACCCTGGCGACCAAACGCCGCAAGTTATCGGCCAAGGCGTAGGCATGAATTAACATTAAAGAAATTGCCAGCGGTTCCTTTTGACCAACCAGGCCGGTGGTGAAAAGGGCGACTTCTCCGAGCCCCATTCTTGTTAGCAGGAGCTTGACGAGGACGGGTATCTGAGGGAAGTTGCAGTTAAAAAGCGAGCTTGGAATAGCCGCAGCCGCTCTTTCCGGCGGAATTTTTTCTTTTTCGATAGTCTGGATTATGCTTCCCAAAAGAGCCGCTGTCGGCAAGCATTCGCCACCGCCGACGAGCCCCAGGCCGACTCGCGCTGAAGCCTGGTCTTCCCGGGCCAGCAGAGCCTCATAGCCGAAGCGGTTCAAAACGGCACACGCCAGGGCGGAGGCGGTGTCATCAACATGGGGTATTATCCAGATGCGGTCTTGCCGCAACGGACTAAAACACACCATCTGAGTTGGCTTAAAATCAGAAGCTTTCGCCTGCTTGAAACTCTCACAAGCTGCCTCAACCCGCGTCCGGTAGCCGATGTCCGAGTTCAGGCCGTCTAACTGGAGAATCAGGTAGGGTTTGCCGGCTCGTTCCATCAGGTCGCGAAAATAGGTCAGGATAAAAGAATCAGGACTGCAGCGAAAATTTGTCAGAAAAACAGGGAAAAGACGCTTATCCCTGGCCACCAATTCAGCCACCCGCATAATCATCTGGCCATAATGCCAGTGGAGCAGGTAATTATTTTCCGAGGACTCGGCCGCGAGACTCAGAACCATCTCCTGGGAAATAACCCGAAAGCCATGCTCCCTGAAGGTCTCAGCGATATCCCGGCTGAAGATAGGGTTGTGGATATTATAAGGTCGGCCTAATAAGACAACGGCCAATTCGCCCGGATTGAAAGAAGCGAACAGGCGCTTGGCCTGAGCTTCCCTGTTTGCCCTTTCCTCCTGCCATTGAATCCAGGCTTCTTCCCACGCCCGGCTGATTTCGCCCGAGCTAACCGGGATTATTGTTTTTAGCTCTTTTTTAAGAGAGGCGACGATTTTCCGGCGAGGCCAGCTAAAATCAATGACGGGCGAGATGATTCTCCCCAGCTTCCCTGCAGGAGAATGTTTGAGAATAACCGGAAGATAGCTCGTATAATAACAGTAATAAGCAGGAAGCGGAGAATCTGAAGACACTCCTGGCCCCTGGAGGAAAACCGGGAAAAAAACGGCTCCTACACCCGAGCGAAAAAGCTCGGCCACCTGACCATGAGCCAGGTAGATAGGGGCGCAAAATTCAGCCTGGGCCAAGTTTTGTCCCTGAAGAAGCTGCTCATCTTCCGGCGGGGGGACGACAACCTCAACCCCTAACCGGCTGAAAAAAGTTTTCCATAAATCCCGGGTTTCAGCCAAAGGGAGAACAGCCGGCAGGCCTATGTTTACTCTTGCCGTCTTATCCTCAGGACGAGATGCAGGAATTATCTTCTGAGCCGCCTTTTCTGGTTTACGGGTCTCTCGAACTTTAATCGTCGCCGGCCGCTTCTTTCTTTCTTCGTACTCCCGGCCGCACTGAAAACCCCAGGCCGCAACTTCCTGCCCAACTTTAACCACCGTTATCCGGCAATTATTGGGACAAAGGTCGCAGGTTTCGGTCGTTTGGACAGCCGGCTCCTGGCCAAACCCGAGGCCTGAAAACTTTGACTCCGTCAGCCCTTTTTCCCGGACGAGGAGCGAAGCTCCGTAGGCTCCGGCAAGATGACAATACGGCGAAACGACTATCGGCCGGCCGAGGGCTACTTCGAAAGCGGCCACCAGGCCGGCGTTCCGCGCCGTGGCGCCCTGGAAACAAACCCGGCTGCCCACTTTCGCCTGGCCAACAACCCGCAACAAATAATTATCCCTGACTGAATGGAGAGCCGAGGCAAGGAGAGCCGGTTTTGGCCAGCCCTCGGCTTGAAGCCGACTAAGGTCTCTTTCCATATAAACTGTGCAGCGGTCGGAAATAGCCGGCCCCTCCTGGCCCAAAGCCACTTTAGAATAGGCGGAAAGGGGCATCCCGAGCTTCAGGGCTTGCTCCTCGAGGAAAGAACCTGTGCCGGCAGCACACATCGTGTTCATCAATGATTGGACGACGGCTCCGGCCTGCAACCGGATAAACTTAGAATCCTGGCCGCCGATTTCGATGACTGTGTCGACCTCGGGAAAATATTCGGCCGCAGCCCGAGCATGGGCGCTGACCTCGTTGATGACCAGGTCAGCCCGGATTAGCCGGCCGATAAGGGCCCGGCCCGACCCCGTCGTAGCCACTCCCTTGAATTCATAAGAAACGCTGGATTCTTCAGCTAATTTTTTCAGCAACCGAAAAAGCCGCTGGGTAGCGGCGACAGGCGCCGAGGCGGTCCGGGTATAAAGGCCGAGGATGATTTTTCCCGACTCGTCGGCCAGAGCCAGCTTGGTGCTCGTCGACCCGATATCAACCCCCAGAAAACAGCGGAGTTTAGAACTCGAAGGCAAAGGCTGGAAGAAGTTGATTTCGATTCCCTCTTCTTCCCGGATTTCGATTTTATTGAAATCAGGAAGAATCGATTTCTCGAGACGAAGCACCGGATTCAGGCTAATAGAGGCTCTTCCGCCCTTTTTTCTAGTTAGCCATAAATCCTGGGGCTTCATCGACTTGGTAGCTAAGCGAGCGGCGCCGACCGCCGCGACCAGCTCGCCTGAGGGGACGGGCTGAACCTCGACTTTCAGGAGCCTCGAGAGGGCTGCAATAAACCGGCGATGCAAGCACCCCCCGCCGGCGACCAGCAAAGGCGGTTTCACCTCCCTTCCCTTAATAACAGCATCGACCACTCCGCGAGCCATACCTTCGGATATTCCAGCAGCGATGCTGGCTAAGGAATAACCTTCTTGCTGGCGGTGGATGAGGTCAGTCCGGGCAAAAACGGCGCACCGGGTGGCAATCGGCGGCGCTTCTCCCTTATATTCCCAGGCCAGACGCTCAAACTCCTCGAGGGTGAGGCCGAGCCGGTTAGCCTGTTGCTCGATGAAAGAGCCAGTCCCAGAAGCACAGTCGCTATTACTCTCGTGCCGGCGGTAATTTCCAGCCTCATCCAGCCGGATGAAACGAAGCCTTTCAGCGCCAACGACGAGGAGAGAACAGAAATTCTCTTGCCTCAGCCATTTCGTTCCGACGATGGCGGCGACAACATCATCCACCAGTAACTCGGGAAGGAAGCCGCGGCTGCCACTCCCGGTTAAGCCTAACTTCGCCACCTTCTCTTGCCAGGGAGCGAGGATTTCTCGTAAACAACGCATTATGTCTCCCTGATGAGCTTGATATTCGGTCGCTTGAAGGCTGTCCCCGCAAAAAACGGCTATCTTGACCGCAGCCGAGCCGATATCAACCCCGATTGACCAGTCCGCCATCTTCGTCCCAGGAGAGAAAAATCACGGAGAAAAAAATAATTTTACCACGTAGTCAAGACCTGACCAACCGGTTGCCGCTGAAAATGAGGCTGAGCTAAGCCCTTTTTCCCTGTCATAACTGGCAGGAGAGAATTCAGTCCCAAAACGCTGATATTTGTTTAATTATAAAACCCTTATATTTGCTTTTTTTAATGGAAATCTAAGGCTCGCGGCCTCGGCCGGGACGGCAATCAGGGGAAAGAGAGAAAGGTGCAATCAACCACCCGGAGGGAACCGTTGCCGTCGCGGCGGACTTCCGCCCGCAGGAAACACAAAGGCGGCGAGCCAAAACTGAGGCAGGGTCTCTCGCCCACGCCTTCGAGGAGGCCTGTCTCGTCGGCAAACAGGAAGAAATAACGGCGACGGCCGTTAGTCTCTTTCAGTCTGGCGTCGACTACCCGGACGAGCAGCTCGATAGTCGCCCCGACATGATTCTTAAGGTCGGCGACCCGGAGGGCGGGCCTGGGGCCGTCGAAAAGAGTCAGAGGGTTGGGGCCAGGGCTAAACCCCAGAGCCTCGAGGAGCATCTTCTGCTTTTCCTTCTCTTCCAGGTCACAGGGAGGGTTAACCTCCCTGATTCCGTGAAAATGACAGAGCAGCTGATGGCTCCGCCGCGGCTCGAGCGAATCAAACACACCGGCACGGATGAGGCTAAGAAGCTCGGCCCGACTTGGTTTTACCCGGCCGAGAAAATCTTCGATCGAAAGAAAAACGCCCTTCTGTCTTTCGGCGATGATTCTCTCCGTCATCTTCGGGCCGAGGCCTTTGATGGCGGCCAGCCCGACCCGGATAGCCTGGCCTTCGACGGTAAAAAGATGACCGCTCCGGTTAATATCAGGGGGCAAGAAAGTAAGCCCCCAACGCTTAGCTTCTTCGACGTATTCCTCGAGGGGATAATAACCACCGCCGGCGTTAAGCACGGCCGTCAAATAGACTAAGGGATAATGAGCCTTGAGGTACACAGCCTGGTAGGCCATGGCCGCATAAGAAGCGCTATGGGCTTTATTGAAGGCATAAGCGGAGAATTTGGTCATCGTTTGCCAGAGTCGGTCTATCTCCGCCTCGCTGTAGCCTCTTTCCCGGGCTCCCTGAAAAAATTTCGTCTTCCACTCCGTCGCTTCAGCCCGCTTCAGGCTCCGCCGCATCAGGTCGGCCTCGCCGGCCGACATCCCGGCCACTCTCTCCCCGACTTGCATTATCTGTTCCTCGTAAAGAAGGAGCCCCCCGGTCTCGGGCAGAACCCGGCTGAGGAGGGGGTCGGGGTTAACCCTTTTCCCTTC
>JBBIRF010000007.1:0-84815 GCA_037441905.1 Candidatus Aminicenantota bacterium
TCAGGCACAGGAAATTTCTTAGCCTGGCAGGTCAACCCCAAAATAAAAAACAACAGCTCTATAGCCGGTTATCATATTTACCGGAAGAAAACGGCTGAAAGCGATAACGCCTATTCTCTGATTGCCACGACCGCCGCGGATAGGTTGCATTATTTTGATAAACAGGTTATCCTGAGTATTCCGTATTCCTATTTGGTCTCGGCTTTCCGGACCGATGGAATAGAAGGCCCAGCGGCCGGGCCGGTTAGTCGCTAAAAAGGAGTTATTAGATGAAAGATAGCCGATTATTTATCCTGTCGTTAGTTTTAACCTCGTGTTTTCTTTTGAGCCTAACAGTCGAAGCTCGCGCCGAGTCAGAATTGACCAGCATCCGGTTTGTCCAGAAAGAGGACCGCTTAGAAGTTACGCTCGAGGTTAAAGGCGATTTTAGCTTTGATACTTTTTCGTTGATCGGGCCTAAGAGATTAGTCCTTGACCTTTCTCCGGTCGAGAACATCAAGGCCTCGCCGGTTATAAACGTCAATGCCTGCGGTGTTATCCGCATCCGCTGCGGCCAGTTTAAGCCTGAAGTTGCCCGGGTGGTTTTCGACCTTACAGACAAAGTTCCTTCCCATAAGATAAGCCGGACAGCTGAAGGTCTCCAGCTACTTTTCTGGCTCGAGGAAGAAACTAAAGCCGAGACTATAGTCCCCGAAGTCAAGGAAGAAATCAAGCCGGCGGCCAAACCCGCTGAAAAACCAGCCACAAAGCCGGCCGCGGTTACGCCATCTACCCCTATAGCCACAAGAGCCGAAAGCATTTCTCCAGGAAGAAAAGCGGGGTGGATTAGGCTGCAGGGAGGCCTTGCTTTTTTCCCCTCTTCCATCCTTTCTATAAATCAAGATTTAGCGCTTTACGACGAAACCGGGTCTCTTTCCGAAAATTATAAAGGCTCATTAAACCTGGTTTTCGGCGCAGGCGCGGGGAAGTTTATCACCATAAAAGAAAAGCAGGCAAAATTGGGCGCCGATTTTTCTCTTTGGTCGCTCAGCCATAAAGGAAGCTTCGTCGCCACCCTCCCTCATCCTTTTCTGCCGAATACACCCCGCACCCTGCCTTTTGAAGAGAAACTAAGTAATTCGCTTTTCCAGATTGCAGCTTATTTCCTTTATCCGGTCCTGGAAAAACAAGACCTGAGTCTCTGGGTTGGGCCGGCCGTGGGTTACACTTTCGGGAAGTTTACTTCCCTCGAGGATTTTTCGGTCGAGGATAACCCCCCTTACTCAAGCAACGACCTAATCCTCAACAACACGGTTCTGGTTGATGAAAGCATCTCTGATTTTATCTTCGAAGCGAAGCTGGAGCTGAACTACCAGCTCAGCCCGCGAACCCTGTTTTTCGCTCAGACGGCGTTCAGCTATTTTAACCCCAAGGTAGCCAACCTCGGCAAGCGAGCCAAGTTCTTGCAAGTTCCTCTCTTCCTCGGGCTTGAATTCCGGTTTTAACCCGCAACTATTAATAGAGAAAGCCAGTTTCCTCTAAAAAAGGGAAGCTGGTTAGGAGCCTGAAGCCAATGCCTCCGTTTCTCCGCTGGCACCGGAAGAGGAAGCCAGGGGTGGAGGTTGTTTTCATCATTATCGTTATTTTCATCTCCCTCTTTGTTTTTATCCTTCGGTCGCAGCATCTCGACCAACTCTCCCTCTGGATGGACGAAGGGTTTTATGTCCTGGCATGCCAGCAGATTCTCGCCCACGGTTATCCTCTGTATCCTTCAGGCCACATTCTTTTCAAGGGAATTATCTACAGTTATGTCTTGAGCTTGGTCGGCTGGCTCTTCGGACCGAC
Source organism: Candidatus Aminicenantota bacterium (assembly GCA_037441905.1). Lineage (GTDB taxonomy): Bacteria > Acidobacteriota > Aminicenantia > Aminicenantales > CALLJL01 > CALLJL01. The sequence continues at coordinate 1,825 of JBBIRF010000007.1, forward strand.
CACTTTTACCCTCAGGATGGTCAGTGTTGTCGCCAGCATCCTGGTTTTAATCTTGTTTTATTTTTTGGCTCGCAAATTAGTTAGCCCAGCTATTGCCCTGGCGGGAGTTATAATTCTTGCTTTTTCCAGCTGGGAAACTGAATACGCCAGGACAGCCATCTATTTTTCACCGCTTCAACTTGTTTACCTGGCTTGTCTGTATTTCTTCATCGTTACTTTCTTGGAAGGCAAAAAAAAATATCTCTGGCTTACTACCGGGCTGTTCCTGCTCGCCCCCCATGTCCATCAATTGGCCATGGGAACACTCTTCAGCTTTGTGGCTCTTTTTCTAATCAGTGGCGCCCGCCGGTTTTTCCGCCGTGACGTAATCTTGCCCCTGGTTATAATTTCTATCTCTTATCTTCTTCTCCAGCTTCATGAACTCTTTTTCTGGAAAGTGGGGTATGTCTACGAGAAGGAACCGACGAGTTTGATGGAAGGGGTAAGCTATTTTTTCCAGGGGTTTACTTTGGCCTATTTCCGGGAAATCCTCCACTCTTTTCCCCGCATGGGGCTGGTCGTTTTCGCCAGTCTTTTCCTTTTCTTCGGGCTCAGGTTAAGCCAGAAGGCGTCAGAAGGGGCGGCGAAAGTTTTTCTCGACCGCTGGTTATTCTTTAACCTGAACTTCTTCCTGCCTTTAGTTTTTTTCGGCTTCTTCCGGACTCACATCCAGCCCCGCTACCTTTTTCAACTCCATCCTCTTCTGGTTCTTTTGTTCCTGGTGGCCGCCAGGGAACTATCCCGGGCTCTCTTCGAGATTTTTCTTTCGCCTGTCCTGTCATCTTTTCGGCATAACCTGTTGCGACATAACCTGTTGGCCAGAAGCTTGACAGCAGGGCTATTCTTAACGATGCTGGTAATCTTTTCCGACCAGGTTGGCTGGAAAACGACTCAAAGGATAATCAACCGGGATTACCGAGACAGGATAAATACCGATGTCATTACCCGCTCGGGAAGAACAGAACATTACGACTATCAGGGGCCGGGCCTTTACACCCGCTATTATCGTCAGCCTGGCGACATTATCGTGAGCATGCACATGGTGTTTCAATATATATACGGCGGCCAGGTAGACTACTGGCTGTGGACTGGCGGGCCAGGAACTTGGGATGCATGGGAAAAAACACCAGAGGGCTGGAAGGATGTTTACGTTGGCGCTCGCTGGCTTAATTCGCTCGAAGACCTCAAAAGGCTTATTGCCAGCCGGGGGGAACGCCGGCTGTGGCTGGTGACAACGCCTTCAATTTACCGCCGGGACCATATCAACCAGGAAGTGGCCGAGTTTATTCTAAGCCAAAAATCCCGGCTGGTTTTCCGGGGAAGAGACGGCATGTCGGAGGTCTATCTCTGGGAAAAGGAAGGGGAAGAGTTAGCGCCTTCTCGACCAACATGGGAGGCCGAATGGCTGCCGGCTTCTGTCGGCGAAATAAGGTTGGATAGCCACGCCTCGCGGGGAAGCTATCTCCGTTTTTCTCGCCAAACCGGCCGAATTCAAAAAAGCCTTCTCTGGGCCCCTGACTTACCGGCAGGAGAATACCGAATTTTGATGAAAATGCGGACGACGGACGAGGGGAAAAAACTCAAGGATTCTCGGTTTGAACTTACGTTGCGGACAAAGAAAGGACGTCTCGTTGTTTTTTCCAGGGTTGTCCGCAGCCGCGAACTTAGCCCTGAAGGAGAATGGATGGAGATAACGGGAGAGGTTATCCTCCCGGGAAAAGAAGACCTCTGGCTGACAGTTTCCTATGAGGGTGAAAAACCGATCGACTGGGATTATCTCGACTTTCAGCTATTAAAGAAAAATGGAGAGAAGAAAAACCTGAATGGCTCTTAGGCTTGAAGGAGGAAGAAAAAATTGAAAAATTTATCCCGCCGGCGCAGACTAAAAAAAATAATTCTTGCGGGGTTGACCTGGATTATTCTCGCCTCACCCCTTATGGCGACCATTCGTCAAGGAACCATAGAGGTATGGACAGGCCGGTATACTGTTGACGAGTCCCGTTTTCAAGCTGTCTACCCAAAAACGGGGCCAGTCAACGGGATGAATCTTTCGGCCAACCTTGTCTCTTTCTTGAATTTCTACCTGGAAATAAAATATTTCCACCGGCAGGGCTCCCTTACCTATACTAAAGAAAAAACCGACTTCCATCTTCTGCCCGTATCCTTAGGGTTGAGGGCAATTTTCCCTATTGGGATACTCCACCCTTATTTTGGTCTCGGAGCCGATTTCTATGCCTATTACGAAAATAACCCTATTGGAACCGTCTTTAATTTCACTAATGGCACTCATGCCTTAGCCGGCCTGTATCTCCAGGCGGGTAAGCTCCCGCTTTTCCTCAACTTGCGGATTAAGTACACGAGAGCTCAGGCCGAAGAGGAAAAAGGCCGCAAAGTCCAGTTAGGCGGGCTGGAGACGGGCGTCGGCCTGGCCATCAGTTTTTAATAAGTTTGAGAAGAGAGAATAACGACTGAAAAAACCCTTGAGGGAAAGAAAGTCGTTCAGGATAAACCCGCCATTTTCGAGCAAGCGGGGTTAGCCGGGGGGAATCGGGGCTAAACTTCTCGCTTAAATTTTAAATGAATGAACTATGTCTCCGCATCTCGAAGTTAAGAACTTAAGCCAAACAATATGCCCTCCCCATCCGGTTTAAGATTTTCTCCTTAAGTGAAGAACAACGAGCCGGCAGGCAAAGCCTTGGATGACCTCCGGTCTGTGTCTATTCTTTATCTTAAATCCCAAGCCGAAAAAATAAATCAAAAAAGGAAAAATCCAGTATAATAATAAAGAATGACGTTGCGAGGAGTTAAAACTATGTTGCCCTTTGTCTCCAAAAGAGTTCTCCCGAAATTCGCTGGCTGCTGGCTTTTGATTTTCGGGTTTGCCTTTTTTGCTTCCCTGACGTCATGCCGCCAGCACGAACACTCGAGCGCCGCTTCGTTTGACCGGATTGCTCGTACTTTGTTTAAAAACATTTATCCCTATCTGGCGCTGCAGATAAAACAAGATTACGGAATTACCGAAGGGGTTTGCGTCGACGCCGGTGCCGGGCCGGGATATCTTTCGATCGAGCTGGCCAAAATCACCAACCTCCAGGTTTATGCCCTGGACATCGACCCCGAGGCGGTCGAAATCGCCAAGAAAAACATCGCCGCAGCCGGGCTTTCTGAGAGGATAAAGCCTGTACTGGCTAACGTAGAAAAAATGCCTTTTCCTGATAATTTTGCCGACTTAGTCATCAGCCGCGGCTCTTTCATCTTTTGGAAAAACAAGGTTCAGGCGTTTAAAGAAGTCAAGCGCATCCTCAAACCAGGAGGAGTCGCTTTTATCGGGGGTGGCATGGGCAATCTTCTGCCCCAGGAAGAAAGAGCCCGCATCCAGGAAATCATGGAAAAAGAAAAGATTGGCCCGCCGAAAGACTTAGAGGTTCCCTTTGAAGAAATGGCCGGAATCCTTCGCCAGGCCCTGATTGGTGATTATAAAATTACCACCGATGCTGGTTGTGCCTGCGGCCTCTGGGTTGAATTTAAAAAACCGGCATCACCCGGCCCTGTTATTACAGGCGATAATAAATGAAGCCATCCTCTAAGGTTTTGCTCCTCAACCCGCCAGGGGAGAAGCTTTATATCCGGGATTATTATTGCAGCTTCTCCTCCAAGGCTGATTATTACTGGCCGCCACAGGACCTATTAGCTCTGAGTGGTCTAATCAGCCAGGCCTTCCCGGTTGTTGCCATCGACGCCATCATCGAGGGTTTTTCGCCGGAAAAAGTGGAAAGGGCTGTGCTGGCGGAAGACCTCCAGGCTGTTATCTTCACCACCGGGACAGCCACCCTGGAGGAAGACCTGGCCTTAATGGCCCGGATAAAAGAACAAAAACCCCGAATAAAAGTTGTCGCCAGCGCTGGCATTCTTAAATTTATCGGTCAAGAATTACTCGAGCGTTACGCCTTCCTCGACGCTGTCCTGCTCGATTTTACCGAACCTGGAATCATCGCTTACTTGCAGGGCGAAGCCGACCGGCCTTGGCCCGGCCTGATGTACCGACAAAACGGAAAGCTTATCGCCTCCTCCGACAGACCGCCGCTTGAATTTAGTTATCCCGTGCCCAGACACGAATTATTTCCTTTTAAGCGCTACCGGTTGCCGCTCGCCCGCCGTTTTCCCTTTACCGTGGTCGTTACTTCCCTTGGCTGTCCGTTTCATTGCGCCTTCTGCACGGCTGGGGCTTACGGCTACCGGCAGCGCCGCCTGGCTAATGTCCTCGAAGAATTACGCTACCTGAAACAACTCGGAGTAAAGGAAATCCTTTTCCAGGACCCGACTTTTACCGTTAACACGCGAAGAGTCGTCGACCTCTGTAAGAAAATAATAGCCGAAGGACTCGATTTCACCTGGAGTTGTAACGCTGAACTCAAGTCGTTGAACGAAGAAAAAGTGGAATGGATGAAACGAGCTGGCTGTCATACGATTTCTGTAGGGATTGAAAGCGGGGATGAGGCAATTTTAAAGCAATACTCCAAACCCATCGGGGCCGGTGAAGTTCATGATAAGATTCGGCTGGCTAAAAAATACAACCTCAAAGTCCTGGGTTATTTTATCATCGGCCTTCCCGGCGAGACGAAAGAATCAATCGAAAGAACCATCCAGTTGGCGAAATCCCTGCCACTCGACCTGGCTTCTTTTGCCATCGCCACGCCGGATGTCGGCACCAGGCTAAGACAGGAAGCCGTCGCTCGTGGTCTGATTCCTCCCGACTTGCTTTCCTTCGACAGCACCGAATTTCCAATCTTTGAAAGCCCTGAACTCCCGCGGGAAGAAATCTGGAGGTTAAGACGGAAAGCAAATCGGGAATTTTATCTCCGGCCGAGCTACATCTGGAAAAGGCTGAAAGAAATCCGCACCTATCGTGATTTGAAAATCTCTATCTCTAACGCTGTTAGCCTTCTGCGCAAATAGCCCGGTTCTATGGCTTCCGGCCGAGGCCCCGCCAGCTCATCTCATTCCGCGAGGTGATACTGACCTCCTCCATCCCGGCTGCCCGAAACCAGGCTTCCACCTCATCCCGTCGAAAATACCTGGTAATGGGCGCGATAAGCTGGTCAAAAATGGAATTATGGAGGTAAGTAAAATTGAACTGAGACATGTAGGCCAAATAGGCAGCCAGGGGCATCTTTTTTATTATTCGGCCCAACTTCCGGTTAACCTGGGGGGTGGCGACTCCCGCCACTGTTCGCGAAAGGACATAAACCATCGCTGTGGGCCAAAGGGTGGCGGCGTAAATCAGAGGAAGCGGCAAACGTGATGTTACCCGCCGGACAGGGTCGACAAGGTAGCGCACAACCTCTGTCCCCTCATAGCCATAAACCCAGATAGAAAACCAGCCTCCGTTTTTAAGAAGGCGGGCAAGGTTGAGAAACGCTTTCTTCGGGTCGGGAAGATGCTGCAAAACACCGATGCAATATACGTAATCAAATTCTTGTCTGAAAGGCGGATGATAAATATCAGCCTGGACGACATTAACCTGAGAATAACCCTCAACATTTTCGCGAGCCACTTCTACGGCCGGGCTTAAATCAAAGGCAACCACTTCGCGCGCCCCAAACTCAGCCGCAAACCGGGCATGCATGCCCGGCCCACAGCCAGCGTCGAGAACTCTCTTCCCGTGGAAAAATTCAGGGGGCACCGGCTTAATCCAATCGAGAAAATCTCGTGGGTCGGAATAAATCCGGGCAAACCGCCGCCACGAAAACCCGAAATTCCGCCAGGTTTCGTGGAAAAGCCTGTAATGAGCTGGGGGGACAAACCGCGGGATGCGGCCAATAACTGGATAAGTGCGGCCGCAAGAGGCACATTCGAGCCTGCCTTCCTCGATTTCGCCTGCTTCTAACTTGGCTTGGCTGATTTTGAGCTCTCCCGCGCAGGCAGGACAGGCCAAAAGCGACAATAAACTTTCTTTCATAACTTCCCCATTCTAAGCAGGGAAACCGCCGCTGTCAAAAACCGGACCGAAAAAATGTTTAGGGCGTTCACCCGAAGCTCGAACTGATTCCTTGAACCCGCGGAGTTCTTCCGATATATTTCTTTTTATCATGGAGGAAAGAAAATGGAAACGCCTCCTCCCCTGGATAATTCTGCTCGTCGCTCTCCTCGTAAGGCTCTGGGGCCTTAGTTTCAGCCTGCCTTTCATCTACCATGTCGATGAAGAGCGTTTCTGTCAGATTGCCCTCAACTATTTGCGAGGCGACCTGAACCCTCATTTTTTTCATGTCCCCTCGCTCTACACTTATTCGGTCGCCGGGCTCTGGAAAATATATTACTTAATTGGCCATGGACTCGGTTTAGACGCGAAGTTCGCCTCCGAAGAAGCCTTTCTTGCCGCCTTTGGCCGGGACCCGACGGCTTACGTCCTTCTCGGGAGGCTTCTAACGCTTGTTTTATGCGTCGGCACCATCCTCGGCCTTTACTTTTTAGGCAAGCGTTATTCCGACGCCTGGGTTGGCGCCGTGGCGGCTGCGGCCCTTATTTTCTCGCCTGAACACAACAAAATTTCTCATTACTTGGTACCCGACGGGCCTATGGTGCTGTTCCTCGTCCTCAGCTCCAGCGAAATTCTAAAAATTTTTGAAACCGGTAAATTAAAACATTATTTTTTCTCGGGAATGTTTGCCGGGTTAGCCTTCACGACCAAGTACGGCGGCCATTTCCTCGTCATCCCCCTTCTTCTTGCCCAGTTCTTTCGTGGCCGGGAAAAAGGGGAGAAATGCTGGAAAATCTTTTTCCACCCGGGCATCCCAATCTGGGGCCTTACTTTTCTTCTTGTTTTCTTCCTCGGGACCCCTTATGCTTTCCTGGATTTTCCCACCTTCTGGCGCGACTTCCGCTGGCAGTCGTCTCACCTGTTTAGCCTGGGTCATTTTGGTTCCTCCACCGCCCAGCCGGCCTGGCTTTTTTATCTTCAGTACGGGTTCGCCGAAAACACCGGGTTCCTTTTCCAGTTTCTTGTCTATGCCGGGCTAATCATCATGCTTCTCGGCCGACGGAAAAAGGACCTTATCCTCCTTTCTTTCCCGCTCCTCCTTTTTCTGCTAATGGGCACATGGAAGACAAGAGCTACTCGCTATCTTCTGCCTTTGGCCCCCTTCTTTATTCTCATCGGCGCTGGCGGGCTCGACCGCCTGAGCCACTCCTGGAAAACGATTATCAAGGCCATCAAGCCTTTAAGCCGGGTATCTCGCCGACAGGCGGCTACCGCTTTGTTCGTTATCCTAATTTTCCCGTCGGCGTTTAAAGTCTTGCGGTTTAATTATTCTCTTACCCAGGAAGACACCCGGACAACGGCCAAGCACTGGATTGAGGCCAACATCCCGCCAGGAACAAGGCTGGCTCTCGAATCTTACTGCCCTCAGGTTTCCCGCAAACGCTACCGGGTGACCTACCGTCATGCTCTTTACCAGGTTGACCTCGAATGGCTGGCTCGCCGTCGAGTTGATTACCTCATCGTCAGCGATATCATGTCCGCCCGATTTACGCGCTACCCTCAAGAATTCCCGCAAGAAGCCAGGTTTTATCAGTCGCTCGAAGAAAAAGCCGTCCTCATCAAAACTTTTACGCCCCGCTGGGACGAATACCTTCTCGACCTCCACAACCCGACCCTCAAGGTTTACCGCCTGGCTCGTTTGCCCGACCCCGCGTTTCCCGGAAGCTTTACCTCCTTTTCTCAAAGAATCCGCCTGCGCCAAAAAGATAATGCCCAATGGGAAATCGCCACTTCTTTTTTGGCTGTCAGCCGCCAGCAGCAAGAGCAGCTCGTCCGCAACATCTACTTACGCGGGGAAGATAAAGACGGAAAGGAAATTTTTGTTTTTTATTTTTATCCTCAAGAAATAAAGCCGAAAGAACAAATAACCATCGCGGCCAAAAAGCCAATCGGCTCGCTCCGCCCCGGCACCAAACTTTACCTTGGCTACGAGGTCAAGTTCCTTCGCCAGCCGCCTCTAAAGGAGCCAGAAGCTTTTTATCGTCAGGAGATAAACTTCGCCACCCTGACTCCCGAGAAACTCAAAAACTCCGTCTTGGATTTTCTTTTCTACTACCAGAGCGTCGAGTGAGAAATGGGTGAAGATTATTTTCATAAAATATGGATGTAAAAGTAAAACGCCGGCTGGAGAATGAAAGCTTCGGTTTATGGCGGCGAACTTCGCTGGGGAAACGATGTGGTTCTTAACCCCTGGATTGAACTCGTTGACCCAGAGCATGAGAGAAAGCAGAAGGTAGTCATCTTTTCCGGTCAACTCGGTGGAGGGAGTGAAACAGCTAAAGGCCCGGCGGAAATCGACGTCGAGTTGCCATTCAAAGGCGACAACTTTACTCTCCTGATTGGCTATGATTTTTATGCTGACGGCGACTTGCCGGACAGAGCCGGCGGGCCAAGAACAATTCCCTTAACTGCCCCGCCGAACCTGGTCGAATAAAAACCGTCGAAAAACCTAAGGCAAATTCCAACGAGATTGCTGAGGCTAATGAGCTCTCGCGTAAAGCGAAAAGCAAACAAAATTTTGAATTTTAGGCACATAAACATTTTTAATCTTGACCGGCTTTTTGAGAACCCAAAGAGGCGAAGTTACGGGCCCGCTCTGTCCCCGTCTCTACCAGGTGTTGGTCGTAACCATAATTTTTGAATTAATATCATTTTTATATTATCTACCCTGGCTGATTAAGCTTATAATAGTCTACATAAATTATCCGTGGAAAAATAAAGGAGAGGTGAAGATGTCAATAAAATTAAGAGCCGTCTTTCCCTTAGCTATTCTTATTTTTTTCCTGGCCGGCCAATTTCTAAACAGCCAGACTGCCGGGTTGCTGGAGGACGAGAAAAACACAATCGAAATTTTCCAGCGCACCTCGCCTTCAGTCGTTTTCATCACCAGCCTGGTCCTCCGCCGTGATTTCTTCACCCTGGATGTTTTCGAGATCCCGAAGGGAACGGGAAGCGGTTTTATCTGGGATAAGGCCGGGCATATTGTCACCAACTACCATGTCGTCGAGGGCGCGAGCTCCCTTAACATTACTCTCGCTGATAACGTCACTTACGAGGGTGAGCTCGTGGGCGTAGCTCCGAGCAAAGACCTGGCGGTCCTGAGGGTAAAAGCGCCCGCCAACCTGTTGACACCAATCCCGCTCGGCAGCTCGGCCAGCCTTCAGGTCGGCCAAAAAGTTCTGGCCATCGGCAACCCGTTCGGTCTCGACCATACCCTCACCGTAGGCGTAGTGAGCGCGCTTGGCCGCGAGATAACCTCGATGACCGACCGCAAGATTCATAACGTGATCCAGACCGATGCGGCCATTAATCCCGGAAACTCCGGCGGCCCGTTGCTCGATTCCCAGGGCCGGCTAATCGGGGTTAACACCGCAATTATCGCTCCCTCAGGAGCCTCGGCCGGCATCGGGTTTGCCATTCCCGTGGACACAGTCAAACGGGTTGTTCCTCAACTGATTAAGTACGGAAAGTTCATCCGGGCCGGTCTCGGCATTTCGGTGGTTTCGGATTCGATTGCTCAAAGGTTAGGGGTTAAGGGAGTTATTGTCGCCCGAGTGTATCCCCAGAGTAACGCCGAAAAGGCCGGACTCCGGGGTATTTCCCGGACGCGACGAGGGGAATATATCCTCGGTGATATAATCATCGGCGTCGACCAAACCCCGATAAGAAACTATGATGACCTGGCTTACGTCCTGGAAAAATATGAAGTAGGCGATACTGTAGACTTAGAGATTATCAGGGACAATAAGAAAATCCGGGTTAAGCTTCAACTCGAACCTGTCGAGGAAGATTAGCCCAAATTATAAAAAAATTTCTCGTGTGTTATAATAGGCAAAAATGAAAAAAAAGAAGAAATCTGCTAAGGAAGCAGATTCTCCTTCCCGGCAGCAGTCAGCCAGGAAAAGTCGTGGGGTCGAGCTTTTCGCCCTCTTCTTTCTGGCCACAGCCGTTTTTATGGCCATCAGCCTTCTGAGCTACAATTTTAAGGATCCATCCTGGGCTCAGATAGCCCCGCCCGGACAAAAAATCGCCAACTACGGAGGAAAGGTTGGGGCCTATCTTGCGGACTCTCTCCTGATTGTTTTCGGCCTCGCTGCCTTTCTCATTCCTATCATTTTCCTTTTGACCTCTTTCCGAGCCTTTCGCCGAGGCACCTGGAGCCGCTGCTTTTTAACCCTGGCTGCGGGGATGACTCTTCTCTTAATTCTCACGCCGCTGGCGTCGCTTCTTCTGCCCCCTTTCCGTTGGGGTGGGGGCGAGGTTGAACCGGGTGGTTTTCTCGGCCACTTAATCAGCATGTTCCTTTTCGGTCTTTTTAACCGCACCGGAGCCCTAATTTTCTTAATCTCGAGCCTCTTGCTTTTTTTCATTTTGGCCACAGAATTCTCCCTCCAGCAGACTATTGCTTCCCTGCGGCGTTTCCTCCAATTCGCCGCTAAAGAAGTCCACATTCGAGTCACCCGCTTCCGGAAGGCTAAATCCAGGGAAAAAATGAGACAAAGAATCCTCGAGAAGTATGCTCCTCCGAGTCAGGTCAAAGAAAAAAGCAAACCGAGGGAAGAAAAAAGGAAAAAGGCAGTAGAGGAAAGGACCAAAGCCTCGCCTGGCCCTGTTACCCCGAAAGAAGCTGAAACTTCAAGACCTGAACTCAGAACGGCTCCCCCGGCTCCCTCGCCGCGGCCGCAAGAAAAGCTGCTTTTCCCCGAGCTTGAACCCCGCGGGGGCTACCGTTTCCCCCAGTTCAGCCTTCTCGACCCCGGGACACCGGCCGAGCAAATAGATAAGGAGGAGCTCTACGAGAAAAAATTGCGGATCGAGGAAAAGCTTAAAGAATTCAAGGTCGAGGGAGAAGTAAGGGAATACCATCCCGGCCCGGTCATCACGACCTATGAGTTTTACCCCAACCCGGGAATAAAAGTTAGCCAGGTTGCCAGCCTGGCCGAAGACCTTTCTCTGGCCTTAGGGGCCGAGTCGGTACGCATCCAGAGAATTCCGGGCAAGACTTCCCTCGGAGTCGAGATTCCGAATAATAAGCGTGAGATAATCCGCATCCGGGATATCATTCAGTCGGAAAAATTTATCAAGTCTCCTTCTAAGCTAACTTTTGCCCTGGGCAAGACGGTTCACGGCGAGGTTTATGTGACCGACCTCTCCATCATGCCTCACCTGCTGATTGCCGGAGCTACCGGAACCGGAAAAAGCGTTTGCCTTAACGCCCTTATCGCTAGCGTTCTCTACAAGGCTACACCGGATGAGGTAAAACTTATCTTGATCGACCCCAAGCGGCTTGAATTTACCCTTTATGACGGCATCCCCCATTTGCTTAGCCCAGTTGTTAACGACCCCAAGAAAGCCGGGGCTATCCTGATGTACGCCATCAAAAAAATGGATGAACGTTTCGACTTGATGAAAAAACTCCAGGTCCGGAATATCGAACAATACAACAGCGTTGTCAAACAAATCCTCCAGGAGAAAAAAGGCCGGCTGAGCCAGGAAGAAAAACAAAAACTCCAGCCACTCCCTTATATCGTTATTATCATCGACGAATTGGCTGAACTAATGATGGTTGGGGCTCAAGAGGTAGAATACTGTATCACCCGGCTTTCTCAATTAGCCCGGGCTGTAGGCATTCATCTGGTGATGGCGACTCAGAGGCCCTCCATCGACGTGATTACCGGGACAATCAAGAACAATTTTTCTTGCCGGATTGCCTTCAGGGTTCCGTCGAAGGTTGATTCCCGGATTATTATTGACACCGTGGGCGCCGAAAAACTCCTCGGCCTGGGCGACATGCTCTTTTTACCGCCCAATTATCCTCGGCTTATCCGGCTCCATTGTGCTTATATATCGGTGGCTGAAATTACCCGACTGGTCAAGTATGTTCGGGAATTGGGAACCCCGTCTTATGACGAACGATTGGTCCAGGTGATAAAAAGCCCCACCGACGAGTTCGGCTGGGAAACGGGGGAAAAAGACGAGCTCTACGAGAAAGCCGTCGAGCTCGTCCTCCTGACCGGCCAGGCCTCGGCCTCCTACCTCCAGCGCCGGCTCAAGCTGGGGTACAACCGGGCGGCTCGCATCATCGACCAGATGGAAAGGGAGGGAATTCTTGGCCCATCCGAAGGAAGCAAGCCGCGGGAAATCCTCGTCGACCCTCAGTCTTATCTCCAGCAGATGAAAAAGGGCTCCTGAATGCGGTTCTGGCGTCGTCAGTCGAAAAAGATAAACGCGGCTTTAAGGAATAATAACCTCCATCAAGCCTTAGAAAGAGCCTCCAGTCAGCACCGCCAGAAAGTTAACGCGCTGGAAAAAACTATTTCCTTAGAAGAATTGAAGGCGAAGGCAAAAGCTATCAAGGACGAATGTTTGGCCAACCTGCCCTACCTGATTAAGCAATTCATAGAAAGGGCAACAGATGCCGGCGCCAAAGTCCATCTGGCTGTCAACTCGGAAGAAGCCCTGGCCCACGTCGAGGAAATTATAAAAAAGCATCAGGCTGAACTCGTCCTCAAATCCAAGAGCATGGTAACCGAGGAAATCGGGCTTAACAACTTTCTCCAAACCAGAGGCGTGAAAGTCGTCGAGACGGACTTAGGAGAATGGATTGTTCAGCTGGCGGGAGAAAGGCCCTCGCATATCACGGCGCCGGCGCTTCACAAAACCAGGGAAGAAATAGCCCGGCTTCTGAGCCAGCATCTTCGCCGGGATATTCCGGCCGAGGCGCCGGCAATTGCAGCGGCCGCCCGCGAATTTATGCGGCCGCTTTTTTTTGAGGCCGACGCCGGCATCACCGGAGCCAACCTGGCTGTAGCTGAATCAGGAACTCTGGTCATCCTCAGCAACGAGGGCAATGCCCGGCTGGTCAGTTCTCTCCCCCCTGTTCATATTGCGGTCATCACTGTTGAAAAAATTGTCGCCACGATGGAGCAAGCTATAACCCTGGTCAAGGCTTTAGTATCTGCCGCCAGCGGCCGGTTAGTAACTTCTTATGTTTCTTTTATCACCGGACCAAGCTCGACGACCGACATCGAAAAGGAACACGTCGTCGGAGCCCATGGCCCTCGGGAACTCCATATCATCCTTCTCGATAACGGCCGGATGGCTCTGGCCGAGGACAAAGACTATCAAGAAGTCCTCCGGTGCTTGAAATGCGGCGGCTGCATGTTAGTCTGTCCTGTTTTTCAGCAACTGGGCGGCCACGTTTTCGGCGGCCCGGTTTACCCTGGCGGGATAGGTTTATTGTTAACTTTTATGACCATGCCCTGGTCAGAGCTGAGGCCTCTTCTTTCTCTGTGCGCGGATTGCAAGAAATGTGAATCTTTCTGTCCAGTGGGTATTCATGCTGGAGAGCTCATCGCTCGACTCAGAATGAAAAATAAACCACCCTTGGGAGATAAACTTCTCTCCCGCTTGATGCGGCTGAAGAAACTCCAGGAAAGGACGTTTCCGCTTCTGAGGAACTTGCAAAACTTGTGGGCTGAGGGCGATTATCTAAAACCTCTGCCGTTACCCTGGGCCAGGGAGAAAAGAATTCCCCGGCTGAAACCTCCAGCCACTCCAGAAAAGGCTGAAATTTTTCCCATTTTGTCTCATTCTGCCGAAGGAAAAAAGGTTTACTTGTTCGAAGGATGTCTTGGCCGCTGGTTCTTCCCGGAATTAAGAACGAAAACTTCCCTCTGGTTAAAGCAATTAGGGTTTGAGCCTGTTTGTCCACCTGACCAGGTCTGCTGCGGTGCTCCGAGTTTTCATCTGGGAGATAAAAAAGGCCTGAGCGAGCTCAGCCGGCAAAACCTCGCTTTGTTCGCTCGAGAAAACCCCGCGGCCATCCTAACCTTCTGTCCTACTGGCCATCATTTCTTAACCAAGATATATCCTGAGGTAGAGGCTGAAGCTCGCCAGTGGGCTTCGAAGGTTCATGACGTGTTTTCTTTCCTGCGGGCGTCCGGGCTCAGGCCTTCTTTCTTGTCTTCCTTACGAAACCAAACTGTTTACTACCACGCCCCATGTCACCTGTTGGCCGCTGGAAAGAAAATCGAAGACAGAGTCACGCTGCTCAGCCAGGCTGGCCTGAAAGTAACGGCCGAAGAGGGCTCAGCCACCTGTTGCGGTTTCTGCGGCGTTTTTTCTTTTAAACATCCTGAAATCGCGGGAAGAATCTGGATTCAAAAAAAGGATAGGATCCTCGCCTCTGGCTGCAAGATAATTTTAACCGAATGCCCTGGCTGCCTCTGGCAATTAAGATCAGGGCTGGCTAAAACAGACCAGGGCTTTCAGGTCCTTCACTTAGCTGAAATCGTCAGACCTCTTTTTTCTCTGGAAAAGGAGGTTTTGGCGGAGAATTAATGAATCAGAGGCAGGCGAAAAAGCCGCAAAGCATCCTCTCTGGCTTTCTCCCATCTTTCCCGAGGTACGGAAAGAAAAACATCGACGACCGAGGGGTCGAACTGACTCCCGCTGCCCTTGATGATTTCGGCCGTGGCTACTTCGAACGGCTGACCCTTTCGGTATGGCCTGTCGGAAGTGATGGCGTCTAAGGTGTCAGCCAGCGAGAATACTCGGGCGGAAAGAGGAATCTCCTCTCCCTTTAGGCCAAAAGGATACCCTTTACCGTTAAACCATTCATGATGGTAGAGGACGACGTCCTTAGCCCCATCGAGAAAAGGATAGTCCTGGAGGAGCAGGTGGCCGAGCAACGGATGCTCCCTGACGATTTCTCTTTCCAGGGCCGTTAGGGCGCCTTTCTTCCGTAAGATGGACCGGGGGAGTCCGATTTTGCCGATATCATGAAGCAGCGCCCCCCTTTCTAAATCAATCAGGAACTTCTTATCCTCAATCCCCAATGCCCGGGCCAGCAAGATAGCGTAACTGGCTACATATTGGCTATGGCCGACATTGTCTTCATTATCATCGGTAGCGGCGATAAAGTAAATCAGATAAGAATTAAAAAATGCCTGGGCGTTAACTGCGAGCCTGTCGGAGGTCATCTCCTCCGTATTCAGCAGGGCTCCGTACCATTCGCCCAATGACTGAAGCGCTTTATAAGCCCGGGATAGTCTTTCCCTCCCGAGAGAGAAGTCTTCCCCCGCCAGAGCTTCTGGCTGAAACCTTTTTTCTGGAGTTTTCGGCGAATCACAGCCGACCCGGTCAGCGCAGAAAAACGGGCGCAGCTCTTCGGTTTCTTCCCATACTTCTTGCGCTACCGGTATTAAGGCGGGCTTAAAAACAGACGAGCGGCCGTCAGCATCCTCCAAAATCACTGAATTAGGCACGCCTTTCCTCAGCTTTTCGATTTTAACTAACTCTCTGAGGTCCTTCATCGCCACTCTCTCCTGAGGCAATGTTTTAGTCGCCCCACAGGCAGGATTTTCGGAATTTCTTTGGAGGCGAAGGATATTTACGTTCTCCGGGAGGCGGACAAGTGTTAACCAAGAGAAACCCGCTGGCGGCTAAGCTTCTTTCGACCAGCTCAATAAAGGCTCTTTCATTGTCCACGACTATTCGAATCGGCGGAAGAAAGCGGTTTTTCCGGACTTTCATGGCGTCTCGAGCTTCCTATTAGTCGAAGACAGGCACCAGAGAACGGAAAGTTTAGCCAAGGAGGAAAAACCTTGTGCTTTTTTGCTTTTGGAGCTTATAATAACAGCGGCATGTCCAAGCAGTATTCCCCCCAGGAGCTCGAAGAGATAGTCCGTCATTACCGGCCGGTAATCGGGTTTAGTGTGAAGAAAGCGCTTGGTCCGAATTATCCGGACTGGGAAGACGTTGTCCAGGACGTCCTGACTCAAGTGATTACTAAGCTCCAAAAAGGTGAATTTAGGGGGGAATGCAGCATCGGAACCTTCATTTATACGGTAACAAAAAGGCGGATTGTCGATTGCATCCGCCAGAAAGCGCGGGTTATGACGGAAATGCCCGAACTCGAGGCCACCACCCTCGGCCCAGAAGAAGATGTCGCCCGGAAGGAAAGGGCAAAAATAATTACCGATGCCCTTCTGAGGCTCAAGCCAAAGTTCCGGGAAGTCCTGTATCTTTATTACTATAAAGAGTTAAGCCGGGAGGAAATAGCGGCCCGCCTGGGCCTGTCGGTCCGGCAGGTCAGCGAGCGCCTGTACTATGCCCAAAAAGTCTTCGGGAAGGTCCTCCGCCGGGTTTTTTCTGAGAAAAATTCCAATTTTTCGTCCCGAACTCGACTAAAGAAATGAACCTCAGGGCAAGGAGAAGGCCAATGGGAAGGTGCAGGTTTGAAGAATTAATTGACGGCTACCTTCTGAACAAACTTGACCGGGAAGAGGCCGAACGTTTCGAGGAGCACTACTTTAATTGTAGCCGGTGTTTTGCCCAACTCCAGGCAAGAAATGAGCTTATCCAGGCCGTTAAGACGCAAGGGCCAAGCCTGGTCGAAGACATAAGTCCGGCCCGGCCGAGAGCTTTCAGCTGGGCTTCAGATGTTTGGACAACGCTCGTCAACCACCCGTGGGTCCTTGCCCCGGCCGCCGCCTTATTCTTAGCCGCCATCCTTATTTTTTCACCTCTTTCCAAGGAAAAGACACCTTCTTTTGTTCTTAACGGTGATAGCGTTATCCGGGGACAGGCCATAAACCTGATCTCCCCAATAATAGATGTGTCGACCCCACCCCTTTTCTTTGAATGGAAAAAACAAGGAGAAAACCTCGAATATAAGATTTCAGTTTTTAACAGCGACTTATTATGGACGGCCACGACCCGGGAAACCCGAATCCAGGTCCCCGAGGAGGTCAGGCAAAAGATGATTCCGGGCGAAAAGTATTCCTGGCAAGTTAAAGCATTTTCGCCCACCGGAGCCCTGCTGGCTGTTTCCAGCCGGGTTCAGTTTATGATCAAGCCCCAGCAATAATCCAGGGTGCCTTAGCCAGGTTTCCTCCCATTGCTTATTAAAGGAGCCATACCTGCTCTTCAAGATGCTTTTCCCTAAATTTTCTAACTTTTTTATCTCCCAGAGGGGTATTTAGCCTCGTTTATCTGGAGACAACCTTGGCGGTCAAATAAAGTTAAGTCGAGGCAAGACTAATCCTCGATCAAATTTTCTTCTTCGCTGTACATCCGGCCGAGAGAATCCTCCTCAAACGCCAGGCAACACATCAGCCGGCCACAGAGTCCGGAAATCTTGGTCGGGTTGATGACAATTTGTTGCCGCCGGGCCTTTTGAATTGTCACCGGCTCAAAAGCCTTCATAAAACTGAAACAACAGAGCATCCGGCCACAGACGCCAATCCCGCCGACGAGTTTGGCTTCATCCCGCACCCCTATCTGTCTCATTTCAATCCTCATTCGTAACTCGCGGGCGAGGTCCTTGACCAGCTGCCGGAAATCAATCCTGCCCTCAGCTGTATAATAAAAGATGCCTTTCTTTTCGTTAAAAAAATAGCGGACGGCTACGAGCTTCATCGGTAAGCCATGAGCCTTAATCCTTTCCAAACAAAACTCGAACGCCTGAGCTTCTTTCTCTCTCAACCAGGCCAGTTTATTTTTATCCTCTTCGGTCGCCTTCCTGATAATCTTGACGACATCAGATGTTACCCGCTGGTGCTGACAGACTTCACTGCCACAATCAATAACTTCGGCCAAGTCCCCGCCGAGCTCGGATTCAATCAAGCAAATATCGCCGGGGGTGATTTCCTCGTCGGCGGGTTTCCACGCTCGGACTATCTTGCCGGTGGTAAAAGAAATGAGCCGGACAATTTCAGCCACGACCAGACCTCCTCAGACGAGCCGAAAAATAGACGGCCAGAAGCCTCGGGTTAAGGTTACGCTGTATACCGTTTAATGTCTCTTCGGTTAACTCAACGCCTGCAAGGCACAATTCCGTCGAAATCCTGGAGGATAATTCTTTCAATTCGGGAGTCAAATCCACATTGAGAAGCAACGATTCTTCCCCTCCCTGTTTTAAAAGCAGCAAGTCCCGGTAAAAAGTTAAGAAAAGCCGCAGAATAGCCTCCAGGTCTCTCTTCTGCCGCTCTGTTCTCACCGAGCCCATCATTTCCGCAAAACCTGTTGACCGCTCGAAGTTGAGCTGGCGGAAGAAATCCCAGGCGCGGCGCCGCTCGTCGCTTATTTTTTCCCAATCCAGAGATAATGCCCGCTCGAGGCTTCCCCCGGCCAGGAGGGCGGTAAGTCTGGCTTTCTCCGGGACCATGCCGTTGGCCAGAAGCGCTTTTTCTATCTCTTGGGGGCTGAGCGGCGGGAAATAAAACAGCCGACAGCGAGATTGAATTGTCGGCAGGATGAGGTCGAGGTTCCTGGTTATCAGGATAAAATAAGAAAAGACGGGTGGCTCCTCCAGGGTCTTCAGCAGAGAATTGGCGGCCTCGACGGTCATCGTCTCGGCCTCGTTAATCAGAAATACCCGGCAGCGGCCAACCATTGGCCTCATCATCGCCAGCTGCCTTAACTCCCGCGTCTCTTCCACTCCTATACTCTTTTTGTTTTTTTTGCTCTCCCCACCCACCTCGATGACGTCAGGAAAATTTCCCTTAGCTATTGCCTGACAGGAAGAGCAATGGCCGCAGGCATCATCCCGGGCCTCGAGACAATTGAGGGCCTGGGCCAGGATTACTGCGGCTCGCCTCATCCCTTCTCCGTCGGTCCCAAAAAAAAGCAAGGACGGTGGTAATTTTTTCCACCGCAAACTCTGCTGCAAGCTCTTTTTTACCCCCTCCTGGCCATAAAGGTCAGTAAATGGCATCTCGCTTACTCCCGTCAGACCTTCCGGCCAAAACTTTTCTCAAAAACTGGCCGGTGTAAGACTCGCGAACTTCAGCCACCTCTTCCGGGGACCCAGCCGCTACCACCCAGCCCCCTTCTTCCCCGCCTTCCGGGCCCAAGTCGATAATATAATCGCAAGCCTTGATGACATCAAGGTTATGCTCGATTATCACTACCGAGTTACCCCGGTTGACCAGTTCATGCAGGACGTCAACCAGCTTCTTGACATCATCAAAATGAAGCCCTGTCGTCGGCTCGTCAAGGATGTAAAGCGTTCTGCCGGTACTCTTTCTGGCCAGCTCTTTGGTCAGCTTGATTCTCTGGGCCTCTCCTCCTGAAAGCGTCGGGGCTGGCTGGCCCAGCCGGATATAACCGAGTCCAACTCTTTGCAGCAGGGCCAGCTTTCTCTTTAAAACTGGATGGGCTTTGAGCTCCTCGTAAGCTTCGTCCACAGTCATCTCTAAAAAGGAGGCAATGTTCTTCCCATGATAAAGAACACTCAAGGTTTCTTTGTTGTACCGGCGGCCCTGGCAGCGGTCGCAGGTAACTAAGACATCAGGCAGGAAATGCATCTCGATTTTTTTTACGCCAGCTCCCTGGCACGCCTCGCAGCGTCCTCCGGGCAGGTTAAAACTGAACCGGCTCGGTAAATAGCCTCTCATCCTGGCCTCACTCGTCCGGGCAAACAGCTCCCGCAGAGGGGTAAAAAGTCCGGTGTAGGTCGCCGGGTTCGACCGAGGCGTCCGGCCAATCGGCTTCTGGTCGACGGCCACAACTTTGTCCACCTGACTGATTCCGTCAATTTTCTCGTGTTTTCCCGGCGGCTCGCCGGCCCGGTAAAGATGCCGCTGCAACGCTCGAAGCAGGATATCGCTTATCAGAGTACTCTTCCCTGAACCTGAAACCCCGGTCACAGCTGTCATAACTCCCAGGGGAAGCTTGACATCAATTCCTTTGAGGTTGTGCTCTTTGGCCCCGCGAATAATCAGCCAACCCGATGGTTTCCGCCGAGCAGGCGGAACAGGTATTTCTTTCTCCCGGCGGAGGTACTGGCCCGTAAGCGAAACAGGGGAGGCGAGAATTGTCGGAAGGGGGCCTTCAGCCACTTTATACCCTCCCCTTTCGCCAGCCCCCGGTCCGAGGTCGAGGATATAATCCGCGGCGCGAATGGTCTGTTCGTCATGCTCGACAACGACGATTGAATTCCCTTCGTCGCGAATCGACTTGAGCAAAGATATTAGCCGGCTGTTGTCTCTCTGGTGTAACCCGATCGTAGGCTCATCGAGAACATACAAAACGCCTCGCAGCCGCGCGCCTATCTGAGCGGTTAAGCGAACGCGTTGGGCTTCACCTCCAGAAAGGGTTGAAGTCGGTCGGCTTAACTGAAGATAGGCTAACCCTAACTCCTGCATTACCTCTAAGCGAGAGAGAATCTCTTTGATGATTCGCGAGGCGACGGTCTCCTGAGGTTGGGAAAAGCGCAGGGAGGCCAAAAACTTTAATAAATCTTTTGCCGGTAAAGAACTCAGCTCATGGATATTCTTGCCGCCAACCAGCACAGACAAGGATTCCTTTTTCAGCCGGCTCCCCTGACAGGAAGGGCAGACTTCTTCCGTAAGTTCAACCTCTCCCCATTCATCAAGCCTTGTCTTGAACCCAAGGCCATGACAATCAGGGCAAGCGCCATAGGGACTGTTAAAAGAGAAGTAGCGCGGTTCCATCTTGGGCAGGCTTATTTCGCAGAAAGGACAAAGAAGTCTCACGGAAAAAAGCAACTTCTGACCTTTTTCTCTCAGGACAACGAGGTCACCGCCGGCGAGCTCGAGAGCCTGGCCGACAGCTTCTCGCAACCTCTTCTCAGCGGCCGGAAGGACCAATACCTCATCAACCAGGATTTCAATATCGTGCTTCCTGGTTTTTTCCAGCCAGATTTCTTCATCTAACTCATGCCACCGCCCGTCTATCCTGGCTCGAAGAAAACCCTTGCGCCTCATTCGTTCGAGCAGACGGGCGTATTCTCCCTTCCTTCCCCGAACGACGGGTGCCAGGACCTTCACCCTTTCACCTGAAAAAGCTTGCTTCAGCCTGTCAACCAATTTCTCCTGAGTCTGAGCCTCGACAGGCCGGCCGCATTCAGGACAATGAGGCACACCGACCCGGGCAAAAAGGAGACGCAAAAAATCGTTGATTTCCGTCACGGTTCCGACCGTGGAACGAGGGTTGCTGGTGATGGTTTTCTGGTCGATAGAAATCGAAGGAGAAAGCCCCTCGATGGATTCTATCTCCGGCTTGGGCATTATTTCCAAGAATTGTCTGGCATAGGCGGAAAGGCATTCAAGGTACCGCCGCTGTCCCTCGGCAAAAAGGGTATCGAAGGCCAAGGAGCTCTTCCCAGAACCGCTCGGGCCGGTAATGACAATAAACCGGTTGCGGGGCAGGTTGACATCAATCTGCTTCAGGTTATGCTGCGCCGCTTTCCTTACTCTAATCTCGTTGAGCATATTTTCATTTTACCCTGTGCCTTCCCAACTGACAAATCCCCCAGAAAACGCCAATCAGTTTAAACCTGACCGCCTTGAGGACAGGGCTGCGCTTCAGGGAAACGGGTTTCTTCAGGATTCTGCCTGGTTTCTATGCTTCTTTACCAGCTGGCTTTTGTGGGCTCATAAGCCTCTTGGGACGACGCCACCAAAAATAGAATGGCAGACCGGTAGCTATGAAAGCGATATCGACCAGAGTTCTCCTCCACTCAAAAATAGACCGGAAGCCGATGAAAACCAGGAGCCCGATAAGGTAAAGCCCCGGGAGAAACGGATAAAGTGGAACCTTGTAGCCGTCCTCCCTACCTATCTTCTGCTGCCTGAACTTAAACAGAGCCAAGGTGCTTAAGGCAAGAAAAATAAGAATACCGAAGACCATCCCGGCAGCGATTACTTCAAACTTCGCCCGAACAAAAAGGATAACCAGAGCCCAAACGCAATGGGCGACAACAGCCCGGGACGGAGTTCGAAACCTCGGATGGACATAATCCAGCCAGCGGAAGAATAGCCGGTCCCGGGCAAGAGCATAATAAACCCTGGTAGCTGTCATCATTGTTCCGTTGATACTCCCGGTCGCCGACATGATTACCAATAAAGCGACAAAACTCGCACCCACCGGCCCGGCCAGGCGAACTGCGGCTGCCGAGGCCACAATCGTGTTCCCTCTTACTCCATCCATTCCCAGAGTAAGATGGTAAATAAGATTGGTAAGACAATAGAGAGTGACGACAATTCCTATGCCAATAAAAAGACTGAACGGAATGGCTCGCCGCGGGTTTTTCATCTCGCCAGCCGAATAACCCAATCTTTCAAACCCCGTGTGGGCGAAGAAAACCATCATTAAGGCCGCCACTACCCTGGTTATCGGGTTAATATCCCCAACAGGTTCGGCCCTCTGGCCGAGCAAACTTCCCCGCCCGACGCTTAAAATCAGGCCGCCGAGAACAAGCAGAAAAAGACCGAATACTTTAAAACCAGTGCTAACTTTTTGATAAGCACTCGCCCATTTAATCCCGACGATGTTCAGCCCGCCGAAAAGAAAAATTACCCCGACGGCTATCAGGCGATGCGCCCGGGGCGTAAGGGAGAAAAAATATCCCAGATAATCGGCGGTGACAATGGCCAGCCCGGCGGCCGGGCTTGTCCGGATAATAAAAAGCTGGGACCAACCGAACATAAACCCTACCAGTGGCCCGAAGGCCCGGTGGAGATAAACATATTCGCCTCCGGTGTGGGGAAACCTTGTCCCCAGCTCTGCGTAAACCAGGCCACCGAGAAAAACAAAAAGACCGACGCCCACCCAGAGCAAAATAACTTCTTCAAAGGAGGAAAGATATCCGGCAATAATCTGGGGAGTGGAGTAAATCCCGGCGCCAATAGTGATTCCGATAACGATAGCCAGACCGTCCAAGGAGCCCAGGCTTCGGGGCAGGGCAGGTTGGGAAGAGCCTTTTTCGAACCCTCCTTCTTCATTTGTATCTCTTTTCATCTTGCTTATCCTCATCCTCCAACGCCCGTCGAAAAATCTAACCCTCCTGAATCAAAGAAAATTATCAACAAGCTTTAAACTCAGAAGGTTTTTTCAAGCGGCAACGCCTGCTCCCGCCTCCTACCCGTCCTTCTTGCCACCCGATTAACTATCTCAAGGGTAAAAGCAAAAACTGATTTCCCTTGAGATTTATCCTTTCGCTCAGCTTCTGTCAAGGAGTTAAAGAATCAACAGGGGGAAAACCTGATGATTTTTTTCCCGAGATGATAATCTGGTTGCCTTTTTGGCCGCGTGGTTTTATCTTTTTTAGAGGCGAGAAACGTGAGCCCTTTGGAATCAAGACCAAAAGAGTTTAAGATTTATATCGAATAGGCAAGGAAGCCATGGACCGAACGGCAAACCTCCTCGAAGCCCTCGAAATCTTGAAGGAAATGGGCCTTAAGAGTGAAGCTATCCGGGCTGTCCATTACCTGCCCCCAAAGCCAGGCCGGTATCGGGATTATCCGCCCGACGTCCATCCCCTTCTCCTCGCCGCCCTTCAGAAAAAAGGCTACCACCAACTCTTCTTACATCAATACTTAACCTGGGAAAAAGTCCGCAACGGCCAGAACGTAGTGGTCGTTACACCCACCGCTTCGGGAAAAACCCTTTGCTATAATCTTCCCGTCTTGCAAAGCATCCTCGAAGACCCGTCGAGCCGGGCCATCTACCTTTTCCCTACTAAGGCCCTCTCCCAGGACCAACGAGCCGAGCTCGACGAGATTATCTCCCTGCTGCCCGAAGAAGTAAAAGTATACACTTATGACGGCGACACCCCCCAAGATGCGAGGCGGGCTATTCGTAGCCAGGGACACATCGTTATCACCAACCCTGATATGCTCCACTCGGGCATTCTTCCCCATCACACTAAATGGATAAAACTGTTCCGGAACCTTAAATACGTGATAATTGATGAGCTGCATAACTACCGAGGTATCTTCGGAAGCCATTTGACCAATGTCCTTCGGCGATTAAAGAGGGTCGCTCGCTTCTACGGCTCTTCACCCCGCTACATCCTCTGTTCAGCCACCATCGCCAACCCGGTGGAGATGGCCGAAAGGATGGTCGAAGAACCAGTAAGTTTGATTGACGATAACGGCGCTCCCCGGGGAGAAAAATATTTTATCTTTTATAACCCGCCGGTAGTAAACCGTCAGCTGGGGATTCGGCGTTCTTACGTGAACGAATCCCGGCGTATCGCCTCCATTTTCCTTCACAAAAAATTGCAGACGATTGTCTTTGCGCCCTCCCGCTTGATCACTGAAGTTCTGCTTACTTACCTCAGGGAGGACATCGAAAAAGGGGTCAAAGATGAAGGCCTGGTTCGTGGCTATCGGGGAGGTTATCTGCCGCTTAAGCGGCGGGAAATCGAGAAAGGTCTACGGGAGGGAAAAATATTGGGCGTGGTCTCAACTAATGCCCTTGAGCTGGGAATTGACATCGGTTCTTTAGACGTAGCGATTCTCGCCTCCTATCCCGGAACTATTGCCAGCACCTGGCAGCGGGCCGGGAGGGCTGGCCGGAAAACCGGCGCCTCAGCCGCGGTCTTGGTCGCTTCCAGCGCACCGTTAGACCAGTTCATCATTAATCACCCCGATTACTTTTTCTCCCAATCACCGGAGAGAGCCTTGATTAATCCCGATAACCCTTCTATCCTGGTCAGCCATGTTGGCTGCGCAGCTTTCGAGCTGCCTTTTCTCGACGGCGAAAAATTCGGCCGGGTGGAAATTGAATCGATCCTTCAATACTTGGAGAAAGAAAATGTCCTTCACCACTCCCGCGATAAATGGTTCTGGACCTCAGAAGCTTACCCGGCCGACCAGGTGAGTTTGAGAAGCATCAGTTCGGATAATTTTGTTGTTGTCGATACGACCGAAAAGACAAAGGCGATAGCTGAGGTTGATTTTACTTCCGCTCTGACGACCCTTCACCCTAAGGCAATCTATATGTGCGAGGGGGAACAATATTTTGTCGAGAAGCTGGACTTTGAGCAACGGAAAGCTTATGTCCGGAAAACCGACGTCGATTATTTCACCGACGCCATCGATTATACCCAGATCAAAATCCTCGACGTTTTTGACCGCCGAGAACTCGCCAAAGCCAAGATAGCCCGCGGAGAAGTCCATGTGGCCACGCAGGTGGTTGGGTTCAAGAAAATCAAGTTCCATACTATGGAGAATGTCGGGTCTGGCGACCTGACCCTTCCTCAGAATGAAATGCATACTACCGCTTACTGGCTGACCATCCCGGCAGACCTTTTTGCCTCCCTGCCGTTTCCCCCCGAAGCTAAGGTCAACGGCCTTTTCGGCTTAGCCTACTTGTTGCATCATGTGTCGCCACTTTTCATGATGTGCGACTTGCACGACGTCGGCGTTTCAATCGGCGATGATTTAACCGGTGAGTCGATCCCCCCGCGAAACATTCCCCAAAAAATAACGCCGGAGGCTGCCTCGGCCATCTTTATGTCTCCTGGTTTTACCCCCAATATTTTCATTTATGATAATTATCCAGGAGGGATTGGACTCAGCCCTTCCCTTTTTGACCTGGACCAAAAACTGCTTTCGGCCTGCTTAGAGACTCTTTTAGCCTGCCCATGTTATGAAGGTTGTCCCTCTTGCGTCGGCCCCGTCAAGGAAAGCGGGCTGGAAGCAAAAAAAGTGGCTGAACAGCTTCTCCGCAAGCTCCTCGGGTGAAGGTTTTATAGGCGAAAAGGAGCGTTTTCTCCATTTTTTACCTGAGCTTTAGCTGGAAGGAGCGATTCTAACGGTTTGGCTCAAAGCTTGACTATTTTTTCGAGCTTCTCTTCCTCCCCCATTACCACCAGGATATCACTATCTTTAATCACGAAATCAGCCTTGGGGATATAAATCGTCCTTTCAGGGATAAGCTCTCTTACGGCAATAACCTGGATACCATATTTGTTCCTGAGGTCGAGCTCCTTGAGGCTTTTGCCGATAAACTTTTCCGGCGGGGCGATTTCCTGAATACTAACGCCAGAACTAAGCGGCAGACACTCTAAAATATTCGGGCTGGTCAGTTTAAGAGCCGTGCGAATCGCCATGTCTTTTTCCGGATAGATAACTTCGTGGGCGCCGACAGCCTCCAGGATTTTCGCGTGGTCCTCGGTCAAAGCCTTGGCCACCAGCCGCTTGACCCCCAACTCATGAAGATAAAGGACGGTGAGAATCGAGGCCTCCATCTCCGGGCCCAGGCTAACAATAACCACATCCATATCTTGAATACCCAGCGCCTCGAGGTTTTCCTTGTCGGCCGAGTCCATGTGAACAGCATGCGAGGTATAATCTTTGGCCGCCTCCACTTTCGCTTTGTCTCTATCTACGGCCAGAACTTCGTGGCCCCGCTGGTACAAAGTCTTGGCCACGTTAGACCCAAAACTTCCGAGTCCGATGACGGCAAATTTCACGCTTTCGTCCCCTTAATAAACTAATTTTAGCCTATCATGACTGTCTCTTCAACATAGGCAAATTGGCCTACGGGTTTCGTGCGGCTAAAAACCGCCAGCAGAGTTAAAGGTCCGATTCTGCCGACATACATCGTCAGAATGACCACCAACTTGGCTGGCGGCGCCAGCTCTGGCGTTATTCCTAAGGAAAGGCCAACCGTGCCAAAGGCCGAAAAGACTTCAAAAACAACTTCTTTCATCATCGCCGCTGGCTGAAAAATAAGAACAACCAAGGAAGCCAAAGCCACCCAGCTGAAAGCAAGGAAGAAAAGGGTAAAAGCCCGGGTGAGGCAGTCGTCAGGAATCGTCCGCGCGAAGACATCAACCTTTTCCCGAGCCGCTATTTTTGATTTGAGAAAAGCTATTATCACCCCGAGGGTGACGGTTTTAATCCCCCCACCGGTTGAGCCAGGAGAAGCCCCGACAAACATTAACCCAATCAAAAGAAGGACGGAGGCTGTCTGGATGGCGCCCAGGTCAATCGTATTAAACCCGGCGGTTCGGGGGGTGACAACCTGAAACAAGGAAGCCAATATCTTTTCTTTTAACCCCAACTCTCTAAGTGCATAGCCATTTTCCAGCAAAAAAAAGACGATGAAAGAGGCAATAATCAGTAACCCCGTGACCCAGAGGACTAACTTGCTGTGGAGACTAAGATGGAACCTTTTGGACCTCCTGAAGGCAAGATAAAATAATTCCTGGTTCACCAGAAACCCGAGTCCGCCGAGGATTATCAAAGCCATGACGGTCAGGTTCACCAGAATATCTCCGGTAAAAGCTTGAAGACTGTCGCTGAAAGTGGAAAAGCCGGCGTTGCAAAAGGCAGAGACAGCATGGAAGAATGAATTAAAAAAAGATTTTGGCCACGGCTCCCTGGAGGAAAACCGCAGAAAAAGAAGAAGGGCGCCGGCAAGTTCAAGCAAAAATGTCATCAGAAAAATATTGCGAATCAGCGTCCGGAAATCCTTGGGCGCCGCGGGTAAGAAGCTCTCTTGAACCAGCATTCTATCCTGAAAAGAGATGCGACGGCCGGCAGCCAGGAGAATCATCGTCGAAAAGGTCATAATCCCCAGACCGCCGAGTTGAATCAGGATGAGAATGACAACCTGGCCAAAAAAAGAAAAATAGGTTGCGGTATCAACCACGGTCAAACCGGTTACACAGACCGCCGAGGTGGCCGTGAAAAAAGCATCAATTAGAGGAATCCGGCCCGAAACCGTGCTGAAGGGAAGGAGAAGAACTATCGTCCCGACCCCAATGGCCGCAGCAAAGCTTACGGCTAAAACTCGGGCCGGCTGAAATCGCTTCTGCCTGAAGATAATCTTTCTCCTTTGAAAAATAAGCTTAATTTTCCTAAATCTACCCCCTATTTCTCCCGTTTGTCAACTCGAACCTAAATTGACATCCCCTGGGGGCTATGATACCTTGAGAAAAGAAAAAACTGATGAGTCTGATTAAACTAATCTTCGAAGCAAACTTAGTCGTCCAGCTGGTTCTTGTCATCCTGCTTTTATTTTCGGTTTTCTCCTGGGCGATAATTATTTACAAAAGAAAATTATTCCGGGCGGCTGAACGCCATTCCTCCAGGTTCCTCAACGCTTTTCGCCGCGGCCGCAATTTGGCCGAGCTTAACGAAATCGCCCGCCAATGCAGGTCAAGCCCTCTCGTGCCCATCTTTCAAGCCGGGTATAAAGAACTTAGTTCCTCGTTGCCGAAACAAAACCCGCAGGCTTCTGGTCATTCTGGCCTAAAATTAGACAATTTGCAGCGTGCTTTGCTCCGGGCCTCGAACGCGGAAATTGCCAAGCTCGAAAGAATGATGAGTTTCTTAGCTACTACAGGTAGTGTTACTCCTTTCATCGGGCTATTCGGCACGGTTATCGGGATCATGGACGCTTTTCATAAGATCGGCATCGTCCGCTCGGCCAGCTTGAGCACGGTAGCTCCCGGAATTGCTGAAGCCCTGGTGGCTACAGCTGCCGGGCTATTTGCCGCCATCCCGGCAGTGATCGCCTATAACCATTTCCTCCACCAGGTCAAAAACATGATTACGGAAATGGAAGATTTTTCGCTCGAATTCCTGAATATTGCCGAAAAACTTTATGGCGGTTAAACTAAATTCTCCGGTTAACTCGAAAACTCGCTTAGGAACTTCTCTGTCTGAAATCAACGTTACACCTCTGGTGGATGTAATGCTGGTTTTGTTGATTATTTTTATGGTCACTGCTCCGATGATGCAATCGGGAATCGGCGTCAACCTGCCCCAGGCTGAGACCGAATCATCGCCGGCCGAAAGCGGGTTGACGATTACGATTACCAAAGACAGGTTTATTCATATGGGTGATTCCGTGGTTAACATCAACCTGTTGGAAAAAAGACTTATGGAATATTTTTATGGTCGAGATAAAAAAATCGTTTTTATCAAAGCTGATAAAGACATTCCCTACGGTTTTTTCATCGAGACTCTGGATGTTATTAAGAAGGCCGGGGTAGAAACAGTCGGGCTTATCACCGAACCAACCGAGGTTGCAAGAAAAAAATAAAGGAAGCGGCGGATGAAGACTAACCATGGCTTTCGCCGGGCTGTTTTCGCTTCGGCTATTTTCCATACTGCTCTATTAGTCTTGCTCCTCATCTCCCCCTCGCTTCCCCGGCCGGCCAAGAAAGGGCCCGTATACTACCTGCCGCTTAGCCTTGTCAACCCTCCAGGAGGAGGCGGCGGAGGGGGAGGTGGTGGCGGGCCGTCAGCCGAGGGTGCGAAGGTGGCATCCAAACAGGCCTCCCTTCGAGACCTGACGACCCCGCAGAAAAAAACCGCCCCCGAGACCGAATCTTCACTCCGCTATCCCGTGGACAAGAAGAAGGCCGCTAAGACACCGCCGGAAAAAAAGACGGTTATCTCGAAGCCCGAGCCTGAAGCGGCTGCCAAAAGCGGCGAGGCAACCGGCGCGCCCGCGGGGGGAGGGTTTGGGGCTGGCCTTCGTATCGGCGTTGGTCCTGGTCCTGGCGGTGGAGCTGGCGGAGGATGGAGCGGGGTTGACTTTGGTCTTTCCTCTTTTCCGTTTACTTATTATCTTCAAATAATCCAGGACCGAGTTTCAGCCAACTGGTTTACATCTCTAATCGACCCAGGGGTGGCCGGCCAGTTCCAATGCATTGTCTTTTTTAGGATTCTAAGGGACGGACGGGTTGTTGACCTTCAAATTGAGGTCTCGAGCGGCCTCAAGTCGCTCGACCTTTCTGCTTTAAGAGCCGTCCAGAACGCCACCCCATTCCCCCCGTTGCCCCGAGAATTCGAGGGGGATTCCTTAGGCATTCATCTGATTTTTGAGCATAGCCGATGAAAAAACAATTCTTTTTCCTGGCCCCTTTCCTCCTTTTAGTTCTAATCATCGTCCGCTCAGCGCCCGAGCAAGAGGTTTACCTTAGAATCAGCGAAGGAGTCCCGGCCATTTCGCTGGCCCTTCCAAAGTTTGTCGTCAGCTCTTCCTCCCCTCAGGCTGCCCGAGCAGCCGAAGAAATTTATCAAGTCCTCGCGGAAGATTTGAAGTACAGCCGGATTTTCCAGTTACCGCCTCAAAGCTATTACACCTATATCCGACCGCTTGACCCCAAGAATATCATTTTTGAGGACTGGGAATCGATCCAGGCAAGGATATTGCTGGTAGGGGAAGTGAGCGGGGACAAAGAAAACGCCACTCTCGAAGCCAGGCTTTACGATGTCCGCAGTTCTAAATTTATCATGGGAAAAAGGTATCAGGGAAACCCACCGGCCTGGCGGCAAATAGCCCATCGGTTGGCGGACGAGATAATGAAGACGTTTGGCGAAAAACCGATTTTTTCTTCCCGGATTGTCTTCGTTTCCGACCGAGACGGAAACGACGAGCTGTACATCATGGATTATGACGGAGCCAACCAGACCCGTCTGACTTTTAACAAAACCCGCGATTACATGCCCGCCATTTCCCCTGACGGCCAAAAAATTGCCTTTACCTCTTACCGAGAAACTTTGGCCGGACTTTACCTCATGGACTTGACTAAGAGGAAAATCATCCCCGTCTCCACGCGGGGGACGAACTTCTCGCCATCCTTCTCACCCGACGGGAAGAAATTGGCCTTTTGCTCGACGATGGACGGCAATTCAGAAATTTATCTGGCCCGTCTCGGAACGGACACTGTCGAGGAAATTAAGAGGCTTACTTTTAACGAGGCCATCGACAATTCCCCCTTCTTATCGCCAACCGGGACGGAGATTGCTTTCGTTTCTGACCGCGGCGGGACTCCCCAGATTTACATCATGGACGCCGAGGGTTCGAACCTCAGGCGAGTAAGCTTCGGCGGGACCTATCATGATGCGCCGGCCTGGTCGCCAACCGGAGAGAGAATTGTCTACGTGTCGCGGCTCGACAACATCTTCGACCTCTATGTGCTCAACCTAAGGACAAACCAGATTATTAAATTAACCGAAAGCAACGCTCGTAACGAGTCGCCCGCCTGGTCGCCTGACGGCCGGCACATCGTCTTTTCCTCCAACCTCAGCGGCTCCATCCAAATCTATACTATTGATTATGACGGAGCCAACCTGAGGCGTTTGACTTCGGCGGGAAATAACAAGCTGCCGGACTGGTCATACTAAAGCTTGATTTTTCCGAAAATTATCATCTTTTGATTGACAGGGGATTTGGCCTTCCTTTAGAATGCCTTTGGACAAGGGAGAATAATGGAAGTTTCCTGGCCGAGATTTATCAACAAAGAAGGAGGCTTTATGAAAAAGGCTGTTTATTTGCTTTTTGTTGTCATCCTTGGTTTGGCCTTGCTTTCTTCCTGCAAGCCCAAGGTGAAAGAGGCCCCTCCCCCACCGCCCCCTCAGGTTAAAGAACAGCCGAAAGTCGAAAAGGTCGAGCCGCCCAAGGAGCCGGTAAAACCAGTCCTGACCGAAGAGGAGATTTTCATGGCCCAATCCCTGGAGGAGGCCAACAAGGCTGGCTACTTGAAGATGATTCATTTTGACTACGACAAGTATAACATCCGGGATGATGCTCGTCCGGTGCTGGCTCAGAATGCAGCCTGGCTGAAAAAATTTCCTTCGGTAAAAGTGCTGATTGAAGGTCACTGCGACGAAAGAGGGACCGAAGAATATAACCTGGCTCTGGGAGAAAGAAGGGCTAAAGCAACTTTTGATTATCTGGTTTCGCTCGGCATTTCTCCAGATAGAATGAAGATCATCTCGTACGGCAAAAGCCAGCCCCTCGACCCCGGCCATAACGAGGAAGCCTGGGCCAAGAACAGAAGAGCTCAATTTACGATAATAGAAAAATAAGGATTTGCAGAAGGTTGAATATATATTTGGAGTTATGACAAAAGGAAAGTAATGACAAAAGGGAGGAGTTAATAATATTATTTATAGAAAAGGAGCAAAACTAGGCGGGCAGGGATGAAAAGAGAAAAAAAAGACCTCGCTTCCTTAGCCGTTGTCCTGTTCTTGTTTATCGGGGCGACTCTCCCAGACCAAGCGCAAAAAGTTTATGAGTTAATTTACGAGGATGTCCAAGTCTTAAAAAAGCAAATGCTCGTTTTTCAGGAAAGGCTCCAGACTCTGGCCTCGGAGCTCCAGGCGATAAAAACTCAGATTGAGAGCCTCCAGTCCTGGCTTAAAAACTACCAACAGGAACGAGCGGCCGACGAGCAGCGGCTGAAAGATATTCCCGTCCAGTATCAGATTGTCAGCGACCGGCTGGAACAACTGAGTTCCCGCCTGGATAAAATTGCCGAAGATTTGCTGACCATTCGGTCAGCGACTCTCCCTTCTCCTTCTGCCGAAACCAAAGCAACTCCGCCGACAGGAGCCGAAACGGCGAAGCCCACCAAGCCTGAAGCCCAGCCGGCAAAAGAAGCCCCGCCGACCGCTCCTCCTGCCGGTCCTTCCCCGCAAGAACTTTATAACAGCGCCTACAACGATTACTTGAAGGGAAATTTTGACCTGGCTATCGAAGGTTTTAAGCTCTACCGGGAACAATTCAGCGAGAGCCCGCTGGCAGATAACGCCCTTTACTGGGTGGGAGAATGCTATTTCAGCCAGAAAAAATTTGCCGAGGCCATTGCCGCCTTTAACGATGTTATCCTCTATTATCCAAAGGGGGATAGGGCGGCGGCCGCCTACCTCAAAAAAGGGCTGTGTTACATCGAAATGGGCCAGAAAGAAGAAGCCGTGGCCGTGTTCCGGCTGCTCATTAGCAAATTCCCGCTGGAAGAAGAGGCCAGAATCGCCCAACAAAAAATAAAGGAAATCACCGAAAAATGAGAGATGTTAACAGTTTAAACCGCGTCATCCTTGTCGGTCATTTGAGGGAGAAGCCAGAAGTAAGCTACCTGCCGCGAACCCAAAGAGCCGTGGCTCATTTTGACATTGCCACTAATGAGCTGGTCTACGACCCGACCAAGAACCAGAGCAGCCGCCGGGCTGAATGGCATCGAATTGTTGCCTGGGGAAAACTGGCTGAATTTTGCGGCAAATATCTAAGCAAAGGAAAACAGGTGCTGATTGAGGGGAAGCTCCGGAGCCGGACCTGGACGACTCGCGATGGCGAAAAAAGGAAGGTTACTGAAATCGAAGCGAGGAGCGTTATTCTTCTAGGCCGCCGCGAAGAAGAAGCCGAAGTGGCCGAAGTCGAGCCTTTAGCCGTCGAAGCCTCCGCGGCTGATTTCCCTGACATCCCGGACACTCCAGAAACTGAATTTCCTCCCGACACCGAGCCGGACGATGAGGTGCCGTTCTGAAAAAAGGAAAAATCAATTAGCCTGTTTCCAGTTTACTTTTAGCGTTTAACCTGGACCAATGAAACCAAAATCGTGTCCTAAGCCAAAAAAGAAGCCTAAAACCAGGGTTAAGCCCGCCGCTACCCCCTCGCGGCAAGAGAGGCTTTTTCGGAGGGCAATTATCGAGGACATCCGGCCATGGGGAAAATTCCGCTCGTATCCCGCGGCCGAGGCTGGAGCCATCAAGGTCGTTACCGTTAACCCGGGCTGCGCCCTTTCTCTCCAGGTGCATCAAAAAAGGAGTGAATTCTGGGTTATCCTCGACCCGGGCCTCGAGATGACCCTCGGGGATAAGACCTGGCTGACCAACCCGGGCGAGGAGATTTTTATCCCCCGGCAGACGCCCCACCGTCTTCGCTGTGTCGGGGAGATTCCTGGTCGGGTAATGGAAATCTGGATAGGCCGCCACTCCTCCGAAGACGATATCATCCGGCTTCAGGACCTTTACGGCCGAACCCCTGAAGGCTCAGCCGAGCTGGGTGGTAAGAAAAGCCCGGGGATGACGGGCTAAAATTCTTTCAATAAAATACTCTTCGATATCCTGGGCCGTCTTGAGGCTTAAGGCCTTCTCGGCAGCTTCCCGGACGGTCCGGAATTCAACCGAGCGGAGGGCTTTCTTAACCCGCGGAATAAAGATGGGGTTCATGCTGAAGTTTCTCAAACCGAACCCAAGAAGCAAAAGCGCTGAGAGGGGTTCGGCGGCCATTTCTCCGCAGACCGCAACTTCCTTCCCCGCTTCGTTAGCCCTCTGAATCACGTGCTGGAGCAGCCGGAGGACTGAGGGGTGGAGCGGTTTATAAAGATAAGAAACATGCTCGTTCGACCGGTCGACGGCGAGATAGTACTGGATAAGGTCGTTCGTCCCGATGCTGATAAAATCAACTTCTTCTACCAGAAAATCAACGATGGCCGCGGCTGCCGGGACTTCAATCATGACACCGACCTGGATGGAATCATCAAACTTCAAACGCTGTTTCCTGAGCTCGGCTTTAACTTCCCGCAGGATC
Organism: Candidatus Aminicenantota bacterium; assembly: GCA_037441905.1. Lineage (GTDB taxonomy): Bacteria > Acidobacteriota > Aminicenantia > Aminicenantales > CALLJL01 > CALLJL01. Next base: position 35,996 of record JBBIRF010000007.1, read on the forward strand.
TCTTTCACCACCAGGATTTCCTCAAGTTCTGTGACCATCGGGAATAAGACCTTGACGTTATTCAGGTAGCTCGCTCTCAGAACCGCTCGCAACTGCACCCGAAAAAGTTCCTGGTTTTTCAAAGAAAACCGGATAGCCCTCAAACCCAGGGCGGGGTTGGGTTCGGCCTCGATGTTGAGTTTGGCCAGCGATTTTTCACCGCCGATATCAAGCGTCCTGATATAGACAGGCCGCGGATGGCATTTCCGGGCAAGCTTGAGATAGACTTCGAGATGCTCTTCCTCGCTCGGCAAACTCGGACGCTGCAAATAAATGAATTCAGACCGGAAAAGCCCGACCCCCTCCGCCCCCAGGCTAAAAGCAAGCGGCACCTCTTCTGGAAGTTCGATGTTGGCCAGAGGGGTGAAACGGATTCCATCAAGGGTGACCGAGGGCAGGGAAGCTGTCTTGCGCAGTTCCGTGCGGTATTTATCATACTTTTCTTTCTTGCTTTGAAATTCCTTACGCACCGCCAGCGGCGGGTTGACCAGGACTTCTCCATCCGTGCCGTCGACAATCAGAAAATCTCCTGATTTTATCTGAGCCGTGATGTTCCGCAGACCGACAACAGCCGGAATGTTTAGAGAGCGAGCGAGAATGGCCGTATGAGAGGTCGGCCCGCCCATATCGAGGGCAACTCCGACCACGTTACCCCGGCCAAAACGGCTGGCGGCTTCGGAAGGCAGCAGGTCGTGGGCGACTAAGACCACCTGGCGGTCATGACTATGGTCTTTCTTCTTAACCTCGGCCGGTTTCAGGTTCCGCTGGATTCTTAAAAGGACATCGGAAATGTCGGCCTGACGTTGGCGAAAGTATTCATCGTTTATCGTCTCGAAGACTTCCTGATATTTCTTATTTACCTCCGCCAGGGCCCATTCAGCTTTAACTTTTTCCTGCCTGACCACTTTCTCCAGGCTGGCGCTAAGAGATTTATCCCTAAGAATTAGGAGATGGGCCTCGAGCAAGATAGCCTGTTCTTCCCCGGCGATTTTTTTAATCCGGTCCCTGATTTCCATGAGTTCTTTTTCTGTTTTGGCTACCGCTTTTCTGAGCCTCTCGACTTCAGCCTCGACCTGAGAAGCAGGAATATTTTCCCGGCGAACGGCGAGGGCCGAGACTTCAGTCACCAAACATTCCGCCATCGCAATGCCAGGCGAAACGCCGGTGCCGCGCAGACGGATGAATTCCATTTTAATTATTCTTTTTCTTCAAATTTCCGGTTAATCAGGTCCACCAGGGCTTTGATGGCTTCATTCTCGTCCTCACCCGAAACCCGGAGGATGACCGCTGTCCCCTGGCTGGCCGCCAGAGTCAAAATCCCGAGGATGCTTTTGCCGTCAATCTCCATGGTGTCCTTGATTATTTTCACGTTCGAACTGAACCGGTTAGCCAAATTGACAAACTTAACGGCCGCCCTCGCATGAAGGCCGAGCCGGTTCTTGATCACCACCCGCTTTTCAACCATCCCGCTTGCCTATCTTTTTGTCTTCAACAAAGCACTGGCTAAGTGAATATTCTTTTTACCCTGGTCCATCACTTTCCTGGCTACCTCTTTCAGATTCTTCGACCTCTGCAAGGAAACAAACTTAATTAGCATCGGCAGGTTGACACCGGTAATAATCTCGACCTCGTTGTCCTTAAGAAAACTGAAGCTCAAGTTTGACGGCGTCCCGCCAAACATGTCGGTAAAAATAATGACTCCATTTTTTTGGTCGACCCGTTTCAAGGACCGGTTGATTTTCTTCTTTGATTCTTCGACATCGTCATACCAGCCGATAGAAATGGCTTCGATGTTGGGGGCCTCTCCCAGGATGATAGTTAAAACGTTCAACAACTCTTCGGCTAATTTTCCGTGCGAAACAATAATCCCGCCAATCATGGCTCGCTCGGCCCTGAGAGGTCTGGTTTCATCAGCCTCGGCTCACCGCTTGAGGTCACGATGAATAATTTTTATATCATAATTCCGCGCTTTCAGAAAATCTTTCAGCTCGTCTCCGAGAACCACGGAACGATGTTTGCCCCCGGTACAGCCGATAGCAATAGTCAAATAACTCTTACCTTCTTGGATAAACTTAGGCAAAAGGTAAAGGATAAAGCCGGTCATCTTCTCGAAGAATTCCCTGGTTTCCGCCGAACTCAAGACAAAATTCCTTACTTCCCGGCTTTTACCCGTCTTCCGGCGGAATCTTTCAACGTAAAAAGGGTTGGCCAAAAACCTGGTGTCGAAAACAAGGTCAGCCTCGACCGGAAGCCCGTATTTATAACCAAAGGTGATAATCGTAATCTGCAGCTTTTTTTTAGCCCGGTGGAAAAGACGGCGGGTTAGCAGCTCACGCAGCTGCGGAATTGAGGTCGTCGAGGTATCAATTACCTCATCGGCCATCGCCTTGATGGGCTCTAATCTTTTTCTTTCCAGGCGGATGGCCTCGAGGACAGGCTTTCGGGGAAAAAGCGGATGAGGCCGGCGACTTTCACTGAACCTCTTGACCAGAGCGTCATCCGAGGAATCAAGAAAAACCAGGCGGGCTTGAGTGGTGGCTTTGATTTCAGGGAAAAGGCGCGGGAAATCGTGCAGGAAACCTGGTTCTCTCATGTCGACAACAAGGGCCACCCGGTCGATCTCTACTTCCCGCTTGGTCCAGAGCTCGATAAAACTCGGAATCAGCTTGGCAGGCAGGTTATCGACGCAATAATAGCCCCAGTCTTCAAGGAAATGGCTTACGACTGTCTTTCCCGACCCTGAAAGACCGGTGATGATCAAAAAACGGTTATCCCTGGGCAGCCTTTTATTCTCCTCCATAATCAGCGCATTCTCCTTTCCATTTTGCGGAGGATTTCCTGGGGAGCATGGTACCCCTTTTTTCTCAAAAGATGAACCTTGCAGGCAATTTCAATCAGAGTGGCGATGTTTCGCCCCGGAGCGACCGGAATTATGAGTTGCGGCACCCTCACCCCCAGAATGTCATAATCGGCCGGGAATTCAAGGCCCAGACGGTCAAATTCGTCGCCCCGGTGCCACCTCTTAAGTTGAATGATAAGGTCTATCGGAATGGAAGCACAGACTGCTTTCGCCCCGAAGATTTCCTTGATGTTAATCAAGCCTAACCCCCGCAATTCCATAAAATTCCGGGTGAGACGAGGGGCCTGGCCTTTTAGCCTACCAGTCGTCGTCTTCTTAACTTCGACCACGTCGTCGGAGATAAAGCGGTGGCCCCGGGTAATCAACTCCAAGGCGCTTTCACTTTTGCCCACCCCGCTATCGCCCATAATCAGGACGCCGAGCCCGTAAATTTCGAGCAACCCGGCAGAAATTACGGCCATCGGTTCAACCGAGTTTCTTTTAGACGATTTCTGACCCATCGACCGCTCGGGAAGAGAGGGCAGGCAACGCCCCCGTTTATTCATGGAGCTTTTCTTCTTCCTCGCGAATTATTTCTAACATCCGCCGAGGAGTTTTGGCTCCGATAATTTTTTTCGGCAGCGAACTGACCTTTCGCGCCAGCTGGGCAATCGCCGCCAGAATTTGCAGGTTTAGACTGGGGTTATCAGGCGGGGAGATTACCAGGAAAAACACCGAGGTGGGTTTGCCGTTAAGCGAAAAAAAAGAAACCCCCTTCTTCGAAACCGCCAGGACTACCAGGGGGTCAGTTATCTCGGCCAGTTTACAATGAGGGATGGCAATCCCGTCGCCGACGGCAGTGCTTCCTAAATTTTCCCTCTGGACGAGCTTCTCGTAAAGTTCATTCTCGTTAGTGATGACCTCTTTTTCTTTAAGAAAAGCTACCATCTCTCTCAAAGCCTCATCCCGGTCTTTGGCCTTTAAGTCCGGGATGACCTTGTCTTCGCTCAGCAGGCCAGAAATTCTCATAGTTCACCTTGCCATCAGGTTATTCTTCAGGTTCAATCAAGCCGTAATTTCCGTCGCGCCGTTTAAAAACGACGGCAAATTTTTCATCGCCTTCTCGACGGAAGACAAAAACTTCTTTGCGCTTAAGCTCAAGCTGGAGCAAAGCTTCATCGACCGACATCGGTTTAAGCGAATAATCATCCGTCCGGATAATCTTTTTTCCCTTCTCCCCGGCCTCTCGTTCGGCCATTTCGGCCAAAGCCGTTAGCCTGGTTTCGCGGGAAAGACGACGCTTTTTTTGCCTCACCTTTTCTCGCTCCCTCTTGACCCGCTTTTCCAAGCTATCCAGCATCTGCCCCAAGGTGGTCATCAAGTCAGGCGATACTTCCTCGGCCACGGCGACCAAACCCTTCGCTTTCAGGTTAGCTTCAGCTTTGTACCGGTATTTCTGCATCGAAAGAACGATATCCACCTCCACCGGAGGACGAAGCAGCCTGGCCATCGTCTTCAGCCTTTTTTCGCAATAGGAACGGATGTCGGGCGTTATTTCCAGCTGCTTCGCCGTAAACCGAATATTCATTTCGGCGCCTCCATCAAAAACTTCTTTTTCCGTTGGTGGGAGGGAGGAATCTTAAGTTGTTTCCGGTACTTGGCTACGGTCCGACGCGCAATTTTAATATTCTCCCTTCTCAATATATCACTTAAATCGGTGTCACTCAAGGGATTAACGGGGTCTTCCATGGCGACCAGCTTCTTGATCCGTTCCTTAATTCGGAGGGATGAGACCTCCTCGCCATCCTCACTCACCAATGATTTGTGGAAAAAAAACTTCAGCGGGAAAACTCCGCGAGGCGTCTGGATATATTTATTAGCGACCACCCGGCCGACTGTCGACTCATGGACGCCTACCTCGCTGGCTACTTCAGAAAGAGTTAACGGCCGGAGGAACTCAATCCCTTTTTCCAAGAAATCGCGCTGCCGCGTGACTATTGCCTGGGCTACCCGATAAACTGTTTGTTCTCTTTGGTTAAGACTCTTCAAGAACCAGAGAGCTCTTTTCATCTGGTCTTTAAGATAAGCATAAGCTTCGGGGTTGGAACCGGAACCACAGGCGAGCATCTGCCGGTAATAATTGCTCACTCTCAGCCGGGGCAGCCCTTCGTTATTTAGGATTATCTGATAATCATCGCCTTCTTTATTGACGAGGATATCCGGGACTATATAGGTCACTTTTTCCTGGCTGTATTTCCTTCCGGGAGCAGGGTCGAGATGCCGGATGATTTCCAGATGATGCTTTAGTTCTGGCAGGGAAATATTAAGCTCGCGGGCCAATTGTTCATAATCAGGGTTTTCCAGGAGAGGCAGGTATTCCTCGACTATTCTTCGGGTGACTTCGTTCTGGAGGCCGAGGTGGTCCATCTGGGCTAAAATCATTTCCTTCAAGTCCAACGAACCGGAGCCCACCGGGTCAAAATTCTTTATTTTTTGCCTTACTGCCTCCACTTTTTCTGCCGCCACTCCGAGCGAAGCGGCGATTTCTTCTACGGAAATGGTTAAATAGCCATCTTCGTTGATATTACCGATGATATGGGCGGCGATTTCCTTTTCATCCTCCGCAAAAAAAGTCAGGCTTGCCTGCCAATGGAGATGGTCCCACAAAGAGGGGCCGCGGGCCAGAATATTTTCGAGCGGAAGAGCTTCGCGGGGTTCGGCCCCTGAGACCGGAGAACTTTCCTCTAAGTATTCCTGGAAAACAGCTTCCCAGGCAATTTCTTCCTCTTCGCTTCGCTGACCGGGTTCACCGGTGACGACATTTTCTTCAGCCAAAAGTGATTCCAGCCCTTCCGGCGAAACCTGCGTCGTCTCCCCCCCTCCCTCTATTTCAACACTTTCCCCCGGGGTAACCTCTTCAAGCACCGGATTCTGGGCGAGCTCGGCATCGATTACCTGGATAAGCTCGAGGTTGGTTAGAGGCAGGAGGCGAATCGCCTGCTGGAGAGCTGGGGCGAGGATAATTTTCTGAACCTGCTTCTGGTCAAGTTTTTGTTTCAGCATACCTTTCCGCCTCCCTCATGAAAGACGGAAATCCTCGCCCAAATATCTCTTCCTGACTTCTGGTGAGTAAACGATTTCGGCCGGCGTGCCTGTTTCTAAAACTTCCCCCCGGTCGATTATCGCCGCCCGGTCGGTAATCTTCAGCGTTTCGCGGACGTTATGGTCGGTTATAAGAATTCCCAAACCTTGATTCTTCAACCGTAAAAGAAGCTGTTGAATTTCCAGGGTGGCTAAGGGGTCGATTCCCGTAAACGGCTCATCAAGAAGAAGAAAATCGGGGCTGACGACCATCGACCTGGCCAGTTCAAGCTTTCTTCGTTCCCCGCCTGAAAGCAAGGCGGCTTTTGTCCGTCGCAGTTCTTTTAGCCCAAATTCCTGGAGAAGCGCGTCAATATCAGTCTGCCCTTTCTCTTCCCTTGAGACCATCTCCTGAATTGCCAGCAGGTTTTCTTCTACAGTCAACCCTAAAAAGACCGATGGCTCCTGCGGTAAAAGCCCTATCCCGGCCTGGGCTCTTAAGTACATAGGCCAGCTGGTAATGTCCTCGTTGCCAAGATAAACCCGGCCCTTGTCGGCGGGAATAAGGCCGGCCAAGATGCCAAAAGTGGTTGTTTTCCCCGCCCCGTTAGGACCTAAAAGACCGACAACCTCCCCCGGCTTAATCGCGAGCGAAACCTGGTTTAGAACTTTCCGGCGGCCAAAGCTTTTTTCCAATTTTTCCGCCTGCAAACAGCAAATCATTTTTCTTTTTTGATAACAGAAAGAGAGCGTTCACGACCCTGATTTTCCACGAGGATTCTACCATCGGCCAGATAGAAAGTCAATTTATCCCCCCTGATTTTACCCTGTTGGGCGTCTTCCAAAACCGGATTTCCTTCGAGAATAAAAACATCCTTTTCCCATTCGTATCGGCCCTCGTTAGCCGTGGCTTTGGTGCCGTTTTTCATCAGCTCTACCTTTCCCTTGGCTTCGAGAGTTTCGGGGTCGGCTGAATCCCTGGAAAGATAGATGAAGACCTCGCCGCTTTTGACCCGCCAGTTCTTCGCTCCCATCTCGCACGGGCCAGCAAAACGCAACTTTCGGGCTGAGGGTTCATATCGAAGCTGCGAGGCAGCAATCAGAACCAGGCGCAACGGCGACGCCTCCTTCCTGGCCTTTCTTACGGCTACCATTTTTACGCCGTCATGGGCTTCTAATTCCTGAGTCTCGCTGTCCAGAATAATCTTATCTGCCTGTAAAGATGTCTCTTCTTGCCATAGCCTTACGCCCCCCTCCAAGACCAGCCGATGCTGCTGCCAATGAAAAAGAAGGAGCGAAGCCATACCGTAAACTTGTTTTTCTCCAGAAAAAAGATGGCTTTCGGTGGCTGGCTTGGTTCGCGCAGGTTTTATGACCAGTTGAACTCCCTCCCGGGCTTCGAGGTCTTGAGTCTCGATATTCAGAGTCATTTCCGCCGCCGTCACCGCCACCCTCTCCGAGACCAAACTGGCTGCCTTCTTCTCAGGGCTTTTTATCTCAAGATGACTCTTCTGCGGGAGATAATCGACCTTCTCTCCCCGGCCTTCAACCGTCTCAGCCGTGGTCAGGTTCTGCCTCCTCCACTTCGCCTCCTTGTTTAATTTTAATTCGCGCAATTTCCCCCAGCGGTCGAGAATAATCGCCAGGTTCTCGGCGGCAAAAACTGTCTCGCTCTCCTTGTTTTTCACGGTGAGCGAACCACTCCCGTCAGCTTCAACAGCATGCGGCCGGGATGAGCTGGCAAAAGGTCTTACCAGAACATGATTCGCTTCCAGAGAAATCTTCGTTGCCTCACTTATCCCCTCTCCCTTTACTCCCCCGCCTAACTCAAGTCGCTGCAAGTATAGCTCATCCTCCGAGAGCAGAAACTCGGCCCAACCAGCCTCGCCGGTATTTTCAGCCTGAAAAAAATGGACGTTTCCCTCGAGCCGTCCCTTATGCTGCTGGCGTTCGTAAAACAGGTTCTCACTTTCCAACCGGTAAGGAGCCAGGTCCGGCGTTTCAGGCCGCCACGTTACTTTCACCCCACCTCTAAAAATTATCACTTCATCCGGAAAAGAATAAGACATCTCCCGGGCCTCGACACGAAGTCTTTTAAATTGAAGGCTGACATGTCCTTCGGCCCCCAAGGATTCCTGCTGGCGCCGGTAAATAATCTTGTCCGCGGCTATCTCGACCCCCTGGCGTTTGACCGACACCTTACCGGTCAAAACAACACCGTTCCAGTCGACATCGTAAACAGCAGCTTCGGCCGTGGCCCACGCCTCGAGCTCAGGACGGCGGCCAAAATCATGGATTTCCACTCCCCCTTCCAGACGATAATGTTGTTCATCAACAGCCAGATGGCGTTCAGCTTTGACCTCAATTCTTCCCAGGTCGCCCTTGAATTCAACAAACCTGACTTTAGTTTGTTGCTCAATTTTTTGGCCGGGGAGCAACGGCTCAGAAGGTGTCGGCCGCGGCTGAGGCCTTCTTATCCCCCCGGAAATAAAAATAAAATAAATAATGACCAGCAAGATGCTCAAGAAAAGCGCTAAAGCTAAACCGCGAAGAACATAGATAAAAAGAATTTTTCTTGTCTTCTTCATCACTCAGCTGCTCTACCCGGCCGGTGCCAAATCTTCAATGTTTAAGACAACCGTTTCCTCGCCCCAAAACCGCGAAAACCCCAACGAAGCGGCTACATTTAAACAGGCTCCCGGGCTTATCTCAGAAGCGAGACCCGGGTTTTCCCAGACGATGGCCTCAAAAACCCGGCCGTCTTGCTCGACTTTCAGTTTAAACGACCTCTCCTGGATAAACTGAGGGGGCGAGACTACCCTCAGCTGAGGGAATAGGAATAGCGGCCTGGGGTTCCCCGGGCCAAAAGGAGGGAGAAGGGAGTACAGGTCGAGAAAAGAGGGAGTTATCTCCTTAAGGCGGAGAGGGCTGTCGATAATCAGCGTCGGGGTTAAATCTTCCTCGGTTAACCAGGTCATGGCTAAGGAGTTGAACCTGGTTTTCAGTTCGTCCATTTTTGGCCGCTGGAGAACACAACCGGCGGCGTGGGGATGGCCGCCAAATTCTTCGAAGAGGTCGCGGCATTCTTGAAGCGCCTGAATCAGGGAAAATGAACTTATGCTTCTCCCCGAACCGTAGGCAAAATTATTTTCATAAGAGAAAAGAATAACCGGCCGATGATACCGTTCCTTTAAACGGGAAGCAACAATCCCGATAATTCCCCGGTGCCAATCTTCGCACCCGAGAATTAGCGCCCGGTACTTTCGGTGCCAGCCGGCCTCCTGAATGCGGGTTATGGCCTGATTCAAGATTCTCTCTTCCATTTGTTGACGTTCGGAATTAAGCCGGTTCAGGCGACCGCAGATAGAGGCGGCTTCTTCGGCTGAATCAGTCAAAAAAAGCCGGACCGCGAGGTCAGCCGATTCAACTCTGCCAGCCGCGTTTACCCTGGGACCCAACCGGAAACCAATATCCCATTCGTTTACTCGGCTCCCATTAAGTCCACAGGAAGCCAGCAAATTCTTGAGCCCGAGATTCCTGGTTTCGCTCAGGGTTTTTAAACCGTGACGCACAAGAAGCCGGTTCTCTCCGATGAGCGGAACAACGTCGGCGACCGTCCCGATGGCCACAAGTTTGGTGTAATGAGGGACGAGACCTTGTCGGCCAGTCTTTTCCAAAAAAGCCTGAATCACTTTAAAGGCAACTCCCACTCCCGCCAGGTAGCGAAACGGATAGCCGGATGAGCTCAAGACAGGATTAATGATGGCCAGGGCTTCTGGCCTTTCTTCCCCCGGCTGGTGATGGTCGGTAATAATCACGTCGATGCCTGCCTCGTTGGCCAGATGAACAAAACGGTTGGCTTTAATCCCACAATCTACTGTAATCACCAGCCTGGCTCCCCGCTTTTTGATTATGTCAAGGTGCGCCTCCTTAATTCCATAACCTTCTTTTAGCCTGTCCGGGATGTAATAATCGACGTCGGCTCCCGCTGAACTCAAGGCTCGATAAAGCATCACCAGGGCTAAGATTCCGTCAGCATCATAGTCCCCGAAAATTAAAATCTTCTCCCTGTTGGCAATGGCCTGGCTTAACCTTTCCAGGCAACGGTTCATTTCGGAAAAAAGGAAGGGTGACGGAACATCAGCCAAAGACCCGTAAAGGAAAACATCAGCCTCTTCAGGGTGGTGCAAACCCCGGTTGGCCAGGACGCGGGCAATCGCCGGCGGGAGATTAGCCTTCTCGGCCAATTGGGCCGAAACAGCCGAATTATTCAGGAAGAGCCATTTTGCCAGAAAGCCACGCATGGTTCCATAGTACACAAAATCAGGGGTCGGCTCAATCAAGGGGGTAAAATAAACCAAAACCAGAGGTAATCGAGATAAAACCTGATAACTTAGTTTCATTAAGCCAGGCTTACTCTAATACAGGGCATTGACAAGCCTTTTTTGTCGGGATTTATATTTTTGAGCAAAGGTTGACAGGGATGCGGCAAGTCTTGTTTATTAGCCGAAAGATGTTGGTAAATGAATTATACTTCGCGCCCAAATTTTTGGCTCTTTAACTTCAATATCTTTATCTCTATAAATTCAATTGCCGGCTGAACTCCCTTCCTGTTGGGCTTCCAGCGGACAAGACAGATCCCAATCCCCCAGATTATGACGCTGCTGTCTAAAATTCCGGGATTTATACTCAAACTCAACCTTACCTTTGTCTCTGCTTTACCGGTTTTCCTATAGGCAATACAGTCGGGAAAACTGGGTTTAATTTAATCTATTCCAATTAGCCAAACCAAATGCGATCATACTATAAATAACGTTCGCCCAAGCCGGATGAATGATTCGTGGTTATTGATAATTTATTTCTATCGACTGAATACAGTAAAGATGCCATAAAATCAAACCTTTATAAAACCTTCCGTTTACTGTTAAATAGAGATATCAAGGTGCAAGAATAAGATAGGAGGTGTCTATGAGAAAAAAATATTTATGGCTATTTTTAATTTTTCTTTTCTTATTCTTGGTGGCTACCCGGCTTTCATATGCTCAAGAGAAAACGCCGGCTAAGGTCGACTACTCTGAAGCTCTCAGACTGATTGATGTTTGGCTTGAAGCTCAGCGCGATTACGAACGACTTCCCGGAATGTCTGCAGCCATCGTAGAAAACCAGGATGTAATCTTTGCCCGGGCCTACGGTCTTTCAGACCTTGAGAAAAAAGTGAAAGCCACTCCCGAAACAATTTACAGCATCTGCTCAATCTCCAAACTTTTTACATCCGTGGTCATCATGCAGCTCCGCGACGCCGGAAAACTCAGGCTTGACGATGAAGTAAGCGACCATCTTCCCTGGTTCAACATCAAGCAGCAGTATCCGGATAGCGGATCGATTACCATCCGTTCACTCCTCACTCATTCTTCCGGACTCCCGCGTGAGTCTGATTATCCTTACTGGAGCAAACCTGATTTTCATTTTCCAACCAGAGAACAGCTCAAGGAAAAGCTGGCACAGCAAAAAACCCTCTATCCCCCGTCCACCTATTTTCAGTACAGCAACCTGGGAATTAGCTTGCTGGGAGAAATTGTGGCTGAGATCTCAGGAATGTCCTATGATGACTACGTCACTGAAAAAATCCTGAAACCCCTCGGCATGAAAGACACCCGCCCCTACCTTCCCAAAGAACTCTGGCGGGGACAGCTGGCCACGGGCTACAGCTCATTAACTCGCGACGGAACAAGAGAGATGCTGCCATTTTTTCAGGCAGAAGGGATCAAGCCAGCAGCCGGCTTTTCTTCAACCGTCCTGGATTTAGCAAAATTTGCTTCCTGGCAGTTCAGGCTTCTGGAAAAAGGCGGCGAAGAAATTCTCAAAGCTCCAACCCTTCGCGAAATGCACCGCGTCCACTGGATGGACCCCGACTGGAAGACTTCCTGGGGGCTGGGTTTTTCAGTCTATGAAATGGACGGAAAGACCATCGTTGGACACGGAGGCTCCTGCCCTGGCTACCGAAGCACCCTGATGATTGACCCCGGCAAAAAACAGGCTTTTGTGGTAATGATAAACGCTTCTGGAACCGAGCCAGAAAAATATGCCAGGGGGATGAGAGAAATCTTGAAAAAGGCAGCTACCAAAAAAGAAGGCCCGACCCCGACCAGCGTAAATCTCGAAGATTATGCCGGCTATTATGATGCTCAACCGTGGTGGGGAGAAACAGTAATTGTCCCCTGGCAGGGAAACTTAGCCATGGTCAGCCTTCCAGCCGACAATCCTGTCCAGGGGTTTACCCTTTTCAGGCACATCGGGGGAGACATTTTCCGGCGGATACGGGATGATGAAACACTGGGTGAAGAACTCGTATTTGAACGGGACAAATCCGGTAAAGTGATTCGCTTTATCCGGCACAGCAATTATTACCCGAAGATTAGACCTCTTAATTGAACTTAATTGAACTACTGGAATACTTCCCGTCTCCTCATAGCCCTTAACTATCGTTTTCATGGATAAGATAGCCGTGCCTTCTAAATCTCATAACTGGGGCATATTTCATTTCACTGCAGGCTTCCTTCCTCCGTTTAAAAGTTGAAACAAGACTTTTAAGGGAAGGAGCCCTGCTCGCTCAAGTATTAACCTGATAAATCTCCTTATCTCTCCCGGCCCTTCATCAACCGCCGGACTACCGCTTGGTCGTTCCCAGATGCTGCCCTTAGACTGGATACTATGTCCTGACCTGAAAGAGGACATCACGTTGACTTAGGCCAGGAGCAAACCTATAATGGAGTCGCTGTGTTTTCGCGGCTCCGGACAACACTCGCCCGCACCCGCCAAGTCATTTGGGAAAAAGTTGAGCCCTTAAGACGCCAGGCGAAAATCACCGAACAAACCCTGGAAGAGTTAGCCGAAGCCCTCATCCTGGCTGATGTCGGCGTGGCGACCACGGAAAAAATAATCGCCGGCGTTAAAAAGAAGCTAACGACCGCGCCTGCGGCCGAACTCGAAAAGTGTCTGAAACAACAGCTCGTTGAGCTTCTCGGTGAATCTCCGGCGCCGCTCAACCTCGCCGTTTCTCCGGCTGTAGCAATGTTTGTCGGGGTTAACGGCGGCGGCAAGACAACCTCCCTGGCCAAACTCGCCTATTATCTCAAGAGTCAGGGCCGGCAAGTAATCATGGTCGCCGCCGATACTTTTCGCGCCGCGGCCCAGGAGCAGCTTCAGATCTGGAGCCGGCGGCTGGAAATCCCGCTCGTCCGCGGCCAGTACGGCGCCGACCCGGCAGCCGTTGTTTTCGACGCCATCCAGGCCCTCAAAGCAAGGGGAGCCCAGGCGCTCCTGGTTGATACGGCGGGTCGAGTCCATACCAACTCGAACCTGATGGCTGAACTCGAGAAAATAAAAAGAATTATCTCCAGGGAAATCCCGGGAGCGCCTCATGAAATCCTTTTAGTCCTGGATGCGACGACCGGTCAGAACGCGCTTTCGCAGGCGAGAGAATTCATGAAGTTTTCGGGGATTACCGGCATCTTCCTTTCGAAACTCGACGGGACGGCCAAAGGAGGAAGCGCCGTCGCCATAACTGCTGAGCTCAACCTGCCGATTAAGCTCGTCGGAATTGGCGAGACAGAAAAGGATTTGCTTATTTTTTCACCCGAGGAATTTGTCGACGCTCTCCTTTCATGAACTTTGAGCGAGAGGCCGAAGACAAGAACTTTATGCAGCTGGCGTATTCTCTGGCCGAAAGAGCTCGCGGGTGGGTGAGCCCGAACCCTTATGTCGGTGCCCTCGTCGTCAAGAACAACAAGATTATCGGCCATGGCTATCACGAGCAGCCGGGAAAACCTCATGCTGAAGTGGTCGCTCTTGAAAAGGCGGGCCACGGGGCTAAGGGAAGCACCCTTTACGTGACTCTCGAACCCTGTGTCCACTGGGGACGTACGCCTCCCTGCGTCGACGCCATCATAAGGTTTCGCCCAAGACGCGTCGTCGTCTCGGCCTTAGACCCTAACCCGGTAGTCTTCGAGAAAGGCGTGCGAAAACTCAGAGAAGCTGGCTTCAGGGTCGATGTGGGCTGCCTGGAAGAAAAGAATCAAAGACTGAACGAAGCATATATCAAGTATATAACCCAGAAAATTCCTTTTGTTATTCTCAAGGCAGGAATGTCGCTCGACGGAAAAATTGCCGCCGCTGACGGCTCTTCCCGCTGGGTTACGGGCCGGCTCGCCCGTGAATACGGCCACCTGTTGCGGGGCGAAGTTGACGCCATCCTGGTAGGCATCAACACCGTGCTTAAAGACAACCCCCGACTTACCATCCGCCATCCTCTCTGGAGGAAGAAAAGGCTGACCAGGGTTATCCTCGATTCGCGGCTCCGTTTTCCTGAAGATTGCCGGCTTCTGACGACGATTTCGTCGGGGCCAATCCTCATATTCACCGGAGAAAAACCAGCCAGAGAAAAGAAATTGGCCCTGGAAGCAAAAGGGGTAGAAATAATCGCGGTGAAGAGTGATAATAACCGGGTCGACCTGGAAGAGGTGTTAAGAGAGCTCGGACGCCGGGAGATTTCGAGCCTGCTCGTCGAGGGCGGGGGAGAAGTACTGACAAGTTTTCTGGAAGCCAGGCTAGCCGACAAGGTTTTTCTTCACCTGGCCCCGACCTTTATCGGGGGAAAAATGGCACCCAATCTTTTTGGCGGCCGCGGGTTTACGCCGGTTCAGACCGCGCTGCGGTTGCGCCGATGGCATCTTTTTCCTCTCGGACAGGACTTTATTCTCGAAGGATATTTTTGATGTTTACCGGAATTATCCGCCATCTCGGGTTCTTTGTCGGCTACCGCCAGAATCGGAGAAAAATGATTATCGAGGCGCCCGACCTTCCAGGTCCGTTAACCGCAGGCGAAAGCGTGGCCGTCAACGGTGTTTGCCTGACGGTCGAGGCTCATGAAGCCTCAAAGCTCGTTTTTCATCTTTCCCAGGAGACGTTGGCGAAAACCAACCTGGGCGACTTAAAGCCGCGCGACCTGGTTAATCTCGAGCTTCCTCTGACGACCGAGAGTCTTTTAAGCGGCCATCTATTGACCGGCCATGTCGACGGAACTGGCGTCGTCCAGCGGGTCGAAAGGCGGGCTGAGGGCAAAAGGCTTAAGATTTCCTTTCCGCCTGAACTTCGACCCTTCCTGGTCCCGAAAGGCTCAGTCGGTGTTAACGGTGTTAGCCTGACCGTCGCCTCGCTCCTGCCGCCTCATTTCGAAGTTGAGCTTATCCCGCTAACCTTGGAAAAGACCAACCTCGGCCGGCTTCGGCCGGGTGACCGGGTTAACCTCGAGGGTGACATCATCGGCAAATACGTGTATAATTATTTATCTAAGAGATAGTTTTATTGTTTTGCCCAGAGGTAAGCCTGGATGGAAGAAAAAGTTGGTTTAATTTCTATTGAAGAAGCCATCGAGTGTGTGCGGAACGGCCAGCTTATCATCATCGTCGATGACGAGGATAGGGAGAATGAAGGCGACTTGATGCTGGCCGCCGAAAAAATCACTCCTGAGGCGGTCAATTTTATGACTAAATACGGTCGGGGCCTGATCTGCCTGCCCTTGACCCGCCAGAGAGCTCAAGAACTCGACCTCGACCTGATGGTCCAGCAGAACACGGCGCCTTACGGGACGGCTTTTACCGTTTCAATCGATGCCCGCGAAGGAGTGACTACGGGGATCTCAGCCTATGACCGGGCTCGGACTATCCTGACAGCAATTGACCCCAAGACGAAACCTTCGGACCTCGTCCGGCCAGGGCATATCTTCCCTCTCCAGGCTAAAGACGGAGGGGTTCTCGAGCGGGCTGGCCAGACAGAAGCTGCCATCGACCTTACCCGCCTGGCCGGCCTTTATCCCGCCGGCGTCATCTGCGAAATCCTGAACGACGACGGCACAATGGCCCGCCTTCCCCAGTTAGAAGAGTTCAGCCGCCGCCATAAAATTCCGATCGTCACCATTGCTGACCTGATTAAATATCGTCTGCAACACGAATGTCTCGTCCGGAAAATAGACGAGGCTGACCTGCCAACAGAATTCGGCCACTTTCGGATTTTCGTCTTCGAGGATATTATTCACCGCGAACACCACGTTGCCCTGGTCAAAGGTGAAGTTAAGACCGGTGAACCGGTGCTCGTCCGCGCCCATTCCCAATGCCTCACGGGAGATACCTTTGGGTCGCTCCGCTGCGATTGTGGCCGACAGCTCCACCAGGCGATGGCTATAATCGAAAAAGAAGGAAAAGGCGTTATCCTTTACATGCTTAACCATGAAGGCAGAGGTATCGGCTTAAAAAACAAGATCAGGGCCTATGCTCTTCAGGATAGCGGCGCCGACACCGTCGAGGCCAACCGCCGGCTTGGTTTCAAGCCAGACCACAGAGATTACGGCATCGGAGCCCAGATTCTTTTAGCCCTCGGAGTCAGAAAAATCAGGCTTCTGACTAATAACCCCCGGAAATTTATCGGGCTGGCCGGATACGGTTTGGAGATAGTCGAAAGAGTCCCGATTGAAATCCCGCCTAATGAAATCAACCGCCGGTATCTAAAGACAAAAAAGGATAAATTAGGCCATATTCTCGAACTCGTCTGAGCCGAATGGCTTTTTTTCGGGGAAAAGAAAAAGTTTTTGTTTCCTGAAAACAACAGCCGCCGGCGGCTTGCCTTTGATGGCCGAGGATAAGAAAAACAAGGTTTATTCTCATCCGTTAGCCGAACGGGTGCTTCTTAAAATCCAAACCACGCCTGACAAAGCGACCCGGGCAAAGATGGTCCAGGCTCTGGCGGGGTTGCGCCATCCCTGGACCTTACCAATCCTGTTAGCCTGCCTGAACGACCCCTCGGACTCCGTGAGGGAAAAAATAGTCGGGGAGCTTTCCTCCCGGAATGAGCTGCCGCTGGCTGAACTTCACAGCCGGCTTCAGAAGCAGCCGTGGTACGTGAAAGCGGCTGTCCTGAAAATCCTCGGCCGGCTGGCCAAGCGCGATTCGGTCGAAGCTATAGCCGGCGTGATTGACGACCCCAATGTCGAGGTCCGGCGCCAGGCTGCCCTTTGCCTGGGAGAAATCGCGGCTAAAGAGACGCTGCCGCTCCTTGTCAAGCTTTTAAAGGATGCCAGCCCTTATGTCCGGCAAGCGGCCGAACTGGGGATTCGAAAAGCCAGCAAGCTTCGGTTTACGTGAGATTTACCGGACCGAGGCATTCTTTCCCGATTTCCTGGCCCCGACTTTCAAGGATAAAAGTAACCGGTCCTTCGTTGATGAGATGGACATCCATCAAAGCGCCAAAAACGCCGGTCTTGACAACGAACCCGGCTGCCCTGATTGTCTCCGTAAAATGATTGAATAATTGAGCCGCCCGGCCTGGTTCTTCTGCCTGGTCGAAGCTCGGACGCCTCCCCCGGCGCGTCGAACCGGCAAGCGTGAATTGAGAAATAGCCAGCACTTCACCCCCAACCTGGCTCAAGGAAAGATTCATCTTGCCTGCCTCGTCGGGGAAAATTCTTAGTTCGACGCTCTTGCGGGCGAGCTCCTCGGCTTCTTTCTCTGAATCCCCCTTCTCAACTCCCACGAGAAGACAGATTCCCCGGCCCACCCGACTGATTTCTTGCCCGGCTACCTCGACTCTGGCCATTTTTACCCTCTGGAGAACAACCTTCATCCCAACCTCCTTTTAACCCTGTCAACCTTCTAAAAAGCTGGGCGATTTGACTTCAGGCGCAATTTTTCCTATATTAAGGGCTCAAAGAGGAGAAATCTATGGCTCGGCATCAATCGGCTATCAGACAAAGGCGACGGAGCGAGCGCCGCAGGGCTATCAACCGCCGGAATAAATCGCTGTTGCGGACGCAAATCAAGAAACTGCGGCAAGCGATTAAGGAAAAAAACGCCGACCAGGCCCGCCAGCTTCTGGCCCCAACCTTTTCCCTTATTGATAAATGTGTTAAAAAAGGCACGATTCACGAGAATAAGGGCTCGAGGTATAAATCCCGGCTGAGCGCCCAGGTCGCCCAGCTCGTAGCCGGGTTCAGACGCTAACGAAAGCAACCTCTGTCTCTCGCTTATCAAAAAACCAGTTTATAAGCTCAAAAAGCATAACGTCGACGAGGTCACTGCCGCTTTTTGAAGCCTGGTCAACTGTCCGGAGTTTCCTCAGCAGCTCGGCCAAATCTTCCTCGTCCCAGTCTTTGACCGCTTGAAAAAAGACGTCTCTCTTTTTCCTGATAAATTCAGGCGCAAATCTTTGCAGCCCGGGCCGCACCTGTTCGAAGATTTGAACCTCGTTTTTCCCCTCGGCCAGCCAGCGCCGGGCGAGAAGCAGTTCGCGGAAAAACTGGGCTAAAGCACCCACCGTATACTCTTTCCCTCTTTTGTCCTCGAGAAGCTTGCTCAGGGCCTGGAGGGCCGCTTTTCTGTTGCCTTCCTCCAGCGCCTGGGTCAATTCATACTGCTGGTAGGCCCTGATGGCCGGACAAACCGCAGCCACGTCCTCCAGCTCTATCTCCTTTTTCCCCTGGCAATAGAGGACCAGCTTCTCCAGCTCTTGCGCCAGAGACCTCAGGTCAGGTCCGGTGGCGTCGATAAGGCAATTGATCGCCTCTTCGCTCATTCTCATCCTTTGTTGCGCCAGGCGGTCAACCACCCATTTCCTTAGGGCCAGACCCTTGAGTTGTCGGCATTCTTTAATTTCCACGCCGGCGGGGCCAAGAGAATGAAGAAAGCGATAAAGGCTATTATTCCTATCTATTCTCCCGGGATAGTAAATAATCAGCTTCTCTTGTTGCCCCATAGAGGTGATTAACTGGCGTAACCTTTCTTCCTCAAAAGGCGTCAGGACGGCCCGGCTGGCCCCGACATCGGCCTCTTCCGTGGTTTCTTCGCTGGCTTCCTCCTCCTCTTCCGCCACGACGAGAGCCATTTTTTTCCCGACATAAAACAGCGAGCCAGTCTGCAACGCTTCGATGATGGCTATCCAGCTTGTCTCCCGCAAGGAAAACCGGAAGAACCCCTCCCTTTCTTCTTCCGCCGAGGTAAAAAACGACCTCCTGAGGTCAGCGACTATTTCTTCCGCCAGGAGTGTTTCCTCTCCGTAAAGAAAAAGCACCCTCGGCTCGCTTGAAGCCTGCCGGGAAGTGGTCCTGGCCGGCATGCTTAAAACCCCTCGAGAATAGCCACGACCAGGCTGCGGGCAAACTTTTCCGCAACCCGGTTGAGGGCCTCGGCTTCCATCGATTCAAAATCGGCGCCTTCCGGAACTTCATACTCCTCAACATAGATGAAAGACGGATGGTCAAAAAGGACCTGCTGCCTCGCCCTGTCCAGGAGATTAATTTTAGCCACAATGGTAATATTATACCGGTCAGCGGTGTCCTTCCCGGAAAAGGCAATCGGGTTGACTTGAAAAGAGGTGATTTCGCCGAGCAGGACGGCATCCGCCTGTTCCGCCTGGCTGACCAATTCCAGCTTTCCCCGGGTGGTAAGCTCGTTGATGACCGCCTGGGTCAACTTCAGGTCGAGTTCATACCGGGTCGTCAGGTTCTTAAAAACTGGAATATAAATTTTTTTAACCGAGGACGGAAGCGACGTCCCCACGCCTCTCAAGTGATAACCGCAGGAAGCGAGGAAGCCGAGGAGAAGAATTACGACGGCTTTCTGCCTCAATTTTTCATCCTAAATTACGATGTTCACTAACTTGTTCTCGACGGTGACTACCTTCTTGACGGTTTTTCCCTTGATAATTTCTTTAATCCGACCAAGCTCGAGGGCTCTGGCCTTGATTTCCTCGGCCGAAATCTCAGCCGGAGCTTCAAACCGGTCCCGCAGTTTGCCGTTTACCTGGACGACAACCGTAATCATCTCCTCCTGGGCTAATTCCGGGTCGAACGAAGGCCACGGAGTCTTAATTAAGTAGGTAGAATGCCCGGTTCTTTGCCAGAGTTCTTCACAAAAATGAGGCGTAAACGGCGAAAGCAAGGTCAACAACTGTTCGAGGCCAAACCGCAGCACGGAGCGGCCTTCGGCCGACGTCCGCAGCTGGTCTTTAACCCGCCGGATTTCGTTATGCAATTCCATCAGGGCACTGATAGCCGTATTCAGGTGAAAACGCTTCCCGATGTCTTCCGTCACCTTCTTGATGGTTTTGTGAACCCGGCGGAGGAATTTAACGGCGTTTTCCTGGGTAATTTCCTCCGGCCGGACGGGCTCGCTCCCGCCGGAAAACAGGTCCTCGTTTTCTTCAAAGGTATTCCAGACACGGTTAAGGAAGCGAAAGCAGCCTTCGATTCCTTCCTCGGTCCAGGCAAACTCTTTTTCCGGCGGCGCGGCAAAAAGAATGAACAGGCGAAGCGAATCAGCGCCGTAACGAGCAATCATCTCGTCCGGGTCAACAATATTACCCCTTGATTTGGACATGGCGGCGCCGTCTTTGGTAACCATCCCCTGGGCAAGATAGTGGGGGAAGGGTTCGTTGAGCGAAGTCAACCCCAGGTCGCGTAACACCTTGGTAAAAAAGCGAGAATAGATCAAGTGCAAAATAGCATGCTCCACCCCGCCGATGTATAAATCAACCGGCATCCAGTAGGCGGCCGCTGCTGGGTCGAAAGGCAGGTTCTTCTCGTCCGGGGAGGCATAACGAAAGAAATACCAGGAAGAATCAAAAAAAGTGTCCATCGTGTCGGTTTCCCGCCTCGCCGGTCCTTTACACCGAGGACAGGTCGTGTTGACAAACTCCTGGACCTTTTCAAGAGGAGAGCCTTCCTCGCCGGTAAACTTTGTTTCATAGGGCAGAACAACCGGCAAATCCTCGTACGGGACGCCGACAATACCGCAGCGGTCACAATGGACGACAGGGATGGGCGTTCCCCAGTACCTTTGTCTGGAAATGCCCCAGTCTCGGAGCCGGTAAATAATCGTCTTGCTGCCGATTCCTCTGGCCTCAGCCTCCCGGCCCATCGCCTCGATGGCTTCCCGGGAAGAAAGACCTGAATAGGGTCCAGAAGAAACGAGTTTTCCGTAGTCCTCGAAAGCGGCTTCAAGCGGCAGCTTCACCTCGGAATCACCCTCCGGAACCACGACCACCCGGATAGGCAAGCCATATTGGCGGGCAAACTCAAAATCTCTCTGGTCATGGGCTGGGACCGCCATGATGGCTCCTGTCCCGTAATCCATCAGGACATAATTGGCAATCCAGATCGGAATGAGCTCGCCAGTAAAGGGATTCAAGGCTTTTTTCCCTGTATCAACGCCTTCCTTCTTCGTCTCCGCCTGCCTCCTCCGCTGCCTTGATTCCAGGATAACCCGGTTAAGCCAGGCTTCGATTTTTTCTCTTTCCGGCAAATCTGCGATTAATTCCCGGCTGAGAGGATGTTCAGGCGAGAGAAGAAGGAAAGTTGCCCCGTAAACGGTATCGAGCCTGGTGGTAAAAACTTCGATGGAACGAGAACCGTCCTTGAGAGGAAAAAGAAGGCTGGCCCCCTCGCTCTCGCCAATCCAGTTCCGCTGCATCAGCAGGACATGCTCGGGCCATTTGGCAAGCTCGGCGTGGCCGGCAAGCAATTCCCTGGCATAAGCCGTGATTTTTAAGAACCAATGGTCCATCTGCTTTTGTTCGACAGGGCTCGAACATCGCCAGCACTGGTCGCCGGCCGCCTGTTCGTTGGCCAAAACCGTCCGGCATTGAGGGCACCAGTTTACCCAGCTCTTCCGCCTGAACGCCAGGCCTCGCTCGAACATTTTGAGAAAAATCCATTGGTTCCATTTGTAGTACTCCGGAAGGCAGGTGTTAACCTCCCGGGACCAATCATAACTGAACCCGAGCCGCCGGAGCTGGGTCTTCATCGTGGCAATGTTGTTTAACGTCCAGTCTCGCGGATGAATCCCGTGTTTAATGGCCGCATTCTCGGCCGGCAGCCCCAACGCATCCCAGCCCATCGGATGAAGAACATTGTACCCCTGCATGATCATGAACCTGGAGATGACATCGCCGATCGAGTAATTGCGGACATGTCCCATATGAATCCGGCCGGAGGGATAGGGGTACATCTCCAGGCAGTAAAATTTCTTCCGCTCGGGGTCCTCCTTAACTTCGAAAACTTTCTCTTCCTCCCAGATGCGCTGCCATTTGGGTTCAATTTCTTGAAAATTATAACCTTCCTTCTTCATCGACCTTACCTCTTGGAGCCTGAGAGAATAGCGCTAAGAGCTCCGCTAATTTCTATCATCTTAGACGCTTCACCGTTCGGCTGTCAAGAAAGCCGCCCGGTCAAACTTGATTTCACTCGCTGGTTCCGATAAATATGAGATAATTTAAACCAAAAAAATTCTTGCGCAGGTCATAAAAACGGAAAAAACGACCTCTTTTAAAAGCATGCTTCCAATCGAGCAACGGCGCTTCTTGCTTTCTAAAAATTCACTAATTTCTCTAATTTTCCTATCTATACTATCTATAGTTGCCGCCAGCCTTGCCCCGGCTCAAACTAAGCCACTCCGCGACGCCTTGGGTTTTGAATTTTTCCCTGGCTCTCCTCCCGAAAGAATAATTTCTCTCGCCCCCAACCTGACGGAGATTCTTTTTAGCCTGGGGCTCGGCGACAGGGTTGTTGGCGTCACTCGCTTTTGCAATTACCCGGCCGAAGCAAAGAAAATAAACCAGGTTGGCGGAATCATCGACCCCAATTTAGAAAAAATTGCCAGTCTCAAGCCGGATTTAATCCTCGCTTTTCGCGGGACACCCCTTCCCGTTTTAGACCGAATGAGGACGGCCGGTTTTCGCCTTTTCGTCCTCAACGAGGGAGAAACAATCGAAGAGCTTTTCCCTCTCATTCGGATAGTTGGTCAAGTAACAGGAAGAGAAAGACAAGCCGCAGAGCTCAGCCTGAACCTCGAGAGAAGGTATGAGTCAGTCATAAAAAAGCTCCAGACCGTGGAGTCGCGGCCTCGGGTGCTTCTTTTGCTCTCAGGGCCCGGCTACTGGACAAGCGGCGGGAGGGGGTTTCTCAACGACCTGTTGAAAAAAGCCGGCGGAGAGCCAGTGACAGCCGAAACGCCCGACCGCTGGGTCCTCCTCAACCCGGAGGAAATTCTCGGCCTGGCGCCAGAGGCTGTGGTCGTCCTGGCTTCTTCAGCCGAAGCCTTTGAAAGTTTCAAGGGGAATTTGCTCAGAAATCCGTCTCTTAAGGCCGTCCCGGCCGTGGCCAAAAAACGCTTTTTCGCCCTCGATGAGGATAGCTCGAGCCGCTTTGGCCCCCGGCTTATCCAGGCCCTGGAGGAGCTTGCCCGCTGGCTTCACCCGCAAGCTTTCATCGATTTCCTTTAGCTATGTCCCAATCCAAAATAGAGATTATTAATTGACAAATTGAGGCTTTTCCTTTATTTTTCTCTGGATAAATCATGCCGCTAACTCTAAACCAGTTTCTATGGCTGGTCATTACTCTGACCATAGTTGTTGTCGCCACCTGGTTAGTGATTTTTCTCCGGCAGCTTAAGAGCACGGCGGAAGAAGGCCAGAAAGCTCTCGCCGAGCTCCGCCGAGCTCTTGAGGAGTTCCACGAGGTGGAGGTTTTAATCAAAGAGAAAGTAGAAACCATGGCCGACACCCTCGAATCCTCAAGGAAGGTTGCCGCCAGTTTAGCCGAGATTCTTGGCTTTCTTGCCACCCGGGTGGCCAGACCTGCTTCCCGCTATTGGCCCGTTATTTTCCCGCTACTTCAATTCCTTTGGCGGCAAAAAAAGAAAAGAAAGGAGAAAACCCATGGCTGAGGAAAAAGGTTCGAGCGCTCTCGGCATCGCCGTCTCTTTCCTTCTTGGCGCGGCGACCGGGTTTATCTTGGGCATCCTTTATGCCCCCGCCAGCGGTAAGGAAACCAGGCAAAAAATAAAAGAACAAGCAGCCAGGACTGGCGAAATGGCCAAGGAGGGTTACCAGAAACTGGCGGAAGAAGCGGAAAAGGGAATTAAAGTGGTCAAAGAAAAGACCCAGGAAGGAATAGAAGCCATTAGGGAATTCTTAGAAAAAAAGAAAGAGGAATACGCCCGCAAGAGCCCAGAAAAAACCTCCGAAAGCGACTAAAAAAGAGCCCGCTTAAACTTGATTTTTTCGAGGAGCCTTGGAGAGGAGGCGTTGGATGCTAACGCGGATTACCAGGGTCAAGTCAATCGAAATCCTTGATTCCCGGGGAAACCCAACCGTAAGAACCTGGGTTTACCTCGAGAGCGGCGACTGGGGGGTAGCCTCAGTTCCCTCGGGTGCCTCCACTGGAGCCCATGAAGCCCTCGAACTGCGCGACGGCGACCCCAAGCGCTACCTCGGGAAGGGCGTGAAGAAGGCAGTCGCTAATGTTGAGGAAATAATAGGGCCAGCTATTATTGGCCTTGAAGCCGAGGAGCAAGAAGTTATTGACCAGCGCTTGCTCGAGCTTGACGGCACGGCTTCGAAGAACCGGCTGGGTGCCAACGCCCTGCTGTCTGTGTCGATGGCGGTTGCGGTAGCCGCAGCCAGAGCCCGGAAGAAACCTCTGTATGAATTTCTGCGACCCAGGAAAGCTTACCGACTTCCGGTACCGATGATAAACGTCCTCAACGGAGGTTCTCACGCCGACAACAACCTCAACATTCAAGAATTCATGCTCGTGCCCGCCGGCGGCGAAACTTTTTCCGAAGCTATCAGGCAAGCGGCTGAGGTCTTCCATCACCTCAAAAAAATTCTCAAGTCCAGAGGCTACGCCACAGCCGTCGGCGACGAAGGCGGTTTTGCTCCTAACTTAAGGAGCGACGAAGAAGCTCTGTCTTTGCTCGTCGAAAGTATCGAGCAAGCCGGCTACCGGCCAGGAAAAGACATCTACCTGGCCATTGACGTGGCCGCTTCTGAACTTTACGAAGACGGCGATTATGTCTTTAAGAAATCCGACGGCTCCCGCCATTCGGTCGCCGAGATGATTTCCTTTTACCAGAAGCTGAAGGAAAAATATCCGCTCATCTCCCTCGAGGACGGTCTGGCGGAAGATGATTGGGACGGCTGGCAGGAACTAACTAAAATATTAGGAAACCAGGTTCAGGTGGTGGGCGACGACATTTTTGTTACCAACCCGACTCGATTGCTGAGGGGAATAGAAGAAGGCGTGGCCAACGCTATTCTTATTAAGCTCAACCAGATCGGCACGCTCACGGAAACAATCAGGACGGTCGAAGCAGCCCAAAAGAATAACTACGGGACGATTATTTCCCATCGTTCGGGCGAAACAGAAGACACTTTTATCGCTGACCTCTGCGTGGCCCTTGATTGCGGCCAGATAAAAACGGGCTCGCTCAGCCGGAGCGAAAGGGTCGCCAAGTACAACCGTCTGCTTGAGGTCGAAGCCGAGCTGGGAGAGCGCGGAAGCTACGCCGGAGTTCAAGTTTATAGCCGCTTTCTTTCTTAATTGAAGACAGTCTAAGCCTGAACCAAGATTCAGGGGCAAGGATGTCCGGGGAAAAAGAAAGAAAGCCTTTTTTCAGCACGCCTTCGGGAATCATCCTGAAAAGAGTTTATACTCCAGAGGACTTAACCGATTTTGATTTCCAGCGGGACCTTGGTCAGCCTGGCTCTTTTCCGTTTACCCGGGGAATCTATCCGACGATGTACCGGAAGCGCCTCTGGACTATGCGCCAGTACGCCGGCTACGGAACAGCCGCCGAGACCAACCGCCGCTTCCGCTACCTGCTTTCTCAAGGACAGACCGGCTTGAGCGTGGCTTTCGACTTGCCAACTCAGCTGGGGCTCGACTCCGACGACCCTCGGGCCAAAGGCGAGGTGGGCCGGTGCGGGGTAGCGGTCGATAGCCTCCAGGATATGGAAGAGCTTTTCCAGGCTATCCCCCTGGATAAAGTCAGCGTTTCGATGACTATTAACGCCACTGCTGCTCCGATTCTGGCTATGTTTTTGGTCCTGGCGGAAAAGAAACGGATTCCCTGGTCGAAACTTTCGGGCACAGTCCAGAACGACATCCTTAAAGAATACATTGCCCGCGGGACGTATATTTATTCCCCCCGTCCGTCTCTCCGGCTGGCCACCGACATCATTGCCTTCTGTCAGGCCCATGTCCCCCGCTGGAACCCGATTTCAGTCAGCGGATATCACATCCGCGAAGCAGGCGCGACCGCTGTTCAGGAGCTGGCTTTCACTCTGGCCAACGGCATCACCTATGTAAAAGCAGCTAAAGAAAGAGGCCTGGAAGTTGATTCTTTTGCCGGACGGTTTTCCTTCTTTTTAGCCTCGCACAACTGCTTTTTCGAAGAAATTGCCAAGTTCCGGGCAGCCCGGCGCCTCTGGGCCAAAATCATGAAAGAGGAGCTGGGAGCCAAGCAGCCGCAATCCTGGCTTTTCCGTTTCCACACCCAGACGAGCGGTTGCACCTTAACGGCCCATCAACCGGAAAATAATGTCATTCGGGTGACTCTTCAAGCGCTGGCGGCTGTCCTCGGAGGAACCCAGTCGCTTCACACTAATTCCCGCGACGAGGCTCTCTCGCTGCCGACTGAAGAGTCGGCCAGGATCGCCCTCCGCACCCAGCAAATAATCGCTTTTGAAACCGGCGCGGCCGACACCGTCGACCCCTTAGGCGGGAGCTATTTCCTCGAACAATTGACCACCGAGCTCGAGGCAAAGGTTCGGGCGCTGCTGGCCGAAATCGAGGCCAGAGGAGGAATGTTGGCCGCCATCGAGAACGGCTGGGTCCAGCGTCAAATCGAGGAGAGTGCTTACGCTCAGCAAAAGATGGTTGATGGCC
Source organism: Candidatus Aminicenantota bacterium (assembly GCA_037441905.1). Lineage (GTDB taxonomy): Bacteria > Acidobacteriota > Aminicenantia > Aminicenantales > CALLJL01 > CALLJL01. Next base: position 62,728 of record JBBIRF010000007.1, read on the forward strand.
GGGAGCAGGTTGTGGTCGGCGTCAACGAGTTCAGGCTGGAAGCCGAAAGACCCCGCTTTAACTTGCTCCATGTCTCTCCCGAGGTAGAAAGGAAGCAGCGGCAGAAGTTAAAAGCTTGGCGTCGGGAACGCCGGACGAAACAAGTCTTGAGGGCCTTAGATGGACTCCGGAAGGCAGCCATTTCAGGAGAAAACCTCATGGGGGCCATGGTCCAAGCTGTCAAAGCGCGGGCTACCTTAGGAGAAATAACCCGGACGCTGGAAGAGGTTTTCGGAACCTACGAAGAAAAAATTCTCTTCCGTTAACTTCACGTTTTATTGACTTTCGCTCTCCTTATGCCTATGATGAAAACGATAAAAATAATGAAAAAAATCTTTTATATAAAAATTTTAACAGTCATTAGCTTGACTCTTTCCTCCGCCTCTTTTCTTGCGGCCGTGGATAAAATAACGGCGGCGGAAATCGAAACCTTAGTGGAAAAATACCGGCCGGATATAATTCGCTTACGCCGCTATTTCCACCTGAACCCCGAGCTGAGCGGCCAGGAAGTTGAGACCAGCCGGTTAATCAGTTCCCGGCTAATTTCCCTCGGGTTCGAAGTAAAAACTGACCTGGCCAAAACCGGCGTGGCCGGGTTGCTCCGAGGCAACGACCAGGGTCCGACCATTGCCCTTAGAGCGGACATGGATGCCCTGCCAGTTCAGGAATTAGCCCAGGTTCCGTTCAAGTCACTCAACCCGGGAGTGATGCACGCCTGCGGTCATGACCTGCATATGGCGATAGCTCTCGGCACGGCTTATGTATTAAACGACCTCCGCTCGAAGCTAAAAGGCAACGTTAAGTTCATCTTCCAGCCGGCCGAAGAAGGCCTCCTCGGGGGCGAAGAGGGCGGGGCTTCGCTGATGGTCAAAGAAGGAGTGCTTGAAGACCCACCCGTAAGGGCAATCTTTGGGTTACACGTTTGGCCAGAAGCTTCGGTCGGACAGGTGATGTTCTCGCCGGGTGTTATCATGGCCAACTCAGACTCTTTCGAAATTATTATCAAAGGGAAGAATGCTCATGGAGCCAGGCCGCAAGAAGGGGTGGACGCCATCGTCCTGGCTTCCCAGGTGGTGATGGCTTTGCAATCAACTGTCTCCCGGATGATCGACCCGACTGACCCGATAGTCCTCACCGTGGGCAAGATTACCGGAGGAGTCAGGTCAAACGTTATCGCCTCTGAGGTCATCCTCGAGGGCACAGTCCGCACCCTGAGCGAAAAAAACAGGCAAAAAGTCCCGCAGCTAATTTCAGCCGTCGTCCGCGGGATTGTCCAGCCGGTCGGCGGTGATTTTGCCCTGAATTATAAGCAGCTTTTGCCCGCTGTATATAACCATCCTGAACTGGCTAAGATAATGGAGCCAACCCTCAGCAGTGTCATCGGGCCGGAAAACGTTCTGCCGCTCAAACCTCAGTTTGTCGCCGAAGATTTTGCCTTCTACGGCCAGAAAATTCCCGGGTTCTTTTTCTTTTTAGGCGTCAAGAACCCGCGCGACGCCCAGGCGGCGCCGCTCCACAGCCCCTATTTTAACCCTGACGAAAGAAGCATACCGGTGGGGATAAAATTAATGTGCCATCTCCTGCTTGATTGTCTCGAAAGGGCAAGCTCAGTTGAGTCTTTCTCCAGGGATTTCTAAACAAGGGTTTTCCGGCTGGCCTCTTTTCCCGGTTGCTGTCGCAATCGTCCTGGGTATTGTTACGGGAAAAACTATTTCGCTGCCTCTCGCTGCCTACCTTATCCTTTTTTCGATTTTTCTCGGCCTTGCCTGGCTTTGTTTTTTCCGTCGCCGGCTTCTAACGTCCCTCGTCTTCAGTATTTTTGCCTTTTTCTTTTTTGGAGCCAGTTATTACGTGCTTTACGACAGAGCCTTTGAGTCCAACCCTCTGAGGTCAATCCGCCATCTTGATTACCTCGACCTCGAAGGTAGCATCCTGAAAACACCGGCTCTTACCACGGATAGCGTTCAGCTTCTGGCGAGGGTTAAGAAGGTATACACCCAGGGAAAAGAAACAAAGGTGGACGGCCGCGTTCAGGTAAGCTTCCCGCTAACGGCCAATTCAGCCCGCCCAGACCTTTTAGCTGGCGACCAGGTAAGAATCTCAGCTCGTCTGCTGAATGACGACGATTTTAGCAATTTCGGCCCCAAGATTTCTTTGTTAGTCATAAAAAGCCAGAATATTCATCGCCGGGCTTATTCCAAAAGCCCGCTTCTCGTCGAAAAAATAAGACCGGCGGCGAAAATTAGCTGGCGCCGGGAAATCTCCAGGTTGCATCGATACCTCCAGCAAAAAATTGAGAAGCATTTCCAATCCGCAGAGGGGACGCTGTCGCGCGAGGGCGCCTTCCTCGAGGCCATTCTCCTCGGCGACCGGGGGAGGCTGGACGAAGCTTCCATCCGCCACCTCCAGAGCTCCGGGCTTTTTCACCTGATCGCGATCTCTGGCGCCCATATTGCAATTATTTCTTTTCTCCTTTTCCATCTGCTGAGTCTTCTCCGTCTTCCCGCTGAGGGGCGTTCTTTATTCATGATTTTATGCCTTGTGTTTTATGCGCTTCTGGTTGAAGGGAGACCTTCAGTCGTCCGGGCAACTTTTATGGCCACGCTTTATCTTTTCGGCCGACTGCTGTGGAAAGATACTTCCTTGCTTAATACCCTCTCTGCCGCCTGTCTCTTTCTTGCCCTGATTAACCCGTTACAGGTTTTTGACGCTGGGTTCATCCTGACGTTTATGGCCACGCTGACCATAATCATCTTCTTCCCGGTAATTAAACGATATTTGCCTATCCTGCCGCTTCGGCTTACGGACTTAACAGTTGTTTCTGTATCCGCCCAGCTCGGCGTCATGCCTTTTGTCGCCTCTTCTTTTAACCGGATAACGCTCGGCAGCATTATTCTCAACCTTGCGGCTGTGCCGCTTGTCGGGTTAACTATGGCTTCGGGCTGGCTCTTTTTACTCGCGGCGGCAATCAACCCAATTGTAGGCTCGTGGGTTGCTTGGGTGGTCAAGAATCTCATCCAGCTTTTTTTCCTGCTAACGCAAGTTTTCGCCGGCTTCGCGCCGTTTTCCTATCGAGTGCCCACCCCGCCGCTCTGGGTTATCGTCGCGTATTTTGTTTTTCTTTTTGCTCTCCTTGCCCCTCGAGTCTTCCGTTATCAAAAACTTGTGTCCGTCTGCTTTTTCAGTTTAGCTTTGTTTTTCCTCCTCATTCATCCCTTCCCGGCAACCAGTCGTTATCTCCGGGTAACCATGCTCGACGTCGGCCAGGGCGAATCAATCCTGGTCGAATTTCCCGGAAAGGAAAAAATGCTCATCGACGGCGGCGGCTTCCAGGACGACTCCTTCGACGTGGGTGAGTATGTGGTTTCTCCTTTTCTCTGGCGAAAAGGAATAAAGCGGGTTGACTACCTCGTCCTTACCCATGCTCACCCTGACCACCTGAACGGGCTCCGGGCGGTTGCCCGAAATTTCCGGGTAAAAGAGTTCTGGGAAGCCATCTCGCCTGAGGACTCAAAAAACTACCAGGAATTAAAATCGCTCCTCTCGCGCTCCGTAGAGCACCGTCGCTTTTTCCGTGATGACCGATTAAGCTTTTCCGGGTTCACCCTGGAGTTCTTGCACCCCCCTCGGCCAACTTACCCTTTTAGGCCTGTTTCCAACGAAGATTCGCTTGTTTTTCGGCTGAGCGGCCGCTCGGGGCTGTTTCTTTTTACCGGCGATATTGGCCAGCCGAGCGAAGCTGAGATTCTGGGAACAGCCGCGGAGCTGAGGGCGGCTGTGCTTAAGGCAGCGCATCACGGAAGCCGCACCTCAAGCTCCGAGCCATTTGTCCTGAAGGTTAACCCCAAAATAGTCCTTGTCAGCGCCGGGCGTTCGAATGTTTACGGCGTGCCTCATCCAGAAATCATGGCCAGGTTCGAGCAGGCTGGCGCCGAAATCTTCCGGACGGATGAAGACGGCGCCATCGAGCTGACTTATAAGCCACAAGAAATCGTCATTCGCACTTCCCGCTCCCGCCGGGTTGTCGTTAAAAGAGCCGATTAATGATAATTGATTATTAAGGATAAGAAGATAAAGGGAAGATAAACATTAAGAGCGGCATCAGAGGAAAATCGCTCTTTCCTCCCTCGCCCCTTCTCCGCTGTTGCCTGGAAGTGAATAACCTGCAAGTCAATAAGATGGATAAGTTTTTTGGTCCGGTTCAAACAATCCCTGGTAAGAGAGCTCTCGTCGGCCTGGCACCCCGCCCAATCTCAATATAGTAATTTTCCATTGCCAAGAAAACCTTATGGAGCATGCAGCAACTACTCCCCTCGGCTTCTGGTTATTTCGGTAAAAGCGCGGTAATTTAATAGGCTCTTATCAGCTGCCTCTCTTCTAATAACAAGGAAATAAAAGATTTTAAACAGCTTACAATTGCATTTAAAAAATGATAAAAAAACGCCAGAAGCACCACATTTTGAGCTAATGAGCCTCGGCTTCCTTGACAGAAGAAGGGGGAAAGAATAAATTATTATTAGAGTTTAATGAAATTGAAATTAATTAGCGGGGTTATTATCTTCGCAATAGGGGCGGGATTTCTCTGGCCGCAAAGCCTGGCAGAATTGGCTAAGAAGGAGAAAGAAAGGCGGGAAAGCCTCAAGGATAAGAAAGCAATCGTGGTAACAAACGAAGACCTCGCCCGGGTAAAACGCCGGGTCGCCCTGGAGACCGGTCCGCCTTCTGCCTCGCTTCCAGAGCAAATGTCAACCGAAACTCGCGAGGAGACAGGAGCCCAAAGACCCCCTTCCCGGGTTATGCCGGTTACAGTTGACCAGCAGTCACCGGTCATATTTCCTGAGGGTTCAGGAAGCGACCAGAAGAGCCTCGAAGAAAGGTACCAGAAGGCGAAGGAATATGTCGAGCTCTTAACGCTGAAGCTCAACGCTCTCTGGCAGGAGTTTTACAGCCTCGACGACATGACGCCGCGGGATACGATCCAGCAAGCGATTGCCGAAACCTTCCTCAAGCTGCAAAAAGCTCAGGAAGAGGAGGATAAAGCGAGAGCCGAGTTAGAGAAGTATCTTTCCCGGGTTAAAAAAGAATCTGTTCCTTCTATCTGGATCAGATAAAATTAGAAGTCCCTACCTCAGCGGAAATAAATAAAAGAAATCTGAACGCCGAGTTCTCGTTCGTCCTTTGAGTTCGGGTTTAGTTTTGCCGGGATAAAGGTTTTATCAGCCGTTACCACGAGCCGAAATTCGTCCCTGTCTCCGAGCATCTCCTTTTTGATATTGTATGTTTTTTCGAAAGCGCTTTCCGTCGGGACGAATTCTTCCAAGACTGTGTCGTTTATCTTAAATATAACTTTTTGACCCGGGACCGCCTCGAGGTTGACCCCGCCCCGGATAACCAGGGTAGCGTCCCGATGGGGGTTATCAATAACGCAGACAGCCTCTTTGGCCGTCCAGCGCCACTGTTTCAGGAAGGCGTTCGGGTCGATTTCAAGGTCATACCAGCCATTCTCGTAAATTATCTCGGGAGTATCAGGAGGCGGCGGGACAACGGTGAGCTTCTTAACCAGGACCTCGGACTTGGATTTTCCTGTCCGGTCGTAGGGGGAATAAAGGCCAACCACTAAACGCAGCGTTTCCTCACCTTTAAACTCGGGGTCAAACTCGTCGATGAACTTAGGAATATATATTCGTCTTACGTAGCTGTATTCTTTATCGGGCTCCCATTTGGAGGTGGGTACAGAAGGGACATGGTCATCCTGGAAAAGCAGGTTATTCCTGTGCCAGAAATGAACATAAACATTTAAATCATTTTCCAGGGGGGCAAAGTCCTTGGTGGTTTTCCATTTATACTGCATATCGGTTAACAGGTTGTCGCTCAGGGTTTTTTCGGCAAAACCGACTGCGAGCTCCAACCCTTTTATCTCGACCTTTTTCTGACATGAACCTAAAGCCAAAAAGAGAGCTAAAATCATGCCGAATGATAACCAGCGCTTCATGACCAACCTCCGGCTAAAATCTTTTATTTTTTGATTATAAGGCAACCGGCGCTTATTTGTAAAGTGCGCCGCTCTTTTGGGTTAACTTATAGCACCCAGGGGAAGGGAAAGATATGGAAGCGGCGAGGTGGTCATCTGGCCATAGGTGTTGGGGCTGAAGAAGCAAGGGCTTTTACCAAATTAGTCCTTGAGCGAGCAGGGCTTCCTCTCTTAAAAATTTTGTTTCAACTTTTAAATGGAAGGAGGAAGCCCAAACCCAAATGATAAGTATATATACCGCAGTTATAATGAGCTTGGCAAAGGTTTATGCTCCTTAAAAGGATTAGTGATACTTAGGTCGCTGGCGCTCAACCGAGGTCTGATGATAATAAGGCGGTCACTGATGAGCTGGCCTCAGCCACCATTTGCATCTGACTCCGGGGTAAGGTATAGTCCAGAAAGAGGTCAAATGCGCCGGCTCGAAAACATAGCCTCTGCTGTGGTCCGCTTCGGCTCCTTCTGGCGCAACCTCGGTTATGACTCTGGTCTCCTCAGAACCCGCCGCCCCCCACTTCCGACTATCAGCGTCGGTAATATTTCTTTTGGCGGCGCGGGTAAGACACCCCTGGCCATCTTTCTCCTTGGTTTTCTCAAAGAAAAAGGTTGGGCGCCCTGCTTCATCAGCCGTGGCTACCGGGGCCAGTGGGAAAAGTCGGGCGGTGTCGTCGGCGACGGCCAGCACCTGTTAGCCAGCTGGAAACAAGCTGGCGACGAGCCATACATGGTGGCCATCAAGTCGCCGTCAACTCCGGTAATAGTCGGCCGCAATCGCTATCTTTCCTGCTTAAAAGCAGTCGAGCTTGGTTGTAATATCGCCGTCCTGGATGATGCTTTCCAGCACCGCCGCCTTGCTCGCGACCTGGACATCGTCCTTGTCTCACCCGAGGAACGGCCGCAGCGCGAATCTTGGCGGAGTTTGCGGCGAGCCCATATCGTCCTTGTTCGCAAAGGGTTAAATGCAGGAGACGAAGCAGCCCAAAAAATGAAAAAAAGACTAAAAAAATATATCGGCGAACAATCCGGGGTTTTTGCTTATGACCTCGTCCCGGACTCTGTTTTCTTCCTCAACGATAAAAAAACCACGGCCCCCGAGTTCCTGAAAGGACAAAAAATTGTCGCTTTTTGCGGCCTGGCCGCCCCCCAAAATTTCCGGCTGACCTTAGAAAAAATAGGCGCCTCGCTGGCCGCCTTTTTCTCTTTTCCCGACCATTACCCTTATCCCGAGAAATGTCTCCAAAAAATCATCCGCCAAATAAACCAAGTTAAGCCGGATTTAGTTGTTACGACCGAAAAGGACGCGGTTAAACTATTAGACCATGAGTGGTTTCCGAAAGAAATCCCCGTCGGCGTGCTCCAAATCAGGTTTACGGCCGAAAAGGCTTTTAGCGAGGCCCTGGAAAAATTTTTGGAAAGCCTCAAAGCCCAAAAAACCGAGCAGGTTTCAGCCGCCGGTGGGCTTGACCACCAGCAAAAAGGGTCTTCTCAGCCATGAGCTCTGTTGATTTTCTCTTCTTCCTCCTGTTTCAAACCCTTAAGGCAATGATTCGTCTGCTTCCAAGGTCAGCCTGCCTCTTCTTAGGCCGATGCCTGGGCTTCTTAGCCTTCTTATGCCTCAGACGGCACCGAAAAATAGCTTTAAAAAACCTCGAGATAGCTTTTGGGAAAGACCTGAGCGAGAACGATAAAAGGCGGCTAGCGCAGAAATCATTCGAGCATTTCGGCCAGATGACCCTGGATACGATAAAACTCGCCTCGTCGAGCGCGAAGCGGCGGGATGAACTCGTTAGGCTCGAGGGCAAAGAGAACCTCGTGGCAGCCTTAGCTATGGGACGCGGCGTCCTGATTTTCTCGGCTCACTTAGGAAATTGGGAGGTGGCCTCCTGGCCGGTCGCGCAAGTCGCGCCGCTCCATGTGGTCGCCCGGCCTCTCGACAACCCCTGGCTGGAAAAACAACTCCAGGTTTTGCGGGCGAGGTTAGGAGCCAAGGTAATCTCCAAATTCCAGGCTGCCCGACCGGTTCTCCGGGTTCTTCAAGCTAAGGAGATGGTCGCCCTGCTAATCGACCAGAATGTCCTCCGGAGTCAGGCAATTTTCGTCGATTTCTTCGGCCGGCCGGCAGCGACGACTCCAGCCTTAGCCTCTTTTCATCTTCATAACGGGGCTCCGGTGGTTCCTGTTTTCTCCCGGCTGGCGGCCGACAAGCGCTATCAGGTGAAGGTTTATCCCCCGCTTTCTTTCACGCTGAATAATAAACCTGAAACCGCCGTTTTATTGCAAATCACCCAGGCTTGCACTAAGATGATTGAGCAAGAAATACGCCTGGCTCCCGAGCAATGGCTCTGGTTTCACGACCGCTGGCGGACGAGGCCGACGGATAGGACAGGAGTTCCGGCTGAAGGACAGAGCGACGACATTTAAGGGCGGGGAGAAAAAATGGCCCGATGGCCTCAAAAACCTCCATAACGCCATTACTCCAGGGAAGATAAAGGACGAAGCCCAGAAAAAGGAAACAGCTTAGCGTTGGGATAAACTGGAGAGAAGTTTTAAGATGAAAGGACAACCCCCCCGGACTAATAATCGTCGGCCGAACGAGGTTCGGCCGATTAAAATCATCCCCGACTATCTCGAATATGCCGCCGGCTCCGCCCTTATCGAGATGGGAAAAACTAAGGTGCTGGTGGCCGCCACCATCGAGGATAAGGTGCCGCCCTTTCTTAAAGGCTCGGGGACAGGCTGGATAACGGCCGAGTATTCGATGCTCCCCTGCTCGACAGAAACCAGAACGCCCCGGGACCGGACTCTCGGGAGGATGTCTGGCCGGTCGCAAGAAATTCAGCGGCTTGTCGGCCGAGCGCTGCGGGCGGCGGTCGACCTTAAGGCCCTGGGAGAGCGGCAGATTATCCTCGACTGCGACGTCATCCAGGCCGACGGCGGGACACGGACAGCCTCGGTTACGGCCGGGTGCGTGGCGGTGGCCCTGGCTCTGAAAAAGCTCCTGGACGAAAAACTGATTGCCGAACTTCCTTTGACCCACCTGGTGGCCGGCGTCAGCGTCGGCATCGTCAACGGCCAATATTTCCTCGACCTTGATTATGCTGAGGATAGCCAGGCAGAGGTGGATATGAACGTCGTCGAGACCGACCGCGGTCATCTCGTCGAGGTCCAGGCTACCGGCGAAAAAAGGCCTTACTCCCGGAAAGAACTATCAGCCTTGCTGCGATTGGCTCATCTTGGAATCGAGAAGATTTTAGATGCCCAGAGGGCGGTACTTAAGAAAAAAAGCCTGCTTTTTATGGCTTTCGATAAATAACCAAACGCAAGGAGTGGCCACATGAACCGGGTGCTGGTTACGGGCGGAGCTGGTTTCCTGGGCAGTCATCTCTGCGACCGGCTTCTCAGCCAGGCGGCGGATGTAGTTTGCGTCGACAATTTCTTCTCTGGAAGCAAAGATAACATCCGCCACCTTTTCCACCATCCCTATTTCGAACTCATTCGCCATGATGTAATTCACCCTCTTTTTGTCGAAGTCGACCAGATTTACCACTTAGCCTGTCCCGCCTCTCCGATTCATTACCAGGTGAATGCTATCAAGACGGTGAAGACCAACGTCATGGGTACGATTAACATGCTCGGTTTAGCCAAGAGAATAAAAGCCAGAATCCTTTTAACTTCATCTTCCGAAGTTTACGGGGATGCCAAGGTCCATCCTCAACCCGAGACTTACTGGGGAAACGTTAACCCGATTGGGGTCAGAAGCTGCTATGATGAGGGAAAGCGAGTCGCCGAAACCTTGATGATGGACTACCACCGGCAAAACAACGTGGATATTCGCATCGTCAGAATTTTTAACACCTACGGCCCCCGGATGGCGGTTAACGACGGCCGGGTTATAAGCAATTTCATCGTCCAGGCCCTGCGGGGGGAAGACTTAACGGTTTACGGCGACGGCAGCCAGACAAGGTCTTTCTGCTACGTTTCGGATATGATTGAAGGGTTGATTAAGATGATGCAGACTGAGAACATTACCGGGCCGGTGAACCTCGGTAACCCGCAAGAAATGCCCGTCCTCGAGCTTGCCGAGCTGGTGCTGAAGCTTACTGGCAGTCGTTCGAAGATAACTTTTAAACCTTTGCCGCCAGACGACCCCGGAAGGCGTTGCCCCGACATTACTCTGGCCAAGAAACTTCTTGGGTGGGAGCCTAAGGTGAGCCTGGAAGAAGGCTTGAGGCTGACCATCGAGTATTTCCGGAAAAAATTAAACCTCGAGCAATAACTGACAATAGCATGAATTTTCGTCGACCGCCGATGATTCAACGGATAAATCGACCATAAGGGGAAAAAGCTGAGAGTTTTATGATTCCGCTGGAGGGCGTCTGAGGAGAAAGAATGAGCCAATTCAAAAAACTATCCATCGTCATCCCGGCGTATAACGAAGAAAAAACGATTGCTGAAGTGATTTCCCGAGTGAAAAAGGTTGACGTCGGTCTCGAAAAGGAGATAATCGTCGTCGACGACGGCTCGACCGACGGCACCACCCAGCTTCTAAAGCAACTGGCGAACGAGCAAGTCAAGGTTTTTTTCCATGAAAAAAACGCCGGCAAGGGAGCCGCCCTTCAAACGGGGTTTTCCCGGGCTACAGGAGATATTGTCCTGGTCCAGGATGCCGACTTGGAGTATGACCCGAGAGAATACCCACGGCTGCTCGAGCCAATCCTTGATGGCCGGGCCGACGTGGTCTACGGAAGTCGGTTTCTCGGCGGCCCTCATCGGGTGTTGCTCTTCTGGCATTACGTCGGCAACCGGTTTCTGACAACGCTCTGCAACCTTTGCGCTAACCTCAACCTGACCGACATGGAAACTTGCTACAAAGTCTTCCGGCGGGAAGTGCTGGAAAAAATCCGGCTGAAATCCAAGCGGTTCGGGTTCGAGCCAGAAATAACGGTCAAAGTCGGCAAGCTTCGCTGCCGCGTTTATGAAGTTCCCATCTCCTATTCAGGAAGAGACTATTCTGAGGGAAAGAAAATTACCTGGAAGGATGGCATCGCCGCCATCTTCCATATCCTTCGTTTTCGCTTTTTCGATTGAAAACATAATTGCCAAAAATCAACCTCCAAAAAGCGTTTTCTCCGTTTTTGCCAGAGAGCTCGCTTTTCTCTTCGGCGCCAATCTTGGAATTTATAACCTGATTGGCTAAAATTAGTTGATGTTTTTTTTGCTGGGATTACTCATCGGTTTCCTGGCTTCAGTCCCGCCAGGACCTATCAATATTTACTCCATTTCTCAGGCTCTCAGGTTCGGGTTCTGGAAAAGCGTCTCGATTCGGCTGACGGTGGCTGTTCTTGACTCCCTTTATTGTTTCCTGAGCGTCGTCTTTACCTCCCTTTTAGTTTCCCTCCTCGACCGCTGGGCCTTTACCCTGCGCTTAGCCGGAAGCGCGGCTATCACTATTGCCGGGCTTCACCTGCTCCACCTCGCCCGCTCCCACCGGGCATTAGGCCTCGGCTTGCCAAACAAAAATGAAGTGGCCGCTCCCCAGCGACTAAGCCACCCTATTCTCTTCACTTTTTTGATGTATGTTTCCAGCCCGACGCTCCCTGTTTTCTGGCTTACCGTGGCTGCCCTCGTCACTTCCCACGGGTTGGTCACTCACCATGGTTTAAAGCCTGTCCTTTTCGGGTTCGCCTGCGGCAGCGGCAGTCTGGGGTATTACATGGTTATTGCCAGAATCGGGGCCCAACTCCAGAAAAAGATGAAGCCAAAGTTTTTCGAAATAGCTTATATGGTCATGGCTTCAGTTCTTTTTCTCCTGGCCGCTTTTTCGCTGGCCGGCTTCTTTCTCTTTCGGAACCATTTTAGAAACTCCTTTTAACTGGGACAGCCCGAATTATCCAGAGCGACCACAATTGGCTATTTACAGGTTTGTTTAAGGATATCATTATTGCCAGGCTCGATTCCGCTCCCATCGCCTCTAAACCCGAAGGGACAAATGGGACTTGAATGAATACATTTGATTTTCACGGAACAAGGGAGTGCGGAGCTAACAAGTTTTTATAAAGCCAACTTTAGAAAGATGAATGGTCTGGCTTCTTACGAGGTAATAGAGGCAATACGGCTAGAAATAGCCGGAGATTCAGAAAGTTAAGGAAGGAAAAAGGCTGTAACAGCATCGCCCAACGTTTGGCTGCCTCAACGCCCTGTCCTTGACTTTCAGGGGAGGGAATAATAACATTTTAAGTCATTCATTATACTCGTCCTAAGGGAAAAAATTCCTGAGGGATTAGTTTTTTCTGGCCGGGCGAAAGGCCGGAAGGAGGTTATGATGGCTACATTATCCTGGGTTATACCCGCAGCTATAATCATCGTCATTTTGGCCCTTGTTATCTTAATTTTAGCCAAACAATACCGTAAGGTCGGGCCGAATGAAATCTTAATCGTGGCTGGCGGCCGGAAAAAAACGATTGTCCTCCCCGATGGCCGCCGGGTAAAAATCGGCTATCGCTACCGCCTCGGCGGCGGTACCTTTGTCATTCCCTTCATCGAAAGCGTCTATAGACTTCCGGTTGATGTCATAACCCTGAACATAAAAACTCCTGAAGTTCTGACTTATAATGGCGTGCCCATAATGGCCGAGGCGACGGCTCAGGTAAAAATCGACTCCACCGACGAGGCGATTCGCCTGGCCGCCGAACAATTCCTGGGTCAAGGAAAAGAAGGCATCCGGGATGTGGCCATGACCATCCTCGAGGGCAAGATGAGGGAAGTCATCGGCGGGATGACGGTGGAGGAAATCTTCCGCGGCCGGCACGAGTTTGCTTCCAGAGTTCGCGAAGCCACCAGGGAGGATTTCGCCCGGATGGGCCTGGTCATGCTTTCGTTTGCTCTTAAGGATATCAGCGATACCCAGGGCTACCTCGAGGCTCTGAGCCGGCCGCAGATTGCCGCGGCGCGCCGGGATGCCGCCATCGCCCAGGCCGAGACCGAGAAAGAGGCGATCATCAAATCGTCTGAAGCCCGGAAAGAAGGAGAGATTGCTCGCCTGGCAGCCGAGGCTTTGATCGCCAAGGCCCAGTGGGAAAATGAAGCCAAGAAGGCTGAAAGCCAGGTCTTCGTCAACCAGAAAAAGGCCCAGGCTGATTTTGCCTACGAGCTAGAACGCCATAAGCTCACCCAGGACATCAAGAGGGAAGAAGCTAAGGTCAAACAGATTGAAAAGCAGGAAGCCATCAAAATCGAAGAGCTGGAAATAACCAGGCGTCAGAAAGAACTCGAAGCCAGCGTCATCAAGCCGGCTGAAGCCCGCAAATTCCAGGTCATGGCGGAAGCCGAGGCCGAGGAATTCCGGATTCAGGCTGAAGCCAAAGGAAAAGCTGAAGCCCTCCGGCTCGAAGGCCAGGTGGAGGCCGAGACCATCCGGCAAAAGGGTCTGGCCGAGGCCGAAGCGATGCTCCAGCGGGCCAAAGCCTGGGAAAAACTCAACCAGGCCGCCCTCCTCGAGATGTACTTCAAGATGCTGCCTGAACTCGCCAGAGCTGTGGCCGAACCCCTGAGCAAAGTCGATAAGATTATCCTGGTTGGCGGAGACAAGGGGCCGGGCGCTGGTCGGATTACAGCTCAGGTGGCCGAGATGTTAGCCCAGATGCCCGAAGTGGTTAAATCACTCACCGGCGTTGATTTCCAGAAATGGCTCAAAGAAAAACTCTCCCCCGAAGAAAAAACCGAAAAGACCGAAAGCTGACTTAAGCGAAGGGCAAAGCAACCATGATTTCCGAAAAAGCAAGCCAGATTGGCACCTCTCCCACCCTTAAGATTTCAGCTAAAGCCAAAGCGATGAGGGCGGCAGGGGTCGATGTCATCGACCTTAGCGTGGGGGAGCCGGATTTCCCGACTCCGGAAAACGTCAAAGCTGCCGGCATCAAGGCTATCCAGGATAACTTTACGAAATACACTGAAAACGAGGGTATTCCCCAGCTTAAGAAGGCCATCATCAAGCGAATGGAAGAGGATTATAAGGTTCATTATGAACCGAACGAAGTAATTGTTTCTACCGGCGCCAAAGCTTCGGTTTTTCATCTGATCATGGCGCTTATAAACGAGGGAGATGAAGTTATTATCCCGGCTCCCTACTGGGTTACTTACCCTCAGGCTGTCCTTCTGGCCAAGGGAAAGCCGATAATCGTCCCGACGAAGGAAGAAAACGGGTTTGTTTTAACGCCCGAAGAACTCAAGGCGGTCATAACTCCCTCGACCAAAGCGCTAATCCTAAATAACCCCTGTAACCCGACCGGAGCCGCGTATAACCGAAAGCAGCTTGAAGCCCTGGCCGAGGTCGTCCGGAACGAAGACTTGTTTGTCATCGCCGACGAAATTTACAGCAAGCTGGTTTATGAAGATTTTGAGTTTGTCAGCTTTGCTTCGCTGGGTGAGGATATCAAGAAAAAAACAATTATTATCAGCGGCGTTTCCAAGACCTACTCGATGACTGGCTGGCGCATCGGCTATACGCTTGGCCCGGCGGAAATAATCAGCGCCATGGCTAAAATCCAGAGCCATACTACCTCCAACCCCGCTTCTATCTCCCAGATGGCCAGTCTGGAGGCCCTGCGGGGCCCGCAGTATGAAGTTCAAAGGATGGTGGCCGAGTTCCAGCGTCGCCGGAACTATTGTCTGATGCGGCTGCGGACAATCCCCCACATTTCCTGCTTCAAGCCGCAAGGAGCTTTCTACCTTTTCCCCAATTTTTCTTATTATTACGACAAAGAAGCCGACGGGATGCAAATCCGCAATTCTTATGGCTTGGCTTATTATCTGCTGCGAGAAGCCAGGGTGGCGATTGTCCCCGGAGACTCGTTCGGAGCAGATAACTACATCCGGATTTCTTACTCGACATCGATGGAAAACTTAGAAAAAGGCTTTGACCGCATCGTGGCTGCCATGGCTAAGCTGAAGCCGTCACGGCGGGCGAAGCGGGTAGTGCTGAATAACGTCCAGACGAGAGTAAAGAAGGCCGGCCCGGTTGACTCAGCAATCGACCTCAGGCTGAGAGAAGCTCTGGCGAACGAGATGGAAAGCCATCTTAGCCAGGAACGGGTTTACGAATGGAATGCCAACATTAACGGCGTCATCATCCAGCTCCGGACTAACGTCGCGCATCTGAACGAATTCTGGATAGAAAACTGGTTTCCGGCGCAGCTTGAAGCTGAGATTGAACCTCATGCGGTAATTTATGCGGTCGACGGCATTGCTGGCCGCGAACCCCGGGCTTTTTATAGCCCCGAAACCAGGACGGCTTTTCTGGTAAACACTGACTTCTATGCGCCGCTGCGAAGCCTTGCCTTGGGCATGGTGCTCGATATAACTGAAAGGCAGCTTGCCGGGAATGCTCTCCGCGGGATGTCGCTGGATATCAGAGGAAATAGCCTGGTCTTAGTCGGCCCGCCCGGGACAAGAAAGACCGAGCTTTTCTTCGAGCTCATGAGCGACCCTCGTTTCCGGCTCCAGGCGAACGATGTAGTTTTTGTCCGGCCGGCGGCGGGTCGGGTGGTTGCCGAATGCGTCGAAAGAAAACTTTACCTCGCGACGCCCACGGTTGAACTCTACCCGGCGCTCGCGCCGCTCTTCGATGCGAGCAAGTGCGAAAACGTCGTCGTAAGAAAAGAAGATTGTCAGGATGCGGAATGTCAGCAGCGGGAGGATTGCCGGCTCGACCGGGGAGCGCCTTTCTGTTACCGGGCTTCAGCTAACGGCCATGCGATGCTTGACCCGAACTGGCTCTACGGCAAAGGTGGATACCCGCGGCGGTCGAACCTCCGCTGGGTTTTTCTTCTCCGGTCAGATAAGGTTTCTCCCGCGGTTATTCAGTTGAGCCCTGAGGAAGCCCTCCGCGTCTTAGAGACCGGCGAGACACCAGGCGCTCAGAAGACAATATCCTCTGGCAAACACCAACCTTTCTTCAACCCCCATCTGCTCAGCGTCAGCCCGGAACGGCTCGAGTTGCAGAAAATTTTCTTCCGGCGCCTCCTGGACTCGGTGACGGTTTATCTTTTTAACAGCGGTGTAGCGGGCGCCGAGAAAATAAAGCAACTCGTTGCCGGCGACTGAGCCAAAAAACGGGGACACGTACTATTTTTCGCCTTCTCCAAACAGGCGTTTTTCGACTGTTTCGGCCAGCAAGTGAAGCAGGAAAAGATGAACCTCCTGGATACGGGGAGTGGAGCGGCTGGGCACAGCAATCAACTGGTCAGCCAAGGGGGCAAGAATATCGCCAAACTCGCCGGTAATAGCCACGGTTATCAGGCCCTTCTGTCTGGCGACTTTGAGAGCCTGGAGTACATTAGCTGAACGACCACTTGTCGAAAGTCCGATGGCGATATCGCCGGCCTCACCCAGCGCCTCGACCTGGCGGCTGAAGACCTCGTCGAAGGAAACATCATTCGCCACCGAGGTAAGAATGGACGTGTCGGTAGAAAGGGCGATAGCTTTTAAGGCGGGTCTGTTTTTCAAGAATTTATTGACCAGTTCAGCGGCAAAGTGCTGAGCCTCGGCGGCGCTCCCGCCATTACCAAAAATCAGAATTTTTTTTCCTTTTTTCAGGGCGTCAGTCAGGGTGTCGGCCAGCCTGAGAATTTCGCTTTCCATTTCCCTGATGAATCTCTCCAGAAGTCCCTTTAATTCTTCTGTCGCCTCAAGAAATGCTTTTATTTCAGAGGGCTCATTCATTCTCCACTCCTTTTTTAGGATTAACGGGCAAGTATTTTGCAGGCAAAACGGATGCCACCTGCTCTCTCACAATGCTTATAAGCCGGTCAAGGGAATCCCTGTCATACCCGGCGACAGACACAGGCGGATGAAAAACAACTCTGACCTTGCCTGGTTTAACATGAAACTGCCCTTTCGGCATTAGCTCGAAGGTGCCGATAAGGGAGACAGGAACAATCGCCGCTCCGGTCTCGAGCGCCAGAAAAAAACCGCCGCGGCGGAAATCCTGCAGCCGGCCGTCCCGGCTACGCGTGCCTTCGGGGAAGATGAGAAATGAATACCCTTTTTCTTTCATCAGGCGCGCGGCGCGCTCAATGCTTCGGCGGCCTCCCCGTAGTCGCTTCCGGTCCACAGGAATAAAATGGACGTGTTTCATCCCCAGGCCGACGACAGGCAACCGGAAGACCTCCTTTTTGATAAAAACCCGGACTGGCTGAGGGATGACATAGAAAAGGAGCGGGCCGTCGATAAAGCTCAGGTGGTTGGCCATGAAAATGTAGGTGCCAGCCTTGTCGAAATTCTCCAGGCCAGAGACCTCAACCTTGACGCCAAGCACCCGCTGGCCTACACCCATCGCCCATTTGCCCAGGTCAAGCAGCGGCTTCCGGATGCCGAAAACAAAAAAAACCAGGAGAACAGGAATAATCAGGATGACGATTAGGCCATAAAGAAAAATAATAAATATTGTCCGTAACCTGGCTAACATTGCCTCGGCCTAATTATATCACAGCAAAACAATTTAAAGGCCCAGGCTTCTAAAGAAGCTACTCTATATCTTTTCACTTTATGAATTGCTTTTTCTCTATTAAAATTTATTGAAGATTGGACGCTAACGTTATAATTATTCTATGTTGACGGAAAGGAAATTTCCGATTCTTGTCTTCGTATTTTCTTTTCTTATTTCCCTCTTGTTTCTGGTTTCATCGGGTATCCATGGCCAGCAGGGGTTCCCTTTGGATGATGCCTGGATTCATATGGTGTATGGCCGGTCAATTGCCGAAGGAGGATACCTGGCTTACAACAAAGGGATCCCATCAACAGGATGTACGTCGCCTCTCTGGGCTTACCTTTTAGGGTTGATTCATTTGCTTCTGCCAAAAGAACTCTCGGTTATCTGGGCAACCAAGCTCTTAGGCATATTGCTTAATAGCATAATGATTTACTTATTTTCTAAAGTAATCTTCATTTCAACGCAAGCAGCGATCGCCAGCTTTGGAGCAGCTCTTTTAATGGCTCTCTGTCCCCCTATGGTTGCAACTTCAATAAGCGGTATGGAGGTAACGCTTGGTTGCACTCTCTTTTTAGCCGGCACGTATGCCTATTCTAATAATAAGTGGTCGTTGGCCGGCTTTTTATTCGGCCTTTCAGGCCTTACCCGCCCTGAATTTGCCGCTCCTTTGGTTATTATCCTTCTTGACATGCTAAGACAAAAAATAAAACAGAAAAAAGAGTTCCGCTGGGCTAATTTTTTTAAACTATTAATACCGATATTTATCTTTGGCTCACTCTACCTTGGATGGAACATGCTCGTTGATGGCCGACCATTTCCAGCCACCTTTTATGTCAAAGCCTCGCCTCGATTAAAAACAACTCTATTAGAAAGATTCGCGACTGGCGCTTACATGATCTCCAAACACACTAATTGGATAGGATGCCTCATTTGGTTCGGCCTTCTGGGTTTGCCCTGGATGAAGGGAAAGAACAGAAGGGACCCCATCTTATTCTATTCTCTGGGCTTGGCTTGTTTTAGCGGAACCCTGGTTTTCGTTGCTCCGAATGACCCAGGAGCTTTTTATTATCTCCGCTACTTACTTCCGGCAGTTCCTTTCTTTTATCTTGGGTTGAGCCTGGCCCTTATTCATTATTTTCATAATCTGGCCGTAAAAATAACCCAAAAAAGAGAAGCCCACGGCGCGTTATCGCCTAAATTTTCCCTTTTTACTTTTTCCATAGTTATTATCCTCTTGCTCTTTCTTTCCATAGATGGTTTGTTGTCTTGGAAGACGAAATACGCCGGGGATTGCCGAAATATCAACGAAGTCCAAGTTGAGATAGGGAAGGCCATTTCTAAAGCCTTTCCCCAAGACGTCGTAATAGGAACTATGGATGCGGGCGCCGTTAGATATTTTGGCCAAAGATTCACTTACGATCTTCTCGGTTTAAACACTAAGAATGCTTTTAGCTGTCAAAATGAGTTCGACCGAATAGATGCGCTCGTAATCATGCAAGCCTGGGTTCCTTCAACCATAAGAAAAGAACTCGTCTCCCTTCTGGATAAGAAAACGGACGATTATCAAGTCACGTCTAACCCCCTAATGGGTCGCCAGTTTATCGCTGTCTGTCAAGCAAACTCAAACCTACCGACAACGGAATTAACCTTGCCAGCTCTTGGCCGTCGGCTTAAAGTTTGTTTAAATTGCTTTAAGCCTGAAGAAATAGCGAAATTAAGAAAACTGCTTAAGGAACAATAAAAAAATGAAAAAAGGGGGACATTTTCTATATTTTTTGTCTCCAGAGCTTCCCCCTAAGCGAGAACCGCTCGGGGATATGGAAATCGCAGACAGACAAATTAGATAGATAGATAGATAGATAGATAGATAGATAAGCAAACAGACGAAATGATAAAAAGGCCGATAGATAAATGGATAGAAAGATGATAAATAGATGGATGGCTGGATAGATTAATGATAAGTAAATCAAGAACTTAGTCTGTGAATTAATTGGTTGGCTGTTTAGTTATAGAAGAAAAGAACGAATTATGAAAAAACGGGGGACAAGGTTAAGCGGTCAATAAACAGCATGCAACTGTGTCAAAAAAATACTAGGGATGTCGCCAAAGATGAGACATCAATTATGTTAGATGAGGGCGCTATGATGACAGCCGGGATATCTTGAAATAGGTTTCATGACCAAAGAAAATAAAAAATCATCAGTGCTAAAGAAAAAGCCATTTTTTTCATTCATTCTGTATCTTTCGTTCCTTTTTATCTTCTTCTTCCTCTTTTATGAGTTTTTCTTTCTATCGCGGACGTTTTTTGTGCGGGATATGACCCTCGTCGAGATTCCCTCCCGCCAGCTCGCAGCCAAACTGCTAAGGGAAGGAAACTTTGCCCTTTGGACCGATGCCCATGGCAATGGTCAACCCTTTATGGCTAATCCCAAGAATGCCATCTTCTATCCCGGTACCTGGCTTTATTTGATTCTCCCTTTTTTTGCCTCCTTTAAGCTCCATTTTTTTCTCCATGTGGTTATTACCTGGCTGGGAATTTACACTCTTCTGCGCTCTTATGAGCTAAGCCAGCGGGCATCTTTTCTGGGGGCCTGCTTATTTATTTTCAGCGGCATCTACCTTTCCTCGTTTGAGTTTTATAATCATATCGCTGCTCTGGCCTGGATGCCCTGGGTCCTTTTCTATCTGAACAAAAAGACCCCGACCAAAGTAAAACAATTGCTTTTGACCTCACTGTTTTGGGCTCTCTTAATTCTCGCCGGAGCACCTGAAATTATCTTTATTACCTTAATGCTGGCTTTAGCCCAGATTTTTTTCGAGCCGGACAAATGGAAAAAACGGCTGGCCGCCACGGGTCTTTCTCTTATTGTTGCCTGTTTCCTCAGCGCTGTTCAAATATTGCCTTCTCTCGAGCTTCTCGCCGACGTTGACCGGCAGGCGCAAACAAGAATCTGGCCGCTCGAGCTCATCCAGCTGGCTAACGTGGTTTTCCCCCATTTCTTAGGTAACGACCGTCAGCCTGGCCATACAGATTTCTGGGGCGCTCATTTATTTGACCGCAATTATCCTCTTTACTACAGCTTTTATCTTGGCTGGGGAGCCATAATTCTTGTGCTCATTGGCTTATTAGCGGCCAAAAACAGGCGGCAAAGAGTCCTGATCTGGACTGCTCTTTTCTTTTTCCTTATTGCCTGCGGCCGGTATTCACCCTTTTTCTTTCTCTACCGCCTACTACCGGTGCTCAATTCTATCCGCTACCCCGTGAAATTCATCCTCGGCTCTTTTTTCTGCCTTTCGGTTCTGGCGGCTCAGGGTAGCGAAGCCATGGCTAGTGCCGGGGAGGAGAAAAGAAAATTCAGAGAAAGCAATTTTCCCTTTTATTTGCTCTTAGTAGCCGCTGTTATGTCCGGGGTTTACTGGACATTTAAATGGAAAATTCTTTCCTGGCTGAACTTGTTATTCCTGATTGACAAAGAATCTTCTCTTCAGGAACTATCCCAGTCGATCGAAACCGGACTTTTTCTTTTAGGTTTTTATGCGGTTCTGCTGTTTATCAAAGAAAAAAGCAAGTTTTTGGAGAGAGTTGTTCCCGCAATTATTTTATTGGCCGCTATTGCTGACCCGGCGCTCCATAACAGATATGTTAACCCTACTGTCCCCTATGCTTTCTTTAAAACACCTCAGTTAATCAGCCTGCTGGGTGATTCTAAAACGATCTTCCGGGATGATTTTCTGCCGCCCACTCTTGCCCCTGGACAGGCAAGCCCAGAAAAACTTCTAAGCTGCCTCTATCAAAGTCTTTATCCCTACGCCGGCATTGGCGAAGGGGTACGGTATGTTCTGAATAAAGACTTCTATGCCACCTATTCCCGGCGTTATCATCGATTGATGAAACTGATTCAAGAGTTGCCTCATGATGCCAGAATCAAAATTCTGGAGTATCTCGGCTGTGCCTATGTTATCACCGAAAGACCGCTTTTTCCCTCCCGGCCTGAAATTAAACGAGAAATAAACGGCTTAACCTTCTGGTTGCAGCCCCTGGCCAGCAAAAAGATGAACCCATACTTGGTTTTTCAGACCATCGAGGCTGAATCCGTTGAAGAAAGAGTCAAAATCTTTGCCTCTCCTTCCTTCGACCCGCTTAAGGCGGCAATCATTCCCAAGGGGATTAATCCAGGGCTAAGTAGAGAAAACCTCGGTCGAGACAAAGCCTCAATTCAGGTGAAAAAGGAAATTCAAGGCAGAGCCTGGTATTTTATTGACACCCCAGAAGACGCCATCATCGTTATTCCGGGAAATTTTGCCCCGGGCTGGAAAGCTTGGATAGACAAAGAGCCTGCAAGGGTCTTCGAAGCCAACCTGTTTTCCAAGGGGGTATTTGTTCCCGGCGGTAAACATAACATAGAAATTAGATATCTACCCTCATCAATTATCTTTGGAGCTGTTATTAGCCTAACATCCTTGGCAGGACTTCTGATAATAATGCTGTGTATTTTTTTAAAACGCCGATCAAAATTATAAGGGCAATGGGGC
>JBBIRF010000008.1:0-17657 GCA_037441905.1 Candidatus Aminicenantota bacterium
GCCTGGGAGAAAGAGTCAGGGTGCTCGACAACTTCTTGACCGGCAAGAAAGAAAATATTGCTTCTTTCCTCGACCAGGTTGAGCTTATCGAGGGTGATATCAGGGATTTCGACGTATGTCGCTTAGCCTGTCAGGGGGTAGATTATGTCCTTCACCAGGCGGCTCTGCCCTCAGTCCCTCGTTCCGTCGCGGACCCAGCTACCTCGAACGAAATCAACATTACCGGGACTCTCAACCTGTTACGGGCGGCGCGGGAGACCGGGGTCAAGCGTTTTGTTTTTGCTTCTTCGTCTTCGGTCTACGGTGATGACGATTCTTTGCCCAAGAAAGAAGGCAGGGAAGGAAGGCCTCTTTCGCCCTATGCCCTGAGCAAACTGACGGGCGAGCATTACTGCCGTCTTTTCTTCCAGCTTTATGGTTTGAGCACGGTTTGCCTTCGCTACTTCAATATTTTCGGGCCGCGCCAGGACCCTTACTCCCAGTATGCCGCGGTAATCCCCAACTTTATTTTCCGGCTGCTTCGAGGTGAGCCAGTGGTAATTTTTGGCGACGGGGAACAATCGCGAGATTTTACCTACGTCGCCAACGTGGTTGAGGCCAACCTTTTAGCCGTGAAAGCAGGAAACAATGTCTCGGGGGAAGTATTCAACATTGCTTGCGGTCAAAAGATAACCGTCAACGCCTTAGCCGCCGAAGTCAGCCGCCTTCTGGGCGCGGAGAGAGAACCTGTTTATGCCGACCCCCGGCCCGGAGATATCCGCCATTCCCTGGCCGATATCTCTCGAGCCCGGCAAGCCCTGGGGTATGAGCCCCGTTATGGCTTTAACGAGGGTTTAAGGGAAACTGTCAACTGGTTTCGGGAAAGGATAGGCCGATGAACGCCGCGGTGCAAAATTTTATTGCCAGGATAAAAAAGAGAGAGGCCAAAGTCGGGATTATAGGCATGGGTTATGTTGGCCTGCCGCTGGTAAAGATTTTCTTGAAGAAAGGGTTCGACGTAACCGGTTTTGATATCGACAACCGCAAGGTAGAAAAACTCAACCGGGGAGAAAGCTATATTCTTCATATAGCCGCCGAAGACCTGAAGCCCTTCCTGACTGACGGCCGATTTCGCGCCACGGCTGATTTTTCCCTTTTAGCCGAGGTCGAGGCCATCTTAATCTGTGTTCCTACGCCGCTCGATGCTCACCGAAACCCCGACCTTTCTTTTGTCTTGCGAACTACAGAAACCATCAGCCGCTATCTGCGCCGCGGCCAGCTCGTCGTCCTCGAAAGCACTACTTATCCCGGGACGACCGACGAAGAAATGCTGCCGCTGCTGGCGAAAACCGGGTTAAGGGTCGGGCGTGACTTTTTCCTGGCTTATTCGCCAGAAAGAGAAAACCCGGGTGACCCTGATTATTCGACCGAAAGAATCCCCAAAGTGGTCGGCGGAATTACCAAAAATTGTTTACAGGTAGCTAAGGCTCTTTATGACGAGGTCGTCATCAAGACCGTGCCTGTTTCTTCGACCAGAGTGGCTGAAGCCACCAAGCTGCTGGAGAATATTTTCCGCTCCGTTAATATTGCCATGGTCAACGAAATGAAAATGATTTTCGACCGGATGGGGATTGATATCTGGGAAGTGGTCGCTGCGGCCTCGACCAAACCTTTCGGGTTCATGCCTTTTTATCCTGGTCCGGGCTATGGTGGCCATTGCATCCCGGTCGACCCGTTTTACCTGACCTGGAAAGCCAAAGAAGTGGATTATCAGACGAAGTTCATCGAACTCGCCGGCGAAATCAACACCCAGATGCCTTATTACGTGGTCCAGAAAACAATCGAGGCCCTGAATGACCGCGGCAAGGCGGTCCGCGGGGCGAAAATTCTGGTTTTGGGGATCGCTTATAAAAAAGACGTTGATGACCAGCGAGAAAGCCCGTCGCTCAAGATTATCAGCCTGTTCAAACAAAAAGGCGCCCGGGTAAGCTATCATGACCCTTACGTTCCCCATTCTTTTGGCCACCGGGAGTACCCCGACCTTGACCTCAAATCAGTCCCGCTCACGGCCAAGCGTCTGCGAAGCTTCGACGCGGTGGTGATTGCCACCGACCATTCTGTTTTTGATTACGACTGGATAACGCGGCATAGTCCTCTGGTAATCGACACTCGGAACGCGGTTAAAAAGAAGCGAAAAAATGTCATCAAAGCATGAGGGAGGAAGATGAAAATCGGGATTGTCGGCACGGGTTATGTCGGGCTGGTAACAGCCGTCGGCCTGGCCGAGCTCGGACACGAAGTAATAGCTACGGATAAAGATACGGGAAAGATTTCTCAACTCCAGCAAGGTATTGTCCCCATTTATGAGCCAGGCCTCGATGAGCTGTATCAAAAAAACAGGGCCAGGGGCCGGCTTTCCTTTTCTCCTGACCTGGCCTTTACCATCCAGGCTTCAGACGTGATTTTTGTCTGCGTGGGCACGCCGCCCACCCCTGACGGCGCAGCCGATATGTCTCAGGTGGAGGAAGTCGCCCGGCGGATTGCGGAAAATCTTAACAAGTACAAGCTGGTCGTCGAAAAAAGCACGGTCCCGGTAAAGACTTCGTCCTGGATAAAACGGACGATAACTCTGTATAAGAAATCTGAAGCCGTTTTTGATGTTGCTTCCAACCCGGAGTTCCTCCGCGAGGGGTCGGCGGTCGAGGATTTTCTGCATCCTGACCGGATTATTATCGGGGTGGAAAACGACCGGGCGAGAGATATTTTGCTCCGGGTGTACGAGCGGTTCCGGGACCGGATTATAGTTACCAACATCGACACGGCCGAGCTGATTAAGCATGCGTCGAATTCATTCCTGGCGATGAAAATTTCTTTCATCAACATGATTGCTGACATCTGCGAAAGAACCGAGGCTGATATCGAGCAAGTAGCCTTAGGGATGGGGCTTGACCCAAGGATTGGCCGGGAATTTCTCCGGGCGGGAATCGGCTACGGCGGTTCTTGTTTTCCCAAAGACATCAAAGCCCTGACGAGAATCGGCGAGGAGCTGGGAGTGGAAATGGGGCTGCTGCGAGAAGCCGACAAGGTCAACGAAAACCGGATTCGGCTTTTTATGGAAAAGGTGAAAAAGGCTCTCTGGATTCTGAGGGAGAAAAGAATCGCCGTCCTCGGTTTGTCTTTCAAACCCAACACCGACGACATCCGGGAGGCCCCGAGCCTGAAAATTATCCGCGAGTTGCGCCGGGAAGGGGCCATGGTCCAGCTTTATGACCCCAAAGCGATGGCCAACATGAAAGAAGTTTTTCCTGAGGAGCCGCCTTATGTCGTCTATCATCCGAGCTTGTACGACGCCGCCAGGGAAGCGAATGCCTTGCTTATCCTGACGGAATGGGATGAGTTTAAGCAGATGGACTTGAAACGGCTGAAAGAGTTGATGGCCAACCCGATTCTGATTGACGGCCGGAATGTCTTCTCGCTGGAAGAAGTAAGAAAAGCCGGGTTTGAATATTATTCCATCGGCCGGCGTTAGGCGGCATAATTCAAAGTCTTCATAGGGCCTCAGCACGAGCGCCGGCCTTCGAGTTGGCGGAGAGCGAGGTTTTGGCTAAAGGACAGAGCGCCGGTGAAAATTGCTTTAACCCCCAGAGTGCAATGAGACTTAGGTCCAAAAAATAATTGAGGAAAGAAAAAAGAGAGAAAGGAAAAAGAAAGGAAAAAAAGAAAATATATAATTTCTAAATATTCAACAGAAATCGTGCGGCCAGCGAGAGATAACCAATAAGATGAAAATACTGGTAACGGGCGCTAAGGGATTGCTGGGGACAAATCTTGTTCCTATCCTCCGGCAAACCCAGAACGAAGTCATCGAGACTGATATCGAGGAGCTGGATATTACTGATACTGACCAGGTCATGGCTTCAGTTTCAACCCTGAAGCCAGATATAATCATTAACTGCGCCGCTTACACTCAGGTGGACCGGGCCGAGGAGGAAAGGGACAAAGCCTTTCTCGTTAACGGCGTGGGTGTTCAGAACTTAGCTCTGGCTTGCGCCTTTCATAACATTATCTTTTATCACTTCAGCACTGATTATGTTTTTAGCGGCGAGAAAAGTTCGGCCTACACGCCTTTTGATTATCCCCAGCCGATAAACACTTATGGCTGGTCAAAACTAATCGGCGAGCAATGTCTTCAGAATATTTGCGAGCGGTATTTCCTCGTACGGACAAGCTGGCTTTACGGTCGCGGCGGCCCCAACTTTGTCGACCGAATTCTTGATTTAGCCCGAAGCCAGAAAGAAATCAGGGTAGTGGCCGACCAGCGGGGTTCGCCCACCTGGGCGGCAAACTTAGCTCGTTTTATCAGCCTGATTCTCGGGAGCGAAAAATACGGGGTGTATCATGTTACCGACGAGACTGAGGGCGGGATAACCTGGTTTGACCTGGCTCAGGAAGTAGTCCGGCTCGCCGGGATGAAAGCCGAAGTGGTGCCCGTGACCAGCGAGGAATTTCCTCGGCCCGCAGCCAGGCCGAAGAACTCGGTGCTTGATTTGAGCTGGACCAAGATTGCCTTTAACGTGGTTTTTCCTGACTGGAAAGAGGCGCTCGGCAGTTATTTAAAAGAAAAAGGGATTTTGTCTGTATAAAGACCTGCCTCGCTTAGCCCCTTAGCGAGGTTTGGCTACGAGATGGTGGGAAGCGAAATCTGTTGGAATAATAAGATAAAAATCGTGGCCAATTTTAGTTGTTTGCGGCTCTATTTTTTTCCCGTCGAACCACACCTCGGCCGAAGCTTTTTCGCCCCAGGGCCATAAGAGGCGAATGGCACCTGGCCTCGGGTCGTCTGAATTAAACCGAAAGTGGAGTTCGCCCGACTTCTCGCAAGAATAATCATAAGCATAAAATTGACCGCTCGCCGGAATATAAACCTGGATTCTGGCCTTGCCCCAGCCAACCCGGGGAGAAAGAACAGGCGCTGGCTGGCATACTTTGAGCCCGAGAAAACCTTCAACCAGCGCCAGGGTCAGAGCACCAGCGCTTCCGGCATAGTTTTCGCTTCCCCGGCCGTGGCCGTCTTTTGTGTCCCATTCGTAAAAACCGCCCCTTCCGTTGTTTTTCCGGGCTATGGCGAGGAGACACCGGGTGGCGGCCTCGCTAAACCCTAACTCATACATCACCGCAATCAGCCGGCCACCGAACCAATCCCATTGCCCTCCGTTCTGGTACTCATAGGCGTGGTCCATCATCGGATGGCTGAAGAATCCTTCGGGATAAGGAGGAAGCAAGCTGCCGCTGATGGTTGAAACCCCGAAACTTTGCTGTCGCCGCAAAGCCTCTTCGATAATCCTGCTGGCCTGGTCGGCCGTGGCCAGCCCGGCAAGGATCGCCTGAGCGTTTCCTCCCATGGCAAAAATGTCCTCTTCCGGAAAATCATGGCTGGAGGAATCGACGTGCCGGTGGACGCGATAAAACCCTTTGTCTTCTTGCCAGAGGTGTTGATTAGTCCTGGCTTTTATGGCCGCCGCCTTTTCTCTCCAGAAAGCACCACGGGCAGCCTCACCGGCAACTTCCCATAAATAAGAAATATCCAGGGCCGCTTGATAGAACATGCTCTGGTCATATATATCCGTAGTCCAGCAAGTCTTGGCATCGGCGTAAATCGCTTGCTGGTCTGGCTCACCGCTTTCCACGTCTCCCCAATCAGCGGTGTGGGCGCCGGTGATAAGCCCCGATGCCGGGTCAGTGCGGAACCGAAGAAGGAAGCGGAGGGCCTCGTCGAGACGGTCGATAATCCTTCGCCGGCCTATTTTTTTCTTGAGCCAATCCGCCCCTTCCTTTTCTCCTAAGGCTCCGACTATGGCGGCAGCTGCCTGGACGGCGGAAGTTTCCTGGTCGCTTTCAGTCGTGTTCTTATCGACTCTCCCGGAAGCATCCACCCAGTCAGGCAGAGACCCGTTTTCATCCTGGAAAAAAAGGATTTCTTCTAACCAGCTCACAAGAAAAGGTTTCTCGTAATACAAGCGGGAGGCTGGAATAATCGTGGCCGAGTCCCTTACCCAAACTTGAGGATAGCCTGTCCCCGCCATAAAACCGGCCACCTGGCCGCTTTTCCCCTGAAATTTGACCTCGTCGTGGTGTAAGGTGAGGCGAATGAGGCGCAGGAGCTGGTTAAACTCGGCGATTTCTGTCTGAAAAAGAGTGTAAGGCGAGGATGTAAGAGCAGGCGAACGGCCGTCTTCAGGGAAAATGACTGGTTTGACCTCGAGTGGCAAGACGAGCGTCTTCGACCCATATTCGCGGAACCAGCCGCGGCCTTCTAAGACAAGGTCGAATTCGAGAAAATATTTTCCGGCCGTAACAGGCGCTATGAGCCTGACGCTCACCTCCGCCTTTTGACCGGGCTTGACTTCGCGGGGAAAAACAAAGCGTGGGTTATCGAAGCGAAGGAGGCGGCGCCGGGAATCCAGCAGATGATAAGAAACCAAACAGGGTGCTTCCCGGGAGCTCGAGTTCCAGGGGCGACGACCCGCGTTAACCAGGTTCAATTGTAAAGAGATTATTTCGCCCTCCTGAGCCTCGACTTTTTCCGTCGGGGTTTCCCAGCGGCAAGCATAATCGCGAGACCGCGGCGAAGGGCTTTGATTTTTCCTTTCCTTTTCTGGCTGGCAGGACGCCGTGAAAAAAAATGGGAGCAGACCCAGCAGACACAACAAAAACCATTGACTCAACCCGTTTCGCACTCGGCCTCTCTCACTCCGGCTGTTTATGTTATTTTATAAGCGGTTGTATTCCGGCCTTTTTCTTCTCTATCTTATTTATCTTATTATTTCTTTTTTTTGATTACCGTAACTTCTTGAGAGCTGGTCATTTTTTGTTTAACAAATTCTCGGGAGCAACTCAGTCGTTAAAGGCTCAAGAAGCCGGAGGCCGCCTGTCCTCGTTCGCAGGAGGAGCTCCTTAGGCCGGCCTATGCGGTCTTCGACCCGGCCAATAATAGCTGCTTGGGAAGCGAGGGGATTTCGTTTGAGTTCAGTCAGGAAGGCGTCAGCCTTGTCCGCCGGCGCTAAAATGACCGCTCTTCCTTCACAGGCGAGATAAAGAGGGTCGATGCCGAGAAGCTCAGCCGCCGCCCGAACCGGGCCGGAAAGCGGAATCTTTTCCTCTTCGATTAACACCGGGTAGGGAAGCCTTTCGGCGAGTTCACTCAGAATTGTCGCCAGGCCACCCCGGGTAACGTCTCTCATCCACTTTGCGCCCATTTCCCAGAGCGGCAGAAGAAAAGTGAGCGGAGCTGAATCGCTCTCGAGCGAAGCCTCGAGACCGAATTCCCCGCGGGCCAGAAGGATGGCCAGGCTATGGTCACCCACGGGGCCAGTAACAAGGAGACAGTCACCGGGTGCAACGCGGCTCAAGTCTGGCCGGGCGACAATCCGGCCAACACCTGAAGTGTTGATGTAAAGTTTGTCCGCCTGACCGCGGCGGACAACTTTCGTGTCACCGGTGACGACCTTCACCCCGGCTTTAGCCGCCGCCTGGCGGATAGAATTCAGCACCCGCTCGAGGTCATCCCACGCCAGGCCCTCTTCGATGATAAGAGCAAGCGAGAGGAACTCGGGCTTCGCTCCTGAAACCACGAGGTCATTCACGGTGCCGTTGACGGCTAAGGAGCCGATATCTCCTCCGGGAAAAAAAATCGGGTCGACGACATAGCTATCAGTCGTGAACGCAATACCATGAGGCAGATGGCTGGCGTCGAGCAATTCATCCAGGATATGGTTATCGAAGGTGGAAAGGATGTGCCGGGAAATGAATTCCCGCATCAGCTGTCCGCCGCTCCCGAGTTCCAGACTCACCCGGCCTTTCATTTTTCCTTCCCCGGTCGATTATACTTGAAATGAATTAAGCAGGCTCCTTCATAAGAAACCATGCATGGCCCGTACGGGCTCTCCGGCCGGCAGGAGGCGCCGAACAAAGGGCATTCCTCTGGCTGAAGGAGTCCCCTGAGCACCTCCCCGCAACGGCAAGCCGGGTGACTTTTTTCCCCGCGCGCGGATGTGACGTCGAGAGAAAAGCGGGATGAGGCGTCAAAATCCTGGTACTCCGACCTCAGCCGTAATCCACTCGAAGGAATCAGGCCCAGGCCGCGCCAGACGGCATCCTTGGGTTCGAAGACTTCAGCCATTACTCGCAGCGCCCGCTGGTTTCCCTCAGCCGGGACAGCCCTCCGGTATTCAACTTCCACCCCCGGTTTGTTAGCGAGAAGCTGGTCAAGGATGGAGATAATGCCTAAGAGAACATCATTCGGTTCAAACCCGGTGATAGTTCCGGGGAGGCCGAATTCTTCGGCCACAAAGCGATAGGGAGCACAGCCGATGATGGTGCTGACATGTCCTGGATAGAGGAAGCCATCCAAGGCAACTTCGCCCGCTTGAAGAATCGCCCGTAGCGGCGGCGGAATTAGCCAGAGGGCTGCCAGCAGGGAGAAGTTGAGAAGACCTCTCTTTCTGGCTTCTTTCACAGTGAGCGCGATAGATGGAATAGTAGTTTCAAACCCGGCGGCAAATAGGACCACCTCGTCCTCCGGATGCGTCATTGCCAGGTCAATGGCTTCCAGCGGAGAATAAATTATTCTTAGCCTTGACCCCGGCGCCGGGACAACGGTTTGGAGCGAACCCTGGGAGGTCGGAACACGGGTCATATCCCCGAAAGAAGCTACGGTCGTCCTTGGTCTTTGGGTTAAAAGGGCGATGGCGGCCTCATGATATTCATCCGGAGTGATACAGACCGGGCAACCTGGCCCGGAGAGGAGGTCAATTCCTGAGGCCTGGAGGAGCGGGTTGAGGCCGTAGCGGTAGACTGTCATGGTGTGAGTTCCGCACACTTCCATGATTCGCACCCGCCGGCCTAAGCGGTTAGTTTTTTGCTGGACCAAGCGGAGCAAAGCAGCGGTTATCGCTCCGTGGCGGAGTTCATCCATCAGAGCCTCTGGTCATGAATCAGGGTTTTCCTGGCTGGCAATTTCCCGGAGGAGGTTAAGCGTTTCCTGGGCTTCAGCCTCATCCAGCCTGGAGATGGCAAACCCGGCGTGAATAATCACCCAATCGCCAACTTTGATCTCGTCAAGCAAGCTGAGGTTGACTTTAACCTTTGTTCCAAGATAATCGGCCTTCCCGGTATTTCCTTCCTCGATTGAGATGATTTTAGCTGGAATTCCTAAGCACATAGCAGGTTATTATAACAGAAAAAGCCGCCATCTTGCAGGAAGTTTCTCCTTTTTGACAAGGGAAGGCGCGCTCCCTATAATGAGCCTATGGATTCGAGGCTGAAGGATTTTGTCCACCCCGGAACGGAAGAGGAGGCTCTGCTTCAGCGGGTTGATTTCAGCCGCCTTCCCCGCCATATCGCCATCATCATGGATGGCAACGGACGCTGGGCCCAGAAGCGGCATTTGCCGCGGATAGAAGGTCACCGGGCTGGCTCCAGGGCTGTCCAGGAAGCAGTCGAGTCTTGTGCTCGCCTCGGAATTAAGTACCTGACTCTTTATGCCTTTTCCAAAGAGAACTGGAGGCGGCCAGCATCTGAGGTCGCGATGCTCTGGGATTTGCTTTACGATTACCTGCGGCGGGAAGATAAAAGCCTGGTGAAAAACAGACTTAGGCTGGTGGTTATCGGCCAGAGGGAAGGGATACCGGAAAGGGTCAGGCGGGAGCTCGAAAGAGTCGAAAACCTTACCCGAGAATTTAACGAAATGGTTGTCATTTTGGCTTTAAATTACGGTGGCCGAGCCGAGATCGTTGACGCGGTCAAGAAGGTTCTCGCTTCAGCCGAGGTTAAACCTGAAGACATAAACGAGGAAGTCTTTTCCCGGTACCTTTATACAGCAGGCATTCCCGACCCCGACCTCCTGATCAGGACGAGCGGCGAGCTTCGGGTTTCAAATTTTCTGCTCTGGCAGATTGCTTATGCCGAAATCTGGATCACGGCCGATTACTGGCCTGATTTTACCCGTAAACACTTGCTCCAGGCGATTGTCGATTATCAACAGCGAGAAAGGCGGTTTGGAGCTGTTTCCAGCGCCGCGGCCGATTAAATTTCAAAGCATAAGGCCTAATTTATAGGAATGAATAATGAGTTTTAGACAACGGACAGGGACGGCCTTAATCCTTTTGGGACTCCTGGTTGTGGTAGTTCAATGGGCGCCGCGGGTGGTTTTTTTCCTGTTTCTGCAGCTTATTATCCTCGCCGCGCTTGTCGAGTTTTATAATTTAGCCCGCAGACGGCGGCTGGCCGCCCAACCGTGGCTTGGAGTGGTTTTGGCTGTAGTCATCAGTCTTTCTTTTTATTTACCCGAAAAATTGCCTTTTGCCCTGGCTTTGGTTGTGGCCCTGATTCTTATGGCCGCTTATTTCCTTTTTTCTACTAAATCTATCGAAAAAATAGTTATTTTTCCTTCCGCGGCGGCCATCACTTTTCTTGGCCCGTTGTATATAAGTTTTCCGTTAAATTTTTTCTTCTGGCTTCGGTCTGATTATCGGCCGGCCATCATTTATTTTTTATTAGTCGTAATTTTCCTGGGAGACACTGGCGCCTATCTTATCGGCCAGAAATGGGGGCGGCATCCCCTTGCCTCCTTAGCCAGCCCGAAAAAGACGGTTGAGGGCGCGGTCGCTGGCCTGGTCTGGGCGGCCGCCGGCGCCTTCCTCGCCCGGTGGCTTCTTTGGCCCGAGCTTTCTCAGGTAGCAGCGGCGAGCCTCGGTTTATTAACTCACGCCGCGGCTCAACTGGCCGACCCGTTCGAGTCTCTTTTCAAGCGAGCCGCGGGAGTTAAGGATTCTTCCAACCTTTTGCCGGGACATGGAGGTTTTCTCGACCGGGTCGATAGCCTCCTCCTGGCTACGCCGGTTTATTATTATTTGCTAAAGCTTTTCCTTTAATGGGCACTGTAGACAGAATTCGGGTGATTGTTCTCGGGTCAACCGGGTCTATCGGCCAGAATACCCTTGAGGTCATAAGAAGCTTTTCCGACCGATTCCGGGTGGTAGGGCTGGCGGCAGGCGCTAACGCTTTGCTTCTCCTGGCGCAAGCAGCTGAATTTAGGCCGGCAGCCGTTTCTCTTCTCGAAGAAAAAGAGCTGATTCCTTATCGGGAGGCATTTCGCCAGCTCGGGGTTAGAATTTTTACCGGGAAGAAAGCGGCCAAGACGCTGGTCGAAGAAGTCGAGGCAGACATCGTAGTTTCAGCCATCACCGGAATTGAGGGGCTCGAGCCAACCCTGGCTGCTGTCCGGCAGGCTAGAAGGCTTGCCCTGGCGAATAAAGAAGCGATGGTCGTGGCCGGGTCGCTGATCAGGACTGAAGCCAGGGCCTCCGGCGCCGAAATCATTCCGGTGGATTCTGAGCACTGCGGCATCTTTCAGTGCCTGCGGAAAGAAAACCCGGATGACGTCAGGCGAGTGGTGCTGACAGCTTCGGGCGGCCCGTTTCTCCATACCCCTCTGGCCGAGCTTGCCGGAAAAACCGTAGCCGAAGCCTTAGCTCACCCCCGGTGGAAAATGGGGAAAAAGGTAACCATAGATAGCGCTACTTTAATGAATAAAGGGTTAGAACTGCTCGAGGCCCGCTGGCTTTTCGACCTCAGGCCGGAGCAGCTCGACATTCTGATCCATCCCCAGAGCATCGTTCATTCTCTGGTGGAGTTTAAGGATGGCTCGATGTTGGCCCAGCTGAGCGCCACTGATATGCGCTTGCCGATCGAGTTTGCCCTCTGCTATCCGGAAAGGGGAGAAATGCTTCTTCCCCCTTTGAACTTGACTGAAGTCGGCCGGTTGGAGTTTTTCGCCGTCGAGGAAAATCGCTTTCCGCTCATTCGCCTGGCTCGGCAGGCTCTCGAGAGGGGCGGAAGTTCGCCGGTGGTGCTTAACGCGGCTAATGAGGTGGCCGTCGCCGCCTTCCTCGAGGGCCGAATCGGGTTTACGGATATCAGAATGGTTGTGGAAACAGTTGTCGAGCGACATTCATGGTTTCAACCTGAATCCCTGGAAGCTGTTCTTCAGCTTGACCTGGAAGCAAGAGAACAAGCAATTAATCTGATTAACCAGAGGCTTTAACATGACCACCGTTTTAGAGACTATTCTCGCTTTTCTGATTGTTTTCGGCGTCCTCGTTTTTATTCATGAATTCGGACATTTTTTCATGGCCAAGTTAGTCGGCGTCAGGGTGGAGGTCTTCTCTTTTGGTTACGGTCGGCGGCTTTTTGGGATAAGACGCCGCGGGACAGACTACCGTCTCAGCCTGATTCCGATGGGGGGCTATGTCCGCCTTCTCGGAGAAGGCATGTATGAAAAAAGGGAAAATATCTCGCCCGAAGACTTTATGGCTAAAAAGCGGTGGCAAAGAATTCTTATTCTCCTGATGGGTTCGGTGATGAACATCGCCTTAGCCATTGTCCTCGTGGCTGGGCTCAACATCGTGGGCGTGAATTCGCCCGAGTATCTTGACCAGCCTCCGGTAATCGGCTGGGTTGAGCCCGGCTCGCCGGCGGCCAGAGCTGGTCTCGAACCGGGCGACCTCATCCTGAGTATCGCTGACCGCAAAGTCAGCACCTGGACAGATGTGGAAATTGCTATCAGTTCTAAGCCCGAAAAGCAGCTGACGATGGAAATCGACCGCCACGGCCGCCGTTTTACAGTTAGTTTAAAGACCGAAAAGCGCTCGCGGTACGCTTTGGGGTACGCCGGGTTCATGGCCCGGAGTTTAACCCAGGTAAGGATGGTTACGGCGAATTCTCCAGCCGAGAAAGGCGGCCTCAAGCCAGGCGATGTCATTCTGGCCGTGAACGGCCGGCCGGTTTATTTTTTTGAATTCGTCGAGGTCATCGAGGCCAACCCGGAAAAGGAGCTTGATTTTCTGGTCGAACGGGGCGGCCAGGAGATTTCGCTCAAAATTACCCCCCGCCGGGAAGGGAATGTAGGGAAGATAGGCGTCCTTCAGGAACCAAAGTCGGTAATTAAAAAGTATGGTTTTTTTGCCGCTATTGGCCGGAGTGTTAAGGAAAACATGCGGAACGCATTCCTGGTGATGCATTTTATTGCTGATTTATTTACCGGCGAGGCGTCAACCCGGCAGCTCGGCGGACCCTTGGAAATTGCTAATTTTTCCTACGCCGCCATGCGGCTGGGGTTTTTGGCTTTGGTGAGCTGGATCGCTTTGATCAGCCTCCAGTTAGGCATTATCAATCTTTTCCCCATCCCGGTTTTTGACGGCGGCCAGATTTTTGTCTTGCTCCTCGAGAGTGTCTTCCGCCGGGATTTCAGCCCCCGAGTCCGTCAGGTCTGGATGCAAATCGGGTTTGTAATTTTTATCGCCCTGGTTGCCTTTATCATTCTTAACGACATCGTCAAAAGAATGCCCAACGGCTGGGAGAGTTTACTCCCGTGGTGAGAGAACAGCCTGTCTCGCTTTCCAGGAGAAAGAGTAAGGCCATCCGGGTAGGCTCGGTGACAATCGGCGGCGGCGCGCCGATAGTCGTCCAGTCGATGACCAAGACAGATACCCGGGATGTCGTGGCTACGGTCGAACAAATTCGGCGGCTGGAAAGCGCTGGCTGTGAAATCGTTAGATTAGCGGTTCCGGACGCTGCCGCTGCCCGGGCTTTAAAGCAAATCAAGAAGGAAGCAAGCCTGCCGCTTATTGCCGACATCCATTTTGATTATCGCCTGGCGCTCGCGGCAATCGAGGCAGGAGTCGACGGGTTACGGCTTAATCCGGGGACTATCGGCAGCCGGGATAAAATAAAACTTATTGTTAAAGAAGCTCTCCCGCGGAGCATTCCAATTCGAGTAGGGGTCAACTCCGGGTCTCTGGAAAAGGCGGTCCTACAGAAATACGGTCGAGCTTCAGCTGAAGCCATGGTAGAAAGCGCTCTTAACCAGGTTCATTTTTTAGAAGATTTAGGGTTCAATCTAATTAAGATTTCGCTAAAGTCTTCTGACGTATTAACCACCCTGGCTGCTTATCGACTGCTGGCGACCAAGGTGGATTATCCGTTTCACGTGGGCATAACCGAAGCCGGGCCGCTTCCGAGCGGCGCGGTCAAATCAGCCGTCGGATGTGGCCTCCTGGTTTTTGAAGGTTTGGCTGATACGGTCAGGGTTTCTTTAACCGCGCCTCCCGAGGATGAGGTCAGGGTAGCTTACCTTATCCTGGCGAGTTTAGGAGCCAGGCGCCGCGGCATTCAGGTTATATCCTGTCCGACCTGTGGCCGGCTCGAGGTTGACCTACCGCCGCTCGTCGATAGGCTGGAAAAAGAATTAGCTGGGATTGAGGCCCTGCTAACGGTTGCCCTGATGGGCTGCATGGTCAACGGGCCGGGGGAGGCCCGAGAGGCTGATATTGGCTTAGCCTGCGGCCGGGGCCAGGCGGTAATTTTTAAAAAAGGCCGCGCCTGGCGGAAAGTAAAAGAAGAAGCAATATTTCCGGTTTTCCTGGAAGAAGTTAAAAAAATGGCCGAAAAGACTGAAAGGGACAAATGAAAGAGGAGAAGAGGATGAATTCGCCCGTGTCTATTCCCAGAGAAACAACGGCCAAGTATGAAAAATTGAAAAAGCTCTTAGGTTCCTTTGGGGGAGTCGCCGTAGCTTATTCTGGCGGCGTAGATAGTACGCTGCTCCTCCGCGTTGCCAGAGAAGTGTTGGGAGATAAGGTGGTGGCCGTCGTTGCCTCCTCGGAGACTTATCCCGACTCAGAGGTTAAAGCGGCGCTGAGGCTTGCCCGGCGCATGGGCGTTCGGGTGAGGCATATCAAAACCGAAGAGCTGGCCAACCCGTCCTTCAGCTCGAACCCGCCCGACCGTTGTTACTACTGCAAGCAGGAGCTTTTTTCGGCCTTGAAGCAAGTGGCGGACGAGGAGGGGCTGCCGTATGTCCTTGACGGGGCCAACTGGGATGACCGGCGGGATTTTCGGCCGGGGGCCAAGGCGGCCCGGGAACTCGGCGTTCGCTCGCCCCTCCAGGAGGTCAGGCTAAGCAAAGAAGAGGTCCGGCTTCTTTCTCGCTGGCTTGGCCTGGAAACCTGGGATAAGCCTTCCTTAGCCTGTCTGGCCTCTCGTTTTCCTTATTTTGTCAGCATCAACCCGGAAAACTTGAAAAAGGTTGGCCAGGCTGAGATATGGCTGCGGAAGGCGGGTTTCAAGCAGGTAAGGGTTCGCCACCACGGCGACGACATCGCCAGGATTGAAGTTTTGCCCGAAGAAATCCCTCTTTTCTTAGACCCGGGAAAAAGGAAAAGGCTTGTCCGTCGGTTGAAGTCACTGGGTTATACCTATATCACTCTTGACCTTGAAGGTTACCGGACAGGTAGCATGAATGAATCTCTTAAGAAAAGAAAAGGCGTAATTAAGGTCTAAACGAGGCAGGAAAGCTTCCTGAATGAATGAACATATTAGGAAAAGAAAAAACCTAAAAATTATAGGTTTTAAAATAGAGAGCCTGAAGGGGTTACCAGACTAAATTATCCGGTTTTTCGCCGGCGAGGCCTTGAAGCAAATTGCGGACAGCGGTCATGGCCATTTCAAGCCTTGTTCTGCGCGTCGCACTGCCGATATGCGGAAGGAGGACGACATTCTTAAGAGAAAGTAGAGTTGCCTCCACCTCGGGTTCCCTTTCGTAAACATCAAGCCCGGCCCCCCAAATCTGGCCTCTTTCTAGGGCTTCAGCCAGAGCCGCTTCATCGACAATGGGGCCCCGGGCAGCGTTAATCAAGATGGCCGTTTTCTTCATCAGGGCAATCTTTTCCCGGGAAAGAAGATGATAAGTGGTTGGGTTGAGCGAGGCATGGATGGAGACAATGTCGGCTGTGCTTAATAGCTCTTCGAGCGTAACCCGCCTCGCCTTGAGTTCATTTTCCTTTTCGGGGGGCAAGGGGTTCGGGTCAGAATAGATGATTCTCATCTCGAAACCAAGCCCCCGGCGGGCTACTGCCTGGCCGATTCGGCCCATGCCGATAATACCCAGGGTTTTTCCGTAAACTTCCTGGCCGAGGAAGAGGTCAAGCGCCCAGCCTTTGAAATTTCCCTGCCGCGTATAATAATCCGCCTGGGGAATCTGGCGGGCGACGGCTAAGATGAGAGCCCAGGTAAGGTCAGCGGTGGCTTCGGTGAGGACTCCCGGAGTGTTGGTGACCAGGATTCCTTTCTGTCGACAGTAGGCGACGTCGATATTATCATACCCGACTGCACAATTAGCGATAATCTTTAATTTCTTGGCCCGGTCAATTACCTCGCGGTCAACCCGGTTGACGAGCAGGGTCAAAACGCCGTCTTTGTCTTCTATTCTTTCCAGAAGCTCTTCCCGGGAAAGCGGGGCTTCAGCTTCCCCTCCTTCCACTTCCGCCTTTTCTTGAAGAACGGCCATGGCTTCGGGGAAGATTCTCTGGGTTACCAAAACCTTCCAAATTGGGGACATGTCCTATATTTCCTATTTTTTTATTTTATTTTCCTTTATTTTCCTTCCAAGGTAAGAAAAAACTCTTTTTCGCCTTTTCTTTTCTTCTCTTTTCTTTTTTTCTCATCTCATCTCATCTCATCTCATCTCTTCTCTTCTCTTCTCTTCTCTTCTCTTTCCTTTCCTTTCCTTTCCTTTCCTTTCCTTTCCTTTCCTCTTCCTTCAGTCCGGCGCCTTAAGTTACCCGACAAGAAAAGGGAGGAAATACCTTTCAGCCGCCTGCCGGAGTAATGGGTTGGCGAATCCGGGTTTCCAGCGCCGGCCAAAGAGTTCGTCGCTCACGAGAAGGAGGGCGGCGGCGGAGACGCCATGGAAGCGGGCGATGGCCATCTCTGCTGTCGCTTCCATGTCAACCACGGCGGCCCCCTGTTTTCTGGCCTGGTTTAGCCAGTCTCTTGTCTCCCTGAAGGGGGCGTCGGTCGAAATTACCCTGGCCCGGCGGTAGGGGAGGCCCAGCGTGGTCAATTTTCTTTCAACCTGGGAAACCATATTAGCCGAAGCTCGAAAAGTTTTTTCTTGAGGGAAATAATGGCGGGAAGTACCCTCTGCGCTCAACCCTTCAGTCACGAGGGCGGCATCGCCCAATCGCAACTCCGGCTCTAAGGACCCGGCCAGGCCGAGCAAGATTATTTTTTTCACCCCCGAGGCAATCAATCTTTCAAGGGCTATTCCGGCCAAAGGAGCGCCTATGGCTTCGGTTATAACTATTTTATCAGGCAGTCGGAAGAGGCGGTAGCCCTCGAATTGGCGAGCTTCGAGCGAAATTTGCTGAAGAGAATCTATTATTGAACCGCCCGTAGGGTCGATGGGAAGATGAACGGCCAAGGGCAGGCTGAATCCCTTGACTGGTTGCGGCTTAACAACGCTTTCTTCTTTTCTTCCCTGGCTCATAGTATCGGGCAATAAATACCAGATCTAACCCAAAATTAAAAGAACCGGCGATTTTTCTGCCCATCTTCTTTTGAGATTTTCTATTAGTGTGCTCTATTTGAATCATCGAAGCCCGGGCTTTTCTACGGACTTTTTTACTCGCTCTGTCCAAATATAACTCTTTCCTTTTAAATTATTCTTTGCTCTCAGGCTTTTCCTGCCGAGCCTGGCCACCTGAGAATTATTTCCTGAAATCATATTCAGACGAGCCCGCCGGGCCTATCTTTTCTAAGGCCACTTCCCTGGCCGTTAT
>JBBIRF010000008.1:17667-74700 GCA_037441905.1 Candidatus Aminicenantota bacterium
AGCCCGGTCGATGATTGAAAACCGCGGCCGGCACCTTTACAATGAGAGCGATGGAGCTACGGCTAATCTCCCCGGAGGAAATCAATCTCGAGGACAAGCGTTTTTGCCTCTCCCCGGTTATCAATTTTCAACCGCTGGTTTCATCCATCCGCCAGGCCGGGGTGCTTGTCCCGCCCGTTGTTCGGGAAGGAGGTAAGGGTTGCATCCTGGTTTCTGGCTGGAAAAGAGTTCTGGCCTGCGAGCAGCTGGGCTTAACTTCTCTCCCGGTGCTAACAATTCCCGGGGATGTCTCTGACCTCGAAGCCTTTCTCCGCTGTCTGGAGGAAAATCTTACCCAGCGGCCGTTGAGCTTGGCGGAGAGAATCCAGGCGGTAGGCAGGCTGTCCGCCTTTGGGCTTAGCGGTGCTGAAATAATCAAAAAATTCATGCCTCGTTTATCGTTGCCGGCCAGCGAGTCCCATTATAGATTCTTTTTAGACCTGGCCAAGAGCTGGGACCTGGAATTGATGAAGTTCCTGCACGAAACCGAGATTTCCTTAGAAGCTCTGGAAATATTAGCCTCTTTCGGCGAGCCGGAGCGGCGATTACTTTTTCCTCATCTTAAGCTGCTGAGCTTCAGTCGGCGGCGGGAGGTAATTTTTAACCTGCAGGCGGTCATTTTAAGAGAGAAGCTGACGGTAGCCGAAATTTTCGCCTCAGCTGAAGCCAGGGCTATCCTTGAGGCTCAAGCGATGCCCCCGCGGAGAAAAGCTGAAGCCCTGGCTGAATGGCTTCGCCGGCGGCGCTACCCGCTCCTTACGTCCTGGGAAGAAGAAATGAAGAGAAGAAAAAAAGAAATCGGCTGGCCAGAGGAAGCCAGGCTTTCCTTCGACCCTACTTTTGAAGACAACACTTTCTCCGTCAGCTTCAGTTTTCGTTCGGGGGAAGAGTTCATGGCCCGGCTGAAAAGACTCCAGGCCGTAGCCGAGAAACCCGAATTCAGGCAGCTTTTCCGCCGCTCTTTGTAGCCGAGGACGTTAAAGATGCAGCCGCTTGGCTATTCTTTCAAGAAATTGTTCATCCATCCTGAGGCCTTAAAATATCCCTTAACCGAGAAGGTCAGGGAAAAGCTAAAAGTCCCGGAAGAAATAGTGAACGACCCTCGAGTGCTCAGGGAAGAGATAGCAGCGTCCGCCGACCCGCTCGCTGAAGCCAAAAAAATTATTTATTTAGCCGTGCCCAAAGGGAGATTCATTAAGTCCTGCCCTTGTTCTCCCCGGGTTATCGGCTGCGGTTATTTTGTGGTCAACTCCATCTTAGGATGCCCGATGGATTGCTCTTATTGTGCTCTTCAGGCTTACCTTACTGACCCCTGGATTACCATCTTTGTTAACGAGGATAAATTAAACTCCAACCTTAGGCCGTTTATCGCCTCCTCCCGGCTGGCCGGGGTTCGCCTGGGCACGGGCGAATTATCCGACTCCCTGGCCCTGGAACCCCTGACTGGTCAGGCGACGCGGTTGGCCAGGCTTTTCCAGGGTAGCCGGGGAGCGATTTTCGAGTTAAAGACAAAAACTGATTATATCCAGCCATTTTTGAGTATGCAGCCTTCCCCTTATGTTGTTTTTTCCTGGTCCCTCAATGCCGAAACCATAGTGAGGGAAGAAGAAAAGGGCGCCGCCCCGCTCGAGGCCAGGCTTAAGGCGGCGGCGGAATTAGCCCGTCTGGGTCATCCTGTGGGTTTTCATTTTGACCCGCTGGTTTATTTTGCCGGATGGGAAAGGGAATACGAAGAGGTTATCAGCCGTCTTTTTCGCCTTGTCCCTGCCGCATCTATCCGCTGGGTAAGTTTGGGAACGCTGCGTTTCGCCGAGGAGTTCTGGAAGGTTATCCACGCTCGCCACCGCGACCGCCCCATCTTTTTTGCGGAAATGGTCATCGGCCGCGACGGCAAGTGGCGCTATTTTAAGCCTTTGCGGCTGCAGATTTATTCGCGGATAGTTGAGATGATTAAAACTTATGGCGGGCTTCGGATACCTCTTTATTTTTGCATGGAGGATGAAGAAGCCTGGGAAATGGTCTTAAAAACAAAACCGGAGGGAAGAAGAAGCTTCGGCCGCTTCTTCACCCCTCCGGGGTAATGGGCCTGAATCCTAATTAATCAATCCTCGAGGTTTTCTTTTCGGCGATAATCCCGACGACTTCGATACCGGCGTCTTTAATAATATTGATGAGGTCGACTATCTTGCCGTATTCCAGGTCCTGGTCGGCTCTCAGGTAAAGTTTCTTTTCCTTGGCGGTCATGAAAGCTTCTTCGAGCATGGTCTGCAGGTTTTCGACCGTCGCCTTTTCTTGGTTGACATAGAGAGTCCCGTCCTTCTTAATGGCCAGGACCACTTCCGGGTTATCAGGCATGTTGATGGTGTTAAGAGCCGTTGGGAGTTTGACGTCAACTCCTTTCTGGACCAGCGGGGTAACAATCATGAAGATGATGAGTAACACCAGGAGGACATCGCACAGCGGAACGACGTTGGGCTCGGACCGATATTTTTCGTTCTTTCCGGCGACTGAGACACCCATTTTTTCCCTCGCTCTTGTTTATTCAGGGTTAACCCTGGTTAACCCTGCTTATTACCAAAAGGAGCTATTTCTTTTCTTGACGGACGAAGAAGTCGACAACTTGCGAAGTGGTGTTGCTCATCTCGGCTTCGTAAATCTCAATTCGGGCATTCAGCAAGTTGTAGAACCAGAGAGCAATAACCGCCACGGCGATTCCAAAAGCTGTGGTCACCAGAGCTTCGGCGATACCAGCCGCCACCGCGCCGATTCCACCCGAACCAGTGAGGGCCATCCCGCGGAACGCGTTGATGATGCCGAAAATTGTCCCGAAGAGGCCGATAAACGGCGCCGAGGTGGCAATCGTGGCTAAGACGCTCATGCCCCTCTTTAATTCCTGGGAGAAAATAGCTGCCGCTCTCTCACAACCCCGCTGCGCCGACTCGATTCTCTCTTCCAGGCTGAGGTTGGCCTCGCTTCCTTCGAGGAATTCCTGAATGCCGCCAGCCGTTACTCTGGCCAGGTGGCTTCCCCGGTTTTCCTTCTTAGAAGCCAGGGTCAACGCCTCTTTAATTTGCCCGTTCTTCAGCAAGTCTGCTAATTTCGGGGCTACGGCTTTCGATTTATTCCGGGCACGAGCGAAGGTTAAATTTCTCTCGATGAGCAGGTACAGGGAGACGACGGAAAGAAAAATCAGGATGATCGCTACTGTCTTGGCCACAGGTCCCATGGCCTGCCACATCTCGATCAAACCGAATTGCATTTGCATGTGGGTACCTCCTTTTTTATCTTCCTAAATCTAAGGTTTTATTTCAGTTGAAA
Organism: Candidatus Aminicenantota bacterium; assembly: GCA_037441905.1. Classification (GTDB taxonomy): domain Bacteria; phylum Acidobacteriota; class Aminicenantia; order Aminicenantales; family CALLJL01; genus CALLJL01. The sequence continues at coordinate 21,025 of JBBIRF010000008.1, forward strand.
TCTTACGGTAACCGTAAAGATGACGCCCCTCGGCCGGCCGTTGATGATCATGGGCTCGTAGACCCACTGCCGGACAGCGTCAATCGCCGCCTGGTCAAGAAGGGGAATCGAACGGAGAACTTTGACATCGCGGACACGGCCGTAAATATCGGTGGTCGCCTCCAGAATAACAATGCCTTCCACTCTGGCCTGGCGAGCAATTTCCGGGTAAACCGGCTCGACCCGGTGGATTAACTTGGGAGGTTTGATTTCGCCTATCGCTCGGACAGGAGCCTCGACCTCACCGACAACGCCACCGAGGACACCGCCGACAACGCCGCCCAGCACGCCGCCGACGACTCCGCCCTCGACGCCGCCTTCCACGCCGCCTTCAACGCCAAAATCAGAAAGCTGCTCTTCGGCAATTTCCTGAGGAATCTCGACCGGCGCCACAAGCTTTCCCGGCTGGACGGTGGTTTGAGTCTGGACAGGCTTGATCCTGGTTTTGGCTTCAGACGAACGTTTCTTAGCTGGAGGTGGAGGCGGTGGAGGCGGTGGGGGAGGAGGAGCCAAGAAAGCGCTGTAGACTTCGACCTTGGGCAAGTTTCCCGTGGACAGCAGAGGGATGACGATCATGGCCAGGATGAGGATTCCGTGGATGATCAGGGCTATGGGGAAGGCCAGGGCTTTGCGGCCCGCCGCTCTCTCGCCCATATAAAATGAGTCCTTGAAGAGCCGCGGGATTTGTGTTTGTATTGGCTTTGCCTTTTCCGCCATTTCCAAACCTCTTCCGTTGGATTCGGATAGTATCCTTAAATTTTAAGTATACTTTAAAAAAATTTTTTTTACAAGTGCAAATATCATTAACGGAGCCTTTTTTTCGGCTGAAAAATCTTTTGCCAATAGAGGACAATGGGACATGATTGATAAACAGAGGAATAGGTGCCGATTATAAGGCCGATAAGCAAAGTAAAAGCAAAATCATTGATTACTTTCCCCCCGAATAAGAATAAGAAAAGAACCGCCAGAAAGGTGGTGCCGGCTGTAAGAACAGTGCGGCTTAGAGTCTGGTTTATGCTCGCGTTCATGATTTCTTCCAGGGGGAGCTTGCGCATTACCCGGAGATTTTCCCCGACCCGGTCAAAAATAACGATGGTGTCGTTGTTCGAGTATCCCAACATGGTAAGGATGGCGGCAATGATCGGCATGTTAAACTCCCGGCTGGTAAAGGAATAGATGCTCAGAGTAACCAGGACATCATGGGTCAGGGTGAGAACTCCAGCCACCCCGTAAGCCAGTTTAAACCGGAAGGCGATATAGACCAGCATGCCGATAAGGGCCCAGACAGTCGCCAGGATGGCCTTGCGCCTGAGCTCCTTTCCTGCTTGGGGACCAACAGTTTCCCGGCTTAAGACCGCCAGCGACCCGGTAAAACTCTTCTCCTCAAGCAAAGAAGTCACTTCATCCTTGACCCCGGCTTCCTTGAGGACGCTAAAATCTTCGATTATCCCTTTTTCATCCCTGAGCTCGATGATTCGCGCGGCCTGAGCCTCGGCTTCGTCCGGGAAAGCTGCAGCCAGGAGGTTAGCCAACTCCTTGTGGTCGACCGTGTTCAGGTCCTTGAGCCCCTTTTCTAAACTCGCGGTATCTTCTGGCCGCCGCAGGGCTTCAACGACCATGTTGCCGATTATCTCGTGAGCCTCTATTTCCGTCTCTTTTGCTTCTCTCGAGATTAGGCCGGCGGTTCTAATTTGATACTCTCTTTGTCCCTTTTCTATTTCCTGGATGATGCTATTACCCAGGCCTTTGGGGCTAAGTCGAGCTCTTATTTCGTCAGTGGAAATTGGCTGCTTGAATTTAACCCGGATAAACGTCCCTCCCGTAAAGTCGATTCCGAACTTGAGTCCCTTGCCCACTGTTATATTGAGCATGCCAGCGGCGATGATGGCTCCGGAAAGGGCAAAAGCAAAATACTTGAACTTGAGAAACTTGATGTTCGGTTGTCTAAATAGACGCCTCATTTCAGATACTCAACCTGTCTGGCTTTCTTTTTCTTGAGAGGACAAAATCGAAAATCATCCGGGAAACGAAAACGGCCGTAAACATGCTGGCCAGGATACCGATGATTAAAGTAACGGCGAATCCTTTGACCGGGCCGGTTCCGAACTGAAAAAGAAAGATGGCGGCGATAACCGTGGTCAGGTTGGAGTCTAAGATTGTCCGGAAAGCGCGGGAAAACCCCGCGGCGAGCGAGCTCATCACGCCTTTCCCGGCCGCCAGTTCTTCCCTGATTCTCTCGAAGATTAAGATGTTGGCGTCAACTGCCATACCGATGGTCAGAATGATTCCCGCAATCCCGGGTAGGGTCAGGGTGGCGTGAAAATATCCGAGACCCCCAAAAATAATCAAGATATTAAAAATTAAGGCAATAACCGCGTTAATGCCCGAAAGCCGATAGTAAAAAACCATGAAAACCATAATAGCTATCAGAGCGGCAATCCCTGCTCTTACTCCTTTCCGGATCGAATCCAGACCTAAGGCCGGGCCAACAGTTCTTTCTTCGAGGTATTTAATCGATGCGGGAAGGGCGCCAGCCCGCAGGACCAGCGCCAGGTCTTCGGCCTCTTCAATCGTAAACCGGCCATGGATGATGCCGCTATCGGAGATGCGGTCCTGAATGGTTGGAGCGGATTGAATCCGGCCATCAAGGACAATCGCCAGGGGTTTACCGATATTTTCGCTGGTTACCTGCTCGAAGCGCCGGGCGCCGTCAGGGCTAAGGGTAAAAGCTACGGCGGGGTTATTCCATTCATCGGTTGAACGTCGGGCGGTTCTTAAATCCTTTCCGGTGATAGCGGCAACTTTACTTACCAGATAATAACCACCCTGGGTTCTTTTGGGGTCGCCCCGGACGACTTCCATGTCCTCAGGAACCTGGCCGCCAAAATCCTTCAGCAGAGTTTCCTCGTCAGGCGCCGGGCCGGCCTTGACGAGCTTAAACTCCAGCAGAGCTGTTGTCCGGATGATATTTTTTACCCGGTCAGGGTTTTCTACTCCGGGCAACTCGACGATGATTCGTTCCCCGGCCAGTCCTTGACGCTGAATGGTCGGCTCGGCGACGCCAAATTGGTCAATCCGGTTGCGGATGGTTTCTAAGGCCTGGTTTACAGCCTGGTCACGAATATAGCGGTCAACCTCAGGCTTTATCGTTACGGAAACCGAATCGCCGGTGAAGGAATAATCCCAGTCGCGGAAAAACTCGTCTAAGATGTCTCTGACTTTTCCCTCGTCGTCCGGTTTTATTCCTTGAGCCTTGAATTTTCCCGGCTCAACCTTGGTCACGCTTTGGACGGTTATTTCCTTTTTCTTCAATTGTTCTTGCAGCCGGGCAACAGCCTGGTCAGTCTCGATGTTGACGGCGTCTTCGGTCATTACCTGGAGGGCCAGATGGACTCCGCCTTTGAGGTCAAGACCGAGCTTAATTTTTTCCTGCGGCGGAGTGGCCAGAAAGATGGCTAAACCCAAAACAACCGCCGTTAAACCAAAACGCCACCCTAAGCTTTTTGCCATCGGCCTTCTCTCTGGGTCATCACGGTTAAGAGCTGGTGTTTCTTAAGTTAACGAGCTTAGCTTTCAGTCCTTGCTTCCTGTTTTTGCTTTTCTAAAATTACAGCCACCGCATTCTTGGTTATATCGATTTTAACGTTAGCGGCTATTTTCAATTCGATCCGGTCAGGATATACCCCCATTATTGTCCCGAAAATTCCTCCGGTCGTAATCACCCGGTCGCCGGGTTTGAGCGATTCGACCATTTGCATGTGCTTTTTCTGCCGGCGCTGCTGGGGCAGGACAATAATCAGCCAAAAAATTACCAGAACAAGGATGAATGGGAAAAGGGCAGTAAGCAGGTTCGGGCCTCTCGCCTGAGTTGGGGCCTGGGTCTGGGCGGCCAAAAACATCAAGCTGCTTAAATTCATTCTTCTTCCTTATCGGCCTCTGAGAGGCTTGCTTTCAGAGAGCCAAAAGAATTTGATGCTATAGCTTGCCGTATTTTACGGAAGATGTCAAGATAAAAATGCAGGTTGTGAATCGTGTTCAGGATGGAGGAGGTTATTTCTTGCCTTTCGAACAGATGGCGTAAGTAAGCGCGGGAAAAATTGCGGCAAGTATAGCAAGAACAATCCGGGTCGGGCGGCTGTTTATCCGCGGCGTACTTTCGATGCTTGATAACTATTTTCCCTTTGGTCGTAAAAAGAGTGCCGCCGCGGGCGTTGCGGGTAGGGAGAACGCAGTCGAAGAAATCGACGCCCCGGCTTACGGCTTCCAGGATGTCATTAATGTAGCCCATTCCCATAAGATAACGAGGTTTTTCCTCGGGAAGCTGGCTCGTGCAAAAATCAACGGTCTGGAAAAGCTCTGACTCGGGTTCTCCCAACCCCAGGCCTCCCAGGGCATAGCCCTGGAAGTCGAGCTCGAGCAGGGCTTCCAAACTTTGGCGCCGGAGCTCAAGAAAGGTTCCTCCCTGGCAGATTCCCCATAATTGCTGCCGGGTTTCAAGCTGGCCGAATGCTTGCTGGCAGCGACGGGCCCAGAAAGAGGTGATTCTGACTGCTTCCTGATGACGCTCATAAGGAGCCGTGTAGGGAGCAAAATAGTCAAGGGCCATCATGATGTCTGTTCCCAGTTGATGCTGGACTTGAACTGCGTCTTCGGGGCGCAAGAAAATCCTGGTGCCATCGATATGCGAAGCAAACTGGACTCCCTCTTCCGTGATCTTAACCAGCGGGGAATGACTGTAAATCTGAAACCCGCCGCTATCGGAAATGATTGGTTTAGGCCAAGAGATAAAACTATGAACGCCTCCCAGCCTCGAAATTAAATCAACTCCCGGCCGCAAGAGAAGGTGGTAGGAATTGACAAGAATCACCTGGGCGCCAAGAGCCTCAAGCTGGGCAAAAGTCAAAGCCTTTACGGTTCCTTGGCTGGCCACAGGGGCAAAAGCGGGGGTTTCAATGACCCCATGAGGGGTGGAAAGCTCCGCCAAGCGGGCCCGCGTGTTCTTGTCTCGTTGTTTGATGGAGAAATGATTTTTCATGAGGTGAACCTGAAGGTGACCACGTCGCCGTCGCGAATAAGGTAATCTTTTCCTTCCAACCGGACAGCGCCCTTCTCCCGGGCAGCCTGTAACGACCCGATAGCCACGAGGCTTTCGTAGGAAATAACTTCTGCCCTGATAAATCCTTTTTCCATATCCGAATGGACCTGGCCGGCCGCTTTCAATGCCGGTGTATTCTGGCTCAACGGCCAGGCACGGACTTCATCCTTGCCGACGGTAAAGAAGAAAATCAGGTTGAGGAACCGGGGCAGCAGGGAGAAAAAGGTGGTTTGGCAACCCTCGCCGCAGCCGTATTCTTCTCTAAAGATTTTTCTTTCTTCTGGTTCGAGCGCCAGGATTTCGGTTTCAATCAACCCGGCGAACACGAGGCAGGGCGCTTTGGCTTTCTCCGGCTTAAACCAGGTCTCTAAGTTTTTTAGCCGGTCTTCATCGACGTTGATAAAATGGAGCAACGGTTTCTGGGAGAGAAAGGCAAAGCTGCGGACGAGTTTTTCTTCCTGGGCGGAAAGCTCGATTTCCCGCACCGGCCGGCCTTGATTCAACCCAACCTGTAACTTAAGCAGAATTTCTTTTTCCAGCTCGATTTCCGGCCTTGTTCCTTTTTTGAACTCTTTCTCCAGCTTCAGGAGCCGGTTTTCTACCATCACCAAATCAGCCAGAATCAATTCTTCTTCCATCGAGCTGATATCTCCCCAGGGGTCAACCTTCCCCCGAGCCGGGACGATGGCCGCGGCTTCAAACCCCCGGACAACATGAAGTAACCCGTCAGCCCGGCGGAGAGTGGCCAAGGTTGTTCCTGCTTTGATATCCCCGAAGGCGACGCCGGGGAGGTCAATCAGCTCCAGAGTTGCCGGAACCTTTCTCTTCTCGGGGTAGAGGCTGGCCAACCGGTCGAGACGCTCGTCGGGAATGGCAATCGTCCGTTGATGAATTTCTGCTTTGGCCTCCCGGAAAGCTTCTACCTGGACATGAGCCCCGCTCAGCAGGTTGAAAAGCGTCGTTTTCCCTGCTTTCGGGTAGCCAAAAAGCATCAAGAGCATAAGCTTAGTAAACCCTCGCCAGCCTTGCATGTCAAGTCAAAGCCCTTGATTTCAGCCAGTTTTTTCCGTTATATTGTGCCCTCATGGAAGAGGCGAAAAAGAAGAAACGCGAAAAAAGTATTTTTCGCGAATATTTTGAACTGATAGCCGAGACCGCGGTTTTTGTCTTTTTTGTCATGACCTTTGTTGTTCAGGCGTTCCAGATTCCCACCGGTTCAATGGAGCCAACCCTTCTCGTCGGCGATTTCTTGCTGGTGAACAAAATGGCCTATTCCCGGCCGGTTTATGGCCTGGAAAAACTCATCATTCCCCGCCGCGAGATTCGGCGTCATGATATTGTTGTTTTCAAGTTTCCCCAGGACTTGAGCCGCGATTTTGTCAAGCGGGTGGTTGGCTTAGAGGGAGAAAAACTGGAAATAAGGAACAAGCAAGTTTTTATTAACGACCAGCCGATTGAAGAACCTTACAAGGTTCATAACGACCGCAACGTCTATAACCGAGAAAACTATTATCATTATGACGACCTCATCCGGGATAATTTCGGGCCGGTGGTCGTCCCCAAGGGGCATCTTTTTGTGATGGGAGATAACCGGGACAACAGCCTGGATTCGCGTTACTGGAGCTTTTTACCTATTAATTATATTAAAGGCAAACCCTGGCTTATCTATTTTTCTCGCCGGCATTTTGGCCGCATCCTCAAAATTATCCATTGATCAGCGGCCGGCGGGTTTGATGGCGACTTCGTCGTAAGAAGCGATATAAAAAATCGGGTTGGCGACAGAAAACTCCGGCCGGAAAAGGGCGTTGCAAACGATTCCATCCATATCCCGGGCAACGGGGAGCCCAAGGATACAAAGCAGGGTCGGGGCAATATCTATCAGCCTGACCTGGTCGAGTGATTGGCCCCTGATAATCTCCTGCCCGTAAAAAAAGATGACGCCGTCAGGGGCAAACTCAAAATGGCCCGACACCTGGGGGTTTCCCAGAATCCACTCGACTAACCTTTTCCAGAGGGGCAAAGGTTCCATCCCGTGGGTGGAGAATACGACCAGAGTTTCATCTTCCTTGAGGTTGGCCAGGTATTTTCCCAAAAGCTGGTCATAAAACTGATAGTATTTTTCGATCACCTGGCCGTAGCGGTTAATTTCTTCCTGGTCAAGGCTGCCGAAAAGATGGGGGAAGCTGTACTTGTAAAAAAAAGTCTCGACCTGATTAAGACCGTTCAAACGCAAGAAGAAAACTTGAGGTTGATTCTTGGTCTTTTCCTGGTAAGCCCTCTCTTCTAAGTTGAGGTCGTGGCTGAAGGCTTGCCGGACTATGGCCAACCGAGAATCAGCCGCCGTCGCATCCGGGAAAAAGTTAACCCAAACTTTTTCCCCTTTCGGGCTCATGACGGCCTCCTCCGCGGCTGTCGGCGCAAGCTTAAACAGGCTTATTTTTTGCTTCATCTCTTCTAAAATCAGGCTGATGTCTTTAACCTGAAGGCGGGGCGGGATAGCCTCGACCCGGAGGAGGTTAACGCGGGTAAGCTGTTTGAAAAGCATAAAACGGGGTAACGCTTCCAAAACTGGCTCTTTTCCCCATAACCGAAACCCAAAGGGTGATAAAAACCGGTGGCCGTAAGGGTTCTTGCCAGAAAAAAGCGATTTTTCCAGAATCGGGGGGTCGGTTGGGGATAAGGTTTTTAGCCGGCCCCAGCTTCCGTTTTCCATCAGCCAGGAAAAATTAGGCAGCTTACCGGCGTGAACCAACGGAATCAGCAGGTCAAAAGTCAACCCTTCTAAATTGACCAGAGTGGCTCTTTTTTGGACGGGAAAACTCTCCAAAATAGTTAGCCTGGCCGGGGCCGTAGGTTGGGGGAAACGCCAGCGAGTCCAGAACATAAACCCCAGTCCGAGAAAAAACACGAGAAAATAAGTAATAAAGTAGATAGCCCGGCGCTGGTAACGGTGGAAGTGCCAGAAAACCACCAGGCCGGTCAAGGCCATGATGCCCGCAGCCGCCAGCTGGAGGTTAAGTTGCCGCGAAGTGAAGGAAGAAAAAAAAGAGCTGTAGAAGCTGAAATTCAGTTTCAAAAGGAGAATGAAAACGAGGAGAGCAAAGGAGAAGCTCAGCGACAGAAACGAAGGCGAGATAAACTTCAGGCGGGCTCGACGGCCGAAAAGGAACTCAATCATGAAATAGAGGAAAAAAAAGAGAACAGTCATTACCAACCCATAAAGCGGGGCCACAAACATCGTTATCCGGGTATAAAAACTTAACCCCGGTTGGAAATTGATGTTAAGGTCGGCGACAAGGAGGCTCAGGAGCAAAGAGAAAAAAAGGCCGCCCAGCAGGCTATTGATTAAGACTCGCAGGATTTTCATATGGTATTAAATTTAACCCAGGTAAATCCCCTGGTCAACTCATATTCGGCCAACCGGAAAGACCAAAACACCGCGTCATCTTCACTTCTCTCTCGGCATGAAACGGGCGAAACCATTGTAGTCTCAGGATGTTTCTTTAAAGACTCGGCTCTTAACTGGAACCAGTAATTCTTTGGGGGCCATTTGGGGAAAAGAAAAGTCTACCTTCATTCAGGCTGAGAATTAATGAGAATTAAAATAATCAGCGATAGGTAAAGTTATCGAAGGAGAAAAGGGATGATTACGTTATGACCCCATTCCGTATTACCACCTGGCTTTTAGCAGTTCTTTCCTGAATAATAAATTTTCAAACATGCGACTAAAGTCCAGTTGGCGTATTATATAGATGTGAACAAGCTGAAAAAGGGAGAGAAGAGATATATCCTCGCGGAGCGATTGACCAATTAAACCTAATCAAAGTATGATAAATAGAAAATGGCCTCACCTGTGGTCGGGTTATTAACGGATTTCGGGACAAAGGATTATTTTGTCCCGGCAGTCAAGGCGGTCATTTTATCTATCAATCCTGAAGTTAGAATTATCGACATCACCCACGAGGTCGAGGCTTTTGCCATCAGGCAGGCCGCCTTTCTCCTTTCGGCGGTGGCTCCTTATTTTCCTGATGGCGCCATTTTCTTGGTGGTGGTTGACCCGGGGGTTGGTTCCAGCCGCCGGATTCTGGTGGCGAGAGGGAAAAGACACTTTTTTGTCGGCCCGGACAACGGCGTTTTGTCCGCGTCCCTCGAGGCTGAGGGGATACAAGAGGTCAGAGAATTGCGGGCGGAGAAATATTTTCTCTCGCCTTGTTCCCGCACTTTTGAAGCCAGGGACAAGATGGCGCCGGTCGTTGGCTGGCTGGCGCGCGGCGTTCCTCCTGAGGAGTTCGGCCCGCTGGTTTCTTCCTGGGAAAAAATCCGTTTTCCTTCGGCCCGATTCTCTTCTCGGGCCGTTTCCGGCGAAATTCTTTCCGTCGACCGTTTTGGCAACCTGATAACTAATATTCCAGGAACCGAATTTGAGGAATGGCTGAAGGAAAGACGCGTCCAGGATATTCGCCTGGATGTCGGCCGGGTTTCTCGTCGGGCTAAGTACGGCGAATCTTTCTTTTCCGTGGAGCCGAGAAACCTGGCGCTCGTAGCTGGCAGTAGCGGCTATCTTGAGGTTGCGGCCGGGGAAGCATCGGCCGCCAAAATCCTAAAAGCCCAAGCCGGCGCCAGAATCAAGATAAGAGCTCACAGGGGCAAATGAGCTGGCCAGAAAAAAAACGGAGTAAATGCCCGTGGAAGAACTGATAGGGACTATCGACCAGGTTGTTTATTACAACCCGGAGAACGGCTACTCGGTTTACCGGTTTCTCCTGGAGGATGAAACCGTGATGACGGTTGTCGGCAACTTCCCGCCGCTTTCCCCGGGTGAAGTTCTTCGTTTAAACGGGAAGTGGGAGGAAAACGCCCGGTATGGCCGGCAGTTTCGGGCGCTTTCTTTTGTCCCTATTTTGCCGTCGACTGTTCGCGGAGTCGAGAAGTATCTTGCCTCTGGCCTCGTTCGCGGCATTGGCCCGGTTCTGGCGAAGCGCATCGTCCGGCGTTTTGGTTTGGAAACCATGGAGGTCATTGCTTCCCATCCTGAACGTTTATTGGAAGTGGAGGGGATTGGTCCGGTTAAGCTCCAGGAAGTCGTCCGTTCCTGGGAGAGCAATCAGCGGCTAAGGGACCTGGTCATTTTTCTGCAGGAGCACGGCATTTCGACATCCCTGGCCACCCGGGTTTATCGTCATTATGGCGACCAAGCTTTTAGCGTCTTGAGGTCTAATCCATACCAGCTGTGCCTTGACGTCTGGGGCATAGGGTTTCGGACGGCTGACCAGATGGCCATGAAATTAGGCGTCGACCCCGGTTCCCTCGAAAGAATCGGCGCCTTTGTCCTTTATTTTCTCGAAAAAGAGAGTGAGCAAGGACATCTTTTCAGCTATCGTTCCGAAATCACGGCGGCCGCAGTCAAGGAGCTCGGGGTGGCTGAAGCAAGAGCCGAAGAGGCCATCGAAAACTTAGGCCGTTCCGGCCGCGTGGTGTTCGAGGCGGCAGAATCCGGACAGGCTGTCTACCTGCCCCGTCTCCACCGGGCTGAAGAGCTTATTGCCCGCCGTATGGTCAAGTTAAGCTCGACGCCATTACTCTTGCCCAAGGTGGACATTGACCGAGCTATTAAGGAGGTCGAGACGGAATTAGGGTTGGTTTTTTCTTCCCAGCAAAAAGAAGCCATTAATGAAAGCTTGAAGGAAAAAATCTTGGTCATCACTGGCGGCCCTGGAACCGGCAAAACCACGCTCATCAGGGCTATTGTCCAGCTTTTTGCCCGCTGGGGAAAAAGGGTGCTGTTGGCGGCGCCCACAGGCCGGGCCGCAAAAAGGCTGAGCGAAGCCACCGGAAGAGAAGCCAAGACCATCCACCGGCTGCTTGAATATAACCCCAAAGAGGAGCGTTTCCGCCGGCACGAGCATTTTCCCCTTTCGGGTGAGGCCCTGGTCGTCGACGAGTTTTCGATGGTTGATGCCCTGCTGATGGAATCTTTGCTCCGGGCCATTCCCCAGGGAATGAGGCTCATTTTAGTCGGCGATAAAGACCAGTTGCCATCAGTCGGGCCAGGAAACCTCCTTCGGGACATCATCGAAAGCCAGAGAATCAAGGTGGTCAGGTTGAACGAGATTTTCCGGCAGGCCAGAAATAGTTTAATCGTCCAGAATGCCCACCGGGTTCAGCAAGGCCTGCCGCTCGTTTATCCCCGCCGCGGCGAGGCGGAAGCTGATTTTCTGTTCTTGCCCCAGGAGGAAGAGGAGAAAGTCTTCGAGCTTGTCCTCGAGATGGCCTGCCGGCGACTTCCGGAGCGACTCGGCGTTTCGGCTCGCAGTCCTTTTCTTCAAGTTATTACTCCGATGTACCGGGGGCGCTGCGGTGTCGACAGCCTTAACCGGGAACTCCAGCAGAGGCTTAACCCGCATGGCGATGGTTTACGAATTGGCCAGCATGAATTCCGGGTTGGCGATAAGGTGATGCAAATCAGGAATAATTACGAGAAGGAGGTTTTTAACGGCGACCTCGGAATCGTAGTGAATATCGAACCTGCCAGCTGGCGTCTGACGGTTGATTTTGATGGCCGGCCGGTTGCCTACGAGAAGGACGAACTAACAGAAATCACCTTAGCCTATGCCATCTCGGTTCATAAGAGCCAGGGGAATGAGTACCAGGGGGTGGTGATGCCGTTATTGATTCAGCACTATATAATGCTTCAGCGGAACCTTTTTTATACGGCTTTGACCCGAGCCAGGAAAATCTGTGTGGTCATCGGTTCTTTTCGCGCTTTGCATATCGCCATTAAGAATGATAAGCCGGTCAAGAGAAATTGCCGGCTTAAGGAGAAACTCCAATCTTTGGCGCCAAACTGCCTGTAGGGGGTAAGGATGGAAAGAAAATTTTTGCTTCTTAGCATGCTGCTTTTCGCGGTCCTTAGCTTGTCCAAAACAGAAGTGGTGGTAGTCAAAGTCCAGACGACAGCCTTAAGAGCGGAACCTCGGTTCTTTGCCGCCGTCAAGCTTATGCTTAAAACCGGCGACCAATTAGAGAAGCTGGGAGGGCAGGAGGGCTGGTTTCAAGTTAAGGCCGCTTCAGGAGCCACCGGTTGGGTTCACAGCAGCGCTGTCGAGCCAAGGCCCACTCAGTTGGCTGCTTTGACCAAGGGGCCACAAACGAAGGCGGCCATGAGTGAAGTAGCTTTAGCCAGCAAAGGGTTTAACCGGCAGGTGGAAGCGAAGTACCGGGAAAAACATCCAGAGCTTGATTATGCCTGGGTTGACAAGATGCTTGGCCTTCAGGCTTCAGCCGAAGCCATCCGGAAATTTCTGGAAGAAGGTAAGCTGGGGGAATGGAAGGAGGCCAAATGAGAGCAGGCTTCTATTATCTCATCTTGGTTCTGGTAATTTTCTTGACCGTCTCGCTGGTCAGCTGTGCTGTCGTCGAGAAAGGCGCCGAAGTGTTGGAGCAGGGGGGCAAAATCTCCACCCAGGATAAGGAATTAATAACCAAGACCAGCCAGGCCGCCCGGACAACCTTTCGCGACCTGAGCGAGGAGGAAGAGTACTATATTGGCCGCTCCGTGGCCGCGCTCATTCTTGCCCGTTACAAGGTCTGGAACAACTCTGCGGCCACCAACTATGTTAATCTTTTGACCCAGGCAGTGGCTCTTTTTTCCGACCGGCCAGAAATTTATGCCGGTTATCATGTTCTCATCCTTGATTCAGAAGAAGTTAACGCCATGGCTGCTCCCGGTGGTTTTATCTTCATCACCCGCGGTTTGTTGAAGACCTGCCCGGATGAGGACGCCCTCGCCGGAGTCCTGGCCCACGAAATTGCCCATATCAGCGCTCGTCATGGCCTTCAGGCGATTAAGAAATCAAGGTTAATCGAGGCCTTTAAGCTGCTGGCGGTTGAAACGGCAGAGCGACTCGCGCCGGAAAAAGTCGGCCAGTTAACCGAGTTATTCGAGGGAGCTCTGGATGACATCGTGGTTCAGCTGGTCGAAAGGGGTTATGACCGTCAGGCCGAGATGGAAGCTGATTCCTTAGCTTTGAACACGGTTAATCGGGCGGGATATACCCCTCAAGGGTTAATCCATTTTCTGGAAAAACTCGCTGAAAAAGAAACTAAGGAAAGTACCCTCAAAGGCTGGTTCAGCACCCACCCCAAGCCGCAGGATAGGGTCGAAAAGCTTAAAACCCAGGTTGCTTCGGGTGCCGCGCAGGCGAGCCCGCCGAAGACAAGAACGGCTCGTTTCCAGAAAATCGCATCTTCCTGGAAATAAGGTCCGTGCCCGGCTGGCTTAAGAAAAAATGGCTGCGTGGTCTTTTGGCCGGCGTTTTCTGTTTCATCTTAAGCCTTGTCCTCAGCTCTTTCTCTTTTTTTAAAACCCTCGAGTGGAAAACCTGGGACCTGAGGCAGCGGCATTTGACCCAGAAGGAGGAAGCTTCCCGAGATATTGTCCTGGTGATGATTGACCAGCCGAGCCTCGATGCGTACTCCAGCCAGGGAATCAGCTGGCCCTGGCCGAGGCAGATGTATGCGGCTGTCCTTGATTTCATGCGGGTCGCCGGCGCTCGAGCGGTCATCATCGACCTAATTATGAGTGAGCCTTCTGCCTACGGTGTCGAGGATGATGAGTTGCTGGCCGAGGCCATCAAGCGTCAGGGAAGAACTTTTGTCACTCTCGGATTATCCCGGAGTAACTCTCCGGAGGAAAAAAAGAATTTTCCCGGAGCGGATAGGTTTGCCCTGGCCTCGCCCGACAACAGCCAGGCTGCCACAATTGAAACCAACTCTATTGTGCTTCCGGTGCCGGTTATCCTGAATGCCGCCCATGGCGGCGGTAACATCCTTTTCCTTCCTGACCCGGATGCCATCTTCCGGCGTCTTCCTCTTTATTTTCGGTGGCAGGAGCTCCTCATCCCGGCCCTGCCGCTGAGCGTGGCTAAAGACCTCGCGGCACCAGAATTGAAACCATTTCCCTTGGACCGAGAAGGGAAGCTCGTCCTTCGTTTTTTCGGCCCTCCCGGGACTTACAGGAGTTATTCCATCGCTTCCCTGATTAACTCCTGGGTGCAGCTCCAAAACGGTCTGGCCGCCGGAGTTCAACCCGAGGAGTTCAAGGATAAGATTGTCTTTATCGGGTCGAATGCGCCCGGCCTGCTTGACCTGAGACCGACGCCGCTCAGCCCAGTGACCCCTGGCGTCGAGATTCAGGCGACGGCCGTCGATAACCTGCTTAACGGCAAAGCGGTTCGTTTCCCCGCGGTCGCTGTTTCGCTTCTTTTTCTCCTCCTGTTTAGCCTCTTTAACGGCGTCGGTCTTTCGCTCGTGGGTAAAATCCGCTTTGTCGTTCCCATCTCTCTTTTTAGCTTCGGAGCTCCGGCCGTCCTCACGGCCGTTGCTTTTAAGGCGGGTTATTGGTTAGAGCTTGTCCCGGTGGAGCTGGCGGTGTTTTCAGGTCTGGTCTTGACGGCGTTGTTGAATTATAGTTTTGAGGGCCGGGAAAGGCGGTTTCTGAAAAACGTGTTCAAGCACTATCTGAGCCCTGAAGTCATCGAAAAAATAATCGCCAACCCTTCGCTGCTTAAGCTCGGCGGGGAAGAAAGGGTCGTGACCTCATTCTTTTCTGATGTGGCCGGGTTTTCTTCGGTAGCCGAAAAGCTTTCTCCCGAGGTTCTCGTCCGCTGGCTTAATTTTTACCTGGCGGCCATGACCGAGATAATCCTCGAGGAGGGAGGCACCCTGGATAAGTATGAGGGAGACGCCATCATTGCTTTCTGGAACGCGCCCGTTGACCAGCCCGACCATGCCCTGCGGGCCTGTCGGGCAGCGGTTCGTTGTCAGCAGGAGCTCGTAAAGATTAACCCCGAGCTGGAAAAAATCGGTGGAAGACCCGTTCGCATGCGAATCGGGATTAACAGCGGTAAAGCGGTCGTGGGCAACATGGGTTCGTCCAAGCGGTTTGATTACACGGCCATGGGTGATACCATCAACTTAGCCTCCCGGCTTGAAGGTGCCGGGAAGTACTACGGAGTGGCCACGCTTATCAGCCAATCAACCTATCAAGAGGTCAAGCGAGAGGTTGTCGTCAGGCCGGTGGACGTGATTAGAGTCGTCGGGAAGAGACAACCGGTGGAGATTTATGAGCTTTTAGGAATGAGGCCAGATTTCTCGACGGAGGAACTCGAAGCGGTTAAAGTATTCTGGGAAGCATGGGAAGCTTACCGGCGGCGGGATTTCCGGAGGGCCTTAGACCTTTTTGCCTCGCTCAGGCAGGATGAACTGACGCTCCTTTATCTTCGGCGGTGCGAGGAATTCTTGGCCGCGCCGCCGCCGGCCGATTGGGACGGAGTTTACGAGCTTAAAGGCAAGTAGAAAAAAATATAAGCAAAGAGAGTCTTCGGCCGAGAAGGGAAGAGAAATGATTTTAGAATTCTGGGGGACAAGAGGGTCGTATCCTGTGGCCGGCCGGGAATACCTGCGGTTTGGCGGGGCGACAGCCTGCGCTTCGCTCGCGGTAGACGAGGAGTTCTTACTTGTTATTGATGCCGGGACGGGAATAAGAAAACTGGGCGAATGCCTGGAGCAGGGAAAAAAAATCAAAAGGGTTTTCCTCTTCCTGACCCATTTTCATCTTGACCATGTGAGCGGCCTTCCCTCGTTTGCCTCGCTTTATGACCCTGAATTCACCCTGGTTATTTATTCGCCGGTTTCGGCCTCTGAAACCAGGCGTCAGCTTGACCGCCTGATGGGGGGACGTTTTTTCCCTGTTTCCTTTTCGGCCACCGGTTGCCAGAAGGAGGTTCGGCCTCTGAGGTCAAAAATCACCCTTGGCCCCCTTACTGTTTATTCGTTTCCCTTGCCCCATCCTCAAGGAAATGTTGGGTTGCGGTTCGCCGAAGGAGGCCGGAGCGTCGTTTTTGCCACGGATGCAGAGCCGGTCGGAGGACGCTGGAGTCGAGAGGTCATCGAGGGCGTAAGAGAAGCTACTTGTTTAATCGCCGAAGGCATGTTTACGCCTGAGGAATACCGTCGGGGGAAAAAAGGTTGGGGACATGGAACCTGGAAGGACGCAGTCAGGTTAGCCAGAGAAGCAAAATGCCAGCAGCTCATTCTTTCCCACTGGAACCCCGGTCACGAAGATGAAAAAATCAAAGCCATCATCGACCAGGCTCGGGAGAAATTTTCTCCGGTTTACGGTGCCCGGCCCGGGTTGAAGCTAAAGATTTAATAATCGGCAGGCCTCAGAATGGACCGATTAAAGAAGCTTAGAAAGCGAGAAGGATAAAAAGCGATGATAAAATTCGCTAAGAAAGAAAAGGGCCTGGACGAGAAAAAAAAGGGCAAATCGGGGGCGAACTGAATGAAAACAGGAAGAAAGATAAGGATAAGGAGTTAAAGGCATGGCCAGCGGAGTAAGCCTATCATTTTGGTTAACGAGTCTGCTCATTCTGGCGGGGCTGCTGGTAGTTTTATTCCTTTGCTGGCTGTTTAATGCAGCGGTCAAAATCCTGGGAGCGTTTGGGTTTACGGTCATGGCTCTTTTCCTTCGCCGGATGATTTTCCCCGTCTCTCTAATCGTGATGGTTTATTTTTGGCAGTTGCTCGGCCCGCTTCTCCTCAAGCCTTTTCCCGTTAGCCTGAGCCGAGTTTTTGAGGCCTGTTTTAGCTTTTTCCTGATTTTCTTTTTTGTCCGGCTAATCGATGCCTTAGCCCGGGTTTTTTATCACAAAAAGAAAAAACCTTTCCCTTTGCCGGCTGTCCTCCACGGTTTCCTGCTGGCTCTGGTTTATATCGCTGCTTTTTTTATTATTCTTCGCACTCGCCTCGGGATAAATATTACTCCTTTCCTGGCAACCTCCGCCCTGTTGACGGCCATTCTCGGCCTGGCCTTCCAGGGTGTTTTGAGCAATATCATGGCTGGTTTATCGCTTAATTTCTCCCGGGCCTTCAGCCGGGGCGATTGGGTTCAGGTGGGGAGCTTCGAGGGCGTGGTGGATGAGATGAACTGGCGGGAAACTGTTCTTATTGACCGGGCCTCCAACCTCGTCGTCCTTCCGAACAGTTTCGTCGCCGGGGAGAAGGTGATTAATTTTTCCCGGCCGAATAAGAATTCAGCTTTAATCTTAGAGGTTAAAGTTAGTTTTGAGAATAACCCTGGTTTGGTCTTACGAACCCTGCTCGAGGCCGCAAGGGAGATTCCGGAGGTTTTATCCGAACCCGCGCCGCAAGCCTTTATTGCTGGCTACGACCATCTCGGGCTGACTTGCTGGCTAAAGTTCTGGATTAGAGATTTTAGCCGCAAGAACCTTATTCTGGGGGAAGTCGGCAAACAGGTCTGGTATAAGTTTAGGCGGCAAGGGGTTAAACTCTCTCTGCCTCTCGCTGATTCTTTGCGTGAGGTTCTTATGAGTGTTCGACCGGAAAAAATTTCTGGCGAGGTTCAAGCCGAAGCCGAGATAAACCTTGGCTATCTGCTGAAGTCGAATTTCTTGCGTTTCGAGGCGGGCGATAAAGCCGGTGAATTAATCGTGCCGCTCGAAGATTTAAGGGAGCTTGCTTCTCGCGTCAAGCGAGAAACTTACAATCGAGGCGAGGTGCTTTTCCGGCAGGGAGAAAAGGGTGATTACTGTTTTATCGTCGGCCGCGGCAAGCTCAGGGGAGAAATCGTTTATCAAGAAAAGGGGAAAGATTACCTTTCCGAGTTTGAAGTGGGTGAAGGCGGCATCGTGGGCGAGATGTCCCTGTTTACAGGCCTGCCGCGGACAGCCACTGTCGTCGCCGCCACCGAGGCTGAGCTTCTGCGAATCACGGGTGGCGAGTTCGGCTGGCTGCTCCGTCAACACCCTCAAATGGCGGAAGTGTTGGCCGAAATAGTCAGCGAAAGGAACCAGAAGAACCAGGAATTCTTGCGGAAAGTCCAGGCGCTTTCGAAGGAAGATGTGGATAAAAGTTGTAACTCCCGGTCGATTTTAGCCCGGCTGCGAACCCTGATGTCAATTCTGAAAGAAAATGAAAATACTGCCGGCAAGCCGTCGGCCCGGAGCCTGACGAAAGTCGACTGAAAAGAACCGCCGCCGAAAACCCGATTGAAAAGAAACGGGGTCCTAAGGTATATTAGTTATCTCAACACCAGAGGAGAAAGGTACGCCTGTAGCTCAGTATGGACAGAGCAAGGGATTCCTAATCCCTGGGTCGTGGGTTCGAGTCCCACCAGGCGTACTCTTTTAAGAAAGGCAAACTGAAGAGGAGAGTGGAATGAAACGCCGAGAGCGGAAACATCTGAAGGAAGACGAATTTGTTTCGACCTTAACCAAGATAATTCGTTTTTTCCACAACTGGCAGAGAGAATTAAAGATAGCGGGCTTTTCGCTCGTCGCTATCCTGATGATAATTGTGGTTATTCGGGCTGTCCAGGTTCAAAGCGAGAATCGGGCTAACCGAGACCTCGCCCAAATCATGAAGCTTCAGGCGGGCTTGATGGCCAAAGCAACCTCTTCTGAGGAAAACCCAGCCGAGCTGACCCAGCTCGAAAAAATCGCTGGCCGCGGGAAGTTTAGCCGCTTAGCTTATCTTTACCTGGTGAATTACTGGGTGCAGAGGAACGACCTGGCCCAAGCCCAGGCGGCGCTCGAGAAATTCCCGGAGAGACCCAAAGACCTGTTTTATTTTCAGGCGAAAGATTTGCTGGGCCAGGTCTTGACCTGGCGAAAAGAGTTTGACCGGGCCCTTGCCCTGTTCGATTCCCTGGAGAAAGAAGCTAACGGAGTTTATCCTCTGGAGGCAGTGTTAATTCATTCGGCCGAAGCTCTGGAGCAGAAAGGGGACAAAGCCCAGGCGCTGGCCAAGTATCGCCAGGTCCAGGAAAAATATCCCCAGGCAGCCTTTTTCTGGAATGTCAGCGAGCGCATCCGGCGGCTCGGCGGCTAATCCTGGGCGCTTGTAATGGTGGCAAAAACTAATATAATAGAGGTTTGATTTTTCTCAAGGAGGCTTAGGATGGCTTATAAGATTACCGAGGAGTGCATTAACTGCGGAGCCTGCGAACCGGAATGCCCCAATCAGGCGATTAGTCCGGGCGACGAGATTTACATTATCGACCCTGACAAGTGCACGGAATGCGTTGGGGCTTTCGACCAATCCCAGTGCGCGGCGGTTTGTCCGGTTGACGCCTGTGTTCCCGACCCCGACCACAAGGAAAGCCGCGAAGAGCTAATGCAAAAATATCATCGTCTTCACCAGAGTTGATATTTTAGCCAGCAGTAATTTTTTATTATAAACAGCTTAAGAGAGAGTAAGAGGAGGAGTTAATCTCCTTCTCTTTATATTTATCATGAATGATGGGCCGAAGAAGAACCTGGTGTGGCTCAATGTAGTTCTTTTTATCCTGACTGTATTTTCCACCTTCCTGGTTGGCGTTTCCTGGAGTGCGAGCTTCGAGCTGGCCGAGGACCTGGTCGCTCTGCCGACTGAGGCGATTAACCTTGATGTCTGGTCAAACCCCCGCCTTCTCCTGCTCAGCGGCGTTTATGTTCTCGTCCTCCTGGGAATTCTTATCGGCCATGAGTTAGGCCATTATCTTACCTGCCGTCGGCATGGGCTTGAAGCGACTTTGCCGTTTTTCATCCCGGCGCCCACCCTCGTCGGAACCCTCGGGGCCTTTATCAAGATTCGTTCTCCGGTGACGAAGAAAAGTCAGCTTTTCGATATCGGTGTGGCCGGCCCGCTCACCGGGTTCTTGCTCGCTTTGCCCGCCCTGGCTTACGGTCTAGCTAATTCCAAGGTAGTTCCCGCTCTTCCCCAGGAGGGGACGATCTATTTCGGCGAACCGCTGCTGCTCAAGGGGCTTGAAAGGTTGCTTCTCGGTCCGATTTCTGACCGGTATGACATCGTCCTCCATCCAGTTGGTTTTGCTGGCTGGGTTGGCATCCTGGTCACTGCTTTTAACCTTTTTCCTGTCGGCCAGCTTGACGGCGGGCACATTGCCTATGCTCTTTTGGGCCGGCGGTCAAGAAAGCTTTCCCGGGTTGTCCTGGCCGTTTTCCTCCTCATGGGAATTTTTCTCTGGATGGGCTGGATAATCTGGGCGGTCATCATCCTTGTCCTTGGGCTCAAACATCCGCTGGTAACAGATGAGGCCGAACCCTTGAGCTCCGGAAGGCAAAAGCTTGCCTGGTTAGCGATTTTGATTTTTATCTTATCCTTCATTCCCGACCCGATTAAAGGTTTTAGCCTCCTGGACATGCTCAGGTCGGTTGCCCCGAGGGGATAAATTGGCGGCGAAGATTTGCACAAAAATTGTGGAAATCTTGTGGAAAAGTCGGGTAGGATATTATCTAAACAACCGAAAATTCTTAGAATTATGGCAAAATGCACAGAAATTCGTCGCTCGGGTGAGCCCGAAATTTGCCTTCGGTAAGTAGCTGAAATAAAAGGGTTTAAAGAGACGGTGCCATGACGGAGAAAACGAACCTCGAACAGGCCTTTCGGCGTGTCGAGAGCGACTTTATCCGCCTCCGTCGTCTCTACCTTAGCCGGAAGCTGTCCCAGCCTGAATTTGTGGCCGAACTCAAGAAACTCCGTCTTCAGGACGAGACCGGCCGATACTGGACAATCGGCGCTCAGAGCGGCAAATGGTACTATTTTGACGGCCGGAACTGGGTACGGGCAGACCCGCCAGCCAACGAAACTGTTTTTTTCGAAGAGGATTCGGGAACGCCGTCGGGTTCTTTTACTCCCGAGGTTAGAGGGGGGCGAGGAGCCGGAGTGGATAGCGCTCGGGAAGGGGAAAGGCCAACCCTGGCGGCGCCTGAAGTGGCGGCGCTTCGTTCTAACTTAACTCTTGAAATTACTACCGACCAGGAAGAAAGACTGGTCATTGCTTCGCTCCCAGTTGTTCCGACAGCCGTTTTTGCTGGAGGGCTGGTTACGCTCCTTGGGGTTATCGCCGGCGCGGTTGTTGGCTCTACCAGCTTTTTCCTGGGCAAGTTAGGCTTCCTGCCGTTATTTTTTCAGGAAATCCAGGGAAAATTAACGGGCGGGTTTGTTTTTGCCGGGATGGGAGGCCTCGCCGGGCTTTTCTCAGGCGTTGTTTTTGGGTTGCTGGCTGCCCTGTTTTTTAACCTCAGTTCATCGCTGGCTGGAGGGCTGACCATCAGAGTTAAAAGGAAAAAGGAAGAAAAAAAACTCTAAGAACCTCAGCGGCTTCCTTCAGCGGCCAAGCGGGACAAAGCAAAATAAACCTGGCCGAGCGAGATTGATTCATCGTTAGGCGAATAGCGGACTGCCCGCCACACCTTGAACCCTGCTTGCCGCAACATCTGACTGGCGATGTGAGTTAACCAGCGGTTGAGAAAAACACCGCTGAGAATGACATTGGTTAGGTTAAATTCCTTCCTGGCTTCGCGAGCGACGGCGAGGATAGCTTCGACGACTGTCCGATGAAAACGGGAAGCGATAATTTCAGGAAATACACCCGCTTTTTTTTCTTCCAGAATAGCGGCCGTCATCGAGCGAAAAGAAACCTTCCAGGGAAGATTATTTTTTTCTATTTCCACTGGATAAGGCTTTTCATCTGTCCGGCCGGCAATTGCCTCTAACCTCATCGCTGCTTCGGCCTCAAACTCCATTTCCGCGGGCGCAATTGCGAGGAGGCAAGCCACAGCGTCAAAGAGTCGGCCACAGCTCGAAGTCGGGGGGGCGTTGAACCCATGACGAATGGAAGAGAGAACAATTCCGACTTTTCCCTCGTCGATTCCCACGAGCGCGGCGAGTTTCTCCGGGTTTGGCCCGATTATCGGGAGAAGATGAGCCAAGGCCATCCGCCAGGGTTGTCGAGCCGCCAGGTCGCCGCCTGGAAGCGGGACGTAGCTGAAATGGGCCAACCTTTCGAACCCGAACCCGTCAGCTAGCAAGAATTCACCGCCCCAGGCTGCGCCGTCGAGCCCGTAACCATAGCCGTCAAAAGATACGCCTAATACTCTGGTTGCCGGCGGGAGTCGATGCTCCAGAAATGCCGCCAGGACGTGGGCGTAATGGTGCTGAACCTGGAGATGACGCCACCCGGTCTGGCTGGCGAAGCGAGTCGTCCGGAAATGCGGATGAAGGTCGCTCACGACTATTTCCGGGTTCAGATGAAAAAGCCGGGTGAAATGATTAAGAGCTTCTTCAAAATAAAGATAGTTCTGGTACTCATCCAGGTCGCCAAGGAACTGGCTGGTGACCACTGTGCCGCTCTTATAGGCCGAAATGGTGACCTTGAGTTCGCCGCCGAGACCGAGCACATGGGGTTTTATCCGCAGTTCGGGAATTACCTTTTCCGGGTAAGGCACATATCCCCGGGCTCGCCGGAGAAAAAGCGGCTCGCCTTCGACTATCTTCAAAACCGAGTCGTCAGCCCTCATGGCTATCGGCCGGTTGTGGGTCAGGATATAATCGCAAAGCTCGGCGATTCCCTCTTTTTCATCCTTAGCTATCGGCGCGTCTTTTCGGTTAGAACTTGTGGCTACCACCAGGTCGATTTTCTCGAGCAGCAGATGATGAAGGGGGGTGTAGGGAAGCATGAACCCTATATCTTGAAGAAAAGGAGCGACGCCGGCGAGCTCTTTTTCTTTCTGAAGCAAGACAATCGGCCGGTAAGGCGAAACGAGCGTCGCCGCCTCGGCTTCATTAACCCGGGCAAATTTCTTGACCGTGGCTAAATTGCGGGCCATAAGGGCCAGGGGCTTGAAGCGACGGTTCTTGACCTGACGGAGCCTGCGGATGGCTTCCGGGTTTCTGGGGTCGGCCATCAGATGGAACCCGCCCAGCCCTTTT
Organism: Candidatus Aminicenantota bacterium; assembly: GCA_037441905.1. GTDB lineage: Bacteria > Acidobacteriota > Aminicenantia > Aminicenantales > CALLJL01 > CALLJL01. The sequence goes on from JBBIRF010000008.1 coordinate 43,955, forward strand.
ACCGCTACGATGGAGCCTTCCTGGATTAAATCCGCCGCCTTTTCCAGCCCTCCGGAAATAACCTCGCCAGTCCGAGGATCGAGAAGGCTCAGGCTCGGGCCGCAAACCGGGCAAGCAATTGGTTGGGCATGATGCCGCCGGTCATCCGGGTCGTGATATTCTCGGCGGCAGGCTTCACACATCCGGAAAGAGGCCATGGTCGTTCGCTCGCGGTCATAAGGCAATCCCTGGACAATCGTGTACCGGGGGCCGCAATTAGTGCAGTTGGTAAATGGATAGCGGTAGCGTCTCTCCTTCGGGTCGGTTATTTCCTGGAGACAGGCCTCACAGGTAGCTATATCGGGCGAAATGAAAACAAACGCTTCTTCTTGCCTGGAAGGAATGATGATAAATTCCTGAGAACCCTCGAATTCGGCCGGAAGAACCTCGACGCTTTCGACCAGGGCCAGCGGTGGTTTTTCTTTTTCCAGAGCTTGAAGAAAACCCAGAATGCCTCCCGAGTCTTTTCCTTCCAGGTGGATTTCCACCCCCAAACCCGTATTCCTCACCCAGCCGTATAGGTTAAACCGGGAGGCAAGCCGATGGATAAAAGGGCGGAAGCCCACTCCCTGGACAACCCCGTGAACGATTATTCTGGCTGCCCGGGCTGAGGGGTCGAACGAGGGGGTTAGCTTTCCGGGTTCATTCGCCGGTTTGACCTGGTCCACTTTTTCTTGCCTTCCTTTTCTGGCTTTCCTCGTAGCTGTACCGGCAGCCACAATAATTCTGACGATAAAGCCCGAGTTCTCGGCTTAAAGCGACACTATGGAGAAACCCGTCCTTTTTCTTAAAATCAGCCTCGAGAAAACTTACGCCGTATTTCTCGGCGAATTCTTTTCCCAGGGAGTTGATAACCGGACTTTTTTTCCAGGGACTGATGGTCATTACAGTGGTAAACAGGGGGAAGTTAAGGCAAGCGGCTTTTTCCGCCGTTTTTTCTAACCTGATGGCGTAGCATAGGTCGCAGCGTTTTCCCTTCTCCGGCTCGTCTTTATAGATTTCCGTCCGCTCTTCCCAGCGGGAAAAATCAGGCTCTTCTTCGATTAAAGGAATTCCGAGCCAGGATGAGACCCGCTCCATTTCCTGAAAACGAACCCGGTACTCCGCCTCGGGGAAAATATTCGGGTTATAAAAAAAGGCGACCGGCTCAAAATTGGCTCGCAGTTGGTTTAAAACGTAAGCTCCGTCAGGGGCGCAGCAGACATGAACCAGAATCTTTTTCACGCTCATAACTCATTATAAGAGAAAGCCACGAGATGTAAAGGCTTCGGATTGCCTCGTTAAGAATCTCTAAAAAATTGATTCGCGGCCTCAACAGAAAATCAATTGGTCTTTCAATAATCCCGAGCATTGAGGCGGCGAAATCAGCCGGTTCTCTGGCCGGCAAAAAGAGACGGGACGGTCAAAAAGGATGGAGCGAATCGAGCCTCTGCTCGATGTGACTTATCCTGAGGTTTATCTGGTCAATCTTGTCGAAAAGAATCTGGAGCGCTTCATCGGCCGGCCGCAACGTATCACCGATTCGGCCGAGGGTCGTGAAATAAGCTCGCTCGTGGTCTTCCAGGTCCCTTATTTTTTCCTTGACCTTAACCAGGCGTCTTTTCCAGGAACCAGCCTCGGCTCTGGTTTCCCTGGTTTCGTCCCAAAATACCAGGTTTTCTTTTCTGGCGGTCGCTGACTCCCCGGACGCCTCGGTTGTTTCGCCAGCCTCTGCGGGTTGAGGAGGCCTTTTACTCGTTTCCAGGCGAGCCAGGTTTTCTTCAAGGACCTTCATTTCGGTTTCCAGATGTTTTCTTTTTTCCTCGAGGGCGTCGATAGCCTGGAATAAAGCCTCTGTGCCCGGCAAAGAGAGACGATTCATGTAAATTAACCGGCCGACCTCCTCCCAGAGAGCTTCCTTTCTTCTTTTCTCCCTTTTGATTTGGCGCTCCAAATGAAGCTGCAACGACCGGTTCCTGGCACTCAAGAAGAAAAAGTCAATCCGGCGTCTGAGGTCTTTGTCGCGGAGGAAGATGAAGAAAACAAGAAGGACAATCACGCCGAGAAGAAGCCAGAGCATCCAGTAGGGAAGCCCTTCTTGAAATGGCGGAGTCACCTCAGACAGAAGACTGGTCTTCACGCTTGTTATCCTGCCTATTTAATTTTGGTCATGGCCGATGACTTCATAATAGGCTGGTATCTTATTCGGTCAAGGTCCTTTTCTCCTTCTTGGTTTAGCCAGTATTTTCCTTCGTTATTTTCCAGGCACCAGACGATGAGGTCGAGCGCGGCTGCTAAATTTTCGGCAAAAATCGGCTGGATATCGGCTTCGGAGTTAAAAAAACCGCCGTTAAGAATATCAACCGGTGGTAACTCTATGGTGTAAGCTGGAATTCCGGCTATCCCGTAGGCCCAATCCGTGGTGTCGCCGTTGGTGAGGTAAAGGAGAGTGCTCGCCTGGCCAAAAACATAACGCCGGCCGTTTACTGCAGCCATAAGCTCGGACATTCTCCTGGCTAAGTCAAGGAGGAGAGGCGCTTTGTCAGCCGGCGCCGTGGTGAACCCCCAGGGATAGAGGATTACTTGCGAGTAGCTATGGTAGCTGATGAGGCCGTCGATTCTATTTTCCAGGAACAGGTCGCGAACGGCCCTGGTCTCGGGCTCGGAGAAAGGCGCCGGACCCCGGTAGACTTCAGAGGCCGGGTTGGGGCTCGAGCCGCGGTTATCTATGCCCCAGGAGAACCCGTAGTTCCGGTTAAGGTCGACGCCGAAAGTTCCATCCTCGTTCGCCCGGCGATTCTTGCGCCAGTAGCGATAAACCCGGATTGAATATTCGAGCCCGTCGGGGTTAACCAGAGGAATAAACCATAATTGGGTTCCGTTGACCAGCTGGCGAACATCAGGGCGAAGCTCGTAGTTCTCGAGAAGATAACGGGCGGTCAGCAAAGGCACCTCGACTGAAATCCACTCCCGGGCATGATGACAGCCGAGAAAAAGAAGCCCTGGTTCTGGTTCTTTGGAGGCGACGTTATCCGATATTTTCAGGGCCAAGATTGACCTTCCTTCGTGGCTTCGGCCAGCTTCTTTCACCTGGGCCAGACCAGGGTAACGCTTGGCGAGGTCGTTGAGTTCGGCCACAACCTCGGAGTAGGAATGATAGGCACCGTTAGCCCCAGACGAAGGAGACATTGCGCCGGCTGAAGGGAAAGCCGGGGGAAAAAGATGAGTTTCCAGCCGGAATTTTAGCCGGTTCGTTTGAAAAAAGGCTAAGTCTTGAGGGCAGACTAAAAGGTATATTCTTTCGGCTGTTTCCAGGAGAAAATCCCATTCGTTGCCTGAAGCTGCGAGAGCCGCCAGCCCTTCCGGGGTTTTTTCCAGGCTGATTATCTCGGTTTTGCCGGAAGGCGGGTCGCTCGCTTTAAGCGTCCCGGAGAAAATAAGAAAAAAGCCAAAAAACAGGAAAAAGCCCGCGGCTAATCGATTAAAGCGTTTGGGTCTATTGACGGCCATGATTTTCATCTCTTGGTTTTTATCTTTTCCCTCTTTTTTCTTTTTCTTCTTTTTTTTTATTTTATTTTCAAATCTAATTTATTCTAATCTAATCTTGGTTATGTTATTTTATTATTATCTCACTTCATGTTAATTCTCTTTTTTTCATTTTACTTTACTTCACTTCTCTATCTTTTCCGTTCTCTTCTCTTCTTTTTTCTTGTTTTATTTTATCTTCTAGTCTCATCTCTTCTTTTCTTTTAACCCCACTTCTGTTCACTTCGCTTCACCTCACTCTACTTCTTAATCCCTTTACTTCACTTCTCTTCATTTCACTTCGCTTTTCTTCTTTTATCTTATTTTCTTAACTTTTCTTCTCTTATTTTTATTTTATCTTCTTAATTTTATTTTATCTTCGCATCACATCACCCACATCGCCCCTCTCCACTCCTCCATCACATCACATCCCTTCACCTCGCATTGCATCTCTTCTCTGCTTTTCTCTTCTCTCCTCTTCCTTCCTCTCCTTTTCTCTTACTTTACCCCCCGCCACCCACACCTCACTTTCCTTTCCTTTCTCCACTCCTCCCTCCTTCTTTCCACCAATTGGCTCGATTTCTCGCTCGTCAGTAACTTTCTCTAAATCCCAGCCTCCCATCCAAATCTTTTATCTCTACCAAAAATTTTCCCCTTCTTCACTTTCCATTCCAGTTTGTTCGCGTCGAAGCTCATTTTTGGCCTAAAAAAGAACGGCCAGAGCCAGAGAGCTCCGGATGGCTTCAAGCGACCTTCCCGAGCCTTTTTCCCTGGCCCAGGCGGCTCCTAAATCAAGCCTGAAGCTCTTCCAGCGGAGGCTGAGGCCGGAGCTCAGAGCCGTGTAAGTCGAGCGGGGAGTTTTCATCGGCTGCGGGTCCGATTGAAGGCCGATTCTTGAGGTTAAAGAAAGAGCCTGGTTAAAAAGGAAGAAAGAGCTGATGTTTTCCAGGGCAACCGCCAAGCGGAGAGCATCCCGGTAATTTCTGTCTTCGGCTTCTGCAAACCAAGTCAGTTGATAGCTTGACCAGTTGAAGTAAGCCGTTTCCAGCAAAACTCGCCAGCGGCTTCCGATAGAATAACGGCCTCCTACGGCCACGATAAGCGGCCGGTCGATCGAATCTTCCGCCCGGCCTGAAATCACGATCGACGTCTTTCCGGCCATGGCCTCGTAATGATACATGCTGGTACTTTCGCGGCGGCGGGGGTGGGGAGGTTCGATGGTCAGGGTCAACCTTATCCTGTCTGTTATTTCGCCGCAAATTCCTAACCGGTAGGAGGTCTCGCGCAGCTTGGCCTTTTTCTTGTCCTCGATTGACACCCCGGAGGTAAGCCAGGTCTCAACCGTGTTTGTCTCGAAACTTCCGGAGGCAAGGTTCAGGGAAAACCCGACAACCCACTTGCGGGAGAGCCGGCGGGCCAGGCCGAAGCTCCAGTTCCGCAGGAAACCGTCCTGGGAGAAGCTTATCCCGTAGACTTTTTGATTGGCGGAAAACGATTCAGCCTCGACCGACGGCCGGGAATAATATTCAGTGATGGCCACCGCCAGGCCGAAAGCCCATTTGCCCGACCGCCATGAAACACCCGAGGCGTCGATGGCTCTCAAGTCAGCCCAGAGGTTGTTTGTTGACCGAAGGACTCCCGTGTTCACCAGACCGAACCGGAAAAGAGAGGCTTTCTGCGCCGACCCGTTAAGGAAGACACTGAACCTTGACAGGTCATGAAGGAGCGCCGGGTTATTCATCGTCACAGCCGGGTCTTCACCGGCGACGGTCATGATGTCAGCCCGGCCGAGGCCGGCCGCAGATGCGAACCACGGAAGGTTCCAGGTTCTCAAAGGAGCTTCTTCCTCGTACTGCCCCATAACAGTCTGTCCGGCGAGGAGGCAAGGAAAGAGGATAAAAAAGACGACACTCGCTGCTCGCTTCATCCTTCGACCCGCCGGAAAAGCGTCTTTCTGATTTTAGCCATCCCGAGCCTAATTTGCAATCGACCGCACTCTATGCTATAGAGGATAAACTTATGAGGCTGGCGATGGAAAGAAAAAACAGACGAGTAAAAATAACGGCCACGGGTTTTTACGCCCCCCCGAAGATTCTGACCAACGCCGACCTGGAAAAGATGGTCGACACTTCGGACGAATGGATTATAACCAGGACAGGAATTCGAGAGAGACATATCGCCGACCCGGCGCAAACCACTTCTGACCTTTGCGTCGAGGCTGGCCGCCAAATCCTCGACCAGGCAGGGCTTAAAGCGAAGGATATTGACCTGATTATAGTCGCCACCTCAACTCCGGATACGCTTTTTCCTTCGACGGCTTGCTGGGTTCAGAAAGGCCTGGGAGCAGAAGAAATACCCGCTTTTGACATTTCGGCTGGATGTACCGGGTTTCTTTACGGGCTGATCGTGGGAGAGAGTTTGATTCTGAACGGCACCTGCCGACGCATCCTTCTGCTCGGTGGCGAATTACTCACCAAAGTGACTAACTGGAAAGACAGGTCAACGTGCGTGCTTTTCGGCGACGCGGCCGGCGGGGTGCTGCTTGAGGAAAGCCAGGACGAATCTGGAATTCTTTCCTCCTACTGGAAGGCCGACGGCAGCCTGGCCGAGCTTCTTTATTTGCCCGCCGGCGGAACTCGCCTGCCGGCTTCAGCCGACACTGTCAGCCAGGGGCTTCATTATCTGGTAATGAAAGGCAACGAGGTTTTTAAACACGCTGTCCGGAGGATGGGCGAGGCAGCGGTCGAGGCTCTCCGCCGGGCTGGACTGAAGCAGGAAGAGGTGACCCATTTCATCCCCCATCAGGCGAATATCCGGATTATCGAGGCTACCGGCGAAAGACTCAAGATGCCAGCAGAGAAAGTCTACGCGAACATCGACCGGTACGGCAACGTTTCGGTCGCCTCCATTCCAATCTGCTTGGAAGAGTTAAGGCAGCAGGGAAAATTGAAGAAGGGCGACATAATCCTGATGGATGCCTTTGGAGCCGGGTTTACCTGGGCGGCCGTCGTCTACCGCTGGTAAATCTTTTCCCGGCCTAAAGCTTCTTAGTTATTTTTCCTGGTTAAGCGAGTCAAAAAGAGCCAGGAGCGTTTCTTTATCTAACTGGCCAACGTGTTTGTGTCTTATCCGGCCCTTTCTATCCAGGACAATTGTCGTTGGGATGTATTCGCCGGGTCGATAATCGAGGATTATTTTCTCGGTGGCCAGGGCGACGGGGTAATTAATTTTCATCCGGCGGACAAAATTCTTCAGGTCGGAGGCAGAAAGGTTATCGACGGAAACCCCGAGGATTTCCAACCCCTGGCTTTTCTTCGAGGCGTAGACTTCGACAAAATCAGGAATTTCCGCCCGGCAGGGAGGACACCACGTTGCCCAAAAATTGATGAGCAATATCTTTCCTTGATAGTCGCTCAGGGTGCGGGTTTTGCCGTCAAGGTCAGTGAGCTGAAAATCCGGGGCTGGCTGAAAACTCTGCTCGGCGGAGCCAATTGCGGTGCTCCCGAGGATGAGGCTGATTATCAGCAGGCTTAACCCGGCCAGGATGGCGTTCGTGCTTCGTTTGTTCATTCTCTTTCTTCCTCAAATTAAGTTTACTTTTATTATAAAGTATTTATATTTCTGCGCAAGGGAGAAGGCTAAAAATTGTTCAAAACATCTTCAAAACATGTTCGCTCCCGCGCCGACGCGCCTTGGCTAACCGCCGCACAAAAGATGGGCGGAGACCGAAGGGAAACAACAGAATAACCCGAAGCCCGGCTTATAAAAATAAAAGTTTTTGGTTCATCCCGCTCCTTCTTTTCGGGTCGTATCGCCATCAAATAACCTGGAGAAGAGCCAGGTTTTTTAATTTATTATGGGCTCGCCCAGAGAGAAGTTGAACCTGCTTCCCTTTTCTTGACAGCAAGCTGAGGCAACCAAAGGGAAATTTTCTTTTTTTTCTCAAGAAAAGAGAAAACGTCAAAGGGCGGCCGGCGATTCTTATTCCTGAGCCGTTGGCCTGGATTCATCCTGGCCGCATAGCCGCAGCAACCGTGCCCAGTTATGGTCTACCTCTTCCTGGATAAGCTGGATTTCTCTTTCGGTTAAATGGTGGAACCTGCCCTGCAATCTCAAGTACTCAACCACCGGTTTTTTCTCTCTCGGCTTGATGTTCAAGGTATATTTTTCTCCTTTTTCTACCTCAAGTAGAGGAAAGAGACAGGTCTGAACCGCAAGCCGGGCTAACTTCACGGTGTCTTCTGGCCGGCTCTTCCAGCCTGAAGGACAGGGAGCAAAGATGTGGAAGAAGCGAGTGCCCTTTATTTCCTTAGCTTTTTTCATTTTCTTGTACAGGTCTTCAGGATAGGCGACGCTGGCCGTAGCGATATAAGGAATCCGGTGGCCGGCCATGATGGCCACGATGTCCTTCTTTGGCTGGTCTTTGAAGTGTTTGACCGGCGTGGTGGTTGTCCAGGCGCCGTAGGGAGTGGCTGAGCTTCTTTGAATGCCGGTATTCATGTAGGCTTCGTTATCGTAGCAAACATAAATGATATCGTCGTTTCTCTCGGCCGCTCCCGAAAGGGCTTGTAGCCCGATGTCGAAAGTGCCGCCGTCGCCAGCCCAGGCAACAACGGTCGTTTCCTTGTCGCCGACCATCTCCAGACCTGCCTTGACGCCGGAAGCCGAAGCCGCCGCGGTTTCAAAGGCGCAGTGGAAGACAGGCACATCGAGGCAGGAATACGGGAATGGGCCGTCGATAACCGACCAGCAGCAAGCCGGGATGCACAAAACGGTTCTCTGGCCTAAGGCTTTAAGCACGTAGCGCATGGCTAAGGTGGCCCCGCACCCCTGGCAGGCTAAGTGCCCGGGGTTCATTAACTCGTCTATCGGCAGGCTCAATTTCATCGTTCGTGGTTTTTTCATTTTTTGACTCCTATCCAGATAATGTCATCCTCAGGCCAGGCATGACTTTCGACGTAAGCGACGATTTCTTCGTACGTTCCGGGAGTAATATCCCTGCCGCCGAGCCCGGTAATAAACCCAAAAACGGGAATGTCGGCCTTGCCGTAAAGGGCCGATTTAACTTCCTGGTAGAAAATTCCGTGGTGGCCGTAAGAGATATTCCGGTCGACAACGGCCACTTTCTTTGCCCGGGCCAAGGTCTCGCGGACAACCTCAAAAGGAAAAGGACGAAACAGCCTGATTCTCAGGTTACCAACCTTAACCCCCTTCCGGCGGAGGTTATCTACAGCCACCCTGGCTGTTGACCCGGCTGTGCCCGAGGTGACCAGGATTATTTCGGCGTCTTCGACCCGCCAGGGGTCGACAGGCCCTAAGAAGCGGCCAAAGGTTTTTTCGTATTCCCGGCCGGTTTCTTCGATGGCCTGGCAAACCTTTTCCATGTCTTTCTGGAGTTTATACCGGAGTTCGAAATAATGGTCGGGAGAAGTTAAACCGCCGAAGGCGTGGGGGTCGTCGGGGTTGAGCCGGAAAGCCGGTTTAAACGGCGGCAAATAGGTGTCGACAGCTTCCTGGTCGGGAATGTCGACGACTTCATAAGTATGCGAAAGAGTAAAGGCGTCAAGAACAATCATGGCCGGGATGAGCAACCTTTCCGCCACTTTATACGCTTGAATTACGGAGTCGAGAACTTCCTGGTTGTTGGCACAATAAAATTGAATCCAGCCCGTATCTCTTTGGGACAGGCTATCGTTCTGGTCTGACCAGATGCTCCAGCCCGGGGCCATGGCCCGGTTAATGTTACCCATGACGATGGGCAGCCTGGCTCCCGAGGCCCAGTGGAGGAGCTCATGCATCAGGGCCAACCCCTGGGCCGAGGTGGCGGTAAAAGTTCGCGCGCCGGCGAGCGAAGCCCCGATGAGCGAGGCCATGGCTGAGTGTTCTGATTCCACTTTGATGAATTGAGCGTCCAGGGCCTTGCTGGCGCACATTTCCGAGAGAAGCTCAACCACCTGGGTCTGAGGAGTGATGGGATAGGCCGAGATCACTTGGGCCCGGGAAAGCATGGCGCCGTAGGAAAGAGCGTGGTTCCCCATGATTACTTTTTTCATTTGATTTCCTCCACCATGGCAATGCACTTGGTCGGACATTCTTCAGCGCAAAGGCCGCAGCCTTTGCAATAATCGTAATCGATGACCGGGAATTCGTTCTCGACCAGGATGGCCGCATCAGGGCAGAACTTCCAGCATATGCCGCACTGGATGCAATTCTCGAGGTCAATCTCTGGCCTGATATTCCTCCAGGCCCCGGTCCGGTTGAACCGCATCGAGCCAATCGACATCGGGGCTATCGGCATTTCCTTTTCCGAGGCGAAGAAAATTTTTTCTGGGTTTTCTTTTTTCCCTTTCATGCGATTCTCACCTTCATCCTTTTCATTATTTCCATAATTCATTATAGCCTCTCGAACGAAAAAGGTCTTGGAGTTGGTAACCACTCATTCCCTAACAGCCGGGATGGGCCGGGAGAATCGATTATCTTGACGCTCAAGCGTCTAAATCTTTCCTCCCGCCAGGCTGTTTTTCCCGCGGCCCAAAAATCAAAGCAGGCGGGTGGCTTTTTCATAAGCTTCCTCAGCAGCCCGAACGTTGTCTTCCGGTTTGATGGGGACACCTTCCCTGATGGCCGCCACCAGCGAATCCAGCCGACACAACCCGAGAATCTTAATCACGGCGCCGATGATAGCGGTGTTGACAATCGGCGCGGCCAGGGTTCCTAATTTGTGTTTGACGGCTACCTCGGTGGCGTTGGTTGTGGCCACCCGGAAAATGGGAGGAAAATGAAAGTCTTCCGGGTTGCGGTCAGAATTGATAATGATGATTCCGCCGGGCTTCAGGCCTTCGGTGACGTCGATAGCTTCGACCAAGGTCGGGTCGACGACAACCACATGGTCCGGGGTGTAAATCCGGCTTTTGTCATAGATGGGTTTATTGTCAATCCGGATAAAGGCGTAAACCGGGGCTCCCCGGCGCTCTACCCCGAATTCAGGGTAAGCCTGGACATAATTACCCTCTTTGGCCAGAGCGTCGGCCAGAATCTTAGAAGCTACCACTGTTCCCTGTCCGCCTCGCCCATGAAAACGAATTTCCATCATGACCCTTCTCTCCTTTTCGTCGCCCTAAGGTTTCTGGGCAGGGTTCGTTCGCGCCCTGCTCTCTGAGTTTTGTTGAATCTAAGAGAATTTTTGCCGAACTCCTCAGTTGGCCGGCCAACGAAGTTTATAGTTCGAAGCTCAAAACCCGATGGGCATGGCATTCGATGTTAACCGCGGCGGGCATCGAGGCAATATGACAGGGAAAAGCCTCGACATGCACGGCTAAGGCCGTCACCCGGCCGCCCATTCCTTGAGGTCCTATTCCCAGGTTATTAATTCTGGCAAGGAGACGTTTTTCCATGTCGGCATAAAACGGGTCGGGGTTAGGCGTGCCCAGCGGTCGCCTCAGCAGGGCTTTCTTGGCCAGAAGGGCTACATGTTCGAAGTTGCCGCCAACGCCGACGCCGACGATGATGGGCGGACAGGGGTTCGACCCAGCTTTGTCCACAGTCTCGACCACGAAGTCCTCGATGCCTTCTAACCCGGCAGCCGGGGCAAACATCCGGATGGCGCTCATATTCTCGGCGCCACCCCCTTTGGCGATAAAGGTTACCTTAAACACCTCTCCCGGGACTAACTCCCAATGAATAAAGGCTGGAGTGTTATCTCCCGTGTTTTTCCGGCGGATAGGGTCGGCAACCACTGATTTACGCAAGTAGCCTTCAGCATAACCCAGCCTGGTCCCTTCAGTGATCGCCTGACCGAGACTCGTCAGGCCGTCGTCCTTGCGCCATTGGACATCTTCCCCGACCTCGACAAAAAACACGGCCAGGCCCGTGTCCTGGCAAATGCCCAGCTTTTCTTCGCGGGCAATCCGGGCGTTCTCCCGGAGCTGGCGAAAAACCTCCAGCCCGGCGGGAGATTCTTCTTGTTTCTCCATCGCTTCGATAACATTGCGGACATCGTCCTGGAGGACGAAGTTGGCTTCCTGCACGAGGTCTTTAATTCTATCTCTGACCTCGGCCAGGCTTATGACTTTCATGATGACCTCCTCCCCGTATTGTCGGAGTGACTTTTTAGTTTATTTTTCCCTCCCTCGCCTGTCAAGAAGACGGCTCTATTTCTCCAGGTGAATCCAACTAAGAATGACAAAGGGAGCCATTAAAAATGGCCTTTAAGGATATCAGCCAGCAGGCTTTCCGCCCGAAAACCGAACTGCTCAAAAAAAAGAGAGGCGTTTTTTAGCAAATGCAGAGGCAAATTTACTTGTTATCTATCAGACTAAAATCTTTCCGCCAGCCAACGTGGCGGGATGAAAAATTTATCTTGCGTGGGGGGGAAGTTTTTATTTAACAGCCTCTTGCCCGGGGTGTGAGCTTGCCGGCGGAATATCTTTGGCTTCTCTTGAGTTGAGCAAATCATAATAAACCAGGATGAATTTCTTGTTGTCCTCAAAACCCCAGTGTTTATTCTTGATTAAGTCTTTTATGGCTGGCTTATTTTTTTCCTTGAAGTAACGGATCATAAGCCGGTGTTCCGCCATGCATTTTTCTTCCCACTCGGGGAGAGTAAGCATGATGCGGGGAAAGTCATAAAGTCTTTTTTTTAGCTGGTTGACAATTTCCTTGAGGACGGCATTGCCGCAAAGCCGCATATGGACGTTATGCAGCTCTAAGTTTATGTCCATGTATTTTTTGAAATCATCCCTGGCGAGCGCCTGAGCCATCTCCTCAAACTTCTCTTCCATCTTCTCGATGTCCTCGGGAGTCAGCCGGTCGCAGGCGATTTCGGCCGCCTCCGCCTCTAAAGTGCCGACAACGTTATAAATATCTTCGATTTCTTCGATGGTCAGCTTCTTGACGCGGATGCTCTTGCGCGGGGAAATTTCGATGAAACCTTCTCTTTCTAACTGAATCAGCGCTTCCCTGATCGGGGTTCGACTGATGCCCAATTTCTGGCAGATTTCTTTTTCGTTGATCCTCTCTCCAGGTTTGAGGTTTCCCGCCTCCATCTCCTGGCGAAGGTAATCCATGACACAGTCTTTTAACGAGCGATAGGGGATAATGGGATTATCCATTTTCAACCTCACTTAGCCTAATTATACTTAATTGGAAAACAAAGTTAAAGCCATTCTCCAATTTAACCTCAATTTAGCCTCTTTTTGCCATCGCTCTCTGTCCTCGCGGGCAGGGTCCTTTGCCGCCCCCAATCTTATCATCCAATTATTTATTCTAAACCCAAATTTTACTAAAAAATATTAACCTCCACCTCCTCGACCGGCTCTCGGCTGAATTCTTTTATCCCTATTTTGGGTTGAGGGCCAGCAGCTTCAATTCGGTCATTTCTTCGATGGCGTAGCGGACGCCCTCTCTTCCGAAACCGCTTTCCTTGACGCCGCCATAGGGCATATGGTCGATACGGAAGGTCGGGATGTCGTTGATGATAACTCCGCCCACCTCCAGCGTCTCGAAGGCTAACCAGGCCTTCTTCAGGTCATTGGTAAAAACTCCAGCCTGGAGGCCGTAAATCGAGTTGTTGACTTGCCGCAAAGCGTCTTCATATTCATGATACCGATAGACGACGACAACCGGGGCAAAAGCTTCTAACCAGGAGATGCGCCATTCAGGCTGGACGTTTTCCAGGATTGTCGGCTGATAGAAAGAGCCGTCCCTTTTTCCCCCGAGGATTATCCTGGCCCCCTTGGCCACGGCTTCATCCACCCATTCTTCGGTCTGGCGAGCCGCGGCTTCGTTAATCATCGGCCCGACGTCCGTCGCTTCATCCAGCGGGTCGCCTAACTTTAAAGCTTTCGTCCGGCTGACAAAATCGTCCAGGAAGCGGTCGTAGATTTTGGCCTGCAAGAACAGCCGTTGAATCGAAATGCAGATTTGGCCGGCGTAAGCGAAGGCGCCGGTTACAGCCCGGGGGACGGCGAAACTCAGGTCGGCATCGGGCTCAACCACCAGGGCGGCGTTCCCGCCGAGCTCGAGGGTGACTTTTTTCCGGGCGGCTTTCTTTTTCAATTCCCAGCCGACGGCTGAGCTTCCGGTAAAGGTGACCATTTTCACCCGGTCGTCAACCAACAGCGCTTCGGCGGCCTCATAACCGCAGGGGATGACGTTAAACCCGCCAGCCGGCAAGCTGGTTTGAGCGATTATTTCTGCCAGGAGGAGCGAGGTTATCGGAACCTGGGAAGCCGGCCGGAGGAGGAGGCTATTACCGGCGGCCAGGCCAGGGGCTACTTTATGGGCTACAAGGTTCAGCGGAAAATTGAAGGGGGTGATGGCGGCAATCGGTCCCAGAGGAAACCGCCTAACCAGGCCCCAGCGGCCAGCCGCCAAAGGCGAGAGGTCGAGCGGTATCATCTCGCCGCCGAGCCGCTTGGCCTCTTCGCTGGCAATCTGGAAGGTCATCATGGCCCGGTCGACCTCAGCCCGGGCGTCACGGATTGGCTTACCGCTCTGGATGGCGATCGAGCGCGCCAGGTCTTCCCGGCGCCGGGCTATTCCTTCGGCGACCTCTCGCAGCACCCGGACTCTTTCGTAGGAGGAGAGCTTCCTGGTAGATTCAAAGCCTCGGGCGGCGGCTTCGATTGCTTGCCTGACTAATTCACCGTCCGCCCAGCAGACCTCCCCCGCAACCCGGCCGTCATAGGGTGAAAAGATTTTCTTGGTAACCGCCGTTTCCCGCCATTCTCCGTTAATGAAAAGGCGATAACGGGCCTCCATTTTTCCCTCCTGGGTTAAAGATTTATTCGTCTAAACATTTTCTTTTCATTTTTCCCTGGTAGGCGAGATAATAATTCTGGAGCATCAGAGCGTCGCTTTCGAGGTTAGGGCTTTCGCAGATGACCAGGCCGGCCGCATCCATGTCTTGAAGGGCCATAATAAATTCTTCCCAGTGAAAATCAGATTGGTCGAGGTCGAGATGCTTAATTTCTCCTTTCTGTCCGAACTGGACACCGGACACATGGAGGTGAAGATTCCGCAGGGCCCGGGAGCCGAGCTTCTTTTCCACCTTGGTTAAGATGCGGACAAAATGGCGGTAGCCGTTGACGGCTCCCTCTCTGGCGTAAAGATGGGAAAAATCAAGGCAAGGCTGGAGGCCGGGCACTTCCTGGCAGAGGGTGAGCACTTCCTCCAGGGTGCCGAACTGGGATATTTTGCCCATTGTTTCCACCCGCAAAATCACCCGGTTTTTTTCTCCGTGGAGCCGGCTGATAATGTCCTTGAGCACGTCCCGGAGTAACTGGACTGCGGCGGCGCCGGAGTTCTGACCGTAAAACCCGGCATGGAAAACCAGGCTTCTCGCGCCGCAGAGGTTGGCCAGCCTGGCCGCGCTCAGGAGTTGCTCCTGAGAAGAAAGCCTTTTTCCTGCCTCTCCAGAAAGCAGGTTGATAGAATAAGGGGCATGAGCGCTCAGGGCAATGCCCAATTTTTCGGCTTTTTGGCGGATAGCTTCGGCCGTTTCGCTCGCCAGGCGAACGCCCCGGACCATCTCAACTTCTAAACAAGAAAGCCCGAGCTCTTTGACCTGGTCGATAGCGGCCAAGGTGGAGGGTGACGAGGTGCTTAATGGGATGCCGGCTGTCCCGAACAGAAGGCGGTCAAAAACAGAATTCATCGGCCTTTCCATGGGAGTTGAGGAAATCGCGGACGATCCTCATCGCACAGTACTTGCCACACATGGAACAGGCCTCTGTTTGGGTGGAACGGCGGCGGCGGACTTCATCAAAACGAGCCGGGTCGATAACAAATTTTCTCTGGGCTGACCAATCGAGGGCTTTGCGCGCCCGCGACATTTCCAGGTCTCTTTCCTTAGCTCCAGGGATACCCTTGACCAGGTCAGCGGCGTGAGCCGCAATCCGAGCGGCAATCAATCCTTCGCGCACGTCCTCAACCGTCGGCAGGCCCAAATGCTCTGCCGGGGTGACATAGCAGAGGAAGTCAGCTCCGGCGGCGGCCGCCACCGCGCCGCCAATGGCTGAAACGATGTGGTCGTAGCCCGGAGCGATGTCAGTCACCAGCGGCCCGAGAACATAGAAAGGGGCCTCATGACAAAGCTGTTTTTCCAGCTTGACGTTCATCACAACCTGGTCGAGGGGGACATGGCCTGGCCCTTCGACCATTACCTGGACTTCTTCGTCCCAGGCGGCCTTAACCAGCTCACCCAGGGTTAAAAGCTCTTCCACCTGAGGACGGTCAGTAGCATCCGCCACAGCGCCTGGCCGCAAGCCGTCGCCGAGACTCAGAGTAATGTCGTACCGCCGGGCGATTTCCAGCAGTCGGTCGAACTGGGCATAAAGCGGGTTCTCTTTTCCGTGATGGACCATCCAGGCAAGATGAAACGCGCCACCCCGGGAGACAACGTCAGCCACCCGGCCTTGCTTCCTTAGCCGTTCAATCCCTCTGAGCGTCAGCCCGCAATGGACAGTCATGAAGTCAACGCCTTCTTTCGCCTGGGCTTCGATGACTGCGAAAAGGTCGTCGGGAGTCATGGCCACGACCGACCCGCGGCGGTCGATAGCTTCAATCGCTGCCTGATAGATGGGCACTGTCCCCACGGGAAGGGGCGAAGCCTCCAGAATGCGGCGGCGGATTTCCTGAATATTTCCGCCAGTGCTCAGGTCCATGATGGCGTCGGCTTCATATTCAACCGCCACTTTTACTTTGGCCAGTTCGGTCTCTAAATCGGGAAAGTCGATCGAAGTTCCGAGGTTGACGTTAACCTTGGTCTTCAGCTTAGCGCCGATGCCGACAGGACGGGCGAGGCGATGGCGGGGGTTGTGAGGAATGACGACTTTGCCGGCAAGAAAAAGCTCGACCAGCTCTTCTACCGGAAGGTTTTCCTCTCTGGCTACCTGTCTTATTTCCCGGGATATCCGGCCGCGGCGGACTTTTTCTCGATAAGTCATAGTTTTTCCAGAATGGTTTAAGCTCAAATTAATAGCTTAGTCGTCCCTCCGCTCCCTGTCAAGAAACCGACCGATGTTGGGTTATTTAAATCTAAAGAATATACAGTTCGAGCTTCGATGTCCTGTCGATGGTGGCTTTCTCGGGATGAGGCTTGTCATAAAGCGGTTTTTCTCCCGTGGTTTGTTATCATGAAACTGATGAATTCATCAGGAAACTCTTAAGGTAGCAACTTATTTGAGTCAAAAGATGGGCCTGAAGGCGAGCTCAGGAAACGGCAGGCGGTGCCAATTTTTTCGGTAAAATAACGAGGCGGCGTGGCCGCCCGTTTTTTTCTGCCGACAGGGAGAACAGATGAAAGCAAGGATGAACCTTGTTATATTAAGGGCGACTTTCAAAATGACCGGCGAATTCAAGAAGCGGTGGACCGAACTTGAGCCGGCTAGGAATATCGTTGATTTCTTACTATTCCTATGGTAATAATAGAGAATATGTTTGTGTCTGTACTCCGGCGCTGGTTGCTAAAAAGTAGCCTGATATTGGCTTTAGCTCTCTCGGTCATTATCTTGACCCGGCCAGGAGGCATCATGAAGGCCGAGTCTGGCCTTTTCCAGGAAACCGAGCCTTCCCGGGTAAAAGCTGAGTTAATCCCCGAGCGTCTCTGGATGGAGCCAGGCAAACTTTTTAATCTCTGGCTCCGACTGACCATCGAGCCTGGCTGGCATATTTACTGG
This sequence comes from Candidatus Aminicenantota bacterium, assembly GCA_037441905.1. Lineage (GTDB taxonomy): Bacteria > Acidobacteriota > Aminicenantia > Aminicenantales > CALLJL01 > CALLJL01. The sequence continues at coordinate 61,177 of JBBIRF010000008.1, forward strand.
AAAAACCCGGGAGAGTCTGGTTTGCCGACAACTGTATCCTGGTCGCTACCTCCGGGCGTTAGCTTGTTGGAGCTCTCCTGGGCCGTGCCCGAGAAGTTTGTCGACTCTCTGGCGACGAGTTATGGCTATAAAGACCAGGTTCTCATCCTGGCCACGTTGTCTATTTCTCCTGAAGTCCCCGCCGGCTCGGCTCTCCGCCTGGACGCCGAAATCAGCTATCTTGTTTGCCGGGAGGGCTGTCTTCCAGGGTCGTGCTCTTCTTCGCTTGCGCTCGAGGTAAAAAAAGCGGCGGCGCCGGAAAACAAAGCCTACCGCCATGTTTTCTTCGCCGCCCGGCTGAAGTTGCCCGAAGCGGCGCGGTGGCCGACCTCAGCCGAAGCCGACCAGGAGGCGGTTAGGATTTTCTTCCAGCCGCCGGCCGAACAAGACCTTGACCTTTTAGGGGCCTCTTTTTTCATCGAAAACGAAGGAATAATTGATTATGGTTCGGCCGAGAAGTGGGAGAAAGCAGCCAGCCGGTATGTCCTTAGCCTGAAAAGGGCGCCGGTTTCAACCGAACTTCCGGCGGTCATTAAAGGGGTTCTGGTCCTCAATCGAGGTTCTAATCAAGGAAACATAAAGGCGTTTAGCCTCGAGGTTCCATTAAAGGAAATTAAACGACTTTAAGCCAGGGAGGTATGAAGTGAAAAACTCAACATTGGGCGGTCTGGCGGTCCTTTTCTTTCTGTTGGCCGCGGCCAGTCTTTCGGCTGACCTGAAGGTGGGCGAAAAGGCGCCGGATTTCACTGGCGTCGATGCCAACGGCCAGAGTCACACCCTTTCATCTTACCAGGGGAAGATTGTCGTCCTCGAATGGTTGAACCACGAGTGTCCGTTTGTCCAGAAGCACTACAACAGCGGTCACATGCAAAAACTCCAGAAGACTTATACCGCCAAGGGTATCATCTGGTTTTCGATTATTTCCTCGGCCCCGGGAAAACAGGGCTACTGCACGCCGGAGCAAGCCCGGGTTTTGACGAAAGAAAAAGACGCGGCGCCCACCGCCGTCATTCTTGACCCCGAGGGAAAAATTGGCCGCTTATACGATGCCAAGGTCACCCCGCACATGTTCATAATCGACCAGAATGGGGTCCTGGTGTATAACGGCGGGATTGATAACATCCGCTCCACTAATATCGAGGATATCCCTAAAGCGATTAACTACGTTGAACAGGCGCTGGAAGAAATTCTTGCCGGCCAAGAAGTCAGCGTGAAGACGAGCCAGCCCTATGGCTGCACGGTGAAGTATTAGTTTTCGGCAATCTTTCCAAAAATTCTTGGTTGGAAGGGGAAGACTTTTATCTTGAGGCTATCCGGGTTAAAATTGGAAATCGTCCCCCATGGCGAGCCAACTTTTTTCGCCTGAAAGTCAGGGGGCCAAGAGGCCCGGTTGAAAATAGGATGAAAAAAGGAGGAAACGAGGATGAAAAAGCTTCTCTGGGGTTCAGTCTACGGCTTTTTTCTGGCGGTTGTTTTTTCCGCCCCGTTTTTGTTTTTATTGGTTGCCAGCGGCGTCTCTCAAGAAACTGAAATCAGGCCGGTTACTGTCGGCCAGCCCATGCCGGATTTCAGCCTCCCGAAGTATCAAGGGGGCACGTTTTCTCTTTCGAGCTTAAGAGGGAAGAAAGTTTTGCTGATTTTTCCGCGGGGTTTTGCCGCCGAGAATGCCTGGTGTACCATCTGCCACTACCGGTTTGCCGAGCTTCTGGAAATAGAGAGGGTGAGCGAGTTCAGGAAAAAATATAACCTTGAAGTTGTCATGGTTTTCCCGTATGACCAGGATAAGGTAAGAGCCTGGCTGGAATCCCTGCCGGCACAGCTGGCCAAAATCAAGGACTGGAAATATCCTGCCGACCCGCAGGCTCTGGATGAGAGGGGCAAGCAGAGAATGGAGAGAGCTAAGCGCCTTTTCCCTCGAGACCTCCTGTGGGAAGAGGGGAAGCCGGTGGCGGCTCCGTTCCCGCTGCTCGTCGATGCCGACCAGAAAGTCTCCAAAGGTCTGGGACTTTTTACCGAAGAATGGGGAGGGAGCAAGGTCGCCCAGAACATCCCAGCTTATTTTATTCTGGATGAAAACGGCGTGGTCATTTTTAAGTACGTCAGCCAGAATACGGCCGACCGGCCGAGCCATGAATATCTCGAGCAAGTTCTCCAGTGTCTTGGCGGCAAGAATCTCAGCCGCTGAAAATTGAGGTTGTTTTGAATTTTCCCTGCTTCAGGCTTTCGAGCCGCCCCTACCGGGCGAATTTCTCTCAGATCTGAAAACAGCTAAAAAATTTTGGGCCTGAGGATAAGAGCAAAATTTAGGGGATAAGCGCGCCGAATTAAAGCCCTGTTTTGGGCTGTCACCCCTAAGACTTAAGCCTCCCTTTAAAGCGGAAAAGGAAAAGCTTAGCAAATTAAGCTATAATGAGAGGCGAGTTGACGTCCCTCAAAGGCGGGAAACGCGAGGCGCGACGATGGTCCCGAGGAATTCAGGGAAGATGATTAAAACCTTGGTATTCGCCGCTCTTTTTCTCTTCTTTCCGAAGTTCGTTTGGCCGGCCTTATTGGTCCAAAACACTTCGGGCGGCAACCAGGACGAGCCGTTGAAGAAGGTGTTTCAGGCGATTGAAGAGCTCGAGAAAGCCCAGCGCGAAGCCTCCCCCGCAACCCTCAGGTCGTTGAGCCTTACCGAAGAGGAGCTCAACGCTTATATTGCCTACCGAATTGCCACTGACCCGGTCGAGCTTCTAAAAGAGTTGCAGCTCAAACTTCTTGACGGCAACCGGTTCGAGGGTAAGGCGGTTTTTGACTTGAGCCAGGAAAACCTGCCGGCAATCGTTCCGAAGCAGGCACCTTTGTTTTTTAGCGCCAGCTTTACTGTTTCAGGCGGCAAGGTCCATTTTGTTTTTCATAAAATTTTTCTCGGGACGCAAGAGCTGGCGGTTGATTTTGTCTCCGAAATGGTCCGAATGATCGCCCTGGCCCACAACGCACCAGCGGAGGGGTTGAACAGGTCATATGATTTGCCCTACGGGATTAAAGATATAAAATTAAAAAAAGGCAGAGCTATTTTCTATTATTAAATTAGGGAAAACTGGAATAATGCTGCGAATCGTCGGCGGTTGGCATAAGGGCCGGAGGCTGAAAATGCTCCGGGACCCTAAAGTCAGGCCAATGCCGGCAAAGCTAAAAGAAGCGCTGTTTAACATCCTTCAGGACAGGGTTAAGGGAGCGGATTGCCTTGACGGTTTTGCCGGCAGCGGCGCCGTCGGGCTGGAAGCTTTAAGCCGGGGAGCGGCCAGCGTCGTCTTCCTGGAGGCCTATCCGGCGGCCGCCAAAATAATCCGCCAGAATATCGAGCGGCTGGGGGTGGAAGCCCAGACAAGAGTTTTGCTCGAGGAGTTTAACCGCGGAGTAATCAGGCTGGCGAAGGAAAAAAAGCAGTTTGACCTTATTTTCATCGACCCCCCCTATGAGTTGCTTAAAGAAAGAAACCCGCTGAAAGCAGTCAAAAAAAGGGGTATCCTGAAACCAGGGGGGATAATTTTGCTCCGCCACTTCGATAAAATCCAGCCCGACCTGCGTTTCTTTGAGCGGTTTCGCCTGCTTCGCTGCGGCGACGACGTGGTTTCCTTCTTCCGGGAGCCCGAGGGAATGGCCGGAGAAGGTGACCTGGAAAAACCGCCAAGAAGACGGGCCAAAAAACCCGATAAGAATTCTCGGGCGGGGGAAGAAGAATCGGTTAGTTAAAACCGAAACTAAGGGAAGATAAACTTGGAAAAAGAAAAAAAGCTGATTCGTCCTCCGGAAGAGCTCTTTGACCTGGCGGAAGAAGAAATCTTCGAGAGCCTCCAGTCGGAGCGAGGGTCGAGTCTTTTTCTCGGCCGCTACAGCCTGATGGAGGTCAAAGCTGTCCTGGCCCGGAGGAATTTTTTCCGGGAGGCCAAAAAACGGAACCTCTGGCCGCTTGTGTTTCAGCTTGATTCTTCCGCGTTTCCCGTCCAGCGGTTGCAGGTTTTCTGGGAAAAAAAGGAGCCAGAAAGGTTAATCGTCGACCTTAAAATCAGGGAGGCTGGTTTCCCCGACAGCCCGAACCGACTGCTTTCCCCCGTGTTTAGCCAAAGCCGGTTCCTTCACCTCGAATGGCTGACGCTGCAAAACCCGCGGCTTGCATTCACCGCCGAAAGACCGGCTCTTCCCGGGCAAGCCAAACCCGGCCTCGGGCTGGGGAAAAAGGTGGTAGATATTTTTGTCTATTTGGGCAAACTTACCGGATGCGACGGTCTGTTAGCTTTTCCAGCCTATTTCCATAACTCTCTTCTCTTTTCGCGTTATTTCCGTTTCGTTAACCCGGCCAAAGAGGCTGAAGTCCTGGCCATCCGCCGCGCTTTGGCCTCGGTCCCCTTTAAACAAATGGCCTGGCTTGTTTTCTTAAACTGTGTCCGCCTCGACGACAAACCTTACGAATGGAAAGCCGAAGAACAAGCGCTGCCTCTTTCCGCCGAGCTTAAGGATTATTTTGCCAGCCGAAATTACAAAGAAACCGTCGAACGTCTGACGCTTGGCCACCGGGTGAGTGTCGATTGGGAAGCTTTTAGCCGTTACCGGGTTTCGCCCTCGGGTGTCATCCTCGCCAGTCCCTTTGCCGAAAACGCCTGAATTTGTTATAATTTTTATTCTAAGGAGTTACTGATGAAGGAAGGCATTCATCCTCAATACCAGGAATGCACGGTAATCTGTGCTTGCGGGAACACTTTCCAGACTCGGTCGACGAAAAAAGAAATCCGGGTTGAAATCTGCTCCCAGTGCCATCCCTTTTTTACGGGAAAACAGAAGATTGTTGACACCGCCGGCCGCGTCGAGAAATTTAAGAAAAAATACCGCGAGGCTCGCTTTAAGAAATAAGCCTTATGCTTCCCGAGCTCGAGCATCTCGAAAAAAAATACGAGTCTCTTCTCCAGAACCTTTCTAACCCTGAACTGGCCTCTAACCCGCAGAAAATTAGAGAGGTTGCCAGGGAGAAAGCCGAGCTCGAGCCTCTCGTCCAGAAATACCAGGAATATAAGCGCGTCCGTAAATCTCTGGCCGAGTCGCGGGAGATTCTGGCCGACCCCTCAGCCGACCAGGAGTTGAAAAGCCTGGCGGAAGCGGAAATCAAGGAGCTCGAGAAAGAGATGGCGAGGCTGGAGGAGGAGCTGCGTCTGATGCTCTTGCCCCGCGACCCTTATGACGGGAAGAACGTCTTTTTAGAAATCAGGGCTGGCGCCGGGGGCGACGAGGCGACGCTTTTTGCCCAGGACCTGTGCCGGATGTACGCCCGGTTTGCCGAAAGCAAAGGGTGGAAATGGGAGGTCATGGACCAGAGCCTGAGCCCGATCGGCGGGTTTAAAGAAGTTATCCTCAGCATCAAGGGGCGGAACGTCTATTCTTTATTAAAATATGAAAGCGGGGTTCATCGCGTCCAGCGTGTCCCGCGCACCGAGGCGAGCGGCCGGATTCATACTTCGACGGTGACCGTGGCGGTGCTGCCCGAGGCCGACGAGGTGGACGTCAAAATCGACCCCAAGGATATAAAAGTGGAAGCCTTCGGAGCTTCCGGGCCTGGCGGTCAGAATGTCAACCGGAATTACACCGCCATCAGGATAACCCATAAGCCGACTGGTTTAGTCGTCACCTGCCAGGACGAAAAATCCCAGCATCGAAACAAGGAGAAGGCCCTGCGGATTTTACGCACCCGGTTGCTCGACATCGCCAAGAAAAAGCAAGAAGAAGAGGTAGCCAGGGCGAGGAGGTCTCAGGTTGGCACCGGCGAGAGGAGCGAGAAGATCAGGACTTATAATTTCCCCCAGAACCGGGTTACCGACCACCGGCTTGACCTTTCTTTCCATAACCTCCAGGCAGTAATGGACGGCGAGCTCGACGAGCTTATCGAGAAACTGGTCCTCCATTTTCAGGTAAAAGAGCTTCAAGAGCAGGCTGCGGCGGTTTGAACTCGGCCTTGCCTTTGAAAAGGACAATCCGCGACCTCTGGCGCTTCGGCGTCCAGGCGCTCAGGAATTTTCCCTTAGCCAGCTTAGAAGCCAGGCTGTTGCTGCAAAAAGCCCTCCAGGTCGACGAAAAAGCTTTTTTTCTGGAAATCGACGCTCCGGTCTCGGTTGCTTCGGCGCGGCGTTACGAATCTCTGGTGAGAAAAAGATTAGCCCGCTATCCCCTGGCTCTCCTCATAGGCGAAAAAGAATTCTGGTCATTGCCTCTGCGAGTAAGAAAAGGGGTTTTCATTCCCCGGCCAGAGACAGAGTGTCTGGTCGAGTTAGCCCTCGGGCTTCCGTGGCCCGCAAACGGCATCGCCGCCGATATCGGGACTGGTTGCGGGGCGATTGCCCTGGCTCTGGCCAAGGAAAGACCGGCAGCGACAATCGTGGCCACTGATATTTCCAGCCGGGCGATTGGTCTGGCGCAGGAAAATGCGGCGAGGTTAGGGGTTGCAAACATCATCCTGAGAAAAGGGTCGCTTTTCTCACCTCTTATAACCCTTGGTCTCGAGGGACGCTGCGACCTGATTGTTTCTAACCCGCCGTATGTTGCCGCCGAGGATTGGCCAGCTCTTCCTCCCGAAATAAAACTCACCGAGCCCCGCCGCGCCCTGGTAGCTGGCTCTTCCGGGCTTGAATTTATTTTCAAGCTGGTCGAAGGAGCCGGTCAATTCCTGAAGCCAGGAGGCTATCTGGTTGTCGAAATCGGTTTTGGCCAGCAGGAAAGGATAGAAACCTTTTTAGCCAAGCGGCCGGGGATAGAATGGTTCTTCAGAAACGACCTTTCGGGAATCACCCGGGTGCTTACAGTCCGGTTTTCACCAGGGCTTAAGCCTTAATTTTGGCGAGCGCCGGAGCTATCCGGCTCGTCTCGTACCGGATTTTTTCCCACTCTGCGAGCTCGAGAGAGCAGAAGGCATCGACGACCTTGGGGTCAAACTGACGGCCGCGGGCTTTTAGAATTTCGGCGCGGGCTGTCTTAAAATCCCTTTCCTTCCGGTATGGTCGGTGGGAGGTGATGGCATCCAGGGCATCAGCCAGCGCGAAGATTCTTGCCTCTATAGGAATTTTCTCTTTTTTTAAGCCATAAGGATATCCCTGGCCGTCGTAGCGTTCGTGGTGATAAAGAATCACGTGGCCCACTTCTTCGACGAGCTTTATTTCCTTGACCAGGCCATAGCCTAAAGCTGGATGCATCTTTATTTTTTCCCATTCATCGTTCGTCAGCGTGCCGGGCTTTTTGAGGATTGCGTCAGGGATGGCGATCTTGCCGACGTCGTGCAGCAGGGCGCCCTGGCGGATATGCTCGAGCCGAGAAGTTTCGGCGATGCCCAAAATCTGAGCCAATGCCTGGCTGTAGCGCGCCACGACCCGGGAGTGGCCGAAAGTCTCGACGTCCCTGAGGTCGAGGGCCGTCATCAAGTTTTCGAGCGTTGCGTTGTAGATTTCTTCGAGTTGGGCTGCGCGGCGGAGGGAACGTTCCTTGACCAGGCTGACCATTTTCAGTTCAGCCGCGGTGCGGCTTAGCTGGCGGCGGTATTTCTCCTTTTCCGTTTCGCTGCGGATAGCTGAAACCAGGGCGGGAAGATGGTCAGGACTGACCACATGGTCGACCAGCCCGTCATGAATCGCCTGAAGGTCGATTCCTTCCGGGTCCGGGGGGCTCAGGATAATAAGAGAAAAAGGCCTTTTCCTCGACTTGAACTGCCGGGAAAGCAGAGCGAGCGAGGCTTTGAGCCCGTTTATATTCCAGATGAAAATAGGGAAAATCTCATCTGGGTAAGACTCCTCGGTGGAAAAAGGCTTCGACGCGATTTCAGCTTTAAACCCATGGGAGGAAAGAAAGTCAGCTATTTCTCGACAGCGTTTTTTCTCCGGGTCAAAAATCTTGACCAGCGGAGTTATTCGCACCGAGGGTTCAACGAACGACTTGAGCTCGCCCGACTTGTTTAGAGACATAGATTATTTTATACTTATTTTTGGGGAAAGCTGCAAGAAAAGAATAAAATATTTTTGGGGCCGGGTTTATTCCCCCCTTCAGGTGATAAGCCAGGAAGGGAAAATCATCCCCCGATTCCCCGCGGGGGGTGATTGCCGGCAAGCGTTTCCTAGATGAAAATAGGCTTGAGCTAAAATGGCTCCGGCTCCTTCTTCAGAATGACAGCTTACGAGCCAAAAGGGATGGAAGCTCGCGAGAAAGAGATGGCAAAATAGCCGGCTTAATGACCGGCAAAAGGAGGTATGAGCATGGAAAGCGAAGAAACGAGACAACGAATGAGGATTCCACTGCTCGATGAAGTCGAGAAACGATTGAGGGAAATTTACGAGCAGCGGAAAGAAGAAATAGAAAGGGAGCTGGAAGAAAGAATCCGGAAGGAGAAAGAAGAGGCCGAGAGAAAGATTCGGACGATCGAAGAGGAAATAGAGAAGGGAAGAACCCTGCTCCTGGATTATCAGCAGGTGCTGGCTGATTTTGAGGCCGAAAGAGAGCGTCTTCAGAATGAGATCAAGGAGCGGTTCAGCCGGGTGGTCGAGCATCAAACTGAGATCGAAAGGCTGGCCACGTTAACCTTAGAAGAAATAAAGCAAGTTGACCAGCTCAACCGAGAGCTTGAATCCCTGGAAAAGCGAAGCGGCGAAAAGATTGCCCTGATTCGCCAGCAGATCGAGGAAAAGTACGGCATTGTCACCGAGGCTCCCGAAATTCCCGCCGAAGGGGAATTGAAGCTCGACCTCGAACAGGAACTGGAAAGGCTGAGAAAGATAAAAGAGCTCTTAGCTTCTGAGGTGGCCCGGGTGGCTGAGGAATCGCACCGGGAGACGGAAGCGGAGGCGGTGCCTCAGGCGGAAGCGCCGGCCGAACCCCACGTTGAGCCGGTCGAGCCCGAAAATCAGGTTTCCGCTGAGACGGAAGCGGCGGAAACAACGGAAACATCGCAAGAGGCTGCCCCCTCGCTTATAACCGAGCCTTCCTTTCCTGAAGAAGTCCCTTCTCCCGAGCCTGCGGCCGAAGAGGTTGTCGAAACTTTCCGCCAGGTTTACGAGAAGTTGGAAAGCTATCGGAAGGTCCATTCCGAGGGAAACGGCGAAGTCCCTTATTTTGAGAAAGACGGGGTGAAGATTATCGACGTCGAAAGCCTGATTTCGGCGATGAACGAAGCTCTGGAGGCATCGCGGCGGCTGTATCTGAAACTGGCCCAGACGGATTCGCCCAAAGACCACTTCTTTATCAAGCAGGAGATTATCAACCAGCAAGAGTTGCTGCGAAAACATCTCCTTCGGGTGAGCAAGTTGTGCGAGAAGGACGGGTTCAGCCTCCCTGGTTATACCAGAAGCGTCATCGACGTTAACCTCCTGCGGGAGATGCTCGAAAGACTAACTATCGAGAACTGGAGCGACGAAACCGATTTTCAGGCCGTCACCGAGTATATAGAAGGTTTAAAAGAAAATTTTTATCGTTTGATTACTCCCCCCGTGACTTATCTAAAATCCATTCTCCAGGAGCTGGGAGCTCTCTAAAGGCGCCAAGGGTCTAATTGATAGCCGAAGATTTCGCCGTAACCGCCAACAAATAATCCTCAAGAATTTTTTGCATCGCCGGCGACGGAAAGAAAAATTCGATCCCGGCATGGAAAAGCGGTGGTGTATCAGCCGCTTTTTCCTGGTAAACCACGTTGCCGTGGAGCTGGCAGGCCCTGTCCTCTAAAAGAATCGTCAGGCGCAAGGGTCTGCCGGCGGGAAGGTCCGAGCTCAAGCAAACCTTGGCCCCGCTCAAGCTCAGATTAATAGTCTTGGTCACCTTAATGCCGTCATCTTCCAGGATGAGCAACGGAGTGGAGATAAAATAACGGGCATGACGCCTTTTTTCCTCGCGTTGCTGGCGGTCAGCCGCGGCAAAAACTTTCCATTCGTTCCCGACCTCTCTCTTCAAGGGAAAAGCACAGACTCGATTTTTCGGCGGAATTTCATCTTTTCCCGCGGCTTCAGCCGGGCTAACTCTTTTTCCCTTGGCTTCGGCCAGAGCCGAGTCAGCTTCGGCCACCAATTTTTTTAAGTCTTCCTTCGAGAGGTTGGCGGAAATATTTTCTTGCGGGAGCAGGGTGACGCCAAAGCTCATGGTCAGGTTTTTCCTCGGCTGGTCTTCCTGGTATGGGAAATAATGCTCCTCCACCATTCGCCGGATCCTGTCCGTAAAGACGCAGGCTTCTTCAAGGTTTTTGACGCCGGTCAGGAAGAAAAGAAATTCCTCGCCGCCATACCGGCAGAGAAAATCCTCTTCCCGGATGCTGGCCTTAAGCACCCCGGCCAGCTCGCGGAGGAGGCGATTGCCGGCCTCATGGCCATGGAGGTCGTTATAGTTTTTAAACCAGTCGACATCGCCCATTACCATAGCGCAGTGGCCGATATCTATTCTTCTTTTGCTCTGGTTATGAATTTTTTGCAGAATTTTTTCGAAGAAAGGCTCCGGCCGCAGCAGCCCGGTTAAAGCGTCGTATTGAATGAGGTTGAGCTTGGTCATGGCCATCGAAATATGCTCGCAGATATTTCTGAGAAGGCGCAGGTCCTCGGCGGAAAAGGCGGCCGTGGTTCCGTTTCGACCTTTTTTGTTATAAGTTTCGATGACGCCGATAACTTCCCGGTCGTGCATGACGGGGACGACTAACAGACTCTTGAGGCTCCAGGGCAGTTGCTCGCGGTAGCGGGGGGCGAAGCGGCCGTCGGTTTGAGGCTGGCTGATGTTGAGCGGTTCGCCTTTCCTGGCCACGTGGGCAGCAAAATCGTCGGCCGCGAGCGGGACGTTGTACCGGACGAAATCAGGGTGAGCCAGGAAAGCGTCGGCAAACACCAGCGGCTTGAGAAATTTTCCCAGGGTCTCGCTTTCATCCAGGATGTAAAAGGTGAGGCTTTGAGCCTTGACTATGTCTTTGATGTCATGGACACAATCAAGCAGACTGTTGACATCGTCGGCCGCATAAATCTTCCGTAAAATTATCTGGATCTTTTGCTTTTCTTGCTCGGCCAGCAAACATCTTATTTCCCAGGAAAGGCGGCGCTCGAGTTCCTCGAGGACCTTTTGCCGGAAGAAGCCTTTAAGCGCTTTAATCTCAGCGGCCATGGATTCCCAGGCGGCAGAGGGTAGGCTTCTTACGGGATCGACGACGGCTGAGTCGGGCGGCCACCCTTCGAGGGCCCGGCGGAGACGGCGCCGGAAGAGTTCCTGGTTTTCGGACGCTACCGGCCAGAGTTCGGCTTCGGCCAGTCTGTTTTCAGGCCAGGTTCTTAGGGCCCGGTTAAGCTCTTCCGGGCGGGTAGAGATAAGAAAAAGTCCTGCTTCCGGCGGAATAATTCCAGCGAGGGAAGAGAAATCTCCCTGGGCCGCCTCAGCCACCACCAGATGGAAAAAATTCGTCCGGGCTAAGTGCAAAGCCTCGGCCAACCTCGAGGCTTCGAAAACCCCTGCTCCTTTGGGCAAAAATACCTTTAACCCTTCTCGAACCGAGGGTTTATGATGAAGGAGCAGAATATTATAATTTTTTTCCCTCTGGGTCACCCGGGTTCGCCCTTTCCTTATCCCTTCTGGATGATGTCTGTTTACTTCGGCTGCAAGGATGAAAGCCACCCATAAATTAATCAATTTTTCGCCTGTCGTCAACCCCTTGTTTAAAAAATTTTTATTCTTAAAGGTGGTTAAGGTCAACAGTCTGGTCTTGAAAATCGATAAAAGTTTCGCCGAAAACTCCGATATTTTTCTTGAATTACGGGGCTCAACCTAAGCTCAACCGGGCTGGCTAAAACAACCTGATATGAGCCGGGAAAATAAGCCATGGGAAAGAAGGCCCCGCTGTAAAAAGTCCGCGCCTGGTCGAATCCTTAGCTCATACGCTCAAAGAGCCGGTTGAACCCAGGCTAATCTTAGCTAAGAAAACAAGCAAGAGCTTTTGTCTGGGGGAGGCAATATGGTATAAAATTATTGCTTCGATGGTAAGAGTTCGTTTTGCTCCCAGTCCCACCGGCTACCTGCACGTAGGCGCCGCCCGGACAGCGCTTTTTAACTGGTTGTTTGCCCGGCACGAAAAAGGGAAGTTTATCCTGAGGATTGAAGATACGGATATGGCCCGCTCCTCGGCCGAGATGAGCCAGGTTATTCTTGAAGGCTTGCGCTGGTTGGGTCTTGACTGGGATGAAGGGCCGATATTTCAGTCGCAGCGGTTAGCCGTTTATCAGGACTGGGCCGAGCGGTTGTTGAGAGAAGGGAAAGCTTACGAGTGCTTTTGTCTTCCGGAGGAGCTCGAGGCAAGACGCGAGGAGGCGGAAAAAAAGGGCAGAGTCTGGAAGTACGACCGGCGCTGCCTTCGGTTGACTCCAGAGGAGAGGGAAAAAATCAGGCGAGAGGGGAGGAAACGAGCCATCCGTTTTCTCATCCCCGAAGGCCGGACTGAATTTACCGACCTTGTCCACGGGGTTATCGCCGTCGATAACCGCCAGCTTGAGGATTTTGTCCTTCTCCGGAGCGACGGTTTGCCCACTTATCATCTTTCAGTCGTTGTTGACGATATTTCCTCCGGGATTACCCACGTGATTCGCGGGGATGACCACATCTCTAACACGCCCAAGCAGGTGCTTTTATACCAGGCTCTGGCGACGCCGCCGCCCGCGTTTGCCCATCTGCCGCTCATCCTGGGGCCTGACCGCAAGAAGCTAAGTAAAAGGCATGGGGTGACCTCGCTGCTCCACTTCGGCGACCAGGGGATTCATCCCCTGGCGATGTTCAATTTTTTGGCCCAGATGAGCTGGTCGCCCGGCCCGGAGGAAAGAATTTATTCGGTCGAAGAAATGGTCGCCAGCTTCTCGCTGAGCAGAGTCAGCAAGAACAGCCCGATTTTTGACCTGGCGAAGCTGGAATGGCTTAATAGCCGGTTGATTAAAGAAATGCCGGATAAAGACCTCTTTGCCTGGCTGAAACCGGCACTGGTGAAGGAAGGGTTGTGGACGGACGCTCTCGAAGCCGAGAAGCAAGCGTGGTTTTCTGAGGTTACGAACCTCGTAAAAGTCAGAAGCCGGAACTTAAAAGAGCTGGTCGCTCTCTTGCGGCCTTTTCTTTCAGATAATTACCCCATCGACCCTGACGGCCGGAAAAAATACCTGGAAGGTCAAAGATTGGAAGAGCTGCTGCCGAAGTTGCGCCGCGATTTCGACCAGCTGGAGGATTTTTCGGCGGCTTCCATTGAGCGAGCGCTTCGCGCCAGAGCTGAAACCGAAGGAGTGAAGCCGGCAGTTTTCATTCACGCCCTCCGCGTCCTGACTACGGGCAAGACTGTCAGCCCGGGAATTTTCGAGGTGCTCGAGCTTCTAGGTAAAGAAAAAACGTTGAGGCTGATGGACCTGCGAGCGGCTTTCGAGAGATTGTCTCTTCCGTCAGACCCAAACGAAGGGTTTAAATAGCCAATAAATTTAAAAGAATAATAAA
>JBBIRF010000009.1:0-15631 GCA_037441905.1 Candidatus Aminicenantota bacterium
TATCCAGAAACCATTCAAGCACGACGAGCTGCTGCTCGTCATCCGCCGGGCGCTGGAACACAAAAGGTTGCAGGAAGAAAACATCCGGCTGCGGGATGAGCTGGATAAGAAATTCGGTTTTGCCAGCATAATCGGCCGCAGCAAGGTTATGCAAAATGTTTTTGAAATGATCAAGGCCACGGCGCCTACCAAGAGCACCATCCTCATTCAGGGCGAAAGCGGCACGGGAAAAGAGCTCGTCGCCCGCGCCATCCACCAGAATAGCGACCGGGCGGCCTACCCGTTTATCGTCGTCAACAGCGGTTCGTTGCCGCCCGACCTGTTGGAAAGCCACCTTTTCGGTCATGTCAAAGGAGCCTTTACCGGCGCCGTCAGTCATAAACAGGGGTTATTCGAGGCAGCGGACAAGGGGACGATTTTCTTTGATGAAATCTCGACCATAAGCCTGGAAACCCAGGCTAAATTGTTGCGGGTGATGCAGGATAAAGAATTCATGCGCCTGGGCGGGACGAAGGTGATTCGCGTTGACGTCCGGATTATCGCGGCGACGAACACAGACCTGGAAGAGCTGATCGCTCAGAAAGCCTTCCGGAAGGACCTGTTTTACCGGCTTAACGTAATCAAAATTGAACTGCCGCCGCTGCGAAAAAGAAAAGAAGATATTCCTCTCCTGGTTCGCCACTTCGTCGAAAAATTTAGCCGCGAAAACAACAAAGAAGTCGAGGGAGTCTCGGAAGATGTCCTGGAAATCCTGGAAGCTTACAACTGGCCAGGAAATGTTCGCGAACTGGAAAACGTGATCGAACGAGCTGTTGTCTTGACCAAGTCCAAGATTATCACGCGCAGCTCTTTGCCCGGCTACCTCCTCGGGTTTCCCGCCGCGGGCGCCGAAGAATTCATCAGTCAAGCCGAAGACCTTGACCTTAAGCATCAGACACAGGAATTCCAGAAACGCCTTATTTTGTTAGCCTTGAGAAGAGCCAAAGGTGTTCAAAAAAAAGCGGCCGAGGCTCTCGGGCTTAAGCCCAGCACCCTCAATGAAATGATTAAAAGGCTAAAAATCGATGTTGAGCAACCGGGTTAGCGCCGGTAGCCCATAAAAATTGTTCTATTGCTCTTTAATTAATTAAAAACAGCGGGCAGAATTTTTTCGGGGTCGGCTTTAAACTGGCGCGGTTTCGCCTTAAGCGAAAAAGAAAACTCCTGATTTTTTTCCTGGACGACCACTTTTTCTCTCCGGACCGACGTTCCCTCTTTCCACTCGAGCCACAGCGGGAAAACAAAAACATCCTCTAACTGTTCAATTTTAACCGTGAAAAAGGGTTGACCGGCCCTGATTTCAGTTGAAGTCTGGAGACGAACCCGGGGCAGGGTATGTTTTTCAAACCAGCTTTGCCTGAAGGCTTGGAGGTCAGTCCCCGAAACTTTCTCCATCGTCTGAAAAAAATCCCTGGTCGAGGCAGGCCGGAACCTGAACACCGTCACGAATTCTTTCAGCCCTTTAAAGAACACATCTTCGCCCAGCAGTTCACAAAGCAAGTTAAGAGCTAAAGAGCTCTTGTTGTAGATGATGGTCTGGAAGGCTTCAAAATCAAGGTAACTCAGACGCGACCCCATAATGACCGGTCCCCAGCGGCTCTTTTTTTCTGTCCAGCGGGCAAACTGACGCAAAATATCAGTATAAGCTTTACGCCCGTATTTTTCTTTAAGAAAAAGAATCGTCGAAAATTGAGCCAGGCCTTCACTCAACCATTGGTCGCGGTAACGCCTCCAGGTAACTGCCTGGCCCCACCACTGATGAGCTATCTCATGGGCCAGAAAGTATTCAGGCCAGCGAGAAAGGTCAACCGGGCTCGCCGGGTTGGCTAAGCCAACTCCCTGGGAGGCAAGCGAGCGGGGGAGTTGGTTCAAGATTACGAGGGAGCCAGGACTATGGCCGCCCTTTGTTTCCCAAAAACGCAGAATTATCCGCAAGCTTTCATACGGAAAACGGCCGAATTGCTTTTCGTAGAACGAGAGAATGGCCGCGGCTTCTTCCAAGCTTCCCCGCCAGTTCAACCGGAACTCTTGCGAAGAAAACAACTCCAGATTGAGCCCTGACGTCGTCCTGGATTCCTGGAGGAATTCCAGCTTGCCGACAAGAAAGGCCAGGTATTTCAAAGGTGTTTTGGATTCATAAATCCAGTAGGCCTTATCCTGGCGAAGGCCGCTCTTTTCTCCCTTCCGGCCGACAGAATAACCCTTCTCCAGCAACAGGCCCTGTCCCAGACAGGTCATCTCGGCGGGCGCGACGAGCTTCACTCGGGCGGTGAAGTAGTCTTCATGAGGCGGTGAGGGATACCAGAGGGCTGAATAGCTGTAGAGCAGGGATTCAAACTTAAGAGGCACAACAATCCTGGGTTCTTCGGCCTGGCCGGCGAGGAGAACATCCGTGTGAGACGGGGGTGGTTCGAGCCTCCCTTGATAAAAAAACTCAAGCGTTATCGTTTCCCGGGAGGAAGGCTCGATCAAAGGAACATAGACCATCCGGTTGCTCCGGTCCTGGTTAAACATCAGCTCCCGGCCTTCTTCGTCAAGAATACGAATGAGATTCAACCTCGGGTTCAGGCGGAAACGCAAAGTTTCCAGGCCTCCCGACCTTGAGACCAACTTTACCCTGACTTTAGCCGAAAGGAAGAAAGTGCCCGGGTCAACCTCAGCTTCCACGTCATAATGAAGGATATCGAACGGCTGACCGAAGAAGAACCGAAGCGGTCGGCCTTCATCCGTTTCTCGCGGGGAGTAAAGGCAAATAAAACGGTCCCGCGTGCGGTCGTAGAGAGATATTTCATCTTCGGCAAACGGGGAAAAAATATAGGTGAGGTCGCCGAGCTTGGGACTGCGAAATTCAATCACCGCTTCTTCCCCCTGGGGCAAAACGGTAAGCAACTCCCGGGTTAAGGAATTCTCCACTGTAAAGAAGTTCTCCTGGTAGCGTCCAAAATAGGCTGTAGCCTGTTCCAGGTCGCGGGGAGAAATGGGCGGGGCTGGACGGGCACCGTCGAGGTGGACATGGCGGGAAAAGAAAGAGGGAGAAAAACGCAGGTAGGCGTGGTCCACTTCTGAGGACAAAGATTCAGTCTTATACATCAGCTTCAGCTGATGTTTTTCGTTCTCGTCTGACGGTCGGAAAGCCATGCGGCCAGGACCGATGATTAAAAGAGCGGTTTCTATTTCGGGTAAATTATCATAAAAGACCAAGGCTTGGTTGAAAGTGAGGCTGATATCCTGATGGTCAATGGTTATCTTTTCGACCCTTTCCCAGCGGTCAGACGGGATTTTGAGCCGGTAGAGGTTTCGCAACCGAGACACCACTTCCCTGGAAGCTATCTTCCAGTCTCCATCTTTGAGGACAAACGAAAGCCGCCAGGTTTCGACCAGAGCGGCGTAGGAATTCTGGAAAACCACATGAAAAAAGACCGTATGTTCTCCGGCTCGCTCTTTTATCCCCGGAAGACGGCGAACCACCACCCCATCCATGCCTAAATCAGTAAAATAAGAATCGAAAACGCCAACCTCAGCCTGGCCTATTTCTGGCAAGAAAAACAAACCATAGGCCGAAAAATCAAGATTCTCGATGGCCGCCTGGAATTGGCGTAAAGTGGCCTCTAAGGTGTCCAGCGATTCCGCCGAGACCGATAAACTTGAAGCTAAAAAAAGAAAAAATACCCCGAGAACAAGGAAAAAAGCACGGTTAATTCTTGGTCTCATTTAAAGAAACAGCCGCTTTTTTAATCAATATTTATTATATCATAAGAAAGGAAGTTGGACGCCGGGGCCAGGTGGAGTTTTTGCTTCTGGTCTATCATGCCAAACCACCTATAAACCTCTCAGGCTTTACCCTAGTTATTATCTTTTTTAATAATCTTACTGCAATATTCATGCCAAATTTGCGGGGGGCCCAGCCAGCAGCCCTTCCCCGAGAAATAACTGACTCTCGGCCAGGCAGTGATTTTTTGAAAATAGAGAATGTCATGTTACTTTACATTTTCCAGTCTCTGGTTTGACAGGGGATGGAAGAATGATTAAGCTGTCTTCCCAGGGGAATTAAAGAATGACGCGTGGGTGCGGTTGAGGCCTTAGCGGGTGTTTTTGATTTCCTTAAACTTCTGGATGTCTTCTTCCCAAGTCACGAAGCTATGGTAAAAAATCGAGTCACCTTCATCGATTCCCCGCGTAATTTCGGTAATATGCGAGGTCGAAGCGCCAAAGGCTTCGACGGCGAAAACCACGGCTTTTTCCGGGTCGACGTTTCGACCGCAGGTATAAATATCGAGGGCGACATAACCGAACTCGGGCCACGTATGGGTCGAGATGTGACTTTCGGAAATCACGACCACGCCGCTCACCCCGTTGGGAGGAAAACGGCTGAAAGAAATCGACCAAACTTGGGCGCCGGCAATTTCAGCTGCTCTCACCAATATTTGCTGAACCTTCTCGACACTCCCGATAATGGCTGGGTCGCAGCCAGAGGCTTCAACAATATAATGATGACCAATCGTCGAATGAAAAGTTTTGGCCATCTATTCTCTCCTTCCTCAGTCATTATTATCAGGGGAAACTAACATTATGGTATTTTTTTTTCAAAGTCAAGGAAGCAATCCTGGTCGAAGCAGTAAAAGTGCCGCCAGACAAGGTAAAGGCGTTAGTCCCGAAGACGCTTCTTGGCCGGACCTGCGACGCCATGTCTTTTCGGCCAAGACCATCTGGCGTCAAGGCGGCTTTTTAAAGACACCCACCTAACCAATCGCCTTTAATCAGCCCGAGGCTCAGAGGGGAAGTCTTTTTTCATCTTTGACGACGTTGAGGACGAGATGAGTTACGGTGCGGTCGACGTAAGGGAGGCTGAGGACTCTCTTGATGAAACTGTTGAGGTCTTCCCGGGTGCGAAAATGACCGATGACCAATGAATCCCACTCGCCGGTTATATCATAGACGGCCACTACCTGGGGTTCTTCAGCAATCAGCCTCTGGGTTTCCAGAAGTTTGCCCTTAGAAATCCGGAGGGCAATGACAGCCATGAGGTTATACCCGAGACTCTCGGGGTCGAGCACAGGAATGTAGCCTTTAATAGCGCCAGCTTCCTCAAGCTTTTTGACCTTGTGGATGACGGCCGTCACCGAAAGCCCCACTTCCTTGGCCACCTCTCGAAAACTCCGGCGGGCATTCTCGTTTAAGACCTGGAGAATCCGGCGGTCGATTTCATCCATCTTCCCTCCTTGCTTAAAGCCCAAAAAATAATCTTAATAAATTTAGCAAAAAATATTGACAATAAGTTCTCATTAGGCTATAAATTATGACAAATGTTAATATATAAAGCCATTTATAGCAACAATTGTTCGTGGGAATAATTTTACTATAAGGAGGTAACTTATGGCAACGATTTCTTCGGAAGCTTCTTGCCAGGCTTTCGGGTTCAAAGACGAGGCGGAGGTGCTCAAGGTAATCATGAACCCTGAAAACCGGGTGGAATTCGTTCGCATCATGTTTCCCGACATCCTTGGCCGGCCGATGGATTTTTCCATCCCCCGGGAGGAGCTTCCTCGAGCCTTTGACGAGGGTAAGGGGTTCGATGGGTCCTCGGTCGAAGGTTTTGTCCGGATTGAAGAGAGCGACCTCATTATTCGCCCTGACCCAAAAACCTGCCGGCTTCTTCCGTGGGAATACGTCGGTTTTTCGCCTGAGATCCGCTGGCGAGAAGCGCTGATGTTTGGCGATATTTTGACGCCGGAGGGAAAACCTTTTGAGGGTGACAGCCGGTTTGTTCTGAAGAAAGCACTGGAGAGGGCCAAAAAAGAACTAGATATCGATGATTTTAAATTAGGCCCGGAGTTAGAGTTTTTCATCTTTCCCAGCGACCACGACACGAGCTTTTCCGACCGGGGCGGCTATTTTTTCAGCGGCCGGCACGGAGAACTCCGGAAAGAAATCCAGCTTTTGCTCAAGAAAATGGGGATTGATTCCGAATATGACCACCACGAAGTCGCCCACGGCCAGCACGAAATCGACCTGAGGTACCAGGGTGCCTTAGAAATGGCTGATATCGGGATGGTGTTTCGCTACATGGTAAAAAAGGTTGCCAGGATGCATGGGCTCTATGCCACTTTCATGCCCAAGCCGCTCAACGGCCAGAACGGCAGTGGGATGCACGTTCATCAATCCCTCTGGAAGGGAGAACGCAACCTCTTTTTTGACCCGGATGATGCTTACCACCTCTCTTCCCTGGCCCGCCACTACATGGCAGGGCTGATGGTTCATGCCCGAGAAATCTCGGCCGTAATCAGTCAATGGGTAAACTCGTATAAAAGATTAATTGAGGGCTACGAAGCGCCTGTGTATATTGCCTGGGGACAAAGGAATAGGTCAGCCTACATCCGAGTACCTGAATACCAGCCGGGTAAAGAAAGGGCGACCAGGGTCGAACTCCGGGCGCCTGACCCTGCATGTAATATTTATCTGGCTTTTGCTGTCATGCTCGCTGCGGGCAGCGACGGAGTAAAAAAACAATTAAAGCTCGTTCCTCCGGTCGAGGAAAACATCTACGAGATGAGCCCGAGCCAGCAGAAAAAACATGAGATTAAGACTTTGCCCCGCAACCTGGAGGAAGCCATCCGCATCATGGAAAAAAGCGAGCTCATGCGGGAAGCTCTGGGAGATTATATCTTTCGCCGGCTGATTGCCAATAAACGGCACGAAGTGGAGGCTTATAATCGAAACGTCTCCCGCGAGTTTGATAAGCAGGTAAGCGAGTACGAAATCCAGACCTATCTTCCCTTCCTTTGAGCCTGGAATCAGCAAAGTAAGGCGAAGACGATTCCGTGACCAGGCAGGTGAATAAAACCAATACGGCCTGAGAAAACAACATTTAATTTAGAATATTCTTCCCCCTAAGGCGGGAAGGCTTGCGAACGACGCCCCGCATTCTAAAGGCTTTCGAGACGCTTGGCCCAAACCCTGGGTTAGTGCCAGTTTTTTGCTGAGGAAGAATCTTCCAAAAAAATACAAGCTTGACAAGCCAAAAAATCTTCTGGTATAAGGTATTTTCTGAATTTATAGCTATTTTATTTAAGTTATAAGGTTAAGAAGGAGTCATAATTATCAATTCAAACCTGTTTCTTTTCCCTATAGAATCGAGAGAAAGAATAGCTTCTATAGGGATAATCAATTTTTCCCTTCCTTTCTACTCATATTTTATTTTATTTTAAGCAGGGAGGCTTAATCGTGGAAATTGACCTCACTCCGGCTCAAGAAATCATCAGTCGATTTAAGGGCCAGAAGAAAGCTCTCATTCCCATCCTCCAGGAAATCCAGGAAGTCTATAATTATCTTCCCGAACCGGCTCTCCGTCTGGTCTCAAAATCGCTCAACCTGCCTTTGATTGATGTGGTCGGCGTGGCCACTTTTTACCGGGCTTTCTCGCTCCAGCCAAGAGGCCGCCACGTGGTCACAGTTTGCCTGGGAACAGCCTGTCATGTCCGGGGAGGCCCGAAGGTTTTAGAAGAATTCGAGCGGCAGCTCGGCATTAAGGCGGGGGAGACGACGCCCGACCAGCAGTTCTCCCTGGAAACCGTAAACTGCCTGGGTTGCTGCGCTATCGGCCCGGTAGTTGTGGTCGACGGCAACTACCACGCTCAGACATCAATTCGCAAGGTCAGCAAAATTCTAAAGCCGCTGCATAAGGAGAAGCCATGAGTCCGCGAAAACGAGCCAAGAAAATTGCCAGTATTTCTGACCTCCAAACTCTTATTGCCCAGCAAAAGGGTCGCCGCCAGATGGAGACGAGGACCGTTATTGCCGTCTCCTCGGGCACTTGCGGTCAGGCCAGGGGGTCGCTCCGGCTAATCGAAGCTTTCAAAAAAGGCCTCCGTCAGGACGGTCTTCAGGAAAAGGTAACCCTCAAAGCCACTGGCTGCCATGGTTTCTGCGAAGCGGAACCGAACGTTATCATCTATCCCCAGGGAATTTTCTACCAGAAATTAGAGCCTAAGCACGTTCCAGCCATTCTTTCCCGGACTGTTTTAAACGGCGAAATTATCCCCGAATTCCTTTACGTCGACCCGGTGACGGGCGAAAAGCCGGTGAAAGAAGAAGAGATTCCTTTTTATAAGAAACAGCTTCGTTTGGTCCTGGGCGCCAACCCGCTGCTCGACCCGACGAGCCTCGACGATTATTTCTCCATCGGCGGATATGAATCGCTCCTGCGGGTTCTTTCCTCTCTGACGCCAGAAGAGGTTATCGAGAACATAATCAAGTCTGGACTAAGGGGCCGGGGCGGAGCCGGGTTTCCGACAGGGAAAAAATGGGAATTTGCCCGTAAACAGAAAAGCGACTGGAAGTACATTATTTGCAACGCTGACGAGGGCGACCCGGGCGCTTATATGGACAGAAGCCTGCTCGAAGGCAATCCGCACCGGGTAATCGAGGGCATGATTATCGGTGCTTACGCTATTGGCGCCCGGGAAGGTTACGTCTACGTCCGGGACGAATATCCGCTCGCCGTGGCTCACGTTACTCAAGCGATAAACCAGGCTCGCGAGGTCGGTCTCCTGGGAGAAAATATCCTGGGGACAAATTTTAGTTTCGACCTCCATATCGCCAAGGGAGCGGGCGCCTTTGTTTGCGGCGAAGAAACCGCGCTGATAGCTTCGATAGAAGGCAGGGTGGGTGAACCGAGGCAAAGACCGCCCTTCCCCGCAGTAAGCGGGCTCTGGGGCAAACCGACTGTTATCAACAACGTCGAAACCTGGGGGAATGTCCCGCTCATTATCGAAAAAGGAGCCGACTGGTTTGCTTCGATAGGAACCAACGGAAGCAAAGGGACAAAGATTTTCAGCCTGGTCGGGAAGATCAATAACACCGGTCTCGTCGAAGTCCCGATGGGAATTACTCTGCGGGAAATCATCTTTGATATCGGTGGCGGCATTCCGGCCGGCCGGAAATTTAAGGCCGTCCAGACCGGCGGTCCGTCAGGAGGTTGCTTGCCCGAGAAGCTAATCGACCTGCCGATCGATTATGAAAGCCTCACCCAGGCCGGCTCGATCATGGGTTCGGGCGGGATGATAGTCATGGATGACCGGACTTGCATGGTCGATGTGGCCCGCTACTTCCTCAACTTCCTCCGGGACGAATCCTGCGGTAAATGTATCTCCTGCCGGGAAGGAACACAGCGGCTGTGGGAACTTGTCACCGATATCACGGAAGGCAAAGGCACCATGGAGCAACTGGCGGTTCTCGAAGAGCTGGCGGTGGCCGTCAAGGAAGCCTCTCTCTGCGGTTTAGGCCAGACTGCGCCGAACCCTGTGCTTTCAACTCTTCGCTATTTCAGGGATGAATACGAGGCTCACATCAAAGACAAGAGATGTCCAGCCGGAGTCTGTAAAGCCCTGATTCACTATTCAATCATCGCCTCGAAGTGCACGGGTTGTCTGGCTTGTCTTCGGGTCTGTCCACAAGGAGCTATAACGGGTGAGTTGAAAAAAGTCCATGTGCTTGACGAAAGTAAATGTATTAAATGCGGCGCTTGCTTTGAGGCCTGTCAATTTAATGCCATCTTGATTGAGTGAGGGTCAAAATGATTCATTTAATCATGAACGGTTTAGAAGTTCAGGCAGAGGAGGGCTGGACCCTTCTCGACACGGCTCGCTTTTATGGTTTAGAAATACCAACTCTTTGTTACCACGACGGGCTGAGTATTTTCGGCGGCTGTCGTCTGTGCCTGGTTGAAATCGGCGAAGGACCAAAGGCAAAGCTGGTCACTTCTTGTACTTATCCCGCGGAACAGGGACTAGTCGTCCATACCGATACGAAAAGAGTTCTGGCGGCCCGACGGATGATGATCGAACTCATGCTCTCGGTCGCGCCCAATTCTAAGAAAATTCAAGATTTAGCCTCAAAATTCGGGGTGAGCCAGGTTCGTTTCAAGGTAAGGAATGAAGAATGCATTCTCTGCGGACTCTGTGTGCGGATGTGCGCCGAGCAAATGGACGGTCGGGCAATTGGCTTTCAAAATCGCGGCTACCGGCGGAAAATCTCGACGCCGTTCGACGTCCGCTCCGAAGAATGCCGTCTTTGCGGCGGCTGCATGTATATCTGCCCTGCCTGCCAGCTTCGTTGTCAGGGACCAGAGGCAGAAACCGCTGTCTGCAACGCCTGCCTGACTCTTGAGCCCACCTGTGTTGATTATTACAACGAGCTCCAGTGCTGGATGTACGATGCGGGTCGCTGCGGAACGTGCGTTCGGGAGGCCCCCGAAAAAAAAGATTCCCTCGGCTCCTCTAAGCCATGAATATAAATTATAAAAATCGAAAATGAGAAGGAGGTCATAATCATGTCTTTAACCAAACTCAACCGCAGTGCGGCTACTTTGACTAAGAACAGGACTGAAGGGTCAATCTCTCCTTTTAGCGGCATGTGCGTCACCTGTGTTGACGGTTGCATCGGGATGTGCGAAATCGGCAAATCAGCCTACCGCGGGGCTGAAGTTCTTTATCCCCAGCCATTTGGCATTGTTACCGCGGCCGCTGAAAAAGATTACCCGGTTGACCTGTCCCACTTCAGCATAATGGGGACAGCGGTCGGCGCCTACGGCGTGGAAGCTGACTCAGACAAGGCCACTTTTGAAAAGGTCAACATCGAAACCAGGATTGGCCGCGATAAGGGAATAAAGCTTCGTGTCCCGTTTATCATCGGCGCCATGGGGTCGACCAACGTCGCCAAACAAAACTGGAGCGGGCTGGCCGTGGGCGCGGCCCTCTGCGGGACGATTCTGACCATCGGCGAGAATGTTTGCGGGATGGATGAAGAAGCCGAGATACGCCACGGCCGAGTCGTTCGGTCTCCTGATATGGAAACCAGGGTCAGGCTTTTCCAGAAATGGCAGGACGACGGCTACGGCGCTGTGGTTGTTCAGACTAACGTTGAGGACACGAGACTCGGTGTTCACGAATACGCCATCGAAAAACTCGGCGTCGAAGTGGCCGAGCTTAAGTGGGGACAGGGAGCTAAGGATATTGGCGGTGAAGTCAAGATTAAGAGCCTGGAAAAAGCCCAGGAGCTCAAGCGCCGGGGTTATATCGTTCTTCCCGACCCAGAAGACCCCAATGTTATCGCCGCTTTCCAGAAAGGAAGCTTCCGGGAGTTCGAGCGCCATTCCCGGCTGGGAATGGTAGAGGAAGAAAGCTTTTTAAGGCGGGTGGAGGAGCTGCGAAAGCTCGGGGCCAAGTATGTGTTCTTGAAAACCGGCGCTTATCGGCCGGCCGACCTCGCCCGGGCTATAAAGTATGCTTCTAAAGCCAAGATTGACCTTCTGACCATAGACGGAGCCGGCGGCGGAACAGGGATGAGCCCCTGGAGGATGATGAATGAATGGGGCATTCCGGGAGTCGAAATCTGGTCTTTAGCCTATCAATTTGCCCACCGGCTGGCCAAGAACGGGGAATACGTCCCGGACATTGCTTTCGCCGGCGGCATAACTTTCGAGGACCAGATTTTCAAAGTCCTGGCTCTCGGGGCACCATATGTTAAAGCCGTCGCCATGGCTCGAGGCCCGATGGCCGCCACGATGGTCGGCAAAACAATCGGCCGCCGGATTTTCGAGGGCCAGATTCCGGTTTATGTCGAGCGGTTTGGCTCGAGCGTCGAGGAGATTTTTGTCACCGCGCCCGAGCTCAAACAGAAGTACGGGGAGCGTTTCAACGAAATCCCGACTGGGGCGATCGGGCTTTACAGCTATTTCAAACGGCTGAACCAGGGATTGCGCCAGCTCATGGCCGGTAACCGGAAGTTCGCTCTTGGTTACATTACCAGGGACGATATTGCCGCTCTGACGAGAGACGCCGCTAATATTTCGGGAATTCCCTATATCTTGGATGTTGACCGGGAGGAAGTCGAAAAGATTCTTTCGAGCTGATAGAGTTCCTGATCTCTCGAGACTTTTTTCTGACTGCCTGACTTTCAGCCGCGTCGAGTAACTTAGATTAAGTAAAGGACCTAATTCTTCTCCGTCTGATAAAAGAAAAAGCTCACTGGGTTACAATGTCCGGCACTTTATGGAAATTCCTGGCGGGCTAGGTTTATAAATACACAGGGTATAAGGAAACGGGGCCGACAATACCTGGAAGGCCGGATAAACCCTTCTTGCTGGATACTTCTTTCTCCCCTCCGTTTTTGGGTAAAGCCATCAGAATAACGGATGGCGTTCCTGTTGGGCCACTGGCTGAATTCCCGATAATTCATGATTATCCGGCTGAAACCAGCTTTACCCTGAAAAGCAGATGTGTTATAAATATCAAGAAAAATGAGTATCGTAAGCGTAATAATCTGGCTGTTCGTCCTGCTGCTGGCCATAACCGTGCATGAAGCGGCCCACGGGTGGGCCGCCCTCAAGTTAGGCGACCCGACCGCTTATAATCTTGGCCGAGTTTCTCTCAACCCTTTAGCCCACATCGACCCCATCGGCACTGTGCTTGTTCCGTTGATTCTGGTTCTTGTCGGTGCCCCGCCTTTTGGCTGGGCCAAACCGGTGCCGGTTAACCCCTATAACCTCCGCCGGCCGAGGCAGGACAACCTCTGGATTTCAGCCGCTGGCCCGCTCGCCAACCTCACCGTAGCCGCCCTGGCCCTGACGGGAATTGTCCTGCTTAAACTTCTGGCTCCGGGGTTGAGCGATTTTCTGCATGATTTTCTCCTCCAGCGCCGGAGCCTTCCTCCCGGACTTTATCCCCTTAGAGGCCTGGCCGTAATCCTTTTTTACTTGACTCTGACGAATGTTTACTTAGCTGTTTTCAACCTGATTCCTGTTCCCCCTCTGGACGGCAGTGGCATCTTGATGGGGTTGCTCTCCTATGAGGCTGCCCTGCGGTATGAGCGTCTCCGGCCGTTCGGTTTTTTCATCGTCCTCGGGTTAATCTATCTGGGGTTGCTCCAGATAATAATCAGGCCAATAGAAATTTTTATCTACACTGTCGTTTTTCTCTGAAAAATGAGCAACCAAAACAAGAAAACTGTCCTCAGCGGCATGCGGCCTACGGGACCGCTCCATCTTGGTAACCTTGCCGGCGCCCTGCGCAACTGGCTAAGATTGCAGGATGAATATAATTGTTATTATACGATTGTTACCTGGCACGCCCTGAGTTCCGAATATCAGGATTCTCACTCGATTAAAGAGAATACTTTCGAGGTAGCGGTTGACTGGCTGAGCATCGGTCTTGACCCGGAAAGGAGCGTGCTTTTTATTCAGTCTGAAGTCAAGGAACACGCCGAGCTCCATCTGCTGCTTTCGATGATCACCCCGCTTCCCTGGCTGGAGCGTGTCCCGACTTTTAAAGAAATTCAGCGAGAGATGAACGACCGTGACCTTAACACCTATGGCTTTCTTGGTTATCCGGTGCTGCAGACGGCCGATATCCTGATTTATAAAGCGGAAATAGTTCCTGTGGGGGAAGACCAGGCGCCCCACCTCGAGTTGGCTCGAGAAATTTGCCGCCGCTTCAACCGGTATTTTGGCGAAGTTTTCCCCGAACCCCAGATGCTCCTGACGGAAACCCCGCGAATTGCCGGCACGGACGGCCGCAAAATGAGCAAGTCTTTCGGAAACGCCATCTATCTCAAAGACCCGCCGGAGGTGATTAAAGAAAAAATTGCCACCATGATGACTGACACCCGCCGGAAACGACGCCACGACCCGGGTGTGCCGGAAGACTGCCCGGTGTTCACCCTCCATCGGGCTTTTGTCAACCAGGCAAAAAGAGAAGAACTGGCCGCCGCCTGTCGGGTGGCTGGTATCGGCTGCCTGGAGTGCAAACAAGTTCTTATCGAAAGCCTCGTCGAGCTACTCACTCCTTACTGGGAAAAAAGAAAATTCTATGAAAGCCATCGGGCGGAAGTGTGGGATATTTTTGCGGCTGGCAACCGTCGGGCCCGGGAAAAAGCCGCCCAGACCATGAATGAGGTCAGGGAGGCCATCGGGTTTTAGAGCTCATGGAGTCAAGCGATATCCAGGAAGGTTATCAAGTTAAGCTGGAAGTTTTTGAAGGCCCGCTTGACCTTTTGCTTTACCTGATAAAGAAAAAAAAAGTCGATATTCATGATATCCCGATTGCCGTCATCACCCGGGAGTACCTTGATTATCTGGAAAAGAAAGAGAGAATTAACCTTGACCGAGAAGCAGAATTCCTCTTGATGGCCGCTTTTCTCATCTACTTAAAAAGTCAGATGTTGCTGCCCCGGGAACAACCAGCCCTCGAAGAGACAACCGACCCCCGCCGCCATCTTATCGACCAGCTTTTGGAATACCAGAAAATGAAAATTACCTCTTCTCTCCTGAGACAAAAAGAGGACGAACAGTTGCGACGCTGGCTGCGACCTTTTAGCCCGCCCCTCCTGCCCTCCGAAGAAGAAGAAATCCTCGAAGTCAGCCTTTTTGACCTGGCCGAGTGTTTTTATTTTCTGATGAAACAAAAGGAAAATGAAAACTTCAAAACTCTCAAAGGAAGAGAGGTTTCCTTAGAAAAGAAGATGCAGGAAATCCTCACTCTCCTCGAAAGGCAACCGGTCCTCGATTTTCTTGACTACCTCAAGACACAAGATTCGCTGGAAGAAGCCCTGGTGGCCTTTTTTTGCCTTCTCGAGCTGGTCAAAGCTCGTCTGGTCATCGCCTTGCAAGAAAGCCTTTTTCAATCGATTAAGGTCTGGCTGCGGCCCGACCACAGGTTTGAGGAAGTTCTATGACCCAAGACCTTAAGGATATCATAGAAGCCCTTATCTTTGTTTCTACCGAACCGTTAAGTGCTGAAAGGATTAAAGAAGTCCTGGTTGATTTTTCCGCCGAAGAGGTCGACAAGGCCCTGGAAGAGTTGAAGCTGCGTTATCAAGCTAACAACCACGGCATCTGTCTCGTTCAGTCGGCCGGTGGTTTCCTTTTCACGACCAGAGCTGAATATGACCCTTACGTCAGGCGTCTGCTCCAGATCGAACGCAAAACCCGTCTCTCGCAGGCTGCCCTCGAAACCTTAGCCATTATCGCCTATCATCAGCCGATAACTAACTCTGAGGTGGCCGCTATCCGCGGCGTTGATTCTACCGGGACGCTAAAAACCCTGCTGGAAAAGAAACTCATTAAGATCGTCGGCCGGAAGCCAACTCCTGGTCGGCCCCTCATCTACCGGACAACCGATAAATTCCTGATGTATTTCGGGCTAAACAGCCTGGACGACCTCCCCTCGGAGGAGGAAATTGCCCGGCTACTGGAGGAGAAAGACATTGAGCAAACCTAATTTCACCGGCAATTATTTCTTCCCCCTCGGGACGCTTTTTATTTTTTTATTTTTATTTTTCCTGGGTTGCCACCAATCGCCTTACCAATTCCAGCCGCCTCCGGCTGATAAACATCAACCTTACGAATACATCGGCAAGAAAGCCATGGTCGTGGCGGCTCATCCTCTGGCGGTTGAAGCAGGCCTGAGAATCCTAAAATCAGGTGGGAATGCGGTCGATGCGGCGGTGGCTACGGCCGCGGCGCTTAACGCTGCTGAGCCCTTCGCCTCCGGGATTGGCGGTGGGGGTTTCATGATTATCTATTTGGCCGGAAGCGGCC
>JBBIRF010000009.1:15641-24185 GCA_037441905.1 Candidatus Aminicenantota bacterium
AGGTCAGAGTAATCAATTTTCGGGAGAAAGCGCCTCGGTCAGCCTATCCCCAAATGTTTGTCGAAAAAGGCGAGGCGGCCGAAGCCTGGAGAACAACTAAAGGGACGGCTGTGGCCGTTCCTGGAGCTCTGGCCGGATGGAGCCTGGCTTTAAAACGCTACGGAACAAAAACCCTGGAAGAAGTTATCCAGCCGGCAATTGAAATCGCTGAAAAAGGGTTTACGGTTAGCGAGACCTTCAGCAATATAAATAAAGATGAATACGAGAAACTCCTGGCTAATGCCGGTGAAGCAACTGTCTATCTCAATCGGGGACTACCCTACGAGCCCGGAGAGTACTTCCGTAACCCCGAGCTGGCTCAAACTCTTCGCCGCATCGCCAAGGAAGGAATCGAGGTTTTTTACCGCGGGGAGATAGCTGCCCGGATAGTGAGGGCTGTCCAGGCCAAAGAAGGCATTATGACTCTGGAAGACCTGGCGAGTTATCAACCCTTGGATGTCGAACCCATCCATGGAAAATATAGAGGAAAAGATATTTTCACCATTCCTCCGCCTGGTTCCGGCCTCTTCCTGCTTGAACTCCTGCAAATCGCCGCCAACTGGCCAATTCACACCTGGGGACGCGATTCCGCGGTTTACCTTCATCACCTGAGCGAGGCCATGCGTCTGGTTTTCGCCGACCGCGAAGCCTTTCTTGGTGACCCTGAATTTGTCAGCGTTCCGGTCGACCGGCTGCTTTCTCCCGAATTCGCCCGCCACAAGGCTTCCCTGGTTCAGCCAGCCCGAGTGCTCGGGAATTATTTTCCCGAGAAACTGGCCGAAGAAAAAGACTCAGGGAATACCACTCATCTTTGCGTGGTCGATTCTGAAGGCAACGCGGTTGCCCTCACCCAATCGATTAATCATTTCTTCGGGTCTGGGATTATCCCGGAAGGCACGGGTTTTATCCTCAACAACCACATGGATGATTTCGCCACGGCCGCGACTGGCCCCAACGTCCCGGCTCCCGGCCGCCGTCCGGCCAGCTCGATGGCGCCGCTGCTGATGTTCGAGAACGGTCGTCTCTTCCTCGTCCTCGGTTCACCCGGGGGAACCAGGATTTTTCCCGCTCTGAGCGAAATTATCATCAACCTCGTTGATTTCGGCCTCTCCCTCGATGAGGCCATCGAAGCGCCCCGGTTCTTTAGCTACTCTCAGGCTGGCGCCCTCCGGCCGCTGAGTCTTGAACCGCGTTTCTCCGCCGAAACGATTAAAGGACTGGAGGAAAGGGGACACAAGATTACGCTGCGAAAACCCTATGATACTTATTTTGGCGGCGCCCAAGGAATAATGGTCGACCGGGCCAAAGGCCTCCTGCTCGGAGGAGCGGATTCGCGCCGCGACGGGTTTGGCAAGGGCTACTAAATCAACCTGAAAGGAGAAAGAGCGAAATGAAAAATATAATTTTAATTTTAGCTTCCGTCATACTTTTGTTCTCGTTCAACTCCTCTGGCCAGACGAAGCCACCGGTGTTTTCTCCGCCAGCCCTTATTACTTCAGCCGGCCAGAATGCCGAAGTCCAGATGGTGGCCGT
Source organism: Candidatus Aminicenantota bacterium (assembly GCA_037441905.1). GTDB lineage: Bacteria > Acidobacteriota > Aminicenantia > Aminicenantales > CALLJL01 > CALLJL01. The sequence continues at coordinate 17,214 of JBBIRF010000009.1, forward strand.
TTTAGCTAAAAGAGCCGGTATCAGCCACACCCTGAACAAGGTGGCCACGGCGGAAGACCTTTCAGGAATCAATTCGCTTCTTCTCGTCCTGGGGGCAAGCATGAAAGGTCTGGGAGCCGCCGGTCTCGACACCACCAAGGAAATGGAGCGAGTAAAGGGACTTGTCGCTGCCGCGGAGGAGAAAAAGATTCCGATTCTTTGTTTACATCTCGGCGGAGAAGAAAGAAGAGGGGCTCAGAGCGATGAATTCATCAAAGCCTTTTTGCCGAAAGCAAGCCTGGCCATAGTGGTTAAATCGGGGAATAAAGATGGTTTTCTCACCAGGCTTTGCCAGGAAAACGGCATTCCGCTGGTTGAAGTCGAAAAAACCGTGGAGGCGCTTGAACCTTTAAAAATCGCTTTTAATCTAAAATAAAAACTTAAACCTTTATTTTCTGTTTTAACTAAGTAACATTATAAGACCAAAGCGATGAGCGAGCCGTTAGTTTTCCTGCTTATGCTGGCGCTTTTCATCCTTTTTACCCTGTTTTTTAAGATACCGGTTGGCCTGAGTCTTGTCGGTGCGGCGGCGTCCGGCTCGCTGGTTGCCAGGTTCGGCATTCCCTGGCGCCATCTGGTTGAGGGTAGTTTTGGCTATTTCGACACTATTCTTATCATCCTCACGGCGACAATTTTTATGAAAACCCTCGAGGCAGCCGGAACCTTAGATACCGCCGTCAACTTTCTCCTCCGGAGCTTTTATCGGTGGAAGGCTCTTTTTCTCATCGTTTTAATGCTCATCGTAATGTTTCCCGGAATGATTACCGGCTCTTCTGTCACCGCCATTCTGAGCACAGGGCCGCTCGTGGCTCCCGTCCTCCAGCGCCTGGGTCTTGACCGGGCTAAAGCCGCTGCTTTCATCGCCATCGGCGGTATTCTGGGAATGATTGCTCCGCCGGTTAACATCCTGGTAATGATTATGGGAGCGGGAGTGGACATGCCCTATGTCGGCGTCACGCCGCCCCTCCTTATCATCACCATCCCTTTGATGGTATTTTCTTCTCTCTGGATAGGGCTTCGAGGCGGCAAAGAAATTAGGAAGGAAGAAGTACTTCAGATTCTCCCGCCCTCGTATTGGCCTCGGTACGGGTGGCGTCTTTTAGTCCCTCTTTTTTGGCTGGTTTTTCTCTTCCTGGCGCCTGGTTTATGGCCGCAGTATGTCCCTGACCTCGGACTGCCGGCTTCTTTTACCATCGCCAGCCTTTTTGCCTGGGTCTCAGGAAGGCCTTTCTCTTTTCTGCGGGCCACCCAAAAAGCCATCGAAGAATCTCTGCCGATTCTGATAATCTTGGCCGGCGTCGGGATGTTCACCCAGATTATGACCCTGACGGGAAGTCGAGGCTGGGTTGTAGGGTTGGTGCTTGCCCTGCCCTCCGTTCTCCTTATTTTGGGAATGATGCTCAGCCTGCCTCTTTTTGGCGGCATCTCTACCTTTGGGGCTGCCTCGATCCTGGGGGTTCCGTTCATCCTGGCTCTGATTAATCTGAACGCTCTTCTAACAACCGCCTCGCTTTCCGCCATGGCCGCGATTGGCGACCTCGTTCCTCCGGCGGCGTTCTCGGCTCGTTTCGCGGGTCAAGTTACCGGCGAAACATCTATTTTCCGCATCCACCGCCACTCCCTGGTTCCGGCAGCAGCCATCTGGCTGATAGGCCTGGGAATCCTTCTTCTGGCTCCATTCCTCGATAAGTGGATATAAAAATGAAGTTATTTTACTGGCTTCTTGTTTTCTACCTGACGGCAAACTTTGTTTGGGCCCTGTTCCGAGGAAAGAAAGGCTGGCCTCAGGTATCCATCGCAATTATTTTAGTTCTTTTTATCCTCAGGTTGCTTCTCGTCCAATGAACCTAAGAAAGACCCTTAACTCGCTTTTATTCCCCTGTTTTCTCGGAGTAATCACCCTCCTCATTGCTTATCTCTCCGGCCGCCAATTCGAAGAGATGCGCCAGAGCGAACCGATTTATCCCAGCCCGGGACTAACCGGCCAGAAAAAGCTTAGCGATTACTTTCCTCGGCTGGCGGCCACTTCCGGAGATACGGAGGTTTATATCTTTCAGGGAGCCAGACCAGGTGGAAACATCCTCATCGTGGGTGGAACCCATCCAAACGAACCAGCGGGATTCTTGACTGCCGTGGTTCTGACCGAGACCATCTCTGTCGCCCAGGGAAAAGTGGTGGTCATTCCTCGGGCGAACGCCAGTGCTTTTACCCATAGCGACCCTCAGGAAGGCAGCCCCCAGCGCTTTTTCATCCCCACGGCCGGCGGAAAACGCTGGTTCCGGCTCGGTTCCCGGTTGACTAATCCAGTCGACCAATGGCCAGACCCGGCTATTTACATCAACCCCAGCGGCCAGAAACTCTCAGGCTCTGAAGTTCGCAACCTTAACCGCTGCTATCCGGGAAGGCCGAACGGCCTCCTGACAGAACAAATAGCTTTTGGCATCATGGAAGTAATCCGGCAGGAGAAAATCGACCTCGGGATTGATGTCCATGAGTCGGCTCCAGAATACCCGGTAATCAACGCCATGGTTTTCCATGAGAATACCTCAGAGGTGGCCGCCCTGGTCGCGATGGCGATGGAAACCTACGGTTTCAACCTCCGGCTGGAAGCTTCGCCACCTGAGCTCCGGGGTCTTTCCCACCGGGAATGGGGGGACTTCGCCGGCATAATGGCGGTGCTTCTGGAAACAGCCAACGCTTCCCATGGAAGGTTAAAAGGAAGGCCATCCCCCGAGCTTGTGGTGGAGGGAATTGACAAATTCTACTCACGGGCGGCCAGGCTGGGAAGATTGTTCGTCCCCTACCCGGAAGAGGGAATTCCACTGAAGGAAAGAGTCGCCAGGCACCTGGCGGCTATTTCGAGCCTCGTCGAAAGCCTTGCGGAAGTTTATCCGGAGAAAAAAATAACTATCTTCGGGATACCAGAACCAGAGGCGGTCAAAAAACAAGGCTTAGGGGCTTTTCTTCATCCGCCGGAATGAGTCGGCAATTTGACAAAACCTATTATCTAAGATAGTATATGCCATCTCTTTTCGATTCAAATCATGGAGATTGTTATTGCCAGAGAGAGCGGTTTTTGCTACGGTGTAAAAAGAGCTCTCCGCCTGGCCCGTGAAACCAGAAAGCAGGTAAACGAGCCTGTGCATACCTGGGGTGAACTAATTCATAACCCGGATGTAATCCATCAGCTGGAGAAAGAGGGCATTATCCCGACAGAAGATATTACGGTTGTCGAAGGAAAAACAGTTATTATCCGCAGTCATGGTGTCTCGCCGGAGATTCATCTCAGGCTGAAAGAAGTGGCCCGCGATGTCGTTGATGCCACCTGCCCGATTGTCAAGCGAATCCAGAAATTGACGGCTCGGCTGGCCAAGCAGGACCTGGAGGTCATAATTGTCGGCAACCCCAATCATCCGGAAATAATCGGCCTGTTAGGAACAAGCCAGGGGAAGGCTATCATCATCGAAAAAGAGGCCCAGGCGTCCACTCTTCCGTTCGCCCGCCGGCGAGCCATCCTGGCTCAGTCAACTCAGGATATGGAGCTTTTTGCCCGGGTGGTGGCCGCGCTTGTCGGCAAAACAGGCGAGTTAAGGGTTTTCAACACCATCTGCCGGTCAACCCGGGTGAGACAGAGGAGCACCTCGGACCTGGCCGCTGCTGTCGACGTGCTTTTTATCATCGGCGGTGCCTCCAGCTCGAACACCAACAAGCTTTACGAAATTTCCAAGCGCATTCAACCGAAAACATATTTTATCGAGAAGGCAGACCAGATTTCCCCTGCGATGCTCGTCGGGGCCGAAAAGGTTGGTATATCTGGAGGAGCCTCCACTCCTCCTGAAGCGATCCGTGAAGCCGTACTCAAGATCAAGGATAGCTTCAAGAAGATTGGTGGCGAGGAGAGAGCAATCCCATGACCGAAGTAAAAAAGAGTAGCGAAAAAAACGACCCTCTTTCCCCTGAAGCCTATCAGCATCTTCTCGACCGTTACCAGTTCACTGCTAAGGAGCTGACACCGGGCAAAACCATCAAGGGGAAAATCGTCAAGATTACTTCATCGCACGTCCTCGTAGACATCGGGTTTAAGTCGGAGGGGCTTATCCCGGTAGAGGATTTCCAGGAGGATGGTGCCCATACACTCCGGTTAGGGGCTGAAGTCGAAGCCGTCCTCGAGAGAGTCGACACCCGCGATGGGTCGTTGCTTCTTTCCAAACGCCGGGCTGACATTCTTCGCGCCCTTGATTACTTAGAAAGGGCTTATTTAAGCCAGGGCTGGGTGCAAGGGAAGGTTGTCGAACGAGTTAAGAATGGATTCATCGTCAACGTCGGGGTCAAAGCTTTTCTCCCTGATTCGCATGCCGACGTCAAAGCGGTCAAGGAACCGGATAAATTAATCGGCAATGTTTTCAAGTTTAAGGTGCTTAAGTTTGACCGCAAGGCCGAGGGGGCTGTTCTCTCCCGCAAACTCTTCCTCCAGGATGAAAGAGAAAAGCGGAAAAGGCGGGTTTTCAGTAAACTGGTCAAGGGCGAAAAGGTAAAAGGCCAGGTAAAATCAATCACCAACTTCGGGGCTTTTATCGACCTCGGCGGTGTCGAAGGACTGCTGCATATTTCAGATATGTCATGGGGGAAAATTAATCACCCCTCGGAACTTTTCGCCGTCGGCCAGGAAGTGGAAGTTGTTGTCCTCGACTTCGACGAAAAAGAAGAAAAAATTTCCCTGGGGTATAAACAATTAACTGAAGACCCCTGGCTGCGAGTCCCGGAAAAGTATCCCGTCGGGAGCAAAGTAAAAGGCAAAGTAGTCAGTTTGACGGATTTCGGCGCTTTTGTCGAGCTCGAAAAAGGAGTGGAAGGACTCATTCATGTGTCCGACCTTTCCTGGTCGCGCAAACCAGTTCATCCGAAAAAACTCCTGAGCTCGGGACAGGAAGTCGTCGTAACTGTTCTGGACATTAACCCGGAATCAAGAAGAATCTCCCTCGGGCTAAAACAAGCCAGCCCTCATCCGCTTGAGCTTCTCCGCCAGCGCTTAGGGCCGGGGAGCCGGGTTAAAGGTAAAATAACCAGCTTGACTGATTTTGGCGCCTTTATGCAGATTGAAAAAGATATCGAAGGCCTTATCCATATCTCTGACATCTGCTGGGAAAAAATTAAGCATCCCTCCGAAAAATTAAAAGTCGGCCAGGAAGTAGAAGCGGTTATTCTTAATATCGACGTGGAAAAACAGAAAATTTCGCTGGGAATTAAACAGCTCGCCGGCGACATCTGGGAAGATTTCTTCAGCCGGCATAAAGTCGGTGATATTGTCAAGGTGAAAGTCGTCCGGCTGACTGATTTTGGCGTCTTCGTGGAAATTACCCCGGGAATCGAAGGAGTGATCTTTCTCTCGGAGCTGGATGAAAAACGAGTCGACCATCCCTCCGAAGTCCTGACGGGTGGCGAAGAAAGGCTGGCCAAAATTATTAAGCTCAACCCGCGGGAAAAAAAGATTTCCTTAAGTTTCCGCCAAGCCCAGGCTGAATTACAAAAAATTGAATACCAGAAATACCTCCGGGCTCATGATGACCGGCTGACTTTGGGCGACATTATGAAAGACCAGTTGCGCTATATCCCGTTGACCAAAGAAAAGGGGCCGAAAAAGGAGGGAACATGACCAAAACTGATTTAGCCGAAAAAGTGGCGCAAGAAATCGGCCTTTCTCGGCAGACGGCCGAAGAGGCAGTTAACGTATTTTTTGCGACGATTAAGCAAGCCCTGGCGGCCGGCGAAGGCGTGGAACTCCGGGGCTTTGGCAGCTTCCGGTTCCGCCAAAGAAGGGGTCGGCTGGGACGCAATCCAAGGACGAGCAGTTTGGTAAAAGTCCCGGCAAAGAAAGTTCTTTATTTTAAACCGAGCAAATTATTAAAAGATTTGATTAATAAGCAATGATGGCTTATCTCAACGCCCCGTGGAGAGAAGCCTATGTCCGGAACGTTTTTAAGATGAAAGGCTGTATCTTCTGCCAGGCCTTGAAGTTAGGAGATGACCAAAAAGCTCTCATCCTCTATCGCGGGCAGCACAATTTTATCATCTTGAATAAATACCCTTACACCCCCGGACACCTGATGATTGCTCCCTACCGCCATCTGGCCAGACTCGAGACCGCCGCTCCGGAATCAGTTTTTGAAATGATGCAGTTGCTTCAGTTGAGCCTTCGCCTGCTCCGACGGCGGTATCATCCTCATGGGTTCAACTTGGGAATGAATTTAGGTCAATGTGCTGGCGCCGGAGTGGCCACACATTATCATCTCCATGTGATCCCGCGCTGGTCTGGCGACGCTAATTTCATGCCTCTGGTAGCTAAGACCAAAGTGGTAATCGAAGACCTCAACACTACTTACGAGCGATTGTCGCCGCTTTTCCAAAAAGAAGCCGGGCAGAATAAAAAAAATAAATAAAAAGATATTTTAATCAGCCGGGAAAAAGGGAAAATTCATGGATTTCGAGCTGACCGAAGAACATAAACTCCTCCAGGAGATGGTCCGGGACTTCGCCACTAAAGAAATCGCCCCCCACGTCGATTCCTGGGAAAGCAATCATTATTTCCCTCGGGAGATTATCCTGAAACTGGGTGACCTTGGGCTCTTGGGCATGACCACGCCGGCTGAATACGGCGGGACAAAAACTGATTTCCTGTCCTTTATCCTCGCTCTCGAAGAGCTCAGCCGTTTTTCACCTTCCGTCTGCCTGACGGTAAGCGTCCATGCCTCCCTTTTTGTCAAAGCTATCCTGGAATATGGCAGCCAGAAACAAAAGGAAACCTATCTGCCCAAAGCTGCCCGGGGAGAAATCCTGGGGGCTTTCAGCCTGACTGAGCCGGGCGCAGGCTCTGACGCTACCAACCTTCAAACGAAGGCCGTCAGAGAAGGTGATATCTACATAATTAAAGGCGTC
>JBBIRF010000009.1:24195-68666 GCA_037441905.1 Candidatus Aminicenantota bacterium
GTCATGGGTAACGACAGGGAGCGAAGCTGACGCTCTTATCCTTTTTGCCGTGACGTCGACGGAAAAAGAACGCAAAAAGCTCAGCGCTTTTATCGTGGATAAGAACTCACCCGGGTTGCAGTTGATAAAACTCGAAAGAAAGATGGGGTTGAACTCTTCGCCAACGGCGCAGTTAGCGTTCGAAGATTGCCGCGTGCCAGCCTCAGACCTCCTGGGACCAGAAGGAAAAGGAGCGGCCATAGCTCTTCATCTGCTGGACGGCTCGCGCATCGGGATTGCCGCCCAGGCCGTCGGGCTGGCTCAGTCCGCTCTCGAGCTTGGTGTTCGCTATGCAAAGGAAAGAGAGGCCTTCGGTCAAAAAATCGCTAATTTCGAGGCCATCCAGTTTATGATAGCGGATGCGGCCACGGTGGTTGAGGCGGCCAGACTTTTAACCTATCGAGCGGCTACCCTGGTTGACCATAACCTACCCTTTTCCAAAGAAGCGGCCATGGCCAAGTTATTTGCCAGCGAGGCGGCTAATAAGGTTGCCTCCATTGCGCTCCAAATCCATGGGGGTTATGGGTACTCCCAGGAATACCGGGTTGAAAGGCTCTTCCGGGAAGCGCGAGTAATGACCATCTATGAGGGCACCTCAGAAATTCAGCGACTGGTCATCGCTCGCAGTCTCTTGCGGGAAGCGGAAAACCTCGCCGGTTCATAAAGGCCGGAAAAAGGAGTTGCCATGCTCAAGGCAATGAGAAAAAACGTTAAAAAGCTCACTCCCTCCCTGTGGATTGTTATTGCCGCTTTTATTATCGCTATTTTTGCTGTCTGGGGAGGCGGCGGCCGGATTGGCGAGGTCGGCGGAGAAAAGCCGCTCGCCATTATCGGGAAGAAAAAAATCCATTCCGAAGACTATATTCAATCCTTCCGCCGTCAGGTTGAGTCGATTCAGGAACAATTTAAGGACATAAACCGGGATTTAATCGAACAACTGGGAATCCCCCAGCGAGTCCTTCAGGAACTCATCCAGCAGGCTCTGCTTTTTCAGGTAGCCGAAGAGTTACGGTTGAGTGTTTCCGGGGAGGAACTCAGGGAACAAATCATGAAATTGCCTGTTTTCCAGCGGGAAGGAAAATTCATCGGGTTTGAAGAATACCGCCGGATTCTCGAATGGAACCGGATGTCGGTCGCCGATTTTGAATTTAGCCTGAAAAAAGATATTCTTTTAAATAAAGTAATTCAGCTTTTAACCTCTAATGTAACGGTAAGAGAAGAGGAAGCCTGGGAAAATTATAAGAAGACCAACGAAAGCGCCAGGATAGAATATCTTGTCCTGGATAAGAGCAAAATAGAGTTTAAGGAAACTCCCGGGCCTCAGGATATTGAAGCTTTCTTTGCTCAGAACAAAGCCCGTTACGAGATTCCTGAGAAACGGCGGGGGGTGCTTGTTTTTCTTCCCGTAAGTGAACTGAACAAAGAAATAAAAATAACCGACGCCGACATCGAAAAGTATTACGAGCAAAACCAGGAACAATTCCGCGAACCGGAGAGAATCAGGGTAAGCCGGATTTTCTTGCCTTATGCGGCCGAGACTAAGGAAGCCGTAAGTGGCCAGGCTCGCTCCCTCCTCAGTCGGCTTAAAGCCGGCGAATCGTTCGCTGACCTGGCCAAGCAATTTTCCCGCGACGACAAAGCCTCTCAGGGAGGAGATTGGGGAGAATGGGAATGGCAACAGCTTTCCTCCCGCGAACAAGAAGAAATAAAAAAATTGGCCAAGAACGAGGACACCCTGGTGGAGCTTGACGAGGGAATCGCTATCCTCCGTGTAACCGAGAAACAAGAAGCCAGAATGCGGCCGCTCGCTGAAGTAAGAGCCCAGATTAAATCAAGCCTCGAAGACCAGAAAGCCAGGGAATTGGGAACCCAGAAGCTTAATCAATTGCAGCAGCAAGCTAAGAAAGAAAAAGACCTCGAGGCCGCGGCGAAAAAAGCCGGTTATAAAAGTGAGGTGGTCGGGCCTTTAGCTCAGGGAGAAGGTATCCCGGAAAAAGACCCATCCGGGTTCGTCAGCCGAACTCTCTTTAGCTTGAAAGAAAAGGAAGTTTCTTCGGTTATTCCGACGTTCGAAGGCGTGGCCCTCTGTCAGCTTACCGCTATTGAACCCGCTCATTCGGCTACCTTAGAAGAGGTTAAATCTCAGGTGGAAAAGGATTGGTTGGAGGCGAAACAAAAAGAACTGGCCAAAGAAAAATTAGCGAGCCTCAAACCAAAGCTTATAGCCAATCAAAATTGGGAAGAGCTGGCGCGTCAGAATAACCTCGAATATAAAACAGTAACCGAGCATAAAAGGGAGCAATACCTTAGCGTCGTTGGCGATAGCGAGGAAATCGACCGTCTGATTTTTTCCCTGCCGCTTTCAACCGTCAGCGACCCGGTCGAATATGAACAGGGATACGCGGTCTTTCGTGTCCTGGAACGGAAGGAAGCCAGCCGGGAAGATTTCCTAAAGAACAAGGCGACCGAAATTGAGAATCTTATGACTGCCCGGAAAAATACCTTGCTCTCGGCTTATTTATCGCTTCTCCAGGAGAAAAAGAAAGTCCGCGTTGACAGTCAGGCTTTCGCCCGAATTAACAATGAACTCCTGGCTCGCTTCGAGCGCTAAGAGCCTCTCAACGAAGCAAGCTATAAAGAAGAAACTTAACCCGATTTTCTAAAGCCTGGCGGAAGTTTTCAATCGTGGTGGCGGCGTCACGGGCCAAGAAATCTGTCACTACCATCGGCTCGCCTACGTTTACTTTAACTGTTGCTGGGACTAAAAAAGGTCGCTGGGTCCCAAATATCGCCAGGGGCGTAACCGGCACTACCAACCCTTCGGCAGCATACAGGTTATAGGCAATAGCCGAGGCGCCGCGGCGAAACGTCGGCACGTAAGGGTTCGGGTCTTTCGGCTTTACTCTACCCCTCCCCTGAAGGGCAATAACTGCCCGGCCCTGACGCAGGTATTCTTCAATCAGCTTCCTTGTTTCCCGGCTGCCGTTAACCAGGTCAACCGGAATTGTGCCGATGCGGGCAATGTTGGCTGAGACGTACTGGACAAACAGCGCCTTAAGAGGGTTAAGCAACAGGTTGATAAAAAGGCCGACATTTTTTAGATGGCGCTGGAGGTGATTACGGATGAGCAGATTAAATTCTTCTTTGGAAAATATTTGGCGGTTGGCGGTAAAAAAAATAGCCCGCGGCACGACCTTAAAGAGCAGGGCCACGTCTTTATAAGTTCCGACGTGATTCCCGAGGATGATATTCGGCCCGGAGCGGACGAAATTCTCCTTTCCCTGAACTTCGACCTTTTTTCCTAAAAGAGCCAGGGCGCTTAGCCGCCTGATTACAGGCTCAAATTTTTTTAATTCTTCCTCCCACACCGGCATTCTTTCCCTCTAAGTTTTTTATTTTAATCATGGAAATCCTGGCGTCAACGCCTAATTTTTCTTTTATCTTGTTGGCTCTCCAGCTTGTCTTTTTCCCGGAGCCATGATAATTTACCTACCCCATGGGAGGAGAAAAAAATGCTTTTTTTGATTAAAGGAGGTGAGGTTTATTCGCCCGACCCCTTGGGCATAAAAGATATTCTGGTCGCTGCTGAAAAAATCATGGCCGTAGTCGAGAAAGGCTCCGTTGAATTCAAGGGCCTGGAGGTGGAGGAGATTGATGCTTCGAATAAATATATATTGCCAGGGTTAATCGACCCCCATGTCCATCTCCTCGGAGGAGGCGGGGAAGGAGGGCCAACAACCAGGGCACCGGAAATCAGACTCGAAGATATCGTCTCGGCTGGCATAACCACCGTCATCGGCTGTCTTGGCACTGATAGCGTCACCCGTCATCTAACTTCCCTCTTGGCCAAAGCCAGGGCCCTCGAGGAAGAAGGGTTAAGCACTTACATTCTTAGCGGCGCTTATGATGTTCCCGTAGTAACGCTTACCGGGTCGGTAAGGTCAGACCTTGTTTTAATCGACAAAGTCATCGGCGCCGGAGAAGTGGCCATCTCCGACCACCGGTCTTCCCAGCCTCGGTGTGAAGAATTAGCTCGCCTGGCAGCCGAGTGCCGCGTGGGCGGGTTACTCGGAGGAAAAGCTGGGATTCTTCAGCTTCATGTGGGAGAAGGGTCTCGTCGCCTGGAGTTTATTTGGCGTCTGCTGGCTGAAACCGAAATCCCTGTTTCCCAGGTTATTCCGACCCATGTCAACCGTAATCAGGCCCTGCTCGAGGAGGCCTTCGAATTCGCTCTCAAAGGAGGAACCATCGACCTTACGGCCTTGCCTGAAGAACAGCTTAACCAGAGAAACATCTCAATCGAAGAAGCGATTACCCAGGCCAAGAAGAAAGGTGTGTCGCTCGAAAGAATTACCGTCAGCTCGGATGCCAACGGCAGCCTTCCTGTCTTCGATAGGCAAGGAAATTTATGCGGATTAAGCGTCGCCAAACCGAAAAGCCTCTGGGCAACATTCCGCTCTTTATTGACCCAACAGATAATCTCCCTTCCGGAAGCAGCCCGGTTATTCTCTACAAACGCTGCTTCCGCCTATAAGCTCCCCGGGAAGGGCTCCGTTAAACCAGGATATTCAGCCGACCTGATAATAATTGACCGCAATTTTGCCCTTGCCGGAGTTATGTCCCGTGGTCGAATGATGGTCAGCCAGGGCAGGCTACTCGCCAGGAGCACATTTGCCGCGGAATAAATGGAGGAAAGCATGAGCCAGGATAAACAAGCGCCAGAGGAAAAAGGTAAGGGGGAGAAGGCCGGCCGCCAGCCGAGTTTCGGTCTCGCCCTCATTCCCATCTTTTCGATGGCCTTGCTCCTCGGAGTTGGTTACGGAGTTTATAAAATCAGGCCCCAGGTTCTTTTAGTGGCCGCGGCCTTTATTACGGCTTGCCTGGGAATGATTCTTCGGTACTCCTGGAGAGAGATGGAAAAGGGGATTGTCGAGAGTATTAGCAAGGCCATGCCAGCAATCTTAATCATGTTATGCGTCGGCATCCTCATCGGCAGCTGGATGGCTTCAGGCACCATCCCGATGATCATTTATTACGGCCTCAAGCTTATTTCCCCTCGCCTTTTCCTTCTTACGGCCTGCCTCGTTTGCTCGATCACTTCGATGGCTACCGGCACTTCCTGGGGAACAATCGGAACAGTGGGCGTGGCTTTTATCGGGATTGCTATGGGTCTGGGAATTCCGTTAGGGCCAGCGGCCGGCGCAGTGGTCGCGGGCGCCTACTTCGGGGATAAAATGTCTCCCCTCTCGGACATTCCCAACCTGGCCGTGGTCGTGGCCGGGTCCAACCTTTTTGACCATATCAAGCATATGGTCTGGTCGGGAGGGCCGGCCTGGCTTCTTGGGTTGCTTCTTTATCTCCTCATGGGTCTTCAATACCGGGTGGAGGAAGTAAGCAGTGCTTCGATGGAGTTGATTCTGACAACGCTGAGGCAAAATTTTAATTTTAACGTCCTCCTTCTTCTCCCGATGCTCGTCGTTTTCTACTTCGCCATCCGCAAAAAGCCAACTATTCCTGGCATGCTCCTCTCTTCCCTGATTGCCGTCGTCCTGGCAGCTATTTTTCAGAAGTCATCCATCACGACGATTGCCACGGCGATTAACACCGGCTATCAGCCCCACACCAACGTCGAAGCCGTCGACCGCCTGCTCTCTCGAGGCGGGATGATGAGCATGATGGAAACCCAGTTAGTCGCCTTCACCGCCTTTAGTTTTGGCGGCATCATGCAAAGAACCGGGATGCTGGCGGCCATCATCTCCCGGATGATGAAGTTCGTCGCCAAGGTCTGGAGCCTAGTTCTGACCACTATTGTAACTACGATAATTGCCGCCCTGATTACCGGAAGCTCTTATCTTTCCATGATTATTCCGGGCGAACTCTTAGGCCCTGTCTTCAAGAAAAAAAACCTGGCGGCCAAAAACATGAGCCGGATCATCGAAGAAAGCGGGGCGATCATCGTGCCGCTGATTCCCTGGAGCATGGCGGGAGTCTATATCACTGGCACTCTGGGCGTGCCCACTTTTTCTTATCTGCCCTGGGCCTTTATGAACTATTTCTCCGTCCTTCTTCTGGCCGTTTTCGGGTTCACCGGGTTCACGATGGCCCCACGGGTAAGAGAAGACGAAACTCAGCCTGGAAGCTAATTATTTTCCTCAGCCTGCCGCTTCCCTCGCGAGCTTTGACCTCAAGGAGTTAAACTCGGAGCACCTTTTTTAAACTACCCACGGTGTTAATCCCCGCCGGCTTTTTTCAGGGCGTCGGCAAACTTCTCCCGGGCTTTCTCTTTTTTTTGTCTTTCTAATTCCGCCGTGGCCTCAAACTTCCGGTCGAAAGCCGCCCGCCTCGCCAGCTCTCGGGCTAAGAGCTCGTCGAGAGATTCCTTCTTCTTGGCCCCCTTCTCGGCCTTAAGCACCGTGCGGGAGGCCGCATCAATCCAAATAGAGCTGAGGCAGTGAGGGCAGGTTACCTCGAAAACATCTCGCTTCTCTTTAACCATATCCAGAATCTACCAGAAAGCACCGGGCTTATCAACTCGCGTCGCGTCTTGGCTTCTCTCCCTCATCCTTCATCTTGGCCAATTTTCTCCCCGATCTTGAGACGGTCTTTTTCTTTTTTTATTTTAAGTCTATTAGATTAATCACCCGTCTTTCCGAGGTTTTTCTGAACCTTTCATTTCCATGTTGCTGGCTCCAGGCTCTCGAAGCGCGGGCCTCAAGAAAAACAATTTTCCGGTTTATCTTTCTCGTAGAGGCGATATTTTTTCATCAGTTTGGCCAATCCCTGTCGGCTGAGCCCCAAACCGCCGGCGGTTAACGTGCGGTTATAATTATACCGGGCAAGGGCGGCCCTTAAATAACGTCGTTCAAACTCGGCCCGGGCGACAAAAAAGTTTTCGTTCCTCGCCGGCGGCTCTTCTGGGCAAGGTAATAGTTTAGGGGAGAGGTGCCTTTCTTCGATAATCCCTTCTGTCCCGCAAAAAATCAGACATCTCTGGATTTCGTTTTGGAGCTCGCGCACATTCCCCGGCCAATCATAAGCCAGAAGCCGCTCCAGAGCCCCGGGAGAAATGACAGCCCGGGTCTTTCTCAGGCTGTAGCCGTAGATTTTCAAAAAATGGTCAATCAAGCAAAGCAGGTCATCTTTTCGGTTACGCAGAGGCGGTAATTCAAGGCTTATAATTTTCAGGCGATAATAAAGGTCTTCCCGAAACCGGCCCGCCTGGATCTCCTGTTCGAGGTCACGGTTGGTGGCGCTCAAAAAACGGATATTCGAATGGCGCACCCGGTTCTCGCCGATGCGGCGAAACTCTTTTTCCTGGATAAGCCGGAGCAAATTAGCCTGAAGCGGAAAGGCGAGGTCAGCGATCTCGTCGAGGAAAAGGGTGCCGCCGTCAGCTTCCTCGACCAGACCGGGTTTATCCCGGAGAGCACCAGTAAAGGCGCCCCGACAATGGCCGAATAATTCGCTTTCCAGGAGGTCTTCCGGGATGGCGCCGCAATTTAGCACCACAAAAGGAGCTTGCTTCCGGAGGCTGTGGAGATGGATAGCCCGGGCGACAAGCTCCTTCCCAGTCCCGCTTTCCCCAGAAATCAGCACCGGCGCGTCGCTAAACTGAAGGCGGAGGATAGTTTGGCGAATATTCTTGATAGCCTCGCTCTCGCCGATAATAAGTTCTTTAAGCGGCTTTTCCTCTGCCTCAGCTTGGGCTGGCTCCTGAGGCAGAAAACTTTTCTGGCCAACTTGTTCTAAACAAGAACTCAGAGCCCGTCCGAGAGCCCCAGCCACCTCCGAATCAAGATTGTCGAAAGGGCCACCCTTCCTTAAGAGGAGGACAATGCCTTGAGAAGCCGCGGCCGATAAAGGAAGGGCTAAGATGCTTCCGAAGGAAGAAGCCTCGAATTGCTCAGGTTGCTTATTCTCCCAAAGCCTTTTCAGCTTTCCCTCATGTTGCCTGAGCCAGCCTCTTAAGTTTTCGCTGGCGAAAAATAGTTCTTTCCAGGGTTCGCCGTCCGCCTGCCAGAACAGACCGGCCTCATCACATGCTATTTCCTCCCGCAAAACCCGCCACAGCTGTCCAAATAATCGGGTATAAAATTTTTCTCGCGGCATTCCATGAGGGAAGACGAAAAAAGAAAGATGTTTTCTCAGGCTTCAGCGGGCAAAATAACCCTGTCGATGAACCACCTTCGCCCCGGGAACATTAACCTGGACCTTAATCTCCCGAAATTTTCCGTCCCGGTTTTTATTGCTGGGGGAATAATAAAGAAGATAATAGGTTTCGCTGGCCTCGACGGCTCGCAGGAGGAGCGATGCCGGGTTAGCCGAACTATCGACAAACCCTCCCGCAGCCCGGGCAATTTCGTTAAAGGCGCTGAAAATATCGTCCACCTGTTCTTCAGTCCTGACACCAGCGAGGTCTTTGCGGGGGGTGGTTAAAAACATGAAATGAGCCGAGATCGAAGAATCGGAAAAAGCCTGACGGATCTTCTCGGCGTTAAGCGTGACATCCCGTCGATAAAACTCAAAAAGGCCTGTAATTGTCTGGTAAATATCCGGCCTGTCCTGGTACATTTCAATATATTGATAAAGAATTTTCGGGTCGATTTTCGGAATATATTCCTTCTGGTAAAGCAAGAAAACGTATTTTTGGCCGGCCATATTCTTAAGAAAATCAGCAAACGCCAGAAAATGGTTTTCATCAACAACGCGCATATTCTCCAGCCGGCTAAGAAGCTGGACATAACGCTGGAGTTGTTCATCAAAAGAGCGCGTCGTCTCGCCAGAGGAATCAAGGTCGTCCATCATCATCAAGGAAGCGTTGGTGCTTCCAGGAGGGAGAGTGGCCTGACCGGAGATCTGCTGGGCTAAGGATTTGGCCAAGCTTTCCATCTCGCTAAGAATGCTCCGGTACTCAGAGGCGCTCATCAGGACATCCCGGCGGACCAAGGCCCGCAATTGCTCGGAAATCAGTTCTTTAGGCTTGGCCTCCAGAGCCTGGGAGGAAAGACGGTAACTCTTGGCGGGGGTGATTAGAAAAAGATTATCCCCCGGCCTTATCACCTCATGGACAAAATAGCTCAAAGCCTCGTTTAACCTGGGGACGTATTCAGTAATCTCGAAAATGAGAAAGAAATTGCGCGTGGTGCTCGGTCGGAAGGCTCTTTCCTCTTCGCGGCGTTCGATGGCTCTCTTCCTAATAAGGTAGACGGCTTCTATTTTCTGGGGGACGCCATCCTCGGTCACTTCAAAATCTTTGAGGGTAAGATGGTCTATGAACTTACTCCCCTTAAAAACTCTAACTGGCACTTCTACGTTGATTACCACCGACTCTTCTTGAATTTGCTGGCGGGCTGAAGAACCGTCTGCTGGGCTCAATAAGGCCAGGCCTAAGAAACCCAGGCCGCCGAGTAGTATCGGCCTAAAAAATTTTGACCTCGGAATTGATTGCCGAAGAAATTTCATCGATTTTCACCCCGTCGGATTCTATTATCATATTAAAGTGGATTCCCTTGGCTGTCAATCTCGCCAAGAAGATTTTTTCTGGCGCGAACCTTCTTTAAAAAGAGGAAGCCATGGTTCGTCGGGCGCGACTAGCCAGGGCTTAATTTCTTCTCGCATGGCTGAGCTGGCGTGAAGGAAGCCGGACACTAACTCTTTGGGGGCGCCATGGGCGATTTTTGTCCCCCTTTTATCCGGGACAAGAAGGCTTATCTCCTCTTTCCGAACCAGGCGGTCCTGAATCAGCGCCGGCTGGTGAGTGGTAAGAATAAGCTGAGGCGGGCGATGACTGAGTCGGCCGAGTTCTTTAAAAATTCGCGGCAGTTTAGCCGCCGCCTCCGGGTGGAGGCCGAGTTCAGGTTCTTCGATGAACAACGGAGCGGCTGCTTCCATCACCGACCATAAAATCGGAATTAACCGCCGGAACCCGTCCGGAAGCTGTCCTTCCGCCTGCCAAGTTGCCCGGGGCCGCCATTGCCGAAAGGCTACCCAAAGGTGCCAGCGGCCAAGGTGGTCCGGCTCAATTTTTAGACCGGTGATAGCCGGGATAATTGATTCCAAGGCACGGCTGATATGGAGAAGTCGGATGCGGCGGATTCTTTCGGGAGTTTGCGCTACCCTTTCCCAAAAATCCAATCCAGGATAAGCAGCTTCAGTACCGGGTGGAAGAGCTAACGCTGGCTGCCGCCAGAGTTGAAACAACGGATTTTCTAACCTGAAAGAACGGAAAAACCTGGTCAATCTTTCGATGGGCGAGGGTTCGATCAACGGAGATAAGACAGACTCGGCCTGCCTCTTCGGGTTTTTCTGGTCGGCCGAATCTGGCCGTCGGACGATTAATGAAGAAGCGTGCGAGACCATTTCTTCTTTAATTACCAGTTGGCGGCTTTGTTCGCCAAACTTAAGACGATAGACCCAGGAATTTTCCCTATTCTCTTTTACCTGGGCTTCCAGAAGGACGTCGGTCTCTGGAAAACGCGCCTCAAGATTCCGCAGCCGGGAAAACCCGCCTCGCCGCTCGACAGCTTCTCCCAGAGAAATGCCTGAAGCTAAATCCTTCAAGAAACAAAGGGCTTCAAGGAAGCTTGTCTTGCCCGAGCCTAACGGTCCGGCAATAATCGAGAAAGAGCCAATCGGCACGTTAACCGCTCGAAAGCAACGCCAGTTTTGCAGGCTGAGTCTTTCTAACCGCATTTTTAAGCCTATCTTTTATCAATATCATTAGTGGCGAAATTAGACAACCTCAATTATTAACCCGCTGGGTGGGCACGACCCGGCTGGTTTTCTTCTGAGAGTATTTTTTTTGGCCAGCCCGCCAACCAGAACGAACGTAGCTTGACGACCGACAACGGTAAAGGTTTTAACCGGCTCATTTTTCTCCCCCTTAGCTCTGTTACCACGCATATATATGAAACCAAAAAATGTCAATTTGATATGTTCGTTTCCTCTACCCTAAAGTTTCAGAGTTCAGTCCTGACCTTGAGGTCAAGGTTTCCTGGGCTTCAGGTCCAGAGATTCTTTTTAAAGGAGCCATGATTACAGGAATTAGCCCAACGCTCGTCTGTCTTCTTGGCCTTAAGCCGAGGTCAAGCTCCTGATTTGCCTTAATCTGCTTCTCATGGCATTATAAACTATTGATGTTTTTATTTTACCTTCGGCCAAGAAGACTAAAGGGCCTATCTTTAAGCTTAATCGTTCTTTCGACCCTTCTTATCTTGCTTATCTTGGGAAGGTCGTCCCTTTTAGCGGCATCTTCCAGCGATTTGCCAGCCGGTCAAAAGCCAAATGTTCTCTTGATTACAATTGACACGCTGAGAGCTGACCGCCTGAGTTGTTATGGGAGCCAGCGTCCCTTGACTCCCAACATTGACCGCCTGGCTTTCCGGGGGGCTCTTTTCCGCCTCGCTGTAGCCCATACCCCGACGACTCTCCCCTCGCACGCCAATATCCTTCTGGGGACAACTCCCGTCTATCACGGAGTCCATGATAATCTTAATTTTGTGGTTGCCGATGATTTTTTAACCCTGGCGGAATATCTTCAGAAAAATGGTTACGAAACGGGCGCTTTTGTCGGCGCTTATCTTCTTGACCATCGTTTTGGCCTCAGCCAGGGCTTTAAAACTTATGACGATAACTATTCACGACCTCACGGCCAGAAACTGGCTAACCTCGAAAGACCGGCCGAGGAGGTGGTGGGGAGGGCCATGGATTGGCTCAGAGACAGGCAGGCGCCCTGGTTCCTCTGGATTCATTGCTACGACCCGCACGACCCTTATGACCCTCCAGAGCCATTCAAGACGAATTATGCTCAAGACCCTTATAATGGTGAAGTGGCCTACGTCGATGCCTCACTCAAACCTTTGCTCGAGCTGGTCGAAACGGACCGCCTTAGAGACTCCACAATAGTAATTTTCACTGCCGACCATGGCGAAGCCCTGGGTGAACACGGGGAAGAAACCCACGGGTTCTTAGCTTATAACTCGACCCTCTGGGTGCCTTTAATTATTGTCGGCCCTGGGATTAAGCCGCAAGAAATCTTTAAGCTGGTCAGCCACGTCGACCTGTTTCCGACGATTTGCGAGCTTTTATCCCTGCCGAAACCTGAGAGCTTGCAGGGTTTATCCCTCGTCCCTCTTTTGGAGAAAAAGCGGCTTCCTTCCCGACAAATCTATTTCGAATCACTTTACCCGTATTATAACCGGGGATGGGCACCGATAAGAGGTTTTTACCAGGAAAGCCTCAAGTTCATCGATTCTCCTATTCCTGAACTTTACGACATCAAGAAAGATTTTGCCGAACGGCAAAACCTCATCAGGTCGGGGACAGTGGCCAAGTACAAGGCTCAGCTTTCCAGTCTGATGGCTGATTTAACTGGAACTCAAGCTCAGGCGGGGGCGACTAAAGCTGACCGCGAGAGGTTAGAAAAGCTTCGGAGCCTCGGATATGTTTCCAGCCAGCCGACGGCCAATACAGAGGTGTTTGGTCCTGAATATGACGTCAAAACGCTTCTTCCCTTCAATAATCAAGCCGTCATGGCTATCGTTCTATACCAGCAAGGAGAGAAAGAAAAGGCTATCAAGATTCTTGAGGATATAATCAAGCAATGCCCGCAGCTTGATAACGCCTACTCTAACTTAGCCATCATTTATGAAAGAGAAAATAAATTGCTTAAGGCGATCGAGACGCTTGAGCTCGGCCTGGCCAGACTGCCCTCGAGTTACGAGTTTTTCTTTAACTGCCTCAATTTATACCTGAACGCCGGAAAAATCGACGAGGCCCTGGAGTTTTTTGCTAAACGAAGCCCCCAGTTTCCGCGAGCGGTCACCGACCCTGAAGTCCTTAACCTTATTG
Organism: Candidatus Aminicenantota bacterium; assembly: GCA_037441905.1. GTDB lineage: Bacteria > Acidobacteriota > Aminicenantia > Aminicenantales > CALLJL01 > CALLJL01. Next base: position 37,084 of record JBBIRF010000009.1, read on the forward strand.
GTCTGGCTTATGCTCAAAAAGGCGAGCTTAAGAAGGCGATTGAAATCTACCAAACCGCGCTGGCTCAGGATAGCAGGTATGCTCCCCTTCTGTCTAATCTGGCGACTGCTTATTATTCCCTGTTTTTGCAAACGAGGGAACGGCAGGCCTGGCAAAACGCTATGGAAAAATATAAACAGGCGATCGAAGTCGACCCCAATTATGCCCAACCCTATCATGGCTTAGGGATGATTTATCGAGTTAGCGGCAATCTCGAAGGCGCCATTTTTTGCTGGGAAAAGGCCTTAGAACTTAACCCTGAGTTAGACCCGGCCTATTATTCCTTAGGCCAAGCTTACATGGAAAAAGGGGATTATAAAAAGGCCCTCGCTGCTCTCCGCGTCTACCAGAAGAGACGTGGCCAGAGCCTTTCCTCCGAAGAAAAAAACCGCCTGGCCTCGTTGATAAAAGCCTGCGAGGAAAAGCTGAAAGAAAGATAAATGACGCTGATAAAGTAAGGGAAATAATTAGTTCGCTTCTCTTCTGGAGTTTAATCTAAGCATCATTCTTTTTAGTTTCTAAATTAGGTTCTAAACGGTCATTTTATAGATTCTTCAAAAAAACTATGTCGGCGCCTTTTCGCTTTCAGGAGAAAAGCTATTAAAAAAGGGAGGGGGGCCGGCGCCTCCCTCCCTTTCGGAGTCAGACAAATTTTCCCTTAGAAGCCGTAGCGGAGGCTAATCTGGAAAGTGCGCGAAAGGTTGCTGATGCTGGTTACCCGCTTGTAAGTTCCGGAAGCGGAAAAAGTCCCGACTGTGGTGTTATTATCCACTGGACGCCACGTACCCCCGGGGTTCTGGTTAACGTTGACATAATGAGTGCCGAACAGGTTATAGACCTCGAGAATCACGGCGAAATAACCAAACCGGGAAAGGCTAAACTTCTTATCTATCCGGGCATCGCAGTTCTGGAAGGTGTAGTAACGGCGGCTTCCTTGCGGCTCGACGTTAACCGTGTATGAAGAACCTCTGACCGTATCAACATTGTTGGCTGCCGCCCAGCCAGAAGGTACGTAGATGGTCGCTGTGCGCTGCCACGGCGTCCCGCTGTAGTGGTTGTAATAGAAAGAAGCCACAAACCCATAGGGCAAATTAAACGTGCCGTAGAGCTTGATCACCACGGGTCGGTCTTCACCCAGCCGGCCTTCGCTATTAACCACCCAGTTGGCTGTGTTCCCAGTACCAGCATAGCCAAAAATGTTCCCGTAATCGCCAGGATGATTACCCCAGGTCTTAGAGAGCGTCACCGAACCCCCAAGATGCCAGCCGTGCGAAAACCGCTTCTCAAACGTAAAATCAAAACCCCAGTACTTCCGGTAAGCCTCAGGAATGTTGGTCAGCAACCGCAGCATCTCCGGCGCATTCTTCGTCGGATAATAAAGAGTAACTTGGGAAGCCGGGAACTGGTCAATCGCAGGCACGGTGGTGGTAAACGGTACCCAGAAACCTGAATCAGGCATATACCAGGTCTTTCCCGTGCTGAAATCATAAAGGGCGTCGTCGACAATGTTCTTCTTGTGCTTGTACTGGTAGCTCAACCCAACTCTGAAGTTGGGAAAGAGTTCATGATCGATGCCGACGGTAATCTGGTCGTCATACGTGGCCTTGAGGTCTTTATCCACCAGCCGGCTCCAGTATTCTCTCATCATGACCAACGGGCTGCGGGTTGTCACCACCACATACTTATCAACCCCGGCTTCATCCGGAACCTTGTTCCCGTTGAGGTCCCACCAGTTAAACGTATAGGAACTCAAACGAATCGGGTTGTAGCTTACAAAGAACGAAGAATAAAGCCAGTTCGAGAAACGGCCAACCTGGAGCTTCAGGGCGGTCTTCCCGTTGCCGAAAACATCGAAGGTCACGCCAAGACGAGGGGTAAACAGGCTCCACTTGATGAAATCATCCACCCCATCCTGCCGGAATTCGTCGTAGGGGTTTAGACCCCACTGGGTTTTCAGGGTGGCTTCGCCGACTGAATAAGCTATGCCGCCGCTTCTTTCTTTGTAGATATCAGGAATCCAGCCGCGCTCGATATCATAACGAAGACCGAGGTTTAAAGTCAGGCGATGCTTAATCGTCCAGGAATCCTGGACGTAGCCAGAAAAACGAACATTGGCCGATTTAGCCATGCTGTTTTCCCGCGTCTGACCCATGACATAAAGCAGAATCTGGCCGTCGCCGTAAGTCGGATGTGGTTCGCTTAAGCCGTAGACGCCACGCCAATAATAAGGGCTGCCGTTATACCAGGTAATACCCAACGGGTTTTTCTTCCAGGAAGACCAGTTACAGGCGCCGGTAACCATCTCCAACCCAGCCTTGATTTCGTGGTCGCCGCCAAGGAGGTTATCCTGGAAACGGGTTAAGTGGATAGAGGCCTGCTTGGAAGGTCGGCCAATCCACTCGTTGGTGCGGTAGCCAGTGCCGAAATAATAACCGGTATAGGCGTCACGCATATAAGGTACGTCCTCGAGCTCTGGTCTGACCAGAGTAAGCCACGCACTAACAATTAAATACCCACCCCGGAGCTCCAGGTAAGTATTCGGGTCAACAATCCAGGTAATCGCGCCAAACCCGTTGTAGTTACCCCACGGGTCGTCATGGTAATGGGTATCAAACGGCATAAAAAGCCCGCTCGCCCGAGTATTCCGGTACGTTTCCTGCAGATTACCGTTGAGGACGATTCTCAGGTTCTGGGTAGGCTGGAAGGTTAATTTAAGGAATGAACCCCAGCTCCAGGCAGTCCGGTTAAATTCATCGTAGGTGACGCCAGTAGGCGCTGTCCACTTGACAAAACCGCTTGGCGTTTCGCTCCGGCCATAACGACCGTTGGCATAAAACCAGAGTTTATCCTTGATAACCGGACCACCAAGACTTCCTGATAGGTTGTAATTGTAGAGGTCAACCGTTGGACGGCCCAAGCCTAAGGACCTGAGGTGTTGCTCTGGAATTACAGGCCTGGACATGCTATCGTCAGTGTAGCGAAAATCCAGCAGGCCAGAGTACTTATTACCACCAGACTTGGTAACGACGTTGACAAACCCGCCGGCACTAATCCCGACTTCGGCCGGCATTCCGCCCGTGATGACGTTAACTTCTTCCATCAGGTTAAAATCTAAGTTAACGCCCAGCTGGGCGTTGTCGGGGTCGTTGGCGTAAAGGCCGTCAACCTGATAAATTGTGTTGGCCGCTGTTCCGCCACGGACGTTGGCAGCGCTGACCACTCCGGGGGCTAAGGTTACAACGTTTCCCAGGGCTCGGCCAATCGGCAGGCTGAGAAGCAGCTCCGACTTGAAGACATTGGCCACCGTAGATGTCTTTACATCAACTACGGGTGAAGCCGCCGTAACCACCACCTCTTCTTCTACCTTGGCCGGCATCATTTCGATGGTCAGTGTAACCGTGCCACCAAGGGTAACTTCAATGTTCTCTCTTTTAATCCTTTGAAACCCCTGGAGCTCGGCGGTTAAAGCATAAACCCCTACGGGCAACAGAGGCACCCGAAAGGCGCCTTCCTCGTTGGTTACGGTTGTTCTCGTCCCCATGATTGCCGGGCCAGAGACTACGATGTTCACGCCGGGCAAAGGATTCCCTTCATTGTCCTTGACGAATCCCCGGATTGTCCCGGTATCCTTGCTTGTCCCCTGTCCTGCTAAAATCGAGCTTAGCAAGCAAAGGGACACCAACAATAGACAAAACTTTCTTGGCATCATGCCCTCCTTTCCTTATTTTGGTTTAATTTTAGCGCCTCAGATGAAGAGTTCTTCCCTTCGCTTTTTTTTTGGCCTCTCTTTCAACTATCACCTCCTTTCCTGTATTATATACGATATATTATCTTTAGTTTGTATAAATCAGAAATTCATATCTGTCAACTTTTTTTTGATTAATTTTATCTTCAAGCTGCGGAATTCTTTTTAAGCTGATATTATTTTTCCCCCTCTCCACCATCTCGTATTATTAAATGAAAGGTCTCCACCGCTTATCGCCTGGTTTCTGTGATTAACAGCTTCTTTTGGGATACTCGGCAACAATCAATTTTTTGGAACCGATAAGTAAACATCGATTCCTGACTTTCAAAAAACAAAAAATAAAAAAGGAGGGGAATTACCCCTCCTTTGGGCAATTAACTGGAAATCTGTTAGAAGCCGTAACGAACGGATACCGTGAATGTCCGGGAGAGGTTGCTGATGCTGGTTACCCGCTTGTAGTTTGACGAGGGAGTATAAGTCCCGATCGTTGTATTATTATCCACCGGCCGCCATGTGCCCCCTGGGTTCTGCGTGACGTTAACATAGTGGGTCCCGAACAGGTTATTAACCTCGAAAATTAAACTTATGTAGCCAAACCTCGAAAGATTGAACTTTTTGTCAACCCGGGCGTCGCAATTCTGGAAGGTGTAGTTCCGCCGGCTGGCCAAAGGCTCAACATTAACCGAATAAGAAGCCCCTCTAACCGTATCGACGTTATTGGCCGCCGCCCAGGCCGAAGGCACGTAGATGGTCGCTGAACGCTGCCACGGCGTCCCGCTGTAGTTGTTGTAGTAGAAAGAAGCCACAAACCCATAGGGCAAATTAAACGTGCCGTAGAGTTTAATAACCAACGGCCTGTCATCACCCAGCCGGCCCTCGCTGTTAACCACCCAGTTGGCCGTGTTCCCAGTACCAGCATAGCCAAAAATGTTCCCGTAATCGCCAGGATGATTACCCCAGGTCTTGGAAATCGTCACCGAACCCCCCAAGTGCCAACCGTGCGAGAACCGCTTCTCAAACGTAAAATCAAAACCCCAGTACTTCCGGTAGGCCTCAGGAATATTGGTCAGCAACCGCAGCATCTCCGGCGCGTTCTTCGTCGGATAATAAAGAGTTACCTGGGCTGCCGGGAAATTATCAATAGCCGGCACAGTCGTGGTAAACGGCACCCAGAACCCTGAATCAGGCATATACCAGGTCTTCCCCGTGTTGAAATCATAAAGGGCATCATCGACGATATTCTTCTTGTGCTTGTACTGGTAGCTCAACCCAACCCTGAAGTTGGGAAAGAGTTCGTGGTCGATGCCGACAGTAATCTGGTCATCATACGTCGCCTTGAGGTCTCTATCCACCAGCCGGCTCCAGTAATCCCGCAGCATCACCAGCGGGCTGCGCGTCGTCACCACTACGTACTTGTCAATCCCGGCTTCATCCGGAACTTTGTTCCCGTTGAGGTCCCACCAATTAAACGTGTATGAGCTTAACCGGATGGGGTTGTAGCTCATGAAGAAGGAAGAATAAAGCCAGCTCGAGAAGCGGCCAACCTGAAGCTTCAGGGCGGTCTTCCCGTTGCCGAAAACATCGAAGGTGACCCCGAGCCTTGGTGTAAACAGGCTCCACTTGACAAAATCATCCACCCCTTCCTGCCGGAATTCATCGTAGGGGTTCATCCCGTAGACCGGCTTCAGAGTAGCTTCGCCAACTGAATAGGTTATGCCGCCGCTTCTTTCTTTATAGATATCAGGAATCCACCCGCGCTCGATGTCATAACGGAGCCCGATGTTCAGCGTCAGCCGGTGCTTTATCGTCCAGGAATCCTGGAGGTAGCCGGAATAGCGGATGTTGGCCGATTTGGCCACGCTGTTCTCTCTCTTTTGCCCGATTACGTAAAGCTGAATCTGGCCGTCGCCATAAGTCGCATGAGGTCCGCTTAAACCATACAAGCCCCGCCAGTAATACGGACTGCCGTTATAATAGGTAATCCTGATAGGGTTTCGCTTCCAGGAAGCCCAGTTTCCAGCGCCAGTAACAACTTCCAGGCCCGCCTTGATTTCATGGTCGCCACCCAGCAAATTATCCTGAAAACGAGTCAGATGCACCGAGGCTTGCGTCGATGGCCTGCCTACCCAATCATTCGGCCGGTAACCAGAACCAAAATAATAGCCAGTGTAAGAATCGTAATAAGAGGGGATATCATCGAGCTCATCCCGAACTAAGGTCAACCAGGCATCAACTGTCAGGTAACCGCCGCGCACCTCAACATAGGTGTTCGGGTTGACAATCCAGGTTAACGCGCCGAACCCGTTATAGTTACCCCACGGGTCGTCATGGTAATGACAATCAGCCGGCATGAACAGACCACTCGCCCGGGTATTAGCATAAGCTTCCCGGGCGTTGCCGTTAAGGACAATCCTCAAGTTTTGCATCGGCTGGAAGGTTAGTTTAAGGAAAGAGCCCCAGTTCCAGTTCTTCCGGTTGAACTCATCATAGGTTACCCCAGTAGGGGCTGTCCATTTAACAAACCCGGAGGGCGTTTCGCTCCGGCCATAGCGGCCGTTGGCATAAAACCACAGCTTATCCTTGATGATGGGCCCCCCAAGGCTCGCCGACGTACTGTAGTTATAAAGGGCTACCGTTGGCCGGCCAAGACCCAGCGCTCGAAGGTGGTCCTCGGTCAAAACAGGTCTGGACATGCTGTCATCGGTATAACGAAACTCCGCCAGGCCAGAAAACTTATTCCCGCCCGACTTAGTGACGACGTTGACAAAAGCTCCAGAGCTGATGCCAACATCGGCCGACATCCCGCCCGTCATTACGTTGACTTCTTCCATGATGTTGAAATCAACGTTCACTCCCAGCTGGGCATTGTCGGGGTCGTTGGCGTAAAGTCCATCCACCTGATAAATCGTGTTGGCCGCTGTGCCGCCGCGGACCTGCGAAGAACTAACCACGCCGGGCGCCAAAGTCACGACGTTACCTAAGGCCCGACCAATCGGCAGACTGAGCAGCAGGTCAGACTTATAGACATTAGCCACGGCGGATGTCTTCACGTCGACTATCGGCGAGGCGGCGGTAACAACAATTTCCTCCTCCACCTTGGCTGGCATCATCTCGATAGTCAGAGTCACTGTGCCGCCCAGGGTAACTTCGATGTTCTCCCGCTTGATCTTCTGAAACCCCGGAAGCTCAGCGGTTATGGTATAGAGGCCTACGGGAAGCAAAGGCACTCGAAAGGCGCCTTCCTCATTGGTCAGAGTGCTCCTCGTTCCCATAATGGCCGGCCCGGAAACAACGATGTTCACCCCGGGTAAAGGGTTTCCTTCGTTGTCTTTGACAAAGCCACGGATGGTTCCCGTGTCTTTGCTTGTCCCTTGAGCCGCCAAAAAAGAGGCGAGAAACATGAGAGCAATCAGAGAAAAGACAGCTTTTTTAAACATTAATACCTCCTTTTAAACTTCTCCCTAAAAGCTTTAACTCTTGATAAAAATGACTACCCGTGATTACCACCTCCCTCTGATGAATAACGAGTATAATGTATATAATATACGCATAGCGTTAACGTTTCCCATTGTAAAAAATTGAAATTTGCCTTGTCAATAAACAATATTTTGGGTGCCGAATTCCAAAATATGGTTTAACCTCTAAGGTTTTAAATGGGGATTTTCGCCTCATAAATCAGACCAAAAGGAGTAAAGCTTGGCCGTCTGTTTAAAATTAACCAAAAACCTCCCGCCTTCCTTGCCTAATAATCATTCCCCCCGGCTCTTTTTAAGATTTTATAGACAAAATCCATTAATCAGGAAGAGAATTTAATAGGCGGTGCCTCGGAAGCTTCGGCAAAATCATTTTTTCCAAGACATTTGGCTCAAAAGCGATATAATGAAATAATGAGATAAGGAGGAAGGATGTTTAAGAGAGGAGTCTTAAAAAATGAAACCAGAAAAAATGATTAAAACTGCTCCCAGACTATGGATATTGATTCTTTTTCTCTTCCAGATTGGGATAATAGCTGCCTATGACCAGAAGAAACCTGCCGGCGAGAACGCCTTGGGCACGAGAAAATACGCTGATTTCCAGCCGCCTAAACTTTGCGCTTCCTGTCACCAGGATATTTATCAGCAGTGGACGCAAGCGATGATGTCTCAGGCGTACACTCATCATTGGGATGAGATTGAGTATTTTAAGCTGGCCGTCCCCCACGCTGAAAGAGACGCCGCGGTAGCCGGGGTAAAGGCAGGCTGCAACGGGTGTCATGCGCCCCTCGCTTTTCTTGCCGGAGACGTCCCACCCCCGCCGCCGGCAAAAAACAGCCGGGCTAACGAATCTGTTTCCTGCGACTTATGCCACACCGTTACCGGGTTTGAAGGCGATACTCCTTATAATTTCAACTGGACAGTCGAGCCGGGCAGAGCCAAGCAGGGCCCGCGAGAAGGGAAAAATTCGCCTGAACATGATATGGTAAAATCAACTTTCTTGGCCACGGCCGAGTTCTGCGGCACCTGTCACAACGAAAAGAGTCCCTACGGAGCCTGGGTTAAAGCGACTCATCTTGAATGGAAAGAAGGACCCTATGCGAAACAGGGCGTTAAGTGCCACGATTGTCATATGACTTATGCTGAAGGTAAAAGCGCTTCTATGGGCCAGACCTACCCGGATGTCCGCCAGCACCTTTTCCACGGAGCCCATGACCCTGGAAAAATAAGGGGGACGATAGAGCTTCGAATTCATCCGAACGTCCGGGAAGCCGAACCGGGCGAACAGGTCAAGCTCACGCTTGTTTTATTCAACCAGAAGACAGGCCACAAGTTTCCCACCGGCTCAGTCGAAGACCGGATTGTTTGGCTCCATGTCGAAGCCATCGACTCCAAAGGAAATGTCTATCATCTGCCGGTAGATAAAAAAGGGTTTCCGGGCGAAGAGTTTACGATTGCTTCTGATGTGTTAGCATACCAGGACATGGGGATAGCCCTCGGCGACCCGAATTTTCCTGGTCTGCCTCGCGACGGTATTCCCAAGGGGGATAGAATTTACCGTCAGGCCTACCTCGACCCTCAGGGCAGGATGACTATCCAGCAATGGAATACCAAGTCGTTCGGGGTCGATTATCGCTTCGGCCCCCGAGAAAGCCTTGTCGAGACTTTCACTTTTACTGTTCCTGCGAGCTGCCCGCCCGGCCCTCTGCGCATCGTGGCGGCTTTAAACTACCAAAAGCTCGTCAAGCCTGTGGCTGATTTTCTCGGGGTTCCGGCCGAAGAAACAGAGGTCATCCGGGTAAACGACCACGAAACAACCATTATTATCCTTCCTTAAGGAGATTATTATGCGGGAGAAAAAAAGACTTTCTATCTTGTTCCTGGCCTTCATCTGCCTTGTCCTGGCGGTAAAAGAAATGGCGGCTATACCGGCCTTTGCTCGCCGCTATAGCTTTAGCTGTAAAGTCTGCCATGCGCCTTTCCCTCGCCTGAAGGATTACGGCACAGAATTCATGGATAACGGCTACAAAGTGGCTGACCAGGAGACGCCCCGTTATTTTATTGATTCAGGAGATAATCTTTTAGCCTTACTCCGAGAAATACCCCTGGCTCTTCGGGTGGAAAATTTCCTGACCTACAATAACGAAGGGACCAGGAAGCTCGACTTTAGCTCCCCCTACATCATAAAACTCCTTTCCGGTGGCGAAATAAGCAAGCACCTTTCTTACTATCTTTATTTTTTCTTTACGGAAAGGGGCGAGGTCGCGGGGTTGGAAGACGCCTTCCTGATGTTTGACAATTTATTTAATTCTGGCTTCGACCTGGTCTTCGGACAATTCCAGGTGTCCGACCCGCTGTTTAAAAGAGAGCTGCGGCTAACTTTCGAAGATTACTTAATCTATAAAACCAGGCCTGGACAATCCCGAGTTGACCTTACCTACGACCGCGGGCTGATGATAACCAAGGGGTTTTCTTCTGGAACCGACTTTGCCCTCGAGGTGGTCAACGGAAGCGGTATCGGCGAAGCTAATATCTTTCGGAACTATGATTCTGATAAATACAAGAACCTTCTTTTTCGTCTATCCCAGGACCTGAATAAACAGGCAAGGCTTGGAGCCATGGCCTATTTAGGGAAAGAGTCAAAGAATGACGAAGCTAACAGCCTGTGGCTCCTCGGGGTTGACGGGACGTTGGCTTCACCGCAAGTTGAGCTGAATTTTCAGCTCCTCACCCGCCGCGACTCTAACCCTTATTTCCTCCCGGACTCGCCCGAAGCTGTTAAGACTAACGGCGCTTTTGTCGAGTTCATCTATCTTCCTCGGGGAGACGAAAGCCGTTTTTACTGGGCTTCGCTTTTCAACTGGGTGGATTCAGACCTTGATGACCTCGATTACACCACCTTCACGCTTCACGGCGGCTGGCTTTTCGCTCGAAACCTCCGTCTGGTAGCCGAATCTACTTACCTCCTTCGGTCCCCCCATGGCCGCCACCTTCGGCTCGGAGGCGGCATTATCGCCGCTTTTTAGACAAAGCCAACACGGGATTGACCTGGCCTCGAGTAAAATTTTTGGCTTACCTGGGTTTTAATAAATAAGGGGAGAGAATTATAACTCTCATCGACTCAACAAAGAGTCCGCCGATAAAGGCGCTAAAAGGACAAAGGCGATAATAAAGAAAAGCTGGTCTTTCTCTCGGAATGGTCTTGATGTTTAGTTCCAGACGATTGCCTGTCAAAAGCAAAATATGGTAAGGATCGCCTCGGCAAATCGCAATGAAGAAATGCTCTTTTCCCGCTTCGTTCTTGAATTTTCCTGGTTTCACCACTATAAAACTTAGAAAATGGCTTTTTACCCCAAGCTTAAACTAAGTTATCTCCCGCTTTTTGTGCTCCTCATCCCGCTTTGCTTAGGCGCGGTTGATTTTACCTGGACTTCGGGGGATATAAGCGTAACCTACCGTTTCCTCCCCGCCACCGGAACCCTGAACGACCTTCAGGTTATCACCTCCGGGGGGTTCGCTTTTCGACCTTGCCGCTTCGGCGGGATTACCGCCTTCTGGCTGGCCGGCCGGCTTCTCTATTCCTGGGAACAGACTCATGAAACTGAGTTTCTCGGCGGCTCTTTCGACGCCTCGGGAGCTTATGTCGCCCATTTTCGCTGGCGGTTAGGGGCCGACCAATTAGCCTTCTCCTTGCGGTTGAGGCTGGAAAATAAAACTCTATGGATTGAAGCTGAACTGGATTCTCCTTCCGAGGCGGTCCTTACCTTTTCTTGCGACCGGTCAGAAGGCACACCAGACCCCAAGGTTATCGAGCTTCCGTTTGGCCACCCGGTGCTTTTTAGCCAAGGCTATTTTGTCTCCGCCGTCCTCGACCCGTTTTACTCGCGCTCCTCCTGGCTTGTTCCGTTCCATCAGACATTCGCGGGAGATTCAGCCGCCTACGGGTATGGCGCCTGGTATTTCCAGCGCTCTGACAGCCACCGCTCCATGCTCAGGGAAAGACTATATTTAACTGTCTCACCCTGGATTGAAGATACTTTTTACATGCCACCTCAGGTTATATCAGCCTATCGCGACGACCTCGCCAACCGAGTGGTGGTTGACCTGTGGGCTAACTCTTTCCAGGAGCAAGAAGATTTCCTCCGGTATCTAACTTCTTTTGGCTTCAGGGACCTTCTGGTCATCCTCCACTGCTGGCAGAAATATGGTTATGATAATGGCCTCCCTTCAACTTTTCCGGCTGGCGAGATTTATGGAGGAGAAGCGGGTTTAACACGTATTGCCGACCTCTGTCAGCGACAGGGGTTTCGTTTTGGCCTGCACACGAACTATGTTGATTTTTATCCCAATTCTGACGTCTGGAACCCGGCCGATGTGGCCCTCTCTTCCAGCGGGATGATGACCCCATCCTGGTATAACCCGGCCACCGGAATCCAGAGTTATCTTCTCAAGCCAACCCGGGCCATTTTTTATGCCCAGCTTTACGAGCCCCCGGTCCATTCAGCTTACAAGACGTCGGCTGCTTTCCTCGATGTCCATACGGCTATCCTGCCATCATTCAAAGTAGACTTCGACGCAAAGGTAGAAGGAGCGGGAGAGCAGGTTTCAACTTTCTTAGCTTATCGTGACCTTTTAGACTACGTCCGCCAGGTTCATCATGGCCCGGTAGCAGGAGAAGGCTACGGTTATGCTGCCAGCCTTTGGGCCGGAATCGTGGATTCGCTCGAAGCCGACCCCAGGTCTCTTTATTCCCTGGAAAAAGGCAAGCGGGCGAATTCTGTGCCGACCATCGTCGATTATAAACTGAGGGTTCTTCATCACCGTTTCGTCCCTTATGGCTTGGGATTGACCGAAAGATTTTTTTCTGACGAAAGACCCATTCCGGCCGAGGGATACGAGGTTTATCGGGCTTCGGAAATCGCCTTCGGTCAGGCGGGTTATATCCAGTATGCCCCGGGCTTAGAAAGACCGCCCGAGGATATTCTGCGGGAGTACTGTTTTCTTAAACATATCCAGGCGAAATGCCACTCTGCTTCAGTCCGGGATATCTTTTACGAAATTGACGGGCAATTCCTTTCTCTTTCTGAGGCCCTCGCCCGGATTCTTCCGGCCTGTCCTGATTTGGACCCGGAGGATTTTTTAGCCATGAAGCTCACCAAGCTAAAAATTGTCTATGATAATAACCTTACGCTTTTCGTTAATCGTTCCCGCTTCGAACCCTGGGATGTCTTAGCTGGCAATTCATGGTATACGCTGCCACCGGCCGGCTTCCTCGCCTTCCAGGGTGACTCCTTCCTCGCTTATACTGCCCTGGTTGACGGGAAAAAGGAATATTTCCTCTGGCCAGCTGAACCGGTGTGCCGAGGCTCCCTGCGCGAGCTAATTCTTGCTCCTCTGGAGCTCAGGGGCGAGAAAAAGCAAAACCGGTCTTTATTCCAGGTTGAATATCTTAATGTTCTTAAATGGCAGCATAACCCAAAAAACCTGGACATTAAAGGCTATCGCATTTACCGCCAGGAGAAAGGGGGCTGGGAGATAAGAGGAGAAGTTGACGCCAGGACAACGACTTTCTGGGACCGGCAGGTCGAAAAAGAAAGAACCTACTTATATTCAGTAGTTGCTTTTAATAGCTATGGCCGCGAAGGTCAAGCCGCCGAGGTCGAAGTCCGCTGAATTTAAAGAGCTCAGGAGGCCCGCAGTAAGGCAGCGACTCTTTTGGCTACATCCCGAAACGAGGCATTCCACTCCATGATTTTCTTATAAAAAGACAGGGCCCGCTGCCGGTCATGAAGCTTTTCGTAGAGAGAAGCGATCTCATAGTCGAGGGCATGGGCTTTTTCCTTATCTTCCTGACAAAGTTCCAAACATTTTTCCAGCCAGTGAATTGCCTCCTGATAATCCTTTTTCCGGCGGCAGGCCTCGGCAATTAAGGTGCAGCTTTCCAGGGCTTTTTCCGGGCTTTGGGCAGAAATCATCAGTTCCTCGATGGCTTCATCGTAAATCCCCTGCTCCAGGAAAGCCATGCCGAGCTGGAAATGAGTCTCATAATCTTCCAGCCCGAGTTTTACCTTCGCCTGTCGCTTAAATTCGGTGACAATTTCCGAAAGGTCTTTTTCGCCGGCGCTCCGGCCTTTTTGCAGCTGGCTGATTATAGACTCCTTGATGGCTTCTATTTCTTCTTTGACTTTTTCCTGAAGGTCGAAGAATTTTCTCTCGACAGGCTGGCTTACGCTCAACGGCAGAAGGTCGGTCCCATGGAATATTTCGGCTGAAGTGACCTTCTCGTCGAGTGCGCCTGTCTCGCGGAGGAAAGAGAGAAAAGACCTTGCTCCCCCCGGCCTCTTTTCGATCTCCGTCTCGATGGCGGAAATTTTTTCCACGCGCAAAACCAGCTCGTCTTCCGGCACTTCTACCCTGGCTCTGTCAATAAGCTCGATCCGTTGCTTGACTCTCTCGTTATCAGGATGCTGGAGGGCAAGGTTTTCCAGGATACGGCGGGCATTACGATAAAGCCCCTGGTGAATGTAAATATCGGCCCTGGCCAAGAGCTCCTCGAATTCTTCGTCGGCACCCGCCTCCTGTTCAGTGTTTTCCCCGCCGACGCCAACCTCCCCGCGCAAACTCCAGTATTCCTTGAGGAGCTCCTCGTCGTTGGGTGCAAGCTCGACCAGCTCGCTCAAAGCCGCCAACATTTTTTCTTTAAGCTTCCTCTGCCGCGCCTCCTCCAGAATGGCCCGGGTGACCACTTCCAGGTTAGCTTTTTCGTTCCGGGCCTTGTATATCGAGGCGAGTTTTTCCAGGGCCGGAAGATGCATCTCTGGCGAGGAAAGGATTATCCCTAAGAGGCCGATGGCTTTGTCGTCTTTCTTTTTCTTGAGCAGGCTGTTAACCAGAGGTTCGTAAAGTTCATAGGCCCGGTCGAGCTCTCCTAGACAGACATAAACCTTTCCTAATTGAACCCTCGCTCGAACGTCTGTTGGCCGGTCGGCCAGAATCGACTCGAAGATAGCCTGAGCGCGGGAGTATTCTTTTTTTTCGAAAAGAATCGTCCCCAGATGATACCGAAAACTTAAGTTTTCAGGAGCTTGCCTGCTCGCCTCCTCGGTCAAGCGCCAAGCCTCATCCAGCTCCCCTTGAGACCTCAAGACTTGAACCAGGTTCCCGGTCGTCCTTTCATCCAGAGGGTTAATTTCCCGGGCTCTCTCAAGGAGAGACCTGGCCCTGGCAACTTCCTGTCGAGATAAAAGAAATTCAGCCGCCTCGTTAAGCTGATTGACAGCTTCTGCGGAGCGGGCTTGCTTCGCATACAGTTCGGCCAGGAACACCCGGTGGTCGATATTCTCCCGGTTGAGGGCGATAATCTTCTCGTAAATTGGAATGAGGTCTTCTTCCCTTTTCTGGCGTTTTAAAATTTCGGCCGCCCGGAGATACTCTTTTTCCGCTTCCCGGGCATATCCTTGCTGACTCAGGGCATCGCCCGCCTTCAGAATGAACTCGGGAATATCGGGTTCGAGTTTTATAATCTTCTTGATGATGGCCAGGGCTTGGGACGAGCTACCTCTCTGACTGAAAAGGTCGGCGGCCTGCCGGAAATAGGTGATGGCCGATTCTTTTTCGTCCAGCCTGAGGTAGAGGTCGCCCACGATATTGAAAATAGATGGGTCGGGAACTTCTTCCTCGAGAAGTCTCTGGTATTCGGCGATGGCCTCCATGAGGCGGCCGGCTTTAACGTACTTCTGGGCTCTCTCGATTACCCGGGCGCGGTCGACTACAGGCGGCACGGTTCCCCCTTATGGGTTTAGATTAAAACTGCGGCGGTGCAAGGGCGTGGGGCCGAGTTTCTTGAGTCCCTCGAAGTGCTTTTTGGTCCCATATCCTTTATTATGGCACAAATCATAGCCTTTGAAAACTCCGTCGAGCCTGGTTATCAAAGCGTCCCGAAAAACCTTGGCTACAATCGAGGCGGCGGCGATAGAACCGCATTTCTTATCACCCTGGCTAATAGCCACCTGCGGAAGACAAACCATGTCGAGATAACAATTGGCGCCGTCGACGAGCACCAACTCGGGCGGAAGCGCCAACCGGCTTACAGCCCTGGCCATCGCCAGAAGCGAAGCCTTATGGATGTTCAAAGCGTCTATCTCCCGGACGCTGGCCGCTCCCAGGCCTACCGCTACCGCCGCCTCAAGAATCAAAGTTTTCAGCCTCGCTCGCTGGACCGCTGAAAGCGCTTTAGAATCGTCGATTTCAGTGGCCCACTCGGGGCAAGCCGAATTGAAGAAAGAGGGGGGAAAGATGACGGCAGCGGCAATTACAGGACCAAAGAGAGCACCTCGGCCGACTTCGTCGACTCCAGCGATATAATTTACCCCCCTTCTTAGATACCTCTTCTCTATTCTAAAGCTGGCCACTTTCGAGCCGCGGCAGAAAGCTGGCCCTAATATTATAAGCTTTTCTGGATTATTTTTCTTCTCTCAGCTTGGCGGCTTTTCCCTTGAGCTTTCTCAAATAATAAAGCTTCGCCCGCCTGACTTTACCATGGCGGACAATATCGACCTTCTTCACCGCCGGAGAATTGAGCGGGAAAATGCGCTCGACTCCTACGCCGAAAGATATCTTGCGGACGGTAAAAGTAGCCCCCAGGCCTCGACCATGCTTCGCGATGACATCTCCTTCGAACACCTGGATTCTTTCCTTATCCCCTTCTTTTAAAAGCACGTGGACCCGGACCCTGTCGCCAACTCGAGGAACTTCCAGGTCTGGCCGCATCTCCTTTGCCTCTAACTGGTCAATCAACCTCATGGTCGTTTCCTTTCTTTTTAATTATCTCGTCGAGAAGTTGTTTTTCTTCAGAAGAAAGCGTTTTCTTGGCCAAAAGGTCAGGACGCAAGGCCCATGTTTTTTCCAGAGCTTTCTTTTTCCGCCAGCGGAGAATCTTCTTGTGGTCGCCAGAAAAAAGAACGACTGGCACTTTCATCCCCCTGAATTCCCGCGGCCGGGTATAGTGCGGATAGTCCAGCAGGCCATCGAAAAAGGAATCATGGGAAACTGACTCTGGCCGGCCGATAACTCCCGGGATAAACCGAGCAACGGCATCAACCACTATCCAGGCCGCCGGCTCGCCCCCGGTAAGGATGTAGTCGCCGACGGAAATCTCGCCGTCGACCAGATACCGGCTCACCCGTTCATCCACACCTTCATAGCGGCCGCAGATGAGGATTAGTTGCGGCTTCAGGGCTAATTGCCGGGCGAGGTCAGAATCAAACTTTTTCCCCTGGGGGGAGAGAAGGTAGACAGCCGCCTCACTCGAGGCTTTGATTTTTTCCACCGCTTCAAACACAGGCTGAGGCTTAAGAACCATCCCTTCTCCGCCGCCGTAAGGCCGGTCGTCGACCTGGCGATGTTTGTCGTGAGCAAAATCGCGCAAGTTATGCAACCTGACCTCCAGCAATCCCTTGTCAATGGCCTTTTTTATAATACCACCGCTAAAGGCGCTCTGGAGCAGCTCGGGAAAGACGGCAATTATATCAAATCTCATTCAAATCCAGAAGTCCCTCCGGAGGGTCTATCCGGACGATTCTCTGGTTTAAGTCCACCTCATAACAAATAGCCGCCTCAAACGGAATCAGAATTTCTTTTCCTTGGTTGTCGACCACCATCAGCGTCTTACCTCTTATTTCCCAGAAGCCCACCACGCGACCTACTTCTTCGTCCTCTTTCGTCAGGACAGAGCAGCCTTTTATTTGATGTTCGTAATACTCGCCCTCGCATAGTTCGGGGAGTTTCTCTTCTTCGATAGCCATTTCCTGACCGCTGAGCTCGAGAGCCGCCTCGAGAGAGTCAATTTTCTCAAGTTTAACGACAAAAAATCCTTTTTGCCTCCTGATGGATTCAACGCGATAAGGGACGGCCCGCTCTTCCGGGCCAACGTAAATTCTTTCCCCGGGAGCAAGCAGTTTCTCGCCCCCGGGATAGAATTTAAACCTGAGCTCCCCCTTATTTCCTTGAAACCGGATTATCTTACCGACGGCAATCAATTAACCTTTTTCGATAATCTCCAGGTTGAATCTCCTCTTGAGCTTCATCCCGGCGGCTCCAAGAATCGTCCGAATCGCCCGGGCAGTCCGGCCCTGTTTTCCGATGACTTTGCCCAGGTCTTCAGGGGCCACCTTGAGCTCGAGAATGGTGGTCTGCTCACCTTCGAGCTGAGAAACCTGAACCCTGTCCGGGTTGTCCACCAGAGACTTGGCAATCAATTCAACTAGGTCTTTCACCGTAACCTCCTTTTTGGGATTGATTATTCGCTTGCGTCCGCAGATTGCGCAGCTCGTTCCAGGAGAGATTGGACCGTCTTGGAGGCCTGGACGCCGCGCGCCAACCAAGACCTGGCCCTGGCCAGGTCGACCCTGACCTCGGCTGGATCCTTCAGGGGATTATAGTACCCGAGGTAATCGACAGCCTTACTCTCCCGGGGCCGGCGAGAATCAATAACTACTATGCGGTAAAAAGCCTTTTTCTTAGCACCGAAGCGCATCAACCTCATTGATAACATGGTGGACCTTTCTTTTTAACGAGCTTTGATTTTACCCAAATTTTGGAGTCAAGTCAAATCCAATTCCCTTAAGTGTTTTCTCCCCGGGAATTCTTTGCTGCTCCGCCTAAGGTTTGCAAATGCTTCAGCGGCCCGTAAAGAGCCAGGAGGCGGTTATACTCCTCCGGGTCGTAGAAAGAACAACGGCCTTCGCCGTAGGCTTTGGCCACCTCGACGACAAACCTGGCCGCGGCCTCCAGGTCCACGACCTGGGTGGCGCCTGTCGCCGACCCGGGAACCGGAACCTCCGATGTTAGGGCGACGCCAACAACCGGCGCCGAGGTCGCGGTTGAGGGCTGGAGGATGCTGTTCAAATGATAAACGCCGTTTCCGTAGGGCGTGATGTCTTGGGTTGTTATCGGAAAGAGCACAGCCGGCTTGCCAGTAACTACTTCCATGATGGAAAGCAAGTCTTCGCTTACCCTTAAGATGTACCCCTCCTTGACGGTGGGCGAGATGGCAAACCCGCGTTGATTGATGACCCGGTTGCCCCTTGTGGTATCTATGGAAAGGAGGGCCTCCATCGCCGGGTCAACTTCGTAGGAATTCATAACCTCCATCGACACCGGCGAACCCATAAACGGAACAGGGTCGTGGGGGATGACGGGCGAGGCGGGCGACAGGTGGGTAGCCACGATAACATCGCCCTTTAAGACATCACCCTTTTGTTTGATTTTAGCTAAGTAGGCAGCTACGGCCAGGGCGGTAATCGCGCCGTCAGCGTCAGAAACAAGCCCCACCCGATAGGGCCTGGCTCCAATCCCTCCCAGCCGGCCGATTACCCCTAAGGTTGGCGCCTGGCCGCCGGCTCTCCTCCCCTTCAACCCCGAAATTTTCAGCTTAACAAAAAGTGTTTTCCCCTCTTCGCCGGAGATTTCTTGAAGAGAGATATCATCTGGTTCCACCCCTTTAGCCAGAAAATAAGTCTTTATTTCTTTCCAGCCGCCATCGGGTCCCTCGATTAACTCGATTATTTCCATGATTTCCCTGAGCAGCATTTTTCCTCCTTATTCGGCTTCTATTTTACCCGACTTTCCTCTTCAGGTTAAAAAGATGCCTGATTATTTTTCCCCGAGTCCCTGACAAGTCTTAGCATCCCCCCACATATCGCGCAATATGTTTCTTTTCTCGCTTAACTGCCCTTTTTCTTTCAATTAACTAATGCCGTTGCGTTTTCCTATCTTCTTTGCTCTTGAGGATTGCCGGCCCGGTTTTATTTTCTTTTTCTTTCCCGGAGCGGGGGGAGCTCGCCTGATTCCAGCCAATACTTGCGCTTTGGCTTATTTTCTTGAACCAAAAAAAGCCAGCCGAGCCAATACAGAATTCCTCCGGCTAAGATGCCGTTAAAAGCGAAAACGGAAAAGGGGAAAATGGGCAGGCGCCAGGGATGACCTGAGGTTAACCAGCCGACAATCGTAGCTAAGAAATAGGCCGTCAAAGCAATCCAGTTAAATTTCATTTTTTTTCGCGTCGAAGCCAATTTTGAGGAGTCAAGAGGGTTATGGATAAAATAATGGTCAACCACCAGGATTCCGCCCACCGGGCCGCAAGCCACGGCTAAGATGCTTAAAAAGAGGCTCAAACGCGTTAAAATGCCGGCCGCGGCCAGAGCCGAGGCGAAAACCCCTAAGCCGACGGCTAATTTCCAGCGGCGGAAAGGAAGAAGTTTATTAAAAGCTAAAACCGAGGAATAAAGATTAGAATCATTAGTTGTCCATTGGGCCAAGGCAATAGCCAGAAAGCCAAAGATACCCAACCCGGCAAACTCGGGACTTATAAGGACTCGAGGCAGTTGGTCATGCGGAAGTCCGGTCGTCAGGGCCAAGACCGAGCCCACAAGCTGGATTAAGGCGCTCACTATCATGGCTGTGCCGGCGGCGAGAGCAATCTCTTTCAACCGAGGCCGGGCATACCGAAATATATCGGCCGCGGTGACGGCGCCGACGATAAATCCTCCGGCAACCAACGAGGCTGCCTCTCCCAAACTTAGCTGATAAAGAGACGGTTGACTCCTCAGGACTGAAGCCATAAGTTCTTCCCGAGGCAAAAAATGAAAACCAATTTTGGCGGCGGCATAAAAGAAAACAGCCAGCATCGGAGGAACAGCCACCCAGCTCAAGGCCTTTAGCCCCCGGAAGCCAACCACGGCCGGAACCATCATTAAAAGCCCCGCCGAAAGCGAGACAGAAGCCTTCGGCCAGGGAAGGGGTGAATAGCTCATGATGGCCTCGGCAAAAAGTCCGGCCTGGACAGCGAACCAGCCGAGGAAAGCTATCCCCAGCAAGAAAGATATGATTCCCGAACCGTGCGACCCAAATGTAAGGCTGGCCAGCAAAGGAGTGGATAGCCCGGTTCGAGCCCCGAGATAACCGGTCATCGACATTAAAACAATCAGGATGAATTCACCCAGGCCGTAGGCTAAAAGCACCCGTCCGGGAGAACCAAGCCCTAAACCGACCATCATCCCCCGGAGCATGGCGGAAAGGACGACGGCCACTCCCACCCACACCATGGTGATATCAACCCAGGTTTTCCGCTTATCGGCCGGGACAGGCCTCAAGGAGAAATCTTCGAGCGCTTCCAGGCGGGTCGAAAAATCGCTTTCTTCTGCCCCATCTAAGAATGGTTTTCTGTCCATCCGTGCCCCAAATTCTTTTGGGAATCATATTCAAACGCCGGTTTCAGGTCAACATAAGCTCAATAACCGAGGAAAGGGGAAATTAATTCCCCCGGAATTCTAGGCAGGTTTATGGATTCAAGCGATTGAATCGCTTCATTTTTTTGAATTTCGGCCGTCATCGAGAGTATTTTCTTTGTTTTCAATTAGTTAGCGTCCTGAGGCAAGACCTAAAAACAGGAGCATTTCAATAATCCGAATTTCCGAGCTGTTCTTTTTTCCTGGTAATGATTATTGGAATAAATCCAATTATCCCCATTTTTTCTTTATTTTTAATCAGTTAGAAAAAATCGGGCTACCAGCTACCTTTTCCCAGAAAAAAATGGCACATAAATTGCTGATATACAATATGAATTTTAATCATATTCCTGTTAAGGAGGTGGAAAAGGAGGAGGACAGGAAATTTAAGCTATTAGGTTAGGGCTAAGGGTTAAAAAATCCAAGAAAGGAGGAAATTTGAAGAAAGCTTTACTTGCCGTTGCTTTGATTTTAATGCTAATGGCACCCCTGGCGGCCCAGAAAGGAAGAGGGAACATTTACGGCCTGGTTGTCGATGCTGAAGGCAACCCGCTTCCTGGAGTCACGATAACCCTCTCGGGTGTGACCATCGCGCCCATAACGATGGTTTCGAACGAGGAAGGCCGTTTCCGTTTCCTCAATTTAGAGCCAGGGGAAAATTACGAGGTAAAAGCCGAACTCCAGGGGTTTAAGACCGCTGTCCATAAAAACATCATTGTTAATGCCGGCTTAAACACAGACATTAGAATCGTGATGGAAGTAGGCCGGTTAGAAGAAGAAATTACGGTCGTGGCCACTGCTCCTGTAGTTCAGGCGAAGAAGGTGCAAGTTACGAGCACCGTCACTATGGCTCAGATTCAACAGTTGCCGACAGCCCGCGACCCCTGGGTTATTCTCCAGCTCCAGCCTGGAATCCAGGTGGACCGCGAGAATGTTGGCGGCGCTGAATCCGGCCAGCAATCTGCCTGGCAGGTGCGCGGCAGTACTTCTAACGAGTGGAACCTTGACGGGGTCAACATAACCGACCTCAGCTCGGTGAGCTCCCCCGGTTACTGGGATGTTGACGCCTTCGAGGAAATCAGCATCACCACCGGTTTGATTGACATTGAGTCTCGCTATTCTGGCACTGTGATTAACCTGGTTACAAGGCGGGGTGGGAACAGGATGAGCCTAGCTGGTCGCTTTTACCTGACCGACCAGAAGTTTCAGGCGCAAATTACCCCGGAGCGGATTGCCGAGCTCGGAGTCCCGGGATATAACAAAGTTATCGAGATTAAAGACTACGGGTTTAACCTCGGCGGCCCGGTAATCAAGGATAAAATCTGGTGGTGGGGTTCTTATGCCATCCAAGAAATTAAGACCACGGTTATCACCGGCGTCAGAGACGATACGTATCTGACTCAGATGGCCTTCAAGCTGAACTTCCAGCTCATCCCGAATAACCGCGCCGAAGCCTTTATCCATGCTGATAAAAAAGAAAAATTTGGCCGCAGCTCTTCGCTGGAGTTTCCTCCGGGCTGGAATCAGCACGGAAAATTCCATATGGGCAACCCGATTTACAAGTTCCAGGACGACCACATGTTTGGCGACAAGCTGTTTGTCTCCTTCAAGTTCGGGTTCAACGACAACGGTTTTGGTATGTGGCCGGCTAATGACGAAGAAATAACCAAGGTGATGTGGTATAACGTCGAGAAGGACCTGGTTGAAAACACCTATACCTGGTTCTTCTCTGGCCGGCCTCACCTCAACAGCGTCCTCCAGGCTCAGTATTTCAACGACGACATCCTCGGGACATCCCACGAAATAAAACTCGGGTTCGAGATTGACAATAACGAGACTGACGCCGTCGGCGGTTATCCCGGCAACATGTATATTTATTATAATTACAATTCTCTAACTATCGACTGGGATGGTGATGGAAAGCGAGACATCGTCCGCGACCAATTCGGGATTGACCTTCGCCGGGTTTATTTTAGCCGGAGCACCATGCGTTCGGTCAGCGGCAACAAGCGCTATGCCGCCTATTTCAGCGACGTTATCACCTGGAAACGGTTTAACTTCAACATCGGGCTGCGCTGGGATAAAATCGATAGCTACATCAAGCCAAGAACTTCCCGGGCCATTTACACCGAAGATACCGACCTCTATTCCTACGACAGCTACTATGAGATCGTCAAAAGCGCCATGACCCCGGAGACAATCCAGAAAATAGCCGCTTTGCTGCCCGAAAACAATTGCCCCCGGGTTGAACGACCCGTTCGCTTCATCTCCTTTTCGCCTCGTCTTGGAGCCACTTTCGACGTTTTCGGCGATGGAAAGACGATTGCTAAAGCTGCCTTTGCCATTTATCCAGGTGGGCCTCTCGGCGCCGGCAACTGGGCTCCGGGCGGGCTTGGCGGCTCCCTCAATTTCTACTGGTGGGATAAAAATAACGACAAGATTGTCGACTGGAGCGAGCTTTACTGGGCTGCCTATACGTCGGCGCGCACGGCTTACCGGGCGTTCGATAACAACGGGAACTTTGTCGGCAATTACACCCGGGAATTCGGGTTGATGTGGAGCGGCTTTGAATGGACCCAACCGAATAAATTAGTCAACCCCTATTACAAAGTCGATGAAAACTGGAAGTATTCGCTGACTTACGAAGCTTTCGCTGCCATCGAGCGCGAAGTCATGCCCAATTTCGGCGTATCCTTGCAGTTTACCTACAGGCTTTATAATCGCTTTTCCTGGTCCTTATCTTATTATCCTGACACAGGTCATGTCCGCAGCCAAGATGATTATATGGAAGGTGGCACAATCCCGGCCACTTTTACCGACCCCAAGACCGGAACTGTTTACAGCACCAAGGAAGCCGCCGGGAAAAAGTGGTATGTTCTGAAGCCAGGCCCAGACACCGCCTCCACCAGTTATACTTATGTCACTAATTATCCTAATGACCGGCACCAGACTTATTGGGGCTTAGACCTGGTTTTTAACAAACGGCTTTCCAACCGCTGGATGCTCAACGGCTCTTTCACTTACCAGATGCAGAAGAATTATTACGGGAAAAAAGGTTATACGGACCCGAATAACCTCTGGGCTTATGAAGGCAAGATTTACGGCATCTCGATGGGAGGAACGAGCGGCAAAGTCAGCGTCTTGATGTTCTCTCGCTGGATGTTCAAGCTTTCCGGGCTCTATCAGCTGCCGTATGATTTTAACATTTCCTTTACCCTCAACGGACGTGAAGGCGCTTTTGTGCCTGAGTCTTTCACTATTTATGACACCTCGCTTCCCAATCCTCGCAGTCAGAGCGCCACAATCCAGTGCGTCTCCTACGACAACCGCAGCCGCCTGCCCAACATGTGGGTTCTTAACTTGAAATTAGAAAAATCGATTCCTTTCGGCGAAAGAGGTCAGCGGATTTATTTCTCGGCCGATGTCTTCAACGCCCTCAACAAGCACACGCTCAACCGCCAATACAGCATCAGCTACGGAACTTATTATGTCAATACAGGGCAATGGGTAGCTCCTTCACCAACTTCGGGAAAGCCAAACGAGGTTCTTAACCCCTTAGTAGCCAGGTTCGGCGTCCGCTTCCAGTTCTAAGGTTCGCTCTCGACACTCGCGAAAGACCCCCTCTGCCGCTCCGGCAGAGGGGGCTTTTTTTTATCGCCAAAGGCAAAGGGCAATCTTCTTTTTTTCGCAAGAAAAGCTCTTTTTGTTGCTCAGTATCTTTTCAGAAAAAAGGTCCGGTCTTTTTGGGTAATATTTCTTGGGAATAAAAAATATGTTTTAAAATAAAATTTATCGAAGCGTTTTTATTTAAGCCTGACTTTGCCCTTTTTGATTTATGGTCATTAAACGAAGGATAACCCGCTTAGATGGTTAATCGCCGCCCGGAAATTTCATTGACCCCATCATTTTCTTAAACAGAGGCGTCTTCATCATTTTTTTCATCTCCATGAATTGCTGCAGGAGCTGGTTGACCTCGTGAACCGGTCGGCCACTCCCGCGGGCAATGCGGCTGCGGCGGCGACCGTCGATGAGACGGGGGTTCCGTCTCTCCGCAGGGGTCATTGAATTGATAATAGCTTCGAAGTGAACGAGTTGCCGGTCGTCAAGGTTAAGCTTAGAGACTTGCTTGAACGGCCCGATAGCCGGCAGCATCCCGAGAACCTGGGAAAGAGAGCCCATCTTCCGCAGCTGCACGAGCTGTTTCCGGAAATCTTCCAGGGTGAAATCTTCTTGCTTAAGCTTTCTGGCTAACTCCTCGGCTTCTCTGAGGTCAGTCTCTTTCTCGGCTTTCTCGATTAAGCTCAAGACATCGCCCATTCCCAGGATACGGCTGGCCAGCCGGTCGGGATGAAAAACCTCTAACTGGTCATATTTTTCGCCAACCCCGACAAAAATTATTGGCCGGCCAGTAACACTGACGATCGACAAGGCAGCCCCGCCCCGGGCGTCGCCGTCTAACTTAGTTAAGATGACCGAGGTTAGGCCAATCTTTTCCTCAAAAGCCTGAGCGCTCCGGACGGCATCCTGTCCCGTCATGGCGTCTCCGACGTAGATAACTTCCGAAGGCCTAAGAATGTTTTTGACCATCCTCAGTTCAGCCATTAGTTCTTCGTCGACGTGAAGCCGACCTGCAGTGTCAACAATAAGAGGGTCAAACCCCCGCTGCCTGGTGTAAACCAAAAGCTCGCGCAGCCCATTTTCAGGGTCTCTCATCTGCTCAGGCTTCATTTCATAGAAGGGAAGGTTAAGCGAGGCGGCTATCATCCGCAGCTGGTCTTGAGCGGCTGGCCTTTTAAGGTCGAAGGAGATAAGCAACGGTAGGCGTCCGGCCTTCTTAAAGTGCAAAGCGAGCTTGCCGCAGGTCGTTGTCTTGCCGCTTCCTTGAAGTCCGACTAACATCAAGACCGAGGGGGGCGGCGAAACAAGGCGTACTTGCCGAGCCTCCCCCCCTAAGATGGCGGTCAACTCATCCCGGACTATTTTTATTGTCTGCTGGGCTGGAGTAAGGCTATCCATTACTTTCTGCTCGATAGCCTTCGTCTTCACCCTGTCGATAAAATCTTTAACGACCTTATAATTTACGTCCGCTTCGAGGAGCGCCAGACGAAGCTGCCGGAGGGCTTCGGCCATGTTTCTTTCGGTGAGTTTGCCTTCCCCCCGGAGGAAACGCATGACTTTTTGGAGCTTTCCTGAAAGTTGGTCAAACATCTTTTCGTCTCTCTTTTGAATCCTTGAGGCTTTCAGGCTCGCTTTTCAATCGAGCCGACCACTTCTTAAACGAACATGATAAAAAATTAGACGACCTGCGTCAATGGCCCCCCTGCCCGGCAGGGAGAAGATGCCGATTCGTCATCTTGAATTTAATTCATATTTTTGAATTTTCCTCATGCCCGCCCTTAACTTATTGATATTAAATAAATTATTCCCATCCCCCCATAAAAAAATACCTCCGCATAGTCGAAGATAATTCAATATTTTGAATTTCGCCGCCTCCTCAAGCGATAAAATTTTCCCGGGGATGTCTCGGCTTTATCTTTTCTCTCTTCATTTTTAATAACTTAGAAGGTTATTTTTTCTAAGTTTAACAGCCAAATTGGCACAAAATTTGCTAATATTTTGGATGACATACATTATATTAGCAAAGGAGGTGAGACAGGGCGTCAGTTAAACTTTTTGAGGATTTGGGCAAACGGAAAAGGGAGCTTTTAAAGAAAGGAGGAAAATTGAAAAAAGCTTTAATCGCTCTTCTTTTAGCTTCCCTCTTAACTCTTCCCCTGGCCGGTCAAAAAGGAAGGGGGAATATCTACGGCCTCGTCGTTGATTCTGAAGGCAACCCCCTTCCTGGAGTTACGGTAACCCTCACTGGTCTGACCATTGCTCCAATTACGATGGTCAGTAACGAAGAGGGCCGTTTCCGCTTTCTCAGCCTTGAGCCGGGCGAAAATTACGAGGTCAAGGCTGAGCTCCAGGGCTTCAAGACTTCTATCCATAAGAACATTGTTGTTAACGCCGGTTTGAACACCGACCTTAAAGTGGTGATGGAGGTAGGCCGGTTAGAAGAAGAGATTACCGTAGTGGCCACAGCCCCAGTAGTTCAGCCTAAAAAGGTCCAGGTTACGAGCACCGTAACCATGACCCAGATCCAGCAGCTGCCCACTGCCCGCGACCCCTGGGTCATCCTTCAGCTTCAGCCGGGAATCCAGGTTGACCGGGAGAATATCGGTGGTTCTGAATCAGGTCAGCAATCATCCTGGCAGGTGCGCGGGACCACCTCTAACGAGTGGAACATGGATGGCGTCAACGTTACCGACCTGAGCGCCGGCGCTTCTCCAGGATACTGGGATGTGGATATGTTCGAGGAAATAAGTATTACCACCGGACTGGTGGACATCGAATCACGCTATGCTGGCACCTCGATCAACTTAGTAACCCGCCGGGGTGGCAACCGGATGAGCTTAGCCGGCCGCTTTTACCTGACCGACGAGAAATTCCAGAGTAAACTCACTCCCGAAAAAATTGCTGAGTTGGGCGTCCCCGGGTATAACCGGGTAGTTGAAATCAAGGATTACGGCTTTAACATTGGCGGTCCGCTTATTAGGGATAGAATCTGGTGGTGGGGCTCATGGGCCACTCAGGAAATCAAAACTACTGTTATCACTGGAGTAAGAGATGACACCTACCTGACCCAGTCAGCTTTCAAGCTAAACTTCCAATTCTTGCCCAACAACCGAGCTGAATTTATGGTCCACGCCAGCAAAAAAGAAAAGTTTGGACGGAGCTCTTCTCTTAACTTCCCTCCCGGATGGAACCAGCATGAAAAATATCATTTTGGCAACCCGATTTTTAAAGCCCAAGACGACCATATGTTCAGCGACCGGCTCTTTGTCTCGGCTAAAGTCGGCTACAACCCAATGGGATGGGGGATGTGGCCGGCTAATGACGAAGAAATAACCAGGGTTCGATGGTATAACGTCGAAAAAGCTCTTTATGAAAATACCAACACCTGGTTTTTCTCCGGCCGACCTCATCTCAACGCCGTGCTTCAGGCTCAATACTTCAATGATGACCTCTTTGGAACCTCCCACGAAGTAAAACTTGGTTTTGAAATCGACAACAACGAGACCGATAACGTCGGCGGCTATCCGGCCAATTTGCGAATCAATTATAATTACCACACCCTTACTGTAGACTGGAATGGAGACGGTAAGCGCGATATCGTCAGAGACCAGTTCGGCATCGACCTCCGCTGGATAAGAATTTATCGAGACACGATTCAATCCGTCTCGGGAAATAATCGTTATGCCTTATACTTCAGCGACGTTATTACCTGGAAACGGCTAAATTTCAACCTGGGTTTTCGCTGGGACAAGGTTGACAGCTATATAAAACCAATAACAGCTCGGTCTTTATATATGGAAGACACCGACCTTTACTGGTATGACAATTATTATGAGATTGTAAAGAACACCTTTACCCCAGAAACCGCCAAAAAAATCGCCACTTTGCTTCCTGATAATAGTTGCCCTCGTGTCGAAAGACCGAAACGGTTTATCTCCTTTTCGCCCCGTTTGGGCTTGACTTATGACATTTTCGGGAACGGCAAGACGATTGCTAAGCTTGCTCTGGCTGTCTATCCGGGCGGGGCGCTGGGCGCAAGTTACTGGGCTCCAGGCGGGCTGGGCGGCAATATCGATTTCTACTGGTGGGATAAAAACAACGATAATATCATTGATTGGAGTGAGCTCTACTGGGCTGCCTACACCTCGGCCCGAACCGCTTATCGGGCCTTCGATGATAACGGCAATTTTGTCGGCAACTACACCCGCGAGTTTGGCTTGATGTGGAGCGGTTTTGATTGGACAAATCCTGGCAAGTTAGTCGACCCCTATTATAAAGTTGATGACAACTGGAAATACTCCCTGACCTACGAAATCTTTTCCGCTCTCGAGCGTGAGCTCATGCCTAATTTTGGTGTTTCCCTTCAGTTTACTTACAGGATATACACCCGGTTCTCCTGGTCTTTGGCGTACTATCCCAACTTAGGCGGCTATATCCGAAACCAGGATGATTACATGGTAGCCGGGACAATTCCGGCAACTTTCACTGACCCCAAGACAGGAACAGCTTATAGCACCAAAGAGGCGGCTGGAAGGCCATGGTATGTCCTCAAGCCCGGTCCAGAAAGAAGCGCTACCAATTATAGCTACGTCACCAATATGTCAAATGACCGGCGCCAGACCTACTACGGGTTCGACCTCGTGTTTAACAAACGGCTTTCGAACCGCTGGATGCTCAACGGCTCTTTTACTTACCAGATGCAGAAGAACTACTATGGCAAAAAAGGATACATGGACCCGAACAACCTCTGGGCCTACGAGGGCAAGATCTACGGAATATCAATGGGCGGCGGCTCGGGCAAGGTGAGTGTGCCCATGTTCTCCCGCTGGTTGGTTAAGCTCTCGGGTCTATACCAACTTCCCTATGACTTCAATGTTTCTTTTACCTTGAACGGCCGCGAAGGTGCTTTCCAGGGTGAATCCTTCACTATTTATGATACCTCTCTTCCCAACCCGCAAAGCCAGAGTGCTGGAATAGAATGTGTAGCCTACGACAACCGCAACCGGCTGCCGGCTGTCTGGATTCTGAACCTCCGGCTGGAAAAATCTATTGCCTTAGGAGAAAGAGGCCAGCGAATCTATCTGTCGGCCGATATTTTTAACGCCCTCGACCTCCATACTATTAACCGCAAGTATTCCATCAGCTACGGAACTTATTACGTGAACACCGGCCAGTGGACAGCGCCTTCGCCGACCTCCGGGAAACCCAACGAGGTTCTTAACCCATTGGTTGCCAGGTTTGGCGTCCGCTTCCAGTTCTAGAACTAAAGCCCGCAACAAAGAAAGGCCCCGCCTCTATTTCAGGAGGCGGGGCCTTTTCATTCAACTCCCCAAATAAATTAATCGCCGCTTTAAAAAAGAAAAGGAAAAATTAAGAAAAGCATTTAAGCTTTTAACCCCGTAGCTTTTCGCTGGCAAATTTTCTGCTAATACATAAACTCATGTATATCTGCCCAAGAAGATATTTTACTCTTGGAGCCTTTTTCTCATATAGGTGGGGAAGGAAAGGTCATATCTTGCGGCTTTTCAAAACACGAAGGAAAAAAGCTGTTTTTGCCCTACCTAAATATTCCCAATAGCCTGCTGAATATTTCCGATCGTCTGAGAAGATCAAGTTATTCGACAAAACGAGCCCTCGCCGTGTTACCATCAATGAGACCGCCTGGTTTAGACTCTTTGTTCCCTTGCTGAGACTAAGATAGCCTTGAATTCTCACGCCTGGGAAGCAACCTCAAAGGATAATTAAATTAAAAATATTGAAATACCTTTCTTGAAGCCCGGGAAAAACCAAAAATTATGCTCACAAGCAAGAAATTGAGCAAGTTGACAAGGTCAAACGTATTATTTAATAAATAAATTAAGGTGGAACTAAAAGGAAAAAGGGTGGAAAACAAAAAGAGTTGGTACCGGAAAGAGTTAAAACTTTTTTTATTAATTTTTTTCTCGGGATTATTCTTTTCATTAACCTTATTCTTAACTTCATGCGGGAATAAAGAGAAACCAGAAGAATCCGGCACGGGTGCAGGTGGCGCGGTAGAAGCTGTGCCGGCAGAGGAAGCACCTCTTCCTGTTCAGGTAGTCCCGGCCCGCCGGGGAGAGCTTTTCTTGCGTCTGAGTGCGCCGGCTGAAGCCGTGGCCGAGCGGCGGGTGAGCCTCAAAGCGGAAGTCTCCGGTGTCATCAAGAAGCTTTATGTTCGCGAAGGCCAGCACGTCGAGGCCAACGAGCTCCTGGCAGAAATTGAGGACACAGCCTACCGGCTCCAGCTCCAGCAGCGGGAAGCCACACGGTTGCGAACTCTCTCCGAGCTTTTTCTCGAACAAAGATTCAGCGAACCGCCTCGGCCTCTTTCTCCGGAAGTCCAGGAAAAAATCAAGCAGGCTCGGGAAGCTTACGAAAAAGCGGCTTCTCTTCTCGGCCAGGGGCTTATTTCGCTGCGGGAATACGACAAAGCCAAACGGGAATATGAAATCCTTCTCTTAGAGACAGGCGAAATAAGGCAGGAAGTGATGGCCGCGGCCAAAGGCCTTACCCAGGCGGAGATTGAGGTTGAAATGGCCCGACTGCAGCTCGAAAAGACCAGGGTCAAGGCTCCTTTCGCCGGCGTCATAACGAATCTCAGGGTTTCGCCCCAGGAAACGGTCGAAGTTGGCCGGGAACTCTTTACTTTGGTGGACATGAAAAGCATCAAAGTCGTCGCCCGGGTGCTGGAAAGCGAAATCGGCCGGATTAGACCTGGCCAGGAGGTTGAGGTAAAGTTTGTGGCTTATCCTGGCCAAAAATTCAAGGGGGAAGTCGGCGCCATCTCCCCTCTCATCAATCCTGAAGACAAAACCTGCCTGGTGCACATTGCTGTTCCCAACCCGCAAGAGGAAATAAAGCCGGGAATGCATGCGGAGGTCGAAATTGCCGCCGTGGTTCTCAAAGATAGACTCCTCGTTCCCCAGAGCGCGGTGCTTGTGCGTGGCGGCCGAAAACTCGTGTTTGTGGTCGAGGAAGGGTTGGCCAAATGGCGTTACATCGAGGCGGGAGCGGAAAACGAATCCTTTGTTGAAGTCCTCGACGGGGTAAAAGAAGGCGAACAAGTAATCATCGAGGGACACTTAACCCTGGCTCATGATGCCCGGGTCAGGATAGAAAATATAGAAAATAAAGAGTAGGCGGGGGTTCAATTTAATGCTTCTTCCCCGGGTTGCCATCCGCCGCCCCGTCGCCACCCTGATGTTTTATTCCGGGGTTATTTTTCTCGGGTTTGTCTCCCTCCGTCACTTGAGCGTCGACCTGCTCCCGGATATTTCCTTTCCCAGGCTTTCAGTAGTTACTTCCTGCCCGGGCGCCGCGGCCGAAGAAATTGAGACCTTAATAACCGCTCCCTTAGAGGCCGCCGGTTCCGGTATCCCCGGCCTCCGAAGAGGGGAGGCAGGG
>JBBIRF010000010.1:0-54603 GCA_037441905.1 Candidatus Aminicenantota bacterium
CAGCATTTGGCTTGCCGACTACGGCTACAAAACCTGATTTCATTTTCGCTCCTCAGTTTTAATTTTTCATCCTGAAGAAAAGGTACTTTTATATTTTACCCAAACTTCGATAAAAGAGCGCCTCACGAATAAAGAAAGACCCCTCTCGGAGCCAATGTCCTCTGGAGGGAATAAATTGTTTAGAGCCTGCAGTTTCTTATGTTTAATTAGTGTCCGTCTGATTATTTAACCGCCGCTTTCTTCCGCCAGGGAAGACGAACCCCTCCCTCAAAAAGCGAATAAACCACGGGAATTATGACCAGGGTGATCAAGGTGGAAGTGGTCAGCCCGCCAATAACCGTTCTGGCTAAGGGCGACTGCACCTCGCTCCCCTCCCTAAGACCAAGAGCCAAGGGAAGCATAGCGATGATCGTGGTCAAGGCGGTCATCAAAATCGGCCGAAGCCTTCTCCGGCCGGCCTCGACGATAGCTTCTCGCAGCGGCATCTTATCCCGGCGCCGCAGGAGGTTGGTATAATCAACAAGCAGGATAGCGTTATTGACGACGATTCCACCCAACATAATACAGCCGATGTAGGTTTGGACGTTAAACGTAGTCCCCGTGAAGATGAGAATTAAGACGA
Organism: Candidatus Aminicenantota bacterium; assembly: GCA_037441905.1. Taxonomy (GTDB): domain Bacteria; phylum Acidobacteriota; class Aminicenantia; order Aminicenantales; family CALLJL01; genus CALLJL01. The sequence goes on from JBBIRF010000010.1 coordinate 623, forward strand.
CACCTATCACGGCCAACGGGATGGAAAACATGACAATCAGGGGGTCGCGCAGCGACTCGTAAAGCATGGCCATCACCATGTAGACAAGAAAAATCGCCAGCAAAATACTCACGAGCAACTCGCGGAAGGCTTTTTGCTGCTCTTCATAATCTCCAGTAAAACTAATTGTGAAATCGCGCGGTATCGGGATAGCTTTTAAACCCTGACGGACATCGTCGATGACCGAACCCATGTCTCTGTCAGCAATTCCAGCCGATACCGTAATCACTCTCTCCCTGTCCCGGCGCTCAATCTGGGTCGGTCCCCTTTGGGATTCAACCCGGACTAAATTCCGGAGGCTAATCTGCTGGCCTTCAGGGTTAGTTACGGTCATATCCAGGAGGTCGTTGACATCCATGGTTTCCGAATCTTTAACTTTGACCAGAATCTGGTATTCCCTGCCTCCCTCCCGGAACTGGCTGGCCTGATTGCCCATCAGGACAGTCTGGATAAACCCGGCGACCTGATTAACGGAGAGCTTAGTATCAGCGGCCTTTTGCCGGTCGATAAGCAGATGCTGTTCCCGCGAGCCCTCCTGGCGGCTTATCCTGACATCGGTTACCCCTCTTGTATTCTGCACAACCCTTCTTACCTGCTCAGCTAAGGCTTGGGCTACATCCATGTCATAGCCTCTGATTTCGACCTGCAATCTTTCCTGGCCGCCGCCGCCGCGCATCCCGAACATCATCTGGCCACCAGAAGCTCTTGTCCTGATGATGGCCCCCGGAATTTGGGAGAGTTTACGGCTTAAATCAGCTGCTATTTCAATGCTCGAACGGGTTCGCTGGGACTTAGGCTTTAGCCTCACGGTTATAGAACCCTGATTGGCTCCGCCGCGCCATCCGCCGCTGCCGGCTCCTTCCTCCAGGCTCTCCAGTTCAGGAACATATTGCTTAACAAGGTCGGCTACCATCTTTAGTTTCTCGTCCATCACCGAAAGCCTTGTCCCCACCTCCATCTCTACGGTGATACTTACCTCCCCTTCATCAGTTTGAGGCAGGTATTCCCGGCCGATGAACCTGATCAAGAAAACGCTAATGAGAAGAAGGACAAGGGCGGATGTAACTACCAAAGCCCGGTGGTCCAAGGAATAATTAAGGATTTTCTTGTAGTTTTCCTCTAGTTTTCTGAATGAATTTCTGGCCCATAAAGCAATTTTAGAATTTCGAGCTTCAACCGAAGGATTAGTCTTGGCTCCTTTAAGAATCATATGAGAAAGCATCGGGACAATGGTCAAAGCCACTAAAAGAGAACAAGCGAGAGAAAAGCTAACAACATAGGCCAACTGCTTAAACATGATCCCCGAAGCTCCGCGAACAAAAACCATCGGCAAGAAAACGATGACCGTAGTTGCTGTGCTGGCGATAATGGCGGAGGTAACTTCTTTGGCGCCGTTGACTGAGGCCTCATAAGTCGGTGCGCCCGTCTCCTTCAGCCTGAAGATGTTTTCCAGGACCACAATGGAGTTATCAACCATCATGCCTACGCCAAGGGCTAAACCTCCTAAGGTCATCACGTTCAGCGTGAACCCGCCAAAGTAAATCAGGGCAAAGGTGGCGATAATCGAAATCGGGATAGAAAGAGCAATTACCAGAGTGCTCCTGACGCTGGTTAAGAAAAAGAGCAAAACCGCTACCGCCAGGATGCCGCCATACATCGCCGATGAGGCCACGTTGCTGATGGCGTTCTTAATAAATTTAGAGCTGTCTCTGATGGAAATAAATTGAATCTGGGGGTAGTCTTGCTTCAAGCGCTCGATCTCTTTTAGAACACCTTCCGCGATTTTAACCGTATTCTTGCCTGACTGTTTATACACCATCATCCTCACCCCAGGGATTCCATTAATCCTGGCTACCCGGGTGATGCGGCGATGGGTATCCTCGACGCTGGCGATATCTTTCAACCTGATGGCGGCGCCATCGCGGACAGCCACGATGGTGTCTCTTATTTCATCTATACTGGTATAGACTCCAGGTATCCGGATGACAATCTCGTAATTTCCCTTCTCTATCGTCCCAGCAGGAATATCGATATTCTCCTGCCTGATCTTGCTGATAATAAGGTCAAGCGGTAGCCCGAGGGCTTTAACTCTATCCGGATAAAGATTTACCTGAATTTCTCTCTCCAGGGCTCCCCAGACATCGACCGAGGCCACTCCCGGAACTCGCTCGATGCGGTAGGCAATCTGTTCATCGACAATTTTTCTGAGTTGGATAGGGTCAAGGTCAGCCAGAATGCCGATCATCAAAATCGGCATCTGGGCAGGGTCGAACTTACGCAAAGTTGGCCGGCTTACCTCATCGGGAAGGCGTCCCATAATCCGGTCAAGCCTCTCCCGGACCTCATTAGCTGCCTCGTCCAGGTTAGTGCCCCAGGCAAACATTACCCTGACGGTGCTACTTCCCTGGGAAGAGGAAGAAAATATTTCCTCGACGCCGGGGACCGAGCTCAAAGCTTCTTCGATCGGTCGGGTAATAATCTGTTCCATTTCTTCAGGAGCGGTGTTGGGATAAGACGTCGAGACGTTGAGGGTGGGATAAGTAATGTCGGGCATCAGGTCAATCGGCAGCCGGCTCAAAGAAATGAAACCGAGAACTACGACCACCAGGGTTAACATGACCGTAAATATCGGCCGTTTTATCGAGAATTCTGATAAACTCATTTTCTCCCCCTAAAAATTTCGTGTTCAGGTCTCATTAATTATTTCTTTTTTCCGCCAGCCCGGAGGGCTTACGTTCGGGTTTGCTCCCAGGCTTTCCAGAGGGCTTGCCTCCTGGTTTGCCCGCGGGGGTATCAGCCCCCGGCTGAGCAGTGGCTTCAGGCAGGATAATCGTCATTCCATCCTGGAGCAAATGGTGGCCAAGTGTAACGACAAAGCCTGAAAGGTCGGCCGGCTCCACCACCTCGGCTTTTTCTCCTTCGATTATTCCCGGTTTTACCGGCGTAAAATGAGCCACCCGGTTCTCTAAATCGGCAAGGAAAATTCCCTGCTGGCTGCCCCTCATTACGATGGAACTAAAAGGAATAATCTTGGCGCTGTCGTGACGGGCAAACTCGATCTGGGCGTTGACGAACATCCCGGGTTTCAGCAGACCCTCTTCGTTTTCGACCTCGACTTCTATCCTGGCCTGGCGCGAAGTTTCTTTAAGCAGCGGCGCTACTCTGGCAACCTTCCCTATAAAAACCTTCCCGGGAAAGGCGCTGCTGCTCACCGTGACGTTCTGACCTGTCTGAATCCGGAAATATTCTTTATCAGTTGCATAAATCACGGCAGTTATCGGCTGAATCTCAATCACCGAGATTATGGGGGTGTTAACCGAAAGCAAGGCTCCTTCATCAACAAACCTTTCCCCCACATAACGCACGTTGCTTCCCTTTTCCCAGGTCGCAATAATCTTGGTGTAAGATAGCCTGACCTTGGCCGTCTCCAGAGCCGCTTCGCGATTAGCCACCTGAGCCATGGCCACTTTATACCTTGACTGCTGAGCGTTAAACTGGGCTCGCGTCGAATCAAACTGGGCGTCGGAAAGAATTCCTTTCTGGTAGAGAGTTTCGGCTCTTTCGAGCTCCTTGCGGGCTAACTCGAGCGAGTTCTGCACATCCTCCAAGTTGGCCTTGGCCACCCTGAGGTCTGCCTCCGCCTGGGCCACCTGCTGCTGGTATTCTTCGTCATCAAGCTGGGCCACCAGCTGACCGTTCCTCAGCTGGTCGCCGATATCGACATAAAGCTTTTTAAGTTTGCCAGAAACTTTCGGCGCAATGACGAACTGGGATTTGGGAATAAGGGTTCCTGAGAATTGGCCGAGGTCGCGGATTGAGCCGGTCTCGATTGGTTTGACCTCGACGGCCACCGCCGCCTGCCTCTGGCCGAATCCCGCGGCTTTCTTAAAAACCAGCAAATAAACTCTCCAGAGAAACACAACGACAAACACCAAACCAACCAGAATCAGAATTCTCTTTCCTGAAAGCAAGTTCTTTGCTTTAGTTTTCATCTTGGCTCTTCACTCCTTCTCGTTAAACTTATATTTTACCAAACGGGCTGCCTCACGACTCCAGCCGCCCTCGCGGATAAAGCTTTGGATAAAACCGCTTTTAATTTAAGCATCATCTGGCTCAATTCTGTCTCCCCAGATGGAAATAACCGAACGGCTCATCTTTCCTTCATCCAGAGTCCCGCCTCGAAAACTCAATTCCCACCCATTACTGACTTGACATTTCGCCTTTCGCGGCCTACGCCCATTACCCGGTCGAGGTTAGCCAGCGAAAGGTTGTAGTCGATCAGGGCCTTTAATTCCGTCGTCAAGGCATTCGCCAGGTCACGCTGGTACTGGAGCACCAGGTAATTAGTGCTCATCCCCACTTTTAGTTTCTCCTGCTCAGCTTCCAGCTTTTTTTGCGCCAGCTCCCTGGCTGCCCGATATGCCAGCGCCCGCTGATAATTAGTCTCGACGGCGCGGACCGCGTTGCTTATTTCTAGGTTGAGCTGTTGTTCTTGATTTTTAAGCCTCAATTTTGCCTGCTCCAGGCTAAGTTTTGCCTGGGCGTAATAAGCGTGGGTAAAAATAGAATTTATGGGCACACTTAGCGTTATCCCGGCTGACCAGTTCCGGAAGCGGAAATTGACGGCGTCCTTGAGGGCATCCGTCTTTTTTCCGGGAATACGGCCGATAATCACTCCAGTCAGGGCGTTGTTATCTTTATACAGAATCTGGTCACCTGAAATTCCGGGGCTCCAGTAGGAAAACTGAAGGCGGATGTCAGGCAGGAGCTGGTTACGCGCATAACTCAGGTTAAACTGCTTATTATCCAGGTCGATGCGAGAGGCTAAAAGGTCGGGTCGCTTCTGGAGGGCCGTTGCCAGAGCTTCTTCAAAACTTATCTCCCGCTTTTGGGTTTCCGGGCTATCCGTCGGGATAAGCCTGACGTTTTTTACGTCTTCGATTTCGGCGGCCAGGTTCATCACTGTCTTCAGCTGGTCTTCGTAGTTTTTAACCAGGGCTTCGGCCTCGATGATGTCAGCTTGGCGCGTGCTCACCTCGGCTTCGGCGGTTAAGCGCTCAATCGGAGGCAGCGTGCCGGCCTCAATTTCAATTTTGTTTTTTTCAAGCAGCTCTTGAGCCAACTTGAGGGATTGCTGCCGGACTTTCAGGTTTTCCCGGCTATAGACCAGGTTCCAATAAATGCTCTCGACAGTATAAATTGTGTCTTCGAGGAGCTTCTGGAAATTTTCTTCCGAAATATCCCGGTTATGTTGAGCCACGATTATTTCCCGCCGGCTTACCCTGAACCCAAAATCCTTAAGAAGCGGCTGACTGAAATTAATCCGCAGGGTGCTGCCGTAACGGGGATTAATCGTCTGGAAACGGCGGTTGCTATCATTAACATAGTTATACAAGCTGAAAGAAAGCGACCCTCCGGTTGGTAGCTGCTGGGATAGCTGCACTGTATAGTCATTCTGGCGGGTTATGACGACATCAGAAGCATCCAGGAAGGAATAAGAGGCCGTGCGCGTGTCCTGCTGGTTGTAATTGAATGTCAGGCCGGGCAAGAACTTTTCTGCCGCAAGAGTAACGCTCTGGCTGGCTAACTCGGGAGTGATCATTTCAGCGGCCAGGCCCAGGTTATTCTTGAGTGCCTTGAGAATACATTCCTCGATAGAAAGGCTCAACGTGGTTTGAGACCCACCCTGGGCTGGCTCTTCCGTCGGCTGAGAGCTCCCCCGGGTCCCCTGAGAATAGGCGAAACCAGGCGAGAGGAGCAAACTCCCGACCAAAAGCAATAAAAACAGAGGATTTCTCGGTGTCATTTTAGCCCCCTGAGGGAAACTGAGAAAAAAGGTCTTTTCTGTGGTATGGCCATAGGCCTTCAAGTTGGCATACTTAACCATATTGATTTTGACGATGCTCAGCCGCATTTCTTCCCGCTTTTTGGCTACCGATTTTCCCCCCGTTTCCAGCTCAGCGTTTTATCCCAACTTCTTTTTATTTTTCTTGTTTATTTTACTTATCTCTATCTTTCTGCATACTTCTACGAAAAGCGACGAGACAACCCTTATTCGGGGAGTTAGAGAAGAAGTCCGTGACCCTCTTGGGGCCAAAGCAAGAGTTGCCTCTCAAAAGGAAAGGGAAGAAAAGCGGAAGGGCGTTATAATACCCTCGGGGATAATCTCGGTTGGTATTTTCACTCTAGCATTACTGCAGGAAACAGGTCTCTGCCGCATCCGGCGATACTAAGCGCGTTCATTTTGGAACTTCTCTGGTTCGGGCAGCTGGATTAATTAAAAAAAACAAGGGAAAGATAACAGGGAAAGATAATAAGAAAAAATATAACTCGGGTTTATGTCCTCAATTTGGCGCTGAAAATAAGCGATAATTAATCCTAGATTTTCAGCTTTCCTTCAGGCCCAACACTGGAGAATAGCAAGAATAAACGACCGAGCCTCATCCAACTTTTTTTTGGGTTAAAATAAGGGATTCCAAGATACTCGGCGCGAGATTAAGATTTTTCGCTCGTCGTCTACTGTAATAATTGGAGAAATATAAATGGGATAAATAAGTTTTCATTTCCCTGACCTTTAAAAACCTTCAGCGAGGGGCTCTTAATTGCGTTAATGAAATTTATAATTATTCAGACTTACGCATTAAGAATTAAGAACAAAGAAGAGCCACCATCGATAAACCCAAGATAAACGCAAAAGATAACGGAGAAAAAAAGGGGATGGGGGGTCTTTCCCATCCCCTCTCTCTTCTGTCTCTTCTCTGGCTCGGCGGAAATTTAGAAAGAGTAACGCACCGAAAGCTTATAGGTGCGGACGCCACTCATCCCGGTCAACCGGCCGTAGTCATAAGAAGTTGTGTATGTGCCAGTGTTCACACCTTCGGCCGTCGGCCTCCAGGTCCCGCCAGGGTTATAGCCGAATGAGAAATCCCGCTGACCTAAAGCATTATAGATATCCACAAAGAAGCTTATTTTCCCCAAAGGCAGCAGGAATTCCTTCTCTAAACGTAGGTCGAGGTTGGGAATAAAACCGGGAGTCCTTCTTGTTCCGCTCGGTTCGAGCATGACGCTCATCGAAGTCTGGAAAACATTATTCTTGGCACACCAATCAGCCGGCGGAACGACGCTGACGCTCCGACCATAGGGAGAGCCGCTGGCTTCCGTAAAGAAGAAAGAAGCGATGAACTTATAGGGAAGCTCCACCGTACCGTAAAGCTTTATGACTACAGGCCTATCTTCGCTCGCTCGGCCATAGCCGTTAGTGTATTCGTTAGGATTACTGCCACCACCGCCAAAGTACTTCAGAACAGAATAAACTACCGAACCTCCCAGCGACCAGCCGTTGGCATACCTCTTGTTAAACACCAGCTCTAAGCCGTTATAAACCCGCTTGGAATCAGGTAAGTTGGTCTGGAGATAAAACGGGCTTACCCAGGGAGAATTATTCGAAGGATAATAGACCGTAACTTGGGTTTCAGGGAAGTTGCCGACAGCCGGAACCACCGTGCGGAAAGGAACCCACCATTCGGGCGCCTGCTCTAACTTGTACCAGAACCTGCCGGTTGCTTGATCGTACCTGGCAGAGCCGTGATAATCATAGGCTCTTTTATAAATGTATTGCAGCTGCACCGCGAAATTGGGGAAAAGTTCGTGGTTAATCGAAGCAATTATCTCCCAGTAAGTGGGCGATTTCTTGTTGGGGTCTACTGTACTCTTCAAGTATTCTACGTCCGGACGGGAAAAAACTGTCCCTGGAACCGGTGCGTATTTATCCACCCCGGGCATATCTGGCTGGCCGTTGTTGTTCAAATCCCACCAGCAGAAATGATACTGGGCCATAACTGCGGGCGAAACTGAAGAGAACCACATGACTGGCATAGCTTCGGCATACCGGGAGACAGCAAACTTGACGGCGGTTTTACCCGTGCCGAACAGGTCATAAGTCACTCCGAGGCGAGGCTGAATAACGCCGAAATTAAGAACGTCTTTTATTGGCGGGACCGTAAAGGCGCCATAAGGATTGAACCCCAAAATGGGTTCAAGAGTCTGGCCGATGGCAAAGGCTAACCCGGTTGGGAATCCCGTCGTGACTGCGTCGCCACCCCAGCCGTTGTAATAATCGTACCGAACGCCCAAGTTAAGAGTCAGACGGTTACGAATGGTAAAAGCATCCTGGAAGTACAAGCCTATCCGGTACTCCAGAAGGTCTTTCCAGCTGTCGCCCTCTTTCGGACCGCAGTTAGTGAAAGAAAGCCGGCCGTCGCCATAAATCGGGTGCGGTCCGGTGAGCCCGTAATAAGCCCGATAATAATAGGGACTCCCATTGTAATAGTACCAGGTCATTGGGTTAACCCTTGCATATCCGTAGCGGTCTTTCCCCCAAACATATTCTACTCCAGCACCAATCTCGTGGTTGCCGCCGATGAAGTTGTCCTGGAAGTGGGTAAGGCGAATCGAGCCCTGGGCTGTCCGACGGGTGATAAAGCTCTGCCAGGTATGGATGCCGTTCCAGATATACCCTGTGTAATAATCCTGGAAGGAGATATTATTGGCGTACTCGTCCCTGTCTTCAATCGGGAACCACCGGTTGACATAGCCGCCACGAAAATCGATAAAGGTGTTGGGGGTGGCCAGCCAAGTCAAGTCGCCCGTAGCTGTCCCTACCCAGTTATTCTTCAAAGTAAAAGTGGATTCCTTAGCTCGCCGTGAACCAGGGTCGTAGTCTTCCCGGTTAAACAGGTCGCCCGTGAGCATCGCAAAAAACCGGAGGTTACGAGAAAATTGGGTTGTTATCTTCAGGAAAGGAGACCAGGTAGTTGACGGGTTGTCATACGAGGTGTAAGTAATACCATAGCGAGCATCGGGAAGGGCGGTTATTAGCCGGTTTGAACCCTGGTACCGAAGACCACCAAAGAACCAAATCTTATCCCTGATGATAGGACCACCAAGCTGGAAAGAAGAGTCCAGGTTGTATTTGTCAAACCCTGGCTTCCCAAACCCCATGGCCTTGAGCTGGTCGTCGTTAAAAAGGATCTCGTTAAGCTTCTCGTGGGTGTAGAATGCCTGGAAAAGACCGCTGAACTTATTACCCCCGGACTTGGTAACAATATTCATAAACGAGGCGCCGACAGAAACTTGCGCTGGAAGGCCACCGGTGACGATTTCGATTTCTTCAATAGCGTCAAACTGAGGCGTAATGAGCGGGCCGTTGGTGGTGGGGCAGTTGGCGTTAACGCCGTCAATTTCATACGTAACAGTGGTGGCATAAGCTCCATGAACTGAACCGGAATACGTTGTTATCGACCCAACAGCTCCCGCCACTGTATTCCAGAGCGAAACAAGGCTTCGGTTTATCGGCAGACGCTGGAGGACTTCAGTCGTGGCTGTAGTGGCCAGCTTAACCGACTGCACATCAACCGTGGGAGCAGTAGCTGTGACCACCACCTCTTCTCTTAGAGCCGAGGGCTCCATCTGCAGGTTAATCGTTACCACCATGCCGACATGGACGATGACATTTTCCCGCCGCACGGTCTTAAAGCCTTCGAGCTCGGCTACAACCGTGTAGGTTCCAGGTGGTAAGGTAGCGCAGCGATACGACCCATCCGCCGCCGTAACATCAGAGATTTTTCCTAAGAGAGACGGGCTGGTCACGGTAACTGTAACTCCGGGAAGAGGGGCTCCTTCTGGGTCTGTGATAACCCCACGGATAACTCCGGTCTGCCGGGCTACTTGCCCATAAAGACCAGAAATAAAGATGGACACGATGAATAAGGTTATTAGGCCCTTTTTCATCTTTTCCCTCCCCTCTCAGATTCTTTTGAAAACAAAACCCCAAAGGGACCAATACTACCACATTTTTTCAAGTTTCTCTGGATTCTCACCTCCTTCAACCTTTTATGCGTTAACGTACACATTATAAATTATGAAAAACGAAATTGCTTGTCAAGCCCCACTTTTTCTCTTATTAAAAAGCTAAGGAGGAGATTTAATCATATCATATATCCAGGCATCTTTTGATCGTCGCTGAATAAAACATGCTAACAAAATATTCTTTTTTTATAAACGGATAAGCCAAGCATGACATGATTAAACTTATTCTGGATAAGGCCTTTTAATCGTCGTTTCAGAAGCCAGGGACTGCATTTTCTGCCAAAATCCGCTTAAGCCCTTCAGCAATTATAGGCACCTTACCGCGACAAACTTGCCCTGCTGTCCCCCTACGTCGTTCGTCTCGCCGCTTACGAATTAATAGCCATTCCTGAAATATAAAATTAGCTTTCTTCAGTTCACCACAGGGTATTGCGCAGCTTGGGGTCAAAGTATAGCCGGTAAGACTCTAACTCGTTAAATTCATAAAAAGGCTTGAAATCGTCCCGCCGGGAAGCTTGTTCCTGAGGGGCAACTTTTGTCAAAAGAGTCCCCTCCAGACCACGCCAGTTAATAAAAATTGAGGCGCCAGGGGGGAAAAAGCCCATTAGAAAAATACAATTATTGACAAATATTGACAAATAAGGTAGAGCTTTATAAATTTTTCCGTTAACGATAACATCCAAAATAAAGGAGGTCAGTCATCGCTACAATTAAAGATATTGCCAGACGAGCCGGGGTTTCCATCGGCACCGTCGACCGCGTCCTCCACCGGCGCGGCCGGGTTTCTCCAAGGACCGAGGAAAAAGTAAGGCGGATAATCGAGGAGCTGGATTATCATCCCAACATGTTTGCCAAGAACCTAAAACTTGGCCGCCATTTCACTTTTGGCGTCCTCATGCCGATGACTTCACAGGACAGCGGGTATTGGGCGTTGCCGCTTCGCGGCATCAGCCGGGCTGTAGAATCTCTTTCCGGACACAAAGTTGAACTCAGGTTCTTTTTCTATGATAAATACGCCCAGGAAACCTTTCCGGCCGTGGCGCAGGAGGTTCTCAACGCCAACCTCGACGGCCTGTTAATCGCCCCGGTTCTCTCCCGGGTTTTCGACCGGTTCGTCCAGGAAATCCCGGCCAACGTGCCTTATATCTTTTTTGACTCCTTTATTCCCCAGGCTAATTATGTCGCCTATATCGGCCAGGATAGCTTTCAAAGCGGGCTGCTTTCGGGTAAACTCATGCATCTGCTCCTGCCGCCGCAGCATGCCACGGTCGCCATCAAGGTTTTGCCCGAAGATTATCATATCGAGGACCGCGTCAACGGTTTTCTGGCTTATTTTCATAATTTCCCTTCCGTGCCAGTCTCGGTGTATGAAATGCACGGCAACCTGGAAAAAGAAGGCTGCGACAAACTAATAAAAAAGATCCTCAGCGACCTTCCCGACCTTAGAGGCATTTTTGTCACCAACGCCAGCACCCACAAAATAGCCGAGGCGGTTAAATCGCTAAACCTGCCTCCGGAAGAAAGAATCCGGGTTATCGGTTATGACGTGATTGAAAATAACGTGCGGCTGCTAAAAGAAGGGGTTATCGATTTCTTGATCAGCCAGCAATCAGAAAGACAAGGTTATGAAGGAATTACCAATCTTTACCGCCATGTTGTCTTGAAAGAACCCATAGAGAAAAAGATTATCATGCAACTGGATATTGTCACTAAGGAGAATATCGATTACTACCGGAGCTAAGCGTTTTTCCCGTCCTGCGGCCAGAAATTGCCTTATCCCAAAATTGTTTTCCAATATAGCCAAAGTCCACAGCCGGCCGCAATCAACCAGGTTTACCGATGGACTATGCCCATCGCGCTGACGATGAGCGTCAAAGGAAGGAAGGAAATTTGATGAAACTAATCACCAAAACAAAAAGATCCATCCTGACCACAGTTTGCCTTCTTCTTGCGGCCTTCACTTATTTTGGCTGCCAGAAACCATCGCCGGCAGGCTCGGAAAAGGTTAAACCAGTCGTTCCGTTGGCCGTCCACCCCTTTCCCCTGAATCAGGTAAAAATTCTCGGGGGCCCTTTTGCCGAAATGATTGCCCGCAATCGAAAATACTTGAGCCAACTCGACGCCGACCGGTTGTTGCATAACTTTCGGTTGAACGCCGGACTTCCTTCCGCCGCTGAACCCCTCGGAGGATGGGAGGAACCGTCCGTCGAACTGCGGGGTCATTTCGTTGGCCATTATCTGACGGCCTGCGCCTTGATGTATGCCCTGACCGGCGACGAAGAGCTTAAAAAGAAGGCTGATTACCTCGTCGCCGAGCTCGCCCGCTGTCAACAGGCGATGGGGGAAAGCGGTTATCTCAGCGCCTTTCCAGAGGAATTTATCGACCGGGTGATAGCCAGGCAGAGGGTTTGGGCGCCCTGGTATACGCTGCATAAAATCATGGCCGGTTTGCTTGAGATGCACCGCTTCGCCGGAAATAAACAAGCCCTGGAAGTCGTCAAGAAAATGGCTGCCTGGGCCAGCGCCAAACTTTCCCGGCTGACTGAAGAGCAGTTTCAGGCGATGCTCCAGACAGAATTTGGCGGGATGAATGAAGTCCTGACTAACCTCTACGCCGTAACCGGCAATCCCGACCACTTAAACCTGGCCCGTCGTTTCGACCATAAAGCTTTTTTTGAGCCGCTCATCGCCGGCCGGGACGAGCTTAAGGGCCTGCATGTGAACACCCAGATACCCAAGGTAATCGGCGCTGTGCGCGAGTATGAATATACAGGAGAAAAAAAATACTATGATTTAGCCGCATTCTTCTGGCGGCAGGTTGTCGAGCATCGCTCCTACGTCACGGGAGGAACGAGCAACTACGAAGCCTGGCGCACTGACCCAGGTCAGATGTCAACCGAGTTGAGCAACGCCACCCATGAGACCTGTTGCACCTACAACATGCTTAAGTTGACCAAAGAACTCTTCATGCTTCAGCCAGACCCTCATTACGCGGATTATTACGAGCGGGCTCTGTTTAACGGCATCCTGCCGACGCAAGACCCGGAATCCTGCCTGACGATGTATTATGTGCCGATGGAAGCAGGCTGGTATAAAACCTTCGCGACGCCGTTTGATTCTTTCTGGTGCTGCACCGGAACCGGGGTTGAAAACCCGCCGCGGGCCGCGGAAGCTATTTATTTTCATGACGAAGAAGGCCTCTACGTTAACCTGTTTATCGCTTCCGAGTTGAACTGGCCGGAGAAAGGACTTCGGCTCCGGCAGGAAACAAAATTTCCGGAAGAAGAAAAAACGACGCTTATCCTGAACCTGAAGCGGCCGGTGAAGCTCGTCTTGCGGCTGCGCGTGCCTTATTGGGCTAATAACGGGGTTGAATTGTTCATTAACGGGGAAAAGAAAATGATAATGGCCATCCCCGGAACATATATCCGGGTTGAAGAGGCCTGGAAAGATGGCGACCGGGTTGAACTTCACCTGCCCATGTCCTTCCACCTGTGGCCCATTCAGGACGACCCGCAAATAGCGGCCATTCTTTACGGCCCCGTTGTCCTCGCTGGAGTCTTGCCTACCGAGGAACTTCGCCCCGAGCAAGTCTACGGGCCTTACCATGCTCAAGGGAAAAAAGTTCAGGCTCCTGACCTGGTAGCCAACATGGAGCGGCCTCAAGACTGGATAAAACCAGTAGAAAATCAACCGTTTACCTTTCGCACTTCGGGTGTCGGCCGGCCAGAAGACGTGACTCTCGTTCCTTTTTACCGGCTTTTTGGCAAGCGTTACGCCATCTACTGGCATTTTTATGATGAGGCGGGCTGGAAAAAGGCGCAGGAGGCCCGCCTCCAGAGAGAAAAGGAGAGGGAAAAAAGGGAAAAGGAAATAGCCCGGCGGCTGGTGGACAAAGTAGAAATCGGCGACGAAGCTTCGGAAAAACAACATAACCTGCAGGCCGAGCGCAGCCGGACGGGGGAAACCGAAGGCCGGAGATACCGGGAAGCCAGGGCTGAAGGCTGGTTCAGTTATGACCTCAAGGTTCTTCCTGATAAGCCTGTGGTTCTTGCCTGCACTTATTGGGGAAGCGACCTCAACCGCCTGTTTGATATCTTCGTCGACGGGGAAAAGATTGCGACCCAGAGGGTCAACGTCAATTTCCCCGGCGATTTTTTCGACATCGATTATCCTATTCCTGAGGAATTAACCAAGGGCAAGAATAAAATAACGGTCAACTTCCAGGCTCAACCAGGAAGCACGGCCGGAGGAGTTTACGCCTGTTATATCTTAAGGAAACAATAAGGGCTCGGGCTCGCTTGGGGGGAGACAGACACTAAGAAAACTTCGCCGCGCCCTGACCGGCACCCTGAGAGCTGAACCTAATCATCGCTGAGGGTAAGGATATATAAGGGTGAAAGCGGCGGGCCATCTCTATTTTTTGGCTCGCTTAGAGTCGCTTGAATCTGATATATTGGCTATGGTGAATTATAGAATTATCATCATAGCTAATTACTAAGGGTTCGGAAGCGATGTTGGCCGCCGAATTAATTTCTAAAGGTCGGTTCGCCATCCAGTCAGAACGAGTCGCGCCCGCTCCTTCCCCCGGAGAGGTGCTCCTAAAAATGGCCTATGTCGGTATTTGCGGCTCTGATTTGCACTATTTTCGGCAAGGGGCTATTGGTGACCAGGTCATCGAATATCCTTTCATCATCGGCCATGAAGCGGCGGCAGTAGTCGAGAGTGTCGGCGGTGAGGTCAGCAGCTTGAAGCCAGGAGATATGGTAGTGGTAAACCCGGCCGTTTCCTGCGGTCGCTGCGACCAATGCGTGGCCGGCCGGCCTCATACGTGCCGGCGTTTAAAATTTTTAGGTTGCCCTGGCCAGCTCGAAGGCTGCCTGCAGGAATACATCACTATGCCAGCGCCGAATTGTTTTCCCGTGAGTGAAGACATCTTCCCGCTTGGCGTTTTGGTCGAGCCGTTGGCCATTGCACTCTACGCGGCTCAATTAGCCGGGCCGATAACCAACAAAAGCCTGGCTGTCTTTGGCTGCGGCACGATCGGGTTGAGCCTGGTTTATTATGCGAGCCTCCAGAGGCCCAAGAAAATCGTGGCCGCCGACAAAGTCCCGGAACGCCTTAGGGCAGCCAGGCGATTCGGCGCCGTCTGGGTGGGGAATCCTGATGCCCAAGACTTAGTCCGGGAATTAACCCTTCTTGAGCCGGAAGAGTTTGATTATGCCTTTGATTGCTGCGGTGACCAGGAAGCTCTCACCCAGGCTCTCTCTCTCCTCAAGCCGGGAGGGAAGTTGATAATCATCGGCATCCCGGAAAAAGACACCGTCTTTTTTGACCCCCATCTTCTCCGCCGGAAAGAAATAAGCATCGTCAACGTCAGGCGGCAGAATAATTTTTTTCCGGCGGCTATCGAATTTCTTCAAAGCCACAACGAACCGTTAAAGTCTCTGGTTACTCACCTGTTCCCTCTCAAGGAAACTCAAAAAGCTTTTGAGCTCTGCTCTCGGTACGAGGACGGAGTGATTAAAGCCGTCATTACTTTAGGATGATTCTCTGTTTCCAGCCTGAGTGGTCAATATCAGAAATCGCGCCAGAATTAAGCAACTAATTTTTTTAGGAGGCGCTGATGGTCAAACCCAAGAGAATAAACCTATTTTGGCAGATTCTTTTTATTGGCTTAATTGGTTGCTTAGGCTCCAGCCTTGTTCTCTATGGCCAGAAGGTTGGCTACTCGCAAAAACCAAGACAGAGCGAACGAACCCGTGCCTTTGATGCTCTTCATTACCTAATCAAGCTTTATCTCGACATCGAAGCCAAGTATTTTGAGGGTGAAACCACGGCCACCTTGTTATCTTTACGTGAAAACTTGCACCAGATTGAATTAGATGCTGAAGATTTTAAGGTAACTAAGGTCATTAACGAATGGGGCGAGCCCCTCACTTTTAACCAAGAGAGCAAAAAATTATCAATAAACCTTAATCGCCCTCGTAATTACGGCGAAGTCATTGCCATCACCGTTTTCTATCGGAGCTTAGATGAACCCCATCTTAGTTCTGAGCCTAAAAAGGGGCTTCGGTTTTACGAGGCCACCGAGGAATACCCGGCTTTGGTTGCCTCTGATTCCTGGCCTGATGGCGTCCATCATTGGTTTCCTTGCTATGACTATCCCAATGATAAGGTTACAAATGAAATTATCGTGACGGTTAAAGAGCCTAACAAAGTTGCTTCTAATGGTCGATTGCTCCGGGTCATCCATCATAAGGAAAACGGGACGGTAACTTACCACTGGCTCCAGGACAAGCCTCACTCCACTTACCTCATCTTCCTGGCTGCCGCGCCTTATGAGGTTCTTCAGGATGGCTATCAAAATATTCCTATCAACTACTGGGTATTTCCTCAGCATGTAAAAGATGCATGGCGCACCTATCAGAAGACTCCTCAGATGATGGATTTTTTTATTAAAACATTCGGCGTGCCTTATCCCTGGGATAAGTACGACCAAGTGTCGGTTCCCTTTGGCGGTGGCGCTGAGAGCACCTCGGCCACGGCCATGACTTATGGCATCATTCACGATGAAAAAGCAGCGCCAGATTGGCCGAGCATCGGGATTGTTTCCCATGAGTTAGCCCATCAATGGTGGGGAGATTTAATCACTCTGCGGAGTTGGGCTCACGCCTGGCTTAACGAAAGCTTCGCCACCTATTCTGATTATCTATATTATGAATATGACCGAGGACCAGAAGAAGGCGCCGTCAACCTCCTGAACAAGAAAAATTCCTATTTACATGAAGCTCGCGCTAAGTACATCCGGCCCATTGTCACTGACCATTACGACCGGCCTCAGGATTTATTCGATGCCCATTCTTATCCTAAAGGGGCTTGCGTGCTCCACATGTTACGGTTTATCTTGGGTGACAATGCTTTTTTTCGGGTCCTGAAAGAATTTCTCCATCGCTTTTCCTTCCAGCCCGTTGACACCCATGATTTCATCAAAACAGTTAAAGATGTTACGGGACGAAACCTCGAGTGGTTTTTCGAGCAATGGCTTTTCAGGCCGGGGCACCCAGTGTTTAAGGTCAGCTATACCTGGGAAGAGAAGCACGGACTTCTTAATCTAAAGGTGGAGCAAGTTCAGGATACTTCCCGAGGCATCCCGATTTACAAGACGCCGGTTCTCGTCGGCGTAAGGGTTAAATTAGAAAAAGATAATGTCTTAATTCCTGACCGCAGAACAAAAAGAGGAAGACAAGGGCCCGGACCGAGCGACACCAATTTTCTTGGTGGAGAAAATAGACGGCCGAAAGTGGTTGACCCAACTCCCGTTGATTTAAATAATGGCTCGCCAGAAGAGAAAAGAATCATCCAGGTTAAGGTTGAAAGAGTTAATCAAGAAGTAGAAGCCACTTATAAATTATGGATAATGAAAGCCAAGGAAGAATTTATAATTCCGGTAGAAAGCCGGCCGCGGCTTGTCCGTTTCGACCAGGGGAATTATCTGCTTAAGGAATGGGAATTTCTCAAGTCTCAAGATGAACTTCTTTATCAAGCCCAACATGACGATGTCATCGGTCGAATGTGGGCGGTAAAAGAATTAGAGCGGTTCAAGGGGGAGCCTCTGGTGGAAAAGACGCTCATAAAGATTGCCGGTTCTGATTCCTCCTGGGCGGTAAGGAAGGCGGCCGTCGAAGTTATCGGCTTGTGGCGGGAGGGCCGGTTTACTCCTTTTCTTAAAGAAAAATGCCTGGACAGTCATTCTCAGGTGAGAACCACGGCTCTGGCAGCCCTGGGTTCACTCGAGAATCCAAACTTAGCTTCTTTCTTCCAGGAGCGCTTCCAGAAAGATAACAGCTATTTAGCTCAAGCCGAGGCTCTCCGAGCTTTAGGAAAAACAGGTGACTTAGCTCGTCTTCCCTTTCTTAGAGAGGCAGCCCAGATTCCTTCTTACCGCAACGTGATCAAAAATGCCGCCTTACAAGCTATTGAATTATTGACCAAGAAAAAGGAGTAACTAAAGCCAATCTTTTGTCAGTTTGGTCAAGAAGCAATTCGGCGAAGGCTTCTTAACCTGATTCAAACGGAGAAAAACTTATATCATGGCCGGGCTCGCCGCCTAATAAATAATCATCCCTCTCTTTCTTTCAAGAAAATAGTACGTGTCCCCATTTTAATAAGCTAAGAGTTCGCCCCGCAGGACAGTGACCGCTTTGCCACCAAGAAGAACTCGGTCGCCTCTAACCTCCACCCGGACCAGGCCTCCTCGAGGAGAAACCTGAAAACCTTTTAATTTCTTTTTGCCTATACGCTCGCTCCAATAAGGCCCTAACGAGCAGTGAGCTGAGCCGGTGACGGGGTCTTCATTAACGCCTACGGCTGGGGCAAAAAACCGGGAGACAAAATCGTATCCCTTCCTGCTAGCCGCCGCGGTAACAATAACCCCCCTTATGGCCAGTTTGGCTAACAAACCAAAGTCAGGGTGAAGGTTGCGGACTTCTTCTGCTGTTTCTACTTCGACGAGATAATCAAAACGGCTCCGGCCGCAAAACTTCGCCTGAACCCCGAGGGCTTCGAGAAGGCCAGGTGGGGCTGGCGCCGGCTCAGCCGGCTCAGCTGGGAAATCCATTATGACCCAGTTACCCTGTCGCTCGCAGGTGAGCAGGCCACTGCGGGTGAAAAAGCGAGCTGGCGTCCGCGGTTTCAGGTATCTGGCCTCCCATAAAACATGGGCACTGGCCAGGGTGGCATGACCGCAAAGCTCAACCTCGACGGCCGGAGTGAACCAGCGCAAACTATACCCTTCTTCTAACGGCCAGAGAAAAGCTGTTTCTGATAAATTCATCTCTTTGGCGACGTTTTGCATCCAACGGGTTTCTTTTGGCCGAGAAAGAATAACCACCGCCGCCGGGTTCCCCCGGAAAGGCTTATCGGTAAAAGCATCAACTTGAAAAACCGGAATCTTCATCCTAAACCCCCTTCTTTGATTAATTTATTTGGCTCTTCTCCAAGTTATTTGATGGAAATATGACCCGAGAAGAATGAAAAGATATGAATAAATTATTATTTTTGTTAGAGATAGGATTGATCAGCCAGCACAAAAGGCTCTCTCTATATCCCCTCCCTGACATTATTGCTCTAAATCTTAATGATTACCTCAAGGAAATCTTATAATTATTCAATAAATTCAATAAAAAATTTACTTTTTTATCAACCAATCGGGAGATTGGGCATTTATCTAATTTTTCCCCTCTCTAACTGTCTTAATTTCATCTATGTTTTTTATTTCTTTGGTTTTTGCTTTAATCTTAAGTCTTGCATCATTTTATTCCACTTACCCTGCGCTTTTCTATCAGTTTATTCACCTTGGGGATTTTCGAAGCCGTAAGAGAAAACCATAACATTGTGACGAGAACCAAGAGCCGTTTCCCCCTTCCCGATTTTCGCAGCAGTAAGAGGAAACCATAACTCCTAAAGTTAATCGAGAAGCGGTTGATTCGCGTCTTGTGGCGGCGGTGGCTTTTGATAAAACTTACCGCTTCATGAAAATGTAATCTAAGGAAACTGCCGTTATTTTTGCTTTCCAACAACTCCCTCATGGGGAAAACTACGGCAAAACCAGGTTCAGGTGAGGTCGCCAGGCAGGAGGTGGTCGTAGCATTCGAACGGAATCTTAAGCTCGGCCGCCAGGGCTTTGAGTTCGGCCAGATAATCGCCGCAGACGGTAATGGGGTGGTTGGAATTTATTTTCCACTCGACCTTACCGCAAAGTCTTAGATACCAGTGGGGCCACTCAGGATTCGAACGCCGCGACCGCCGCCGCCATTCCTCTTCTGTTGGCACATCGGTTACCCCTCTTCCGGCGCAAAGATAGAGCCGGTGATTCCGGTAAGAAAACCGGGCCCAGGTAACCACTCCTGGAATCCGGCAGACAACCGACGAGGTGCCGCCACCATGTTTAAAATACATGGAGGGCTGCCTCTCCGACCAGGCTCCTTCGAGAGAATCATGACGACCGTAGGCAAAATAAGGAGCCAGAGCGCCCGAGTTAACAAACCAATAAAGGCCCTGGCGGCTGTCCCAGTAACGAAGGTCGTTGAACCCGACCGGCTCGCCGCCGCTGAGCATCTTCAGCACCTGCATCGTAACCGCCGCGCCGTCATCTGCTTCGGTGGCGGCTACGAGCGTCTGGCCATCTCCCTCAGGTCGGAGCTTATTATTAAGCAGACCGAGGGCCAGGTCGGTCGCCGGATAATGTTCTATCCAATCAAGCTGGTCCTGAACGCCGATAAAATCAAGGCCGTATTTTTCTTTTAACTCGAGCAAGGCAAAATATACCTTAAGCTGAAAAAGCACCATCTCCCTCGTTAAGTGCTTTCCGGGATTAGTTCCCAAGCGGAGCTCCATGCCTTTAGCCACGAGAAAATGAAACGCCTTTTCCGCCCGCCTGTCTGAGATTTTTTCCGCCAGCTTCGCTAAACGCAACCCGTCGAACCCTTCGCGGGCGATGCCGAAATACCGAAGAAAATCAGCTTCGGAAATTTTGTTCCACATCTGCATCGACCTCGGCCCGACCGCGCCATAAATCATTCCCCGGAGCTTCTCTCTGACTCGCCGGGCTCTCTGGCGGTGGCTCTCGGTGACTTCGATTTCAACCGGCCGCGGCCAGGTTCGCTTTATCCTTCCCTCTCTTAAAAATGACTCGAGGTCAACAGCGTAAGTTTCAGGCTGAGAAAAATTTTCGATAAACAAGCGGTCGGTCTTGATGCCGACATGCTCGAGGCCTGAAGCAGCAGCAAAAAGAGCCACGTTTCCCGGAAAATCAGGAATCGCACTTCCGATTAGCAATTTGGGGACCTCGGCCGGAAGCTGGGCCATAGGGCTTACTGAGAAGTCGGGGTAAGCCCAGCCGCCAAAAAAGGCGATGAATCTTTCTCCCCGGGCTTTTTTTATAACCTTCATTCCCTCGGCCACCCGCGAGACCGGCCGGCCCGGGTTAAGAACGTGAGGCTGCCAGGCGCATTTCTTGACCACGCGGTTTAATTCTTCGACCTGTCTTTTCGCTACCGGCCAGACAACCCGGTTGGCCGCTTTCCTTTCATCCAGCGGCAAATAAATGTCAACGACTTTTTTCATCTCCCTTCCCTCCCCGTGTATAATCAATTAAAAATTGATTCATCCTTTGGCCTTCTCCTTTAAGCCAAGCGCTCTATCACTTGTTCCCAGTTATCTTCCAGAAATTGTCCAGTGGCCAATTTCTGGCCACTACTGCCCTCATCGTTTCGCCTTCTTTTTTCTCTTTCCCTCTGTCCGGTCTTTTCTTTCGGCTACTTCTGTTTTCTTTTATAACAATCACTTTTTCCCTGGCCCCTCCCTGCCTCTGGCCGGCAACCAAGAGCTTTGACCTGACCCAAGTTAACCCGAAGCAACCTCTACTCCTGCTGGGTCTTCTGGCCTAACAACTTTTCTATCGACTCGCCTCCCTGGTCGATATTGTCTTTGGTGAAAAACCTGGATGGCAGGACAATTTCCTTGGGCACTTGCTTCCCTTCGAAGATCTGGAGAGCTATTTGGATTGCTTCCTTCCCGCCAGTAGGATATTCAAAACTGGCTTCGAGAATTCCCTGCCGGACATACATCTGGCCTTCATGCGGCAGGGCGTCAATCCCGACAAAAATAATTTCTTTTTCCCGGCCCGCGGCTTTGGCAGCAAGGTAGGCCCCGTGAGCTCCCGGGTCGTTGTGGGCATAGACCAGGTCGATGCGGGAAAAGCGGGCCAGGGCTGATTCCATCTCCCGGCGGGCTTCTGGCTCCAGCCATTTCATATCAGCTTCAAAGATGACTTCAACCTCACTGCCTTTGATTCCTTCCCGGAATCCAGTGTGTCTGTCCTGGCCCGGAGTTGAGGTCATTAACCCCTTCAGCTCGACGACTTTTCCCTTCCCGGCCAGCCGCTGGACTATCCAGCGGCCGGCAGCGTAGCCAATCTTCTTGTTCTCCGCACCGATAAAACAGGTATATCTATCGCCGAGGACGCGACGGTCAAGGACAATGACCGGGATACCCTTCTCATAAGCGGCGGCCACGGGGCCGGTCAGGGGAGCGGCCTCTTTTGGCGAAATAATAATCAGGTCAACCCGAGAATTGATGAATTCCTCGACCTGGGCCTGTTGCCGGAGGGAATCATTCTGAGCATCTTTAAAAATAACCGTTATTTCAGGATGCTTGGCAGCTTCATTCTTGATATCAAGGTTCATCTGCACCCGCCACGGCTCGCCGAGGTTACACTGGCTCATGCCGATGGTAAACCGTGGCGCCGGAATTTCTTCTTTCGTGGCTTCGGCCGGGGCCTCGGTCTTTTCCCGCTTACACCCTGAATTAAATAATGAGAAACAAAAAAATAGAAAAACAACGACTACGGCCAAGAAATATTTTTTCTTCTGCCTCATGATTCCTGCCTTCACGAAATTAAATTTATGTTATATTTAAGATGATTCTTTTTCCAGCACTTTCCGGATTATTGAATTTACTCGAGGTGCGGCCCTCCCAACTTTTGGTCCTCTTATCTTCAATGTCTCCTTCCTCCCACCGTTTCTCACTTCTTCGCCCGCTGGAAAAGCACCGCGGCGATGATGATAGCTCCGGTGAGCATCAGCCGGCTGGCTTCGCCGATGGCGTTCAGGCTTAAGATTTTTTCCAGGTAGCCGATGGTCAGAGCGCCGATAATCGTCAACCCGATGCCTCCCCGGCCGCCGCTCAGACTGGTGCCGCCGATGACGACGATAGCAATGGCCGTTAATTCATATGTCATCCCCGCCTCAGGGTCACCTTGCATTTCCTGGGCAGCCTGGCAGATACCAGCGACAGCGCTAAAAAGGCCGCTCAGGCCATAGGCCAGCAGCTTGGCTTTGGCCACCGGCACGCCCGAGAGCCGGGCGGCCTCCTCATTTCCGCCGACCGCGTAGAAATAGCGGCCGAACCGGAGGTTGTTTAAAAGCACAGCCGAGACCAGGCCGCAAACCAGAAAAATCAGGGTAACTACCGCTACATTGCCCTTAAGGATTTTTGAGCTTAGAAAATTATAAATCGCTGGAGCTTCCACGTAACGATACACGCCGCTCGCATCAAGAATAGCTGTTGAAATCTTTTTACCGCCTGAAATCCATTTAGCTAAGCCGCGGGCAAAAACCATCATCGCCAGGGTGGCGATAAAAGGCTGAACCCGGAAGCGGGCGACGAGGCCGCCGGAAATCAGTCCACAGCCGAGGCCGGCCAGCAAGACAACCGGAATCGCCAGCCCGGGCGAACTCCCTCGCTGGATGACCAGGATGGAAAAAAGCACGGCCGACAGCCCGAGGAGGCTGCCGACTGATAAGTCGATTCCTCCCGTGATGATGACTATTGTCATCCCGCAGGCGAGGATGGCAAACACCGAAATGTGGCGCAACATGTCCCGGTGGGTATCCCACTGGAAAAAAGCGCCGTTAGCGTTGAAAATGACGCCGATGAGAAAGACAAATAATAACGCCAGAGTGGCCCTTAGAACGGGGGAACGGAAAATATGCGCTAAGTTATTCATTCCCATTTTCGACTCCGCCGTTCGCGCGGAGCTTTGACCCGCCGGTATCTATTGTTTTAGCCATCTTATCTCTCCCGCTGAAAGGCCGCTTGCGGCCCAGGCGCAGGCCGAGAAAAAGCCTCCCTTTTTCATGCTGCCCTGCCTCCCATGGCTGCCTCCATGACTCTCTCCGGCGTCGCCTCGGCCCGCCTGAATTCGGCGACAAACCGGCCGCGATGCAACACAACGATGCGGTCAGCCAAGGCCAAAAGCTCGGGGAGCTCGGAAGTAATCAGGACAATCGCCAGGCCCTGGTTTTTCCATTCGTTAAGCAAGAAGTAGACCTCGTGCTTGGTGGCGACGTCAACGCCGAGAGTCGGCTCGTCGAGGAGTAACACTTGAGGCTGACACTCCAGCCACTTGGCCAGGATCACTTTCTGTTGATTACCGCCAGAAAGGGTCCTTACTTCCTGCTTCAGGCTGTGGACCTTTATTCGCAGTTTTTCCACGTACTGCCGGGCTACCTTCGTCTCCTCGGATTCGCGTAGCCAGCCTCGCGGGGAAAATTTTTTTAAAGAAGCCAGCGTTATGTTTCGGACGACATCCATCGAGGGAATTAATCCCGTTGCCTGCCGGTCGTTAGTGAGGAGGATTAATCCTTGTTTGATAGCCTCCGCGGGCGAACGACGGCTTAGAGGGCGGCCATTAAAATAGATTTCACCTTGAAGCTTCTGACCCAGGGAGCCAAAAATCGCGTGCAAGAGCTCGCTTTTTCCCGAACCCTGGAGGCCAGCCAACCCCACGATTTCGCCTTCATGGAGGTTGAAGGAAATGTTCTCAACTGCCCATCGCTTAGTTCCTGTCGGGTCGGGAACAAAAACATTGGCGAGGCGCAGTTTTTCCTTTCCTGGTCGAGAAAAATAGGTAGGGAACTGTTGGTTAATTTCCCGACCGACCATCCAGCGGACAAGCTCAGCCGGACTCAAATCAGCTGTCCTGGCTGAGCCCACCCACCGGCCATCTCTGAGGACAGTAACCCGGTCACTCAGCCGGTAGACCTCCTCCAGCCGGTGGCTGATGTAGATGACGCCGCAGCCTTTAGCCTTTAGTTCCTTTATCAGCTGAAAAAGTCTTTCGACTTCATCTTGATTAAGGGCGGAAGTTGGTTCATCCATGGCAATAATCCTGACTTCATTCACCAGAGCTTTGGCAATTTCAATCATCTGCCGCACTGAATAGCTTAGAGCTCCCACCGGTTGCTTAAGGTCAAGGTCGAGACCCAGGCTCTGGAGGAGCAAACGGGCTTGCCGCCTCTCCTTCGGAAAATCAATAAACCCTCCGGCTTTCCTAATTTCCCGGCCCAAAAAGAGGTTGTCGACGACGTTCAGCGAATTTACCAGAGAAAGCTCTTGATGGATAGCCGCAATCCCTCGCTTGGCCGCTTCTGCCGGAGACTGGAAGCGGACTTTCTCTCCTCTGACCGTAATCAAGCCTCGATAATCCGGGTAAACGCCAGAGATAATCTTGATAAGCGTTGTCTTGCCGGCGCCGTTTTCGCCCGCCAAAGCATGAACCTCAGCCTCGTTAAGCTCGAAGGAGACTTCTTCCAGCACCGGGACGCCGGAGAACGATTTAGAAACATTCTCCAGCTTCAACAACGGCGAGGCTTCCTTCTTTTCTACCATTAAATTGCCCTTGCTTCGGCGTACCGATAGATGCCACCCGACCTTAAATTTATTAAACTAATCGAAAAACAAATAATTTTTCCTTCCCGGGGGACACATCCTTTTCGGTTAACCTCCAGTGTCTACTTCTTAGAAAAAAGCCTTGCTTTGGCTCTCTGTTTTGAGGCTGTACTGCAATTTATTATCCGGGTCGGCGAAGCGGAGGAAAAAACCCCAGCCGCCGGCTCCCTGCAGAACCTTAACCAGAAGTTTATTCCATCCTGGTTGAAGCTCGACGCTTATCTTGTCCTCATCCGCCGCGGCACCTCGATAAACAGCTTTCGAATGGACCAGAACATCATTCAGCCAGACGCGCACTGCGTCATCGCTCCCGAGCAAGATAGTCGAAGCCATCGGTTCCGGCGAGAAAACATAAGCTAAGCCATAGGCCACAGCTTGTTCATTAGGCTGAAGGATTTCTTCGAGGCGAACATAGCCCGATTCTTCCGCTTTGACTCGGACCCAGGATATGGTCGTCCCGCCTTTTCCCGGATATTTTTTTTCAAGGTTGACCTCAGTTTCAGGAGGATAGGGTTTCTGGAGGCTTTCTAAGTCAGGGGCGTCAAAAGGGCCGAGAATATTCCATTCGCGGACGAACTTCCTGAAGGAGGGCGAAAGGCTAAGACCAACAAACCCTATTTCCATACCTTCAGCCGCGGCTTCCTTACCCTCAACTTCTAACAAAAAACAATTTTGGCCAGCTGCAAGCCGCCTATCCTCAAGAGATAAAATTCCCAGCTCCTTCTCGGCCGAATAACCGCTAAAAGCTGTAGAGCCTAATTGACCGCTTTCGGCCTCTTTCGTTTCAGTAATCGGGGCTGCTCTGAAATTACCCATCATCGGTCCTTTTAATAAATAAAAATCAATGTTATATCTATCAGTCACATCGACCGGGAAAGAAATTTCAACTTTAGTCCCGGGCCTGGCGGCCTCGGTGAGGATGACCGGATAGCGCTCGCCAGTCTGATTATAATAAGATGTCCTGGCTTGGCTCGCCTTGGTGGCAACCAGTTTAAGCCCGGCTTCCTTGTCTTCAAAGACAACACGGTCCTCGGCCGCCGTCGCTTCCCAACGAGGGAAAATAAATTGGGGAGGGGTTGCCAGGGCAAACGGAAGCCTCTCGTTAACGGCCATAAGCGGTGGAAATTTTTGATGCGGCTCTTGCTGATACCAGTAAGCAACCGAAGAGAAAAAATCCGAACGGTCGTTACCGTGGCCGTGCTCGATAGTTACTTTGATTGACTTCTTAAACGGGATGGGGTCGGGAAGATGAAAACGGTAAACTGTTGCCTTGGCTCCCTCGAGAAAATCGTCCTCCTGGAGCGGACAACCGTAAAAAGGGTTTTCATCTTCGCGCATTCCCCAGGCATCGCTGAAATAATCTTCCGACCCGGTGCCATGAAGCGAGGGAAAGGGCTCGCCGTCAACATAGATCATATCATCGCCTTCACCCCACCAGCCCATCGACCTCTGAAGAACACTTAGATTACAGCCAACATAATGACCCCGGCCTTTGGCCTCGAGGATCAGGTAGTTCTGGTTGGGGATACACGGCATTTCTTGCCGGTACTGGGCATGAAAATAGAAAGTCTCAGCCGGAAGCGACCTCAGCTGGCGATAATCAATATAATAATAAAAAGCTCTAACCCTTTCCGCGCCCTCGTTGGTTACGGTGATAAGCGCCGCTTTTTGGAAGGGCATATACCAGTAACAGTTTTTTGCCCTGCCCTCCGAGGAGCAATTGACCGGCAAAGAGCTGAAATTGCGCAACAGGCCATGCCCTACCCCGAAGAAATCGCCGATGGGCGCCTCGACCGAGGGGTTTTTTTCGCCATCCCAGTACATCCGGAGAATAAGCTTCCGGCCATAAAAGGGTTCGGCGGCAATCGTCACCCAGATGTGGTGGATGGCGGCAGGCCCTTTAATCTCCGCCAGGACTGCGGTCTCTCCGGGCTCGATAACGAGGTAGTCGCGGTTTCCGCCGGTACGGTCGAAGGAAGAGATGCGGCGACTCACAAAATCCTGAGCCAGGGCTAACCGGCTGAGCAAATCCTGGGACCAGAGGGGTGGCTGAAGGCCAAAAATTAATAGCCATAAAAATGAAATAATTATTAAAAAATAGGTTAGCCATTTTCGTCGCAAGCGATTATTTGCTTTCTCCTTCGTACCCGAAAACATCTTGCCCTCCTTCCTGAAATCCATTCTTTGCCCAAAGTCTATAACCCGGTCCAAGACATTGTCAACTCCATCCGTTCAACTCCTCAGCTTTCATGTCTTCCTGCACCGTTTACTGGTTTTTTAGGGCTTGCCTGGCGCCTCACCAATATGGGTGAATCCCGCTCGAGCAAAATCACCCCTTGATTCATTCTTCGGGGTGATGACAGCCCTCTGAGCCGGTCATAAAATTATTTTTTGTTTAGGTTTAAATAAAAGTTGAGGAACCAGGTGCGAGCCCTAACCTGGTTAAGAAAACGCCTGCCAATCCGCCTTTCCTTTTCTTTTCTCCGTAGTTTGAACGCCAAGGCCGCCTTGGTTATTTTGTGTCTCATCGGCTCGACGATAATCTTCTCTTTCTGGATAACCATCACAATTATGAATCAGCAGGTAAGGGAAAGCATCGTTAGACGCGCCGAGGCCCTCAGCCGGAGCATCGCCTCGGCCGCCGGCTATCATTTAATCCTTAAAGATATCCTGGCGCTCGATAATATGGTTTATAAAGTTAAAATGGCCAACCCCGATATAAATTCCATTGCTATAATCAGCCCAGACCAGGAGGTGGTCGTTCATAGCGACCCGGAAAAGGTGGGTACGAGATTAAACGAAGACGTCTCCGTCGCTCCTGACAAGCTATCGAATCCTCTTCTCAACCAAGAAACAAATAACCAGACCAATAATCAGGTGGCGGACCGTTTCCTCGTGGTCGAAAACCCGATAACTTTTCTCGAAAAAGACCTCGGCCGCGTCCAGTTGGAGATAGGCTGGTCAGGGCTTCAAAGAGCCCAGACTGAGGCAAAACGCCGTGTTATTCCCCTATTCGCCTTGGTCATGTTCTTAGGGTTGGCCTCCAGCCTGGTCTTTTCCCGCAAGCTAACCAAACCAGTCCGCGAGCTGGCTCGCGGAGTGGAAGAAATGAAGCATCAGGGAAAAGTCCAGCCCCTCCGGGTGTATTCCCGAGACGAACTCGGGCAACTCACCCGCAGCTTTAATGAAATGACTGCTCTGCTCAGCGCCCAGCAAGAAAAACTATCCGCTTATACTAAAGAATTGGAAGAAGCATACCTGGCGACGGTCCGG
This sequence comes from Candidatus Aminicenantota bacterium, assembly GCA_037441905.1. Classification (GTDB taxonomy): domain Bacteria; phylum Acidobacteriota; class Aminicenantia; order Aminicenantales; family CALLJL01; genus CALLJL01. The sequence continues at coordinate 29,096 of JBBIRF010000010.1, forward strand.
GTGTTAGCCGCGGCCGTCGAAGCCAGAGATGAGTACACGCTCGGTCATTCGACGCGGGTCGCCCAGCTCGCCACGAGTCTGGCGAAGGAGGCCGGTCTTTCCAAAGAAGAAATTGAAAGTATCGAAGTCGCCTGCCTTTTCCATGACGTCGGCAAGATTAAAATTCCTGACGCTATTCTCCATAAAAGAGGCCGACTGGACGCGGAAGAAATCAGAGAGATGAAAAGGCATCCGGAGTATGGAGCGGAAATTTTGAGCAAAGCGCCCTGTCTATACAAATATATCCCGGCGGTAAGACATCACCACGAATGGTACAACGGAAATGGGTATCCCGACCGCCTTAGCGGGGATAACATACCCCTGGCAGCAGCCATAATTTCCCTGGCCGATTCCTTCGACGCCATGACTTCAGACAGACCTTATCGCAGGGCTCTAAGTCCGCAAGAAGCGCTGGAAGCAATCGTCCAAAATTCTGGTCGACAGTTCCATCCTGAGTTTGTTCGTTTGTTCCTGAAGATGTGGGAAAGGGGAAAGAGCGAAGCTGGGTTAGAAATTAAATAGACAAAAATATTAGGATCAAATAAATAAAAGAGGTAGGAAGCAAGAATAAAAAAGGAAGATGGAAAGACGGCGACAATTAGGTTCCTCCGCCGGCGCGCTTCTCCTGACCGCTTGCTTTCTTCTTTTTTACCAGCGTTGTTCGGTCCTGAAGCCTTCGAGGGCCGAGCCGACGCCTCCCGCCGAGTCAAAAATTAACGAAGAGAAAGAGGCAAAGCCGGCCCCTCCGGTCGAAGCGGCGCTGGCGGCCGAAGCCATGGCTGCAAACCACAATACTCAGGCGATGGAGTTATACCATGAAGCGTTCGAAAAAAACCCCGGGAACACCGCCTTGCAAGCGGAATATGTGGCCGCTATTAAGCTGATTAAAAAAGAGGCGGACAGCGCCAAGAAAAAGAACAATTACCCTCTGGCTCTTAATCATTATCGCCTTCTTCTCCAGAGGTATGAAAACTTTCTCCCCTTCGCCCAATCCCTTTCCTTCAGCCAGGCCGATCTAAAAAATGAAATCAAAGAATGCCAGCTTTTCCTCCAGAAAAACGAGGTCGAACGGGCTATCAAGAATAATGAATATGAAAAAGCAATCACGATGCTGGCGGCTACGCTTAACCAGTATCCTCAAGAATCAATGCTGGTTGCCTCTCTAAATCAGGCGGTCGTGGAGATTAAGGCGGCCGCCAATCAAGCTTTGCAAACCGCAGATTACGGGACGGCCGGTAAACTTTTTGGCTTGCTCAAGCAAGCCGAGATTAAATCAAAACCTTTTATCCCTTTTGCGCCTCACGAAAAGGAGGAGATCGACCGAGCTCTGAGAACCTGCTCTCTTAACCTGACTAATCAGGGTCTTATCGAATACCGAAAAGGAAACCTGAAAGAGGCCATCAGCCTTTGGGAAAAAATATTAGTTTTCGACCCGGAAAACGAGGAAATTAAAAAGGCCATCCAGACAGCCCGGACTCAGCTGGAAAAAATCAAACGATAGCCCCGGCTCTTAACCCGGGAATCGGTTTTTTCGGGCCTTAATCCGCCGGGAAAAGAGAAAAATTCGCTTTGAACCGAGCCGGTCTCTTTTTCGTAATAAGAACTGAAAAAAATTGGAGGTGAGTAAATGGGCGCTTTTTCTCCGCGGCTCTGCCGGCCTCAAGCTCGCCTAATCCCTAAGCTTTTGCTCCTGAGCTTGCTTCTGTGCTTTACCTCTGGGGCTCTCTTGCCCGGGCTTTCAGAAGAAAAAATCAAGAAAGAGCTCTTGGTTGAGGACGCCAGGCAGCTCGTCGCCATCCTGGAGGAAAGCCACCCCGACCCGTATCTTAAAGGTGGCGGGAAAATCGCTTTCCACCGCCGGTTTCAGAATGCGTTGCTCCAAATACCCGAAGATGGTTTGCCATTGAAAGATTTTTATCACCTCCTTCTGCCGCTCGTGGCTTCAGTCGGGGATGGCCATACTTTCCTTCTACCTCCCTGGCCGGTAGGCGGCGAACCGCTGCTTCCGTTGGGGCTGAATATTGTCGGCCAAACAATTTATGTGGAAAGGGTATTCCGGCCGGGTCTCGAACATCTTTTTGGCGCCCGGCTCCAGGCAATAAATAACATTCCTTTCTCTGAGCTTTTAGACAGGCTCAGGACCTTAGTCGGTTGGGACAACGAATACCAATTATTGACCTACTTTTGCCGTTTTCTCAACGACCGGGGGTTGGTCAAAATCTTAATTCCCGATTGGAGTAACTCCGCCCCCCCCGAGGTAGAATTGGCGTTACCCAACGGCCAAAGTTATTCTCTCGAGTTCTCGCCGGAAGAAAAAACCACCAGAGAAACCCTTGAACCTCCCTCGAAAATTATCCTCCCCTCGACCGAAAAAATTGATTTCGCTTATAACTTTCTTGACCCTAAAAAAGAAACAGCCCTCCTGCGTATCGACGGCATGTTCAGCTTTCGGGAAAACTTTGAATTCTTCCGGTCGATGGGAGCTACCTGGGTTGCTTCCCAAGCGGCGGCGGTTTATAAAAAAATCTACGAACAAAACCCGCCAGCAAACCTCGACTCCCTTATCGCGGCGCTGCCTTCGGCTACCGAAACCTTCCGCAACCTGACTGTGGAAATGAAAAAGGCCGGCACCAAGAGACTAATCGTTGACCTCAGAAAAAACACCGGCGGGAATTCGCTCATGGCCAATATCCTGGCTTATTTTCTTTTTCCCGAAACCGAGGTAAAGAAAGCCTCAACCGCCCTGGCGATAAAAAAATATTCTGACCTTTATTTTGCCAACTATCCGAATGATTCCTTGGACAAGATAAACGAGGGGCGCAAAATAAGCCTTAACAAAGCCGATTATGACTTTGCTGAAGACACTTATTTTAAGGCGAGACTCTTTCCGGCGCTTGGTAAAGAATCTGAGTTGGAAAAATGGCTGAAGATGACACCGAGTTTTTATGCCGAGCATAGGTCTGGTCTTTATAAAAATTATTATCGCCCGGCGGAAATAATTATTATCACCTCAGCCTGGACCTACAGCTCGGCTTATACCCTTATGTCAATGTTTTATAAGATGGGGGCCAAGGTGGTCGGCGTACCTTCAGGTCAGGCCGGCACATGCTACGGCGATACCTTAAGCTTTCAATTAAAAAATACCGGAATCAGCGGGTATGTCTCGCATAAATTATTCATCACTTTCCCTGAAAACCCCGAACTCGGCCGGCTCCTCCCGCCCCACCGAGAGCTCACCTACGAAGACTTAATTCGCTTCAACTTCGACCCAAACGCTTCAATCTTACTGGCCTTAGAAAAAACCTGAAAGGCTGAAAAGGAGGGCTTTAAGCTTGGGAAGGTCGCCGATGGCCTCGGATGGAGGGATGGAGTCTTAGGGAAAACAGGCGGCTAATCATAAGGGAGAAGGTTTTCTATTCCCCCTCCTCTTGCCTTTTTTCCGGGCGAAACCAAGGCGTGCTTCATCGTTTTAATTCTTGATTCCCTTTTGATATACAAAATCGGCCAGCTGGGCCTTATTTTCTATATCTTCTATTAATTCTTCGACTGATTCTTTTGATCGCTTCGCCGCATAGCCGCCAGAGCATTACTTCCCCTTAACTTCGCTTTCCCTGGAGCCAACGACTCGGCCCACCCTGGAGGCATATCGCCCCAAAAGAAGCCGAAAAAACTTGAAATTATCTCAAATAATAATATAATGCTTTTATAATTTTTCACCACAAGGAGGAAAAACCTATGGCCAACGGCTTTTACCGGCTACCAGAGCTAACTTACGACTATAAAGACCTGGCACCCTATATCTCCGAGGAGCAACTCCGCCTTCATCACCAGAAACATCATCAAGCTTATGTCAACGGCGCCAACGCGATTCTGGAAAGACTGGACAAAGCGAGGAAAGAAAACCTCGACCTCGACGTCCGCGCCACGATGAAAGAGCTTTCCTTCAACATCGGCGGCCACCTGCTACACTCGCTTTTCTGGGCTAACCTGGCGCCGGCGGCGAAGGCAAAGGAAAAGCCAGAGGGATTGCTTCTCGCCACCCTGGAGAAGGAGTTTGGCAGCTTTGACCGGTTTAAAAAAGAATTCACCCAATGCGCCCTGAGTGTCGAAGGTTCAGGCTGGGCTGCCCTGAGTTTCTGCCGGCAAACAAACCGACCGCTGCTGATGCAGATAGAAAAGCACAACACCAACGTTTACCCGATGTTCCGCATCCTGATGGTTTGCGATGTCTTCGAGCATGCCTACTATCTTGATTATAAGAATGACCGGGCGAAATTTGTCGAAGCCTTTTTCCACGTCGTCAACTGGGAGGCTGTCGCAAAGCGCCTTGAAGAAATTCTCCGATGATGATTGCCGGTCTAAAAAACCTTAAATAACAATTAACCACCTCCGCTTAAGGTAAAACGAGCGTCGCCTGAAGTGAGGCGGCGTTTCTTTTCTTAAACGAGTCTCAACCCAGCGCCTGGCGTTCAGCTCGCTGAAAATAAAGAGTCGCAACTAATAAGACTAGAGGGCGGCTTCTTTAACCCTAATAGCTGGCTGATGGAGCACCGCCCGTTGTTTTCCCGAGTTTCTCGAAAACCAGAAACTGGCAAAATTCTCCTCTGAAGTCCTCCAACAACTTGTCTCTTTTTTTGCTTTTGTCCCCTTCGAAGCACCAAAGGGAAATTGGAGCTAAGATAGATTCCCGATTGCCAGAACAAGCGAATTTTCCCCAAAAACCCGGAAACGACGTTGCCGCGAAAACAGAAAAGTTATGGACTCGGGGTGGGAAAGAGATAATCGGTCAAGGGGTCAGGCTTCCTGGGTCAAAGCAAGCAAAGCAATAACGGGCTTAAACAGTAAAGCAGGGGAAATTTTTAAAGAAAATGGGGTGTGGGGTCAGACACATTGGTGACACCTGCTATAAAAAGGGGTTGACAGAAGTTAAATTAAGGCTTAAATTATTAACGAAATAGTTAAACGCTATCGTTAAACAATTAACTTTTGAGCCAAGAAGACTAAACACGATGACTTCTAAAGAAAAAATCCTCGAGGCGGCGGTGGCCATTTTCGCCGTCAAAGGAAAGCATGGCGCCACGATGGAAGAGATAGCCGCCCGGGCTCGAGTGAACAAAGCCATGGTCTATTATTATTTCAGCAACCGGGACAACCTCTTCCGCCAGACGCTGGTGTATATTTTTGCCCAAATCCTCAAGCAAGTTATCGGGCCGCTCGCCTCGCCGCAAGCCGCGAACGAAGACGTAGTCAGGCTGCTTGAAAAGACGATGCGGCGCCATTTTCGGCTCATCGCCCAGAATCCCACCTGGGCCAGGTTAATTTTCTCGGCGCTGATCAACGAGGAGGAACTATTGGGCGCGGCCGTCGAAGAGGTTAAGAAAAAAACGCCTGGATTATTTCCCCAGGCGCTTCTTTCGCTTATTGAAAAAGGGATTGCCGAGAATAAGCTGCGGCCTGTCGACCCCGCGCAGACAGCCGTCAGTATTGCCGGGACAAACTTGATTTATTTCATCAGCCGGCCAATCGCCAGGATATTGCTGGAGCTCGACTCCAAGGCCGAGGAATCATTCCTTGAGGCGAGGGAAGATAACGTCGTCGACCTGATTTTTAACGGCCTCCGACGCCGGGATGAAGACAAAAAGAAGCCGAAAACCCCTGGCTCCGACCAGAACCAGCCAGGCGGCCGCCAATTCGCGGTTCACTTAAATTCCAAACGGGGGAGGGGTAAACAATGAAAACCAAAATCTCGGGGACGATATTTCCTGACCGTAACCTGGAAACACCAAGAACAACCTGCTTGAAAAAAGATTTTTCCGGTTTTCTTGCCAACCTTTCTTTTCCTCAGGAATCAGTGAGGAAAATACTTAAGAGCTTCATGTTCGGCCTAAACCGGCGATTAACGGGCAAGCCCTCGCGTCGGAAATTCCTGAAGCGAATCCGAGAGGCGACGGGTTTTTCCGGTCGTCGCTATGCGATAGCGGTGTACGTGGTGGCGGCGATGCTTTTTACGGGGTGGATTCTTTCTCTCCCGCTCTTAGCCGGGCTGCCTCTGCCGGAGAACCCGTCTTCTTCTGTGGGAAAAATTTCCCCTCAGACCAGTCGGGAATCGCCCTCAGCCAAAATCTCTCTCGCTCAGGCAATCCAGGAAGCCCTCGCCAAAGACCCTCTCCGTCGGAACTTCACGCTCGAAGGTGACCGGATGGCGCTCGAAGCCAGGCAAATTGCCCGCCAGAAACTGTTCTCGGTCGCCGCCGCCGGCAATTATCTTTATAAGTCCCAGACCATTTTTCTTGAATTACCGACCGCCCCGGGTTTAACTTCTTCCTTAACCGCCCCCGCGTCTTTCCAGAGAATTGAAGCCGGGCTGAAGCATAACTACGATTTCGGGCTTTCTATTTCCCAGCCCATTTTTACCGGCGGCCGCCTGACCAACTCAGCCGCTATTTATGAGGTCGGTCGGGTGGTGGCTTCAACCGAGGCTGCCCTCTTCGCTAATGAGGTTGCGACCAACGTCAAAACTCTTTATTTCCAATACCGCCGCCTCCAGGCCAAAAAAAACGCCCTGCTTGCCCTCCGGGAACAGCTCTCGCTCCACGAGAAAAAAACGGCCAGCCTCGTCGAGGCTCATCTGGCCAGGCGGCTCAACTGGCTCGAAACCAGGATTAAACGCGAGGAGCTCGAAGCGAATCTCCTGGACCTGGAGCAAGCCATTGCAGCGACTCGAATTAGTTTTCAATCTCTCTGCGGCCATTTCCCGGAAGAAGTGGAAGAAAATTACAGCGAACCTGAACTTACCTGGGAAGAAGCGGTCGCGGCCTTCGAAAAAAACCACCCTCAGTTTAAAGTTTATCAGGCAAGGCTAACCCAACTTGAGCTGCAAAAAAAGGTCGCCAGGGCTTCTAACCTTCCGCAAGTTGCGGGTGTATTCGAGACCCATTATGGCAAGCCAGGGATAAATTTCTTTAAACGGGAATGGTCTTTTTATGCCCAGGCTGGGTTGAGGCTTCAATTCAACTTGTTTGACTGGCATCAAGCCCGGGCCGAAATCGAGATTCTCGGGCTGGAAGAACAAAAAATCAGGAACGAACAGGAGGATTTTAGCCGCAAAACCAGGCAAGAACTGGCTCGCCTTTTCGAGCAAAAAAAATTATTAGCCCAGAAAATTCAGCACCTGGAAAACATCATCAGGCTGGCCGAGGAGGAAGTTAAGCTAAAAGAGCTTCTGGCCGAGGAAAATTTGTTGCCTCATATCGATTATATAACCTCGCTCTGGACGAGGGAGCAGAACAAATGGGAGAAAGATGAGGCTTGGCTCGCCCTCGAAGAAATCAAGGTAAAGATTAACGGCCTTGTTGGCTGGTCTCAGCCGGAGTTCAAATAAAAAATCTAAAAAAGAAAAAAATGAAAGAATGAAGAGGAAGAGATTATGGCTACAACCTGCGGCCATCTAAGCTTAAAACCAGGGCCCGGCTTTTACCGCTTCTGGTTTGGTCTCCTGGCGGCGGGAAACATGATTTCTCGCTGGCTTTCTAAGATTCAGGCGGGGTTAAGCAGGTGGAGGCCGATAAATTTCTTCTATGACCGAGAATTGATAGAGAAAAAAGGAGAAGAGCCATGACCCAAAAATCAAAACTCAAACGGCTCTCGCCCAAAGAAAACCTTATAAACCTTGTGGCCCTAAATTCAATTCTAAGTTCAATCAAGAGGCGGCGACTCTGGCCGCTTCTCCTTCTCGCCCCGGTTTTCCTCCCTCTGGCTTTTTTCCCGGCCTGCCGGCAGGAAGTGACGGTCATTAAAGCGGCGGGTGTGGTCGATGGAGAAACCGCCCTGGTCATAGCCCCTGTCGCCGGCGAAATCACCGAATTTAACCTCGTGGAAGGGAAAAGCGTGGCCAAAGGGGAGGTAGCGGCGCTGGTTGACGCTTCGAAGATTAAAATAAAAATTGACGGCCTGGAAATTGCCGCCCGCAACCTCAGGGTCAATCAGGCAAAGACAGAGCGCCAGATTGCTTTCCTCCTGAAAAACAAAGAATACTGGCAAGACCAGGTTACCCGCCTGAAGAAACTCGCGGAAGCTCAGGCCGTTACCGGAGACGAGTTACGCCGGGCTAAACTCCAGTTAGAAGAAACCGAAACCGAGCTTGACCTGGCGCGCCGGACCCTGGAAAGCCTGCGCCTTGAGGAAGCCTCCCTTGAAAACCAAAGGGAAGAACTGGAGCTCCAACTCAAAGACTTTAGCCTCCTTGTCCCGGCTGACGGAACAGTCATCGAGACCTTCGTCACGGCAGGAGAAAGGGTTATGCCCGGAAAAGTCCTGGCGCGGCTCCTGGTTAAAGGCTCTCTTTTCATCGAAACTTTTCTCGAAGAGGCCGAGCTCGGCCGCATCAAACTCAACCAGGAGGCGCGGTTTGAAGTCGACGGCCTGCCTGGCAAGGAGTTTAAAGCTGAGGTCACTTATATCAACCGCGAAGCGGAATTCTCGCCAAAATACATTATCTCTGAAAAGGAAAGAAAGGCCTTGCTTTACCAGGTTAAAATCAAACCTTTAGAAGCTGAAGAAATTCTCAAACTGGGCATGCCCGTAACTGTGATTATCCAACCCGTGTCCCCAGGAAACGCCGAGGGCGTTAACGCTACACGGAAAGAAAATTAATGGTTCTTGCGAGGACCGCCAATTCTTTTAGCGCAAACTTTTTATATGGCAGAGGTTCGTTCCTGGGTTCGATTCGCCTGAGGAAAAAAGGAGGCGAGGCTAACCCAAGAAGAAAGCAGCCGCGAAATGAGCCCGGCGAGCCCGGCGGTGAAAAAGGCAAAGCAGGCTCAAAGGGTCGAGGTAAGCCTGTTTATTTCAGGGTTTGGAGCATAAAAATTAATTTTTTAAAGGAAAAAATGACCGCTATCGGTCAATAAACAGTTAGAACAGGCAAGCAGAAAATAATGGTGCCTTTTTTAGAAGTTAAAGGAATAAGCAAAGCCTTCGGCTCAGTTGAAGCGTTGCGGAAAGTTTCTTTTACTGTCCGGCCTGCGAGTTTAACGATTATCGCCGGGCCTGACGGAAGCGGCAAATCAACGGCCCTCAAAACCCTTCTCGGTCTGGAGGCTGTTGATTCCGGAGAGATTTTCCTCAAGGGCCAGCCTCTGGGCCGAAATTACGAGCGGCTTCGTTCGCTGGCTGCCTATATGAGCGAACAGTTTTCGCTTTATCCTGACCTCACAGTCGAAGAAAATCTCAACTTCTTTGCTGCTATCCAGATGGTCCCGCGGCGGCGGGCGCAAGAGTTAAAACAGCGTCTCCTCGAGCGAACCGGGCTGGCGCCTTTCCGGCGGCGTCTGGCCGCGGCTCTTTCCGGAGGAATGAAGCAGAAGCTGGCGCTGGCGGCCGCCCTCATCTGCTCGCCGGAGCTCCTGCTGCTCGACGAGCCAACGACCGGCATCGACCCGCCCAGCCGGCTCGAGTTTTTCTCCTTTTTAAACGAGCTAAAAGCCGAAGGCCGGACGATAATCCTGACAACTCCTTATCTGGATGAAGCCGAAAAAGGGGATGACGTCGTCTTTTTGCGCCACGGCCAGGTTGTCCTCAGCGGCCCGATTGCCGGGTTAAAAAAATCGTTTCCCTGGAAAGTTTATCGCCTTTTGCCCGCGGGCAATGTTTTCGCGGCTTTCGAGGAATTGAAAGAAATCTTGGGCGAACAAAAGGTTGCTATCCGGGGCCGATATCTTCGCGTATTTATTGCCGCGGGCGAAAAACCAGACTGGTTAGGGAACTTTCTTGAAACCACCGTGGAAGAACCCCGGCTCGAAGACATTTATTTTTATTACGAGAGGGAGAGGGGATGAACTTCCGCCACCAACAGCCCTCATTCAACCGTTCGGCTCCCTCCATTCCGGCCGTCGAAGTCCGGCAGTTAACCAAGCGTTTTGGCTCTTTTGTGGCCGTCGACCACATTGATTTTTCTATCGAGGCGGGGGAAGTCGTGGCCTTTCTCGGACCCAATGGTGCCGGAAAAACGACGACCATCAAGATGCTAACCGGGCTTCTCCGTCCGACAGAGGGTGAAGCCAGGCTCTTAGGCTACAACGTCCAGGAGTGCCCGGGCATAATCAAGACTTTTATCGGCTACATGTCCCAGCGGTTCTCTCTTTACCCTCTTCTTACCGCGGCCGAAAATGTCGAATTTTTTGGCGGCATCGTTGGTCTCCGGCCAAAAGAAATCAAGGCGAAGATAGAAGAGCTCAACACGCTTCTTCCTCCTGGGTTCCTTCATCAGAAGGCCCGGGCGCTTCCTCCGGGAATAAGGCAAGAAGTTGCTCTTTTCGCTTGCCTGCTTTCTGACCCTAAAATAATTTTTCTGGATGAGCCGACCTCGGGGGTGGCGCCGGAGAGGCGACGGTCCTTTTGGATGAGAATTTACGAACTGAAGCGGCGGGGAAAAACGGTTCTGGTTTCAACCCATAACCTCGACGAGGCCGAATATGCCGACCGTCTGATTGTTATCCATCAAGGAAAAATCAGGTTCAAGGGGGAGCTCGCTTTCCTTTTTGCTCAGGAAGGCGCCTCGACTCTCGAAGAATTTTTTCTCCAGCTGGGGCCAGCATGAGACCAGGGAAAATTAAACGACTCATCGCTGTCGTCGAAAAGGAGTTCATTCATCTTCGCCGCGACCCACGAAGCCTGGTCATCATTTTTATCATGCCGCTGGTGATGATTTTCATTTTCGGCAACGTCCTCTCTTTCGACCTCAAGAAAATTGAAACGCTGATTATCGACCTGGACCAATCATCCCTTTCTCGGGAACTTGGAAGTCATTTCGCCGCCTCGTCTTTTTATAAAGTCTTCTCATTCGAAACTCCGACTATTAGTCCAACCGGAAAGGTGGATTACTTAGCTAAAGCGGAGGAATGGTTGCGCCAGGGAAAGATAAAACAATACCTATACATCCCCGCAGATTTTGCCCAGCGTTTCGGGCGCCGTTTAGAGCCACGGGTTTTGGTCGTCATCGACGGCAGCGACGCTAACGTCGCCAACCGCGTTTATCAATATAACCAGCGCCTTTTTGCCCAGTTCTTTTCCCGGGCGCTTCCGGCCGGAGCGTCGTCGCTGCCGGCACGGATTGAAATTAAGATGTACTTTAACCCGGAAATAATTAGTATCCCTTTTATTATCCCGGGTCTGGTCGCCGCCTTAATGTTGATGATTTCGGCCTTGCTCACGTCTCTCAGCCTCGCCCGGGAAAAGGAAACAGGCTCGGTCGAGCTTCTCTTCATCTCACCGCTTCGCTCCTCGGAAATCATCGTCGGCAAAACCATCCCCTATTTGCTTGTCTCGCTCCTCGTGGGGCTCGCTATATTTGTTTTTGCCCGGGTTTTCTTTGGCCTTGAATTCCGCGGCTCGTATTTCTTGCTATTTATCATCGCTTTGATTTATATCCTCAGCGGCCTGGCTCTGGGGATTCTGATTTCGACGGTCGCTTCCTCCCAGAAGGTCGCCATGATCGCAACCCTCCTCGGCACAATCCTGCCTTCCATGTTCCTCACTGGTTTCATCTTTCCCCTCGAATCCCTGGCACCGCTTCTCCGGGCGATCTCATATATTGTTCCTGCCACCTATTTTCTCCGCATCCTGCGGGGGGTGGCGCTTAAAGGAGCCTCGCTCGAGCATTTTCTGTTCGAGGCCGGCATGCTCCTGGCGATGAGCCTGGTGCTTCTGGCTCTGGCGTCGAAGAAATTTCAAGCGATGCGGCAGGCCAAGCGATGAGGTTTTTCTTTCTGTTTCGCAAGGAGTGGCGAGAAATTTTCCGCCAGAGAGAGATGGTGGCTCTCTTATTTATTGCCCCGCTTATCCAGACAATCATCCTGGGCTATGTGGTTCGCACCGATATTACCAATATTCCGGTAGAAATTGTAAACCTTTCGGGCTCCCTCGAAACCCGTCGCCTCATCAACCGTCTTCTCGCTTCCCCACTTTTTGACGTCAAGTCAATCTCAAGAGAACCCGTGGCTGTCGAGAAGATATTTAAAAAAGGAAAAATCAAAGCTGTCATTATTTTTGAGGATGAAAGCAAAGGAAATAATCAGGCTATGGTCGGGGGTCTGGATGAGAATTATTCTCCGGCTGTTAAGTCCGGGCCTCTTTCTTTTCCCCGGATTCAGGTGCTTCTTGACGGAGTTGATGCTAATTCTGCCATGCTGGCGGCCGGGTATTTATACGGCATTCTCGGCCAGAGCCTGGCTCGCTTCTGGCAAAGAGAATACCCGGCCGCCTCTTTTCAGCCGATGACGGTTATCCGGTTCAACCCTTCTTTGACCAGCATCTATACGATGGGACCGGCGATCGTCGCCTTGCTCTTGACCATTATTACTATCCTGTTAACCGGAATCGGCCTCGTCCGGGAAAAAGAACAACAAACCCTGGACACGCTTCTCGTCTCCAGGTTAACGCCGCTGGAAATCTTTCTGGGAAAGACCCTGCCGATGGCCGTTGTCGGTCTGATAGAAATGACCCTGGGAATAATAGTTGTATCCTTTGTATTCCACGTGGTGCCGCGGGGAAATCTTGCCTATCTCTTCCTGGCGGCCTTAGTCTATCTTTTTTCGCTTCTTTCAGTCGGGTTTCTAATCTCCCTCCTTAGCCAGAGCCAGCAGCAAGCTCTTTTCTTCTGCTGGTTTACGATGCTTCTTTTCTTAATGTTATCCGGTCTGCTGACCCCGGTTGAAAATATCCCCGGAGCCTTTCGCTGGCTGACGGTGATTAACCCCCTCCGCTATTTAATCGCCATCATCCGCGAAATCTTCCTCAAAGGAAACAGCCTGGCCTACTTCTGGCAGGAGATTCTCATCATGGCCGGGCTTGGCCTCGTGGCCTTCCTGTTTTCCCTCGGAATCTTCCGCCGCTCCGTCATCAAGTAAACTCCAACAATATCCATCGCACCTTGGCCATACTAAAGACGCCTGTCTGTCCTCAGTCGCGAGACGAAATTCGAAACTTAGTGACGCCTCTAAGGGCATAAAGCTTCACGCGTAAGGCCGGCAGTTTACTGTTGGTAGAATTCAGAGGAATTTATCAAGTCTATCTGTTAGAATATCAACCCCAATCATAAATCCGAGGAGGAAGGGCGATGCCGACATCTAAAGTGAACAACCGCCGGGTTTCATTATGGCTTTTCTTGCTACTGCTAATTATTCTCTTGGCCTGGACGAACCCCCTGGCCGAGAACCAAACAGCGCGTCGCTCGATGAGTTTCGCCGTGTTTACCGACACCCACGTAGGCCAGAGCATCCGTAGTCCCAAGTGGGGTTACGCGGAATATCTCGACCGCCTTGCCCTCGACGTAATGGACAATACCCTGCCCTGCGATTTCGTCGTCCATCTTGGAGACGCCGCTTACGATAACACGGCTTTCGTCAACGGGGTAGGCCTTCCTGAATCGATGAACCGATATCAGAATAATTTCAACGCCTTCTTGCTTTCCCACCTGAACCTTCCTTTTCATTTCGTCGGCGGCAACATTGACCTCGTCGACTACGAAGACGAGCCGGGCTTGCCTGTCCACGACGACGACCCTTTTGTCCTGCTCAGGACCTATGTCGATGAAACAGAGCTCAACCACTACCCCTATGCCATGATGCGAGACGGCATCCTTTTTCTCACCCTTCCGGAAATGGACTACGAAATGTGGACGCGGCCGGCCCTCTATGAGTGGGTTCAATTCATGACGACCTATTATCACGACGCGACGACCATCATCTTTTCCCACCAGGCTATCGAGGACACGACGCCTCACGACGGGAACCCTGCTTCCACCTATCGAGGCCAGCAGGACCAGGCTTTTTGGGCGGAGCTTTTCCGGAACAACCCCCAAATTAAGATGTGGATTCATGGTCATAACCACATGGCCGGATGGTACCAGGGGAGCCGGAGCAGTGGGGCGAGCCGGCCAGTTCAGGACTTCGGGCACGAGATGGTTTTTTCTGCCCCTTATGCCCAAATGGATTGGGGTAATTACCTCGAAGAGGACACTATCGTCATCTACACGATCTCTGCCGATGGCATATCTGCCCGAGCCTGGGAAAACAACGGCTCGGGCGGACATTGGGTTTCGGGCTATGATAACACCTGGATGACGCCGACCACCTATAACCCTGATGCTGAGGACTGGTACAGCTTTCCAGCCATCCTTCAGGACGGCGAAACGCAGGTTACGGACATGAAGGTTCTCTCTTCCAGGATTACCCTTCAGCTCATAGGGACCGGGCCGGTGGAGCTTTTCTGCGACCCGCGCCTCGAAACCAAAGGGTCTCACGTCCATGAGAACATCATCGGGTTCGACGACGACCTGGACTCTGTCGTCATTCCCACCACCCCGGGGATGACTGTCAAGGGACCAGCTAAGCTGACTTTCCCGCCAAAACACGAATGGGATAAGTATTGTCATGACGGCCGGGGCGGCCAGCCCTACCATTATTTCTCCGTCGGCACGACTCCGGCGGCTGTCCCGGGTGGGTCGTACACTTTTACGATGACGGCCAAAAGTGAATCCGGCAACGGCCGAGTCATCTTGACGGCAAGTGCGAGCGATTGGGGGACGAAATCGCAATACAGCACGCTTGCTGGAAGCTCGCGGGAGGTATTCTCCCATCGCTTAGGCAGCGATTACGAAACCGTCACCGGGACATATGTGGTTCCTGCCAAAGCCAATGCCTGGTTCCTCCAGGGAATCCTGGATTTTGTTGACCCGACAAACTACGACGTTGCCTATTTCAGCATCAAACGGACAGCCGAGACAGAAACCACCGACGATTTTCAATTAACCTTAAGCGGGCATACGTATAAGGTAGCCGGGCCTCTCGGCCGGTTCCAAACCAAGGAATTTTCCGTGCCGCTGGAGAAATTAGCTGACCAGGACGGAAGGATCACCTTCAAGGCCTCGATTAAGGGAAATCATTTCGGGATGGCCCGCCTGATCTACCACGCGCCCCTGCTTATGGGCCGAAGCGCCCGGTACAGAGTCGACCGCGTCCAGGGAAATACCTACCACCTGACCCTGACGAAAAGACTTTCCGGGTATTCAACCACGTTCAAGATGTTTCCTTTCAGCCCTAAGTACGGCATCGCTCAGATCTCAACCGAGGATGGCTCAGGCAAAAATCATGTCAGCAAGAATGGAAACCACTGGGTCGCCTGCGACTGTTCAACCGCCGGGAAAAAAATAATCATCACTTATCCCGCCGAAAAAAAAGAAAACTAAACATCCCGTCAACACTCAGGCTCGGACGATTATTCATCTTTGCAGGGATTTTTCTATCAAGATCTGATAAAAAATTGAAGCTGGGCCGAGAGAATTACGAAACCACTTAGCTTGTCTCTGGGTTACTGAGCTTTTGGCTTGCCAAAATTAAAATCCTTAATTATATTATTATTCAATTGTCCTCTAATTAAACGCAAAAAAAAAGCAGGGGGTTGAAAGATGGAGTTTCCTTACCTTCGTCGTTTGCATAAAATCGCGTTTATCGGCAATTTTTTGCCTCGCCGTTGTGGCATTGCCACCTTTACGACTGACCTTGTCCGGGCGATTAAGAATCAGGCTAAAGAAATAAATTGCGCTGTCCTGGCCATGAATGACATTCCCGGCGGATATAACTATCCTGAAGAGGTTTGCTTTGAAATATACCAGAAAAACTTATCTGATTATCGTTTGGCCGCGGACTTCCTGAACATGAATCAAATGGATGTTGTCTGTCTCCAGCACGAGTATGGAATTTTCGGCGGCGAGAGTGGCAGTTACATAATTGAGCTTCTCCAGAACCTGAGGATGCCCATCGTCTCCACCTTGCACACGATTATCCGCGAACCCCAGCCTTTACAAAAAACCGTCCTCCAAAGAATCTGCAGCCTCTCAGACAAGGTCGTCGTAATGAGCTACAAAGCCCAAGAAATTCTCCAGGAGGTTTACGCCGTTCCCGCTGAAAAAATAGTCTTTATCCCCCACGGGATACCTGATGTTACGTTCATCGACCCTAATTATTATAAGGATCAGTTTGGCGCCGAGGGAAAGAAGGTAATCTTAACTTTTGGTTTAATCTCTCCGGGCAAAGGTATTGAATACATGATTAACGCCCTGCCCGAGATCGTAAAAAAGCATCCCGATACAGTTTACATCATTCTTGGTGCCACCCATCCTCATGTTCAGAGGGAACAGGGGGAGAGTTATCGTTTGTTTTTGCAGCGCTTAGCGCGAGAGAAAAAGGTGGATAAACATATAATTTTCCATAATCGCTTTGTCGAGTTATCGGAACTTTGCGAATTCCTGGGAGCAGCGGACATTTACGTTACTCCCTACCTTAACCGCGAACAAATTGTCTCCGGAACGCTGGCTTATGCTTTGGGGGCAGGAAAAGCCACTATCTCCTCGCCTTACTGGTACGCTGAAGAGATGCTGGCTGAAAACCGGGGAAGACTTGTTCCTTTTCGCGATTCGCGGGCGCTGGCCGAACAGGTAATTGACCTCCTGGATAATGAGACGGAAAGACACCTGATGCGTAAAAGGGCTTACAATTTTTGCCGCAATATGATCTGGAAAGAAGTTGGCCGACAGTATTTGGCCACCTTTGACGCTGTTATTGAAAACAGGATGAAATCTCCTCGGGCTATTTTCCAAACTAAAACCATGGATTCTTTACCTCCCGAAATTCCCGAATTGAATATCGACCATCTCCTCCGGCTCTCGGACGATATAGGCATCCTCCAGCATGCAAAATTCATCATCCCCGACCGCTCCCACGGGTATTCTACTGACGATAACGCTCGGGCCCTGATAGCGGTCCTTCTGGCCAACAAATACTTCACTGACGACCCCCGCCTGACCGACCTTGCTTGCCGCTATCTAAGTCTTCTTGATCACTCCTTTAACCAGGAAACAGGTCGCTTCCGAAATTTTCTGGGGTATGACCGTCGTTGGAGAGAAATAAACGGGTCTGACGATAGCCACGGAAGGGCTGTCATGGCCTTAGGAGCAACTATTGCTTTGGCTGAAATAAATAATATTGCCGCTATGGCGCTAAATCTCTTCAATAGAGCTGTTTACTCTACCGTGGAATTCACTTCGCCCCGGGCCTGGGCTTTCACGTTGATTTCCATAGATTATTATTTAAAAAAATTCCCCGGCGCCAGCGAGATGCGTCGGCTTCAGGAGACTCTGGCGAAAAAATTATATGGCCTCTATCTGCAAAATGCCGGCCCTGACTGGCAATGGATAGAAAATATACTTACTTACGATAACGGCTGTATCCCCCAGGCTCTGATTTCAGCCGGCCAGTGGCTAAAAACCTGAGCTGACCTCAGCCGGTGAAAGCATTCTTCGGTGGCTGCTGGAAGTTCAGACCGACGAAAAAGGATATTTTGTCCCTGTGGGCAATAAAGGCTGGTTTAGAAGAAACAAACAAAAAGCTCGTTTTGACCAGCAACCTCTCGAGGCGCAGAGTATCATTTCGGCCTGCCGCCAGGCTTACGAAGCAACCAGGAATAAAACCTGGATAGACGCAGCTCGCCTGTGTTTTGACTGGTATCTGGGGAAAAATGACCTTAATCTTCCTCTTTATGATTACCGCACCGGCGGGTGTTATGATGGCTTAAGTGAGCGTGGGTTGAATGAAAACCAAGGGGCCGAATCGACGCTCGCTTGGATTATTTCCCTTCTGGAGATAAAATCTCTTGAATTCGAGGAAAATGATGCTAATAAATAAAATGAATAAACTAAAATAAATTTATCAGGAAAACCATGAAATCCAAGTTCTTCCAAGAACTGATCAGGCGCTATCCTCAAAACCCCATCATCACGGTGAACCACTTGCCCTATTTAGCCAATTCTGTCTTTAATGCCGGAGCTACCAAGTTCGGTGAAGAATATCTTCTGCTCCTCCGCGTGGAAGACCGCAGGGGTATCTCTCACTTGACCGTGGCCAGAAGTAAGGACGGAATCACGGGCTGGGAAATCGATAAAAAGCCAACCCTTTATCCTCAGCCTGACCAATACCCAGAAGAAATCTGGGGAATAGAAGATTCTCGCATCACTTATCTCGCCGAGATGAAATGTTGGGCCATAACCTATACCGCTTTTTCCCAAGGAGGTCCCCTGGTCTCCTTAGCCACCACCACTGATTTTAAGACGTTCGAGAAACATGGGCCCGTCATGCCGCCAGAGGACAAGGATGCAGGCCTCTTCCCTGAACGCTTTAAGGGACGCTGGGACATGATTCATCGACCGGTGGCCACTTATCCCACTCAGGCGGCGCATATCTGGATTTCCTTCTCTCCTGACCTTAAACACTGGGGTGACCACCGCATCTTAATCCCGGCCCGGCGGGGGAGCTGGTGGGATTCAGACAAGGTGGGCCTTGCTCCTCCTCCCCTTAAAACAGAAAAGGGCTGGCTGATCCTCTATCACGGGGTCAAATTTACGGCCAGTGGAGGGATATACCGCCTTGGTCTGGCCCTGCTCGACCTGGAAGAGCCTCAGCGGGTGCTGGCCAGGTCAACCGATTGGATTTTTGCCCCTGAGGAAAACTATGAGCTTTTTGGTGATGTGAACAAGGTAGTATTTCCCTGCGGCTGGATAGCTGAAGGAGACGAGCTGAAAATTTATTATGGGAGTGCCGACACCAGCGTCTGCCTCGCTTTTGCGCGGGTTTCCGAACTTCTCTCTTGGCTGGAGGAGCACAACTCGCTTAAATAAAAATAAGCCCAAAATTTTTTCTCTTTGGGCCGGCGACATCACGCGCACCATAAAACCCTGAAAAAACTGTAAAAAATCAAACTTTTTATGGAAAACAACAAGGCACTTCGCGCCCCAAGAATTTACTCCTTTCCCAATCATTCAAAGGGATTTGAAATTACTTCAGATAGCCAGAATTTATACCGATTGGATCCTATTCTGTTCCAACAAGAATTCAGGGCCGCGAAACCTGTTTACCAAGGGGAAACGATTTCAGAGGCATTAGAGTTTTTATTATGCGCTTGCTAAAGTTATCGCCGGAGGTCAACAGATGATTAAACTACGGCAGCGGGCTTTCGCCATTTGCGGATTTATATTCTGCTTGAGCCTTGTCCGACCGTGTTTAGAGGCCACCTTTCAAGAATCCTCTGAGGAAGATTTCGAGAAGATAATCATTGATACGCAGGAATACCTGAAACGCCTGGAGAAGCTCGGGTTTGCGGGCGTCGTGCTTATCGCCCGCGACGGCACTCCTTTGCTCGCTCGAGGATATGGTCTGGCAGATAGAGAACATGGCATCCGCTGGACACCGGCCACGGTTTCAACCATTGGCTCGATAACCAAACAGTTCACCGGAGCAGCCATCCTGAAACTTCAGGAAGAAGGCCGCCTGCGCGTCTCAGACCCGGTCTCAAAGTATTTCCCGAATGTGCCGAGTGAGAAGCGACCGATTACTCTCCATCATCTGCTGACCCACTCCTCCGGACTCATTGACCCCGAAAAAATTGGTGATTGGGACCCAATCAGTCGGGATGAATATGTCCGCCTGGTCCTTGCCGAACCCCTTTTGTTTGCGCCTGGCAGCGGATACGAGTATGCCAACGCCAACTTCAGCTTGCTTGCGGCCATCATCGAACAACTGACGGGTAAATCTTATGAGAAGTTCATTCGGGAACGCCTTTTCCTTCCCTGTGGGATGTACGAGACAGGATATATCCTCCCGGCTTGGGGCGAGGGCCGAATGGCGCAAGGGTACACAGGAGGTAAGCTGTGGGGAACAATTCTGGCAAGGCCTATGGCTGAGGACGGCCCTTACTGGGGGCTCCGCGGGAATGGCGGAATTCACTCGACAGCCTACGACATGCTCCGTTGGGCTACGGCCTTGCTTGAGGGGCGGGTGCTTTCCCGCGAATCCATGGAAGCCTACTGGACGCCCCACATCAGTGAAGGCGGAGATTCCTATTATGGATATGGCTGGGTTATAGCTAAGGGACCAGGCGGCGAGAAAATTATCACTCACAACGGCGGGAATATGGTCTTTTTCGCCGACATGGCTATCATCCCCGAGCGCAAGCTCGTTTTCTTCCTGCAAACCAACGTCATTGCCGATAACCCGGGTGCGAATCGTCTGCTCGAGCGACTCGAGGCCCGAGTTCTTGGTGGAAGGCCTTATCCCGAGACTCCCGACGTCATTGAAATCGCGGCTGGCGCCATCGCTTCTTTTGGCGGTCGCTACAAACTCGAAGGCAACGCGGGTTTCTTTATTGCCACCGCCGAAGGAAATGCCATCGTCTTAGAAGCCGAGGGGCAAACAGCCTTTTCTCTTCTCCATTCAGTAGAACCAATCGACTCAAGGCTCGCTGAACGCCTGAATCAAACCCTCGACAAGGTCATGCTCGCGTGTCAAAAGGGTGATTTCGAACCGCTGGCCAGGGCTTATGGGGGCCGCATCTCGAAGGAGAGACTGGCACAGCGCTGGAAGGAAATGATGGGTAATTTGGAAAAAAGGCTCGGCCCTTTACGTGGTCTTGAGGTTCTCGGAACAGCCATGATGGAAGAACGCTACGAGACGGTCGTCCGTTTCCATTTTGAGCGAGGCGCGGAAAACAGAACCTATGTTTGGGATAAAAGCCCGACACCGCGTCTGCTGGGGATGTCGATGCGGGGCCTTTCCCCGCGGTTGAAGTTTGTTCCGGTGGGCGAGAGGGCTTTTGCCTCGTGGGATGGTGGAATCAGACCTTCGAAGCCTCTCCGGTTTGAGAAGAATTCCGACGGCCGGTGGCGTTTGGAGTTAGGAACCGGCCTCCTGCTAATCGAGGGAGTCCAAAACAAAATGGATGAATAAGGACGCCGTGGGGAAAAAGGGGGCATAATGCCTATTCAACATTTTTTTTGCGAGAAGGAGACAAATGCGTCCCCTTATTTTAGGGCAGGGTTGCGAGGTACTTTTTTATTGCCGAGATAAACGCTTCAACATCTTTGAGGTCACAGCTGATAATTTCGTATAATTCCTCATCGCTGATCAAGTTATACATATGGACTAAACGATTTCTGTAGCCGGCCATTTGAGTCAGTTTCTGGCCTAATTGCTCGTTAACAATTCCCAAGTCAGCTAATCCACGGGCGATGGATTTGTATTCTGCGGCCAGCTCAATTTTACCGGTCTTGGCCAGGATATGCCGGCCTATATCAAAAACGGCTTCGAGCGTGCGGCGAAGGAAGCTTTCAGCGGCGGCCGAATTAACTTTTATTGAAATAAAATCCTGCTTTTTTATTGCAGCTAACTGCCTCAATTCATTCAAAAAAGAGGCGATAAGAACTAATCTTTCATTGACAAAGACTTTGTTAATCACGGGCTTATTTTTAACCATTGTGCCCCCTAAAATTGTTCGAGGGCTTCTCGAGCAAATGTTTCTAGAGTATATTTGAAATCCGCAGCTCTTCTCAGTATCATCATTTCATAATCATCTTTGAAGGCCTCAGAATTAGCGTATACGCAGATTCCCTTGATTGCTTCCAACTGGAATACCGAATGACCCTCCTGGAGGAAAACCAAGTCAAGCGGGTAAGGCGAAAAAACCTCTGACAGCTTGTTATACAAATCGGCATAAAGGATATGTCGGAGGGGAGGGGGAGAAAGGGCAAAGGCAGATTGACTCTTGAACACCAGTCCCAGGTCAATATCGGCTAAGGGGTCGGTCACTTCAACTTTATGTCCGAGCAGAACTTGGTAGGCCAGGTCTTTTTGGGAGCCGAAAAGATAAGCCAAGGCAATGTGGTGCTGCTGGCAGATGTCTTTTATTTGCTCTAATCGCCTGGGAGCGGCTGATGGGGAATTACTTTTTTTCATTATTTACCCCGATATATTCCAAATAACATCAAGATTATAAAAAAAATTGCTGAAAATATGAAGGAAAGAAGGGAAACATCAAACTCGGGGCACTAAGGGTATACCCTCCTTCCCGTTTATCTAGCCGACGTCCTTTTCCTGGGCTTCCCGAACGACGTCGGAAAAGGCTCTTTTCTGGAAAAAAAGGACAGGGCGTCCAACCTTACAATGGCTTTGCTTAGATAGCTTTGGGCCAAGGTGCGGTTGGTCATAGGCTGAACTCTTCGCCTGGCTGGTAGTCGGGCTTGAGCACCCAATACCAGGAATCGCCTCGCCAGACCCTTTGAGCCCCGAGCTCCTTGAGCCTCTGGCGGAGGCGAGCCAAGATGCCGGCAAAAAACCCGTCGCGGTCAAAAAGAACCCGTCCATCCTCGACCATGTCGAGAAAAAGAGGGCTTCCAGCCTGCGCTTCCTCCGGAGTTTTCAGGATAGGCGAAAGATAAGTCTGAATTCCCTCCCTGGCCAGAGACGCCAGGAGCGGGTCCAATTTTTTTTCGACTTCCATGAATTCAGCCATCCGCCGCATTCTTCCGCGCGGCAGGTTCTCGATGACAAGGAGAAAATCAAAATCGGAATCAGGTCGATACGTTCCTCGGCCGCATGAACCGAAAACGACAAACGAGACTAAGCGCTGACCATAAAAATCCTGGACTTCGGCCAAAAGATTTTTTTCCAGCTCAGCAAATTTTTCTTTAAGCATGGCCCAAAAATCGGCTCTTTTACCCTTCCCTTCCTCCTGCAGCTATGGCTTCTATTTATCATTAGATTAATATTAAGTCAACGCTGACGCTTCCGGCTGTCAGCGCCACACAAAAATGTCCGCTTTTGCCTTTACTAAATAAGCCTCTTTAGATAGCAGTTTTGATGGAAAGATGGCTGGTTTCTCTTCCCCGGATGACCCGCAGGCGAGATTTATTTTCGCTTTCTTCTCTTCAACTCATCCCTGGCTTCTTTATCTTCTCCGGCTGGCGAATGTCAGCGGACTTTCCACTCGAGGACACCGGCGGCAAAATCTTTCTGCGCCTGAATCTCTAACCTCAGGCCAGTCGTCGTTACCGGCTTGAACTCTACCCGACAATAAGTATCCTTGGCTATGGTGTACGGGGTCAGGTTTTCTACCGGCTTCCACTGGTTACCCTCGCGATAAAGGACCCGCCAGCTCGCCGGAACGCGGCATTCACCCTCCCCGGTATCGTCGAACCAGTAGACCTCAACCCGGGACACGGTCTCCGGCTTTTCAAAATCGTACTGGACCCACTCGAGAGTGCCTTTGCGCGGCCACCAATGGAGGTACGGACGCGCCCGGTCGATGGAAGATTCTGGTTCCCACTGGTCGTTGACGCCTCTGGCCGGCCGGTTCTCGGACGCGGTTACCTTGCTCCGGGAAGCAATCGTCGGCCTGGGAAAAGGCCGGGCTTTCTTTTCTTGCCGGGCTAACCAGACCGCCATCTCGCCGTTTCCCCGGTGGGCCCAGGCATAATAAGGAATGGCCACAAAGGGTTGTTTCTGGCGAACAACCTCGCCCTCCTTGTCTCCTTCTTTAAGAGCAAGCACTTCGCCCTTTATTACCATGAGCCCACCCAGGAGGTCGGGCCGCCATTCGGCCGTGAGCGGTGTCTCGTCAGAAAGAACAAGGTTCGATACGGCGCCGGCATTATCCGGCCACTCGGCACAATAGACCACCGGCCCCCTCTCGAGAGCCACTCTTCCGGCGTTGGTCTTCACGGCCGGATTACTCACCACCCGCCAGACAAGCATCGGAAACTCAATTTCAACTACATCACCCGCTTTCCACGGCCGCGAAAAAAGAGCGTATCCCTTTTCTAATTGAGGCGAGATGTTCTTGCCGTTGAGTTTGAACTTCACCTCCGCTTTTCCGGCATCCAGATAACTATAAAGGTCGGTCGGCACGGGTTTTCCTTGAGCCCATCCAGGAACCCTCACCCGGAGGGTAAAGTTAGTTGCTGCCGCCGGGTCAACCGTAATCTTCACTTTGCCATCCCAGGGATAATTGGTTTCCTGCCGCACTTTAACCTTGCTCTTGCCCAAGACAACTTCGACCGCGCTCGAGGCAAAAAGGTTGATATAAAGGTTATTATTCCCGTCAGAGGCATAAAATATTCCCGGAACCTGAGGCAAAAGCCGGGCAACGTTAGGCGGGCAGCAGGCGCAGCCAAACCACGGACTCCGGCGGTGCTGGCCGAAGGACTCGAGCGGGTTGGGGTAGAAGAAAAGGTCGCCGCTCATGGCTACGCCAGAAAGCAAAGCGTTATAAAGCGTCCTCTCCAGCATATCGATATACTTGGCGTCCCCATAATGAAGGAAAAGGCGATGATTCCAGAGAATGTGGGCGATCGACGCGCAGGTTTCGCAATAGGCCGTGGCGTTGGGAAGCTCGTAAGCCGGCCCAAACCCCTCGATCCCGCCGGCCGCACCAATGCCGCCTGTTATATAAACCTTGCCGCCGGCCACATCTTTCCAGATAGCGTCGAGCGCGCGGAGGTAAGCCTGTTCACCCGTGTAGGCGGCAACATCGGCCATGGCTGTATACATGTACATGGCGCGTACGGCATGGCCAACAGCCTCGGTTTGCTCCACGACGGGCTTATGGTCTTGAGAATAAGTCCCGTAGAGCTTGTGCCCGTCAGCCCGGCCTCGCTCGTCCAGGAAAAACTTGGCCAGGTCGAGATATTTTCTATCCTTCGTCAATAGATAAAGCTTAACCAGCCCGATTTCGATTTCTTGATGCCCGGGTACAGAACGATTCTTCCCGGGCCCAAAAACCTTAAGGATGAGGTCCGCATTCTTAAGAGCCACCTCGAGAAGGTTTTTCTTCCCCGTGGCCAGGTAATAGGCGACTGCCGCCTCGTAAAGATGGCCGACATTGTAAAGCTCGTGGCTCATCGAGAGGTTTGACCACCTCTCAGGCCCAACCCATCTCACCGGCGGGTTTTTCGGGTCGATCGTCCGCGCTGTATAAAGGTAACCGTCAGGTTCCTGAGCGGCGGCGATTTTAGCGATGATTTCATCAGCCTTCTTTTCAAGCTCGGGGTCGCGCTGGCGCATCAGAACATAACCGACGGCCTCGAGCGTCTTATAAACATCAGAATCATCAAAAGGATATTGAGTCCGGAATTTTCCCGTCTTAAGCTTGGCGGCAACCTCAAAATTCTCGACGCGGCCCGTCTCCTCGTTCTGCTTGATGGCGTGAGGCACGGTAACTTTTTGGTTAGTTTCCAGACGTCTGGCCCAGAAACTATCCAGCAACTCGACCGAAGTGAAAGGAACAGGACTCAGCGGAAACCCACGTACCTTTTCTTCTTGAACTTTTTGAGCCGGCGAAGCCGCGCGGCTTGCGGAAGAAGTAAAAACGACGGCCAAAAAGAAAAATAGCCAAACCACCAGGAATCTTCTTAACTTAGGTTTCATGCGTAACCTCCTCTTGTCCCTCTTCTATTTTTATTATTTTTTATTACCATTTCTATTTCTAATTTAATCGCCTTCCAAAATCTATTCTAACAATCACCCTCTTTAGGGAACAAAATTTATTTTACTCCTTTATAATTTCTTTTTCTGCCATATTTCTTTTTTTCC
>JBBIRF010000010.1:54703-67483 GCA_037441905.1 Candidatus Aminicenantota bacterium
GAGGATTTCAATTCTAAGAATACGAAGTCGTTAGTTTTTAGCCGCGACTTCATCAATTAACCAAATGTTTTTCCGCTCAAGATTATCATCTATCCCCTCTAGCTTCAGCCTATCTTCAAAACTTCATCAAATTCTGAAGCTTTCATAAATAAATTGGACCTATCGAAAATTCGAAAGGTTGGCAACCAACCCAGTTCTTATCAATCAAACAGGTTGAAAGAGCTTAGCAACCGATACGACTCGCCTCTCCCGGTAACATCCGCCCGGTTTTTTTGCCCTGTCGAACCAGGGGCGGGTTATTTTATGCAATTCTTTTTCTGCGGCGCTCAGTGCCGGACCGGGAAAGGGCCGATGGCCCAGCCCATCCTGCCTTTTATGAGAGCCTTCGTCTGGAGAGTCACCCCGGCCGCTTCGAGGCAAACCAGATACTCGCCTGGGTTAACCAAATCCATCATTCTACCTCGGCCTGGCCTCAGCTCGCCCATCTGCGGCGTTGCGGCCCTCATATCCCAGAGCACCCGATTTATGCCGGCCTCAGCCGGTCCCTCCAAGCTCCGCAGCACCTGACCATAAGGGTCTTTAATGGTTATCTTAACCTTTTCCGAGAGGCTCGCTCGCAAGTAATAGTTAATGGTGACGGCATTTGGCTCGTTCGGGGTCACCAGAACTCGGTCCCCATAAAGTCGGTAATTCCCCCAGTTACGGGTAATTCGTTGCGTCACCGGCTCGACCGAAAAAAGATAAACGCTCTTCGCCAGGACTTCAGGAGTTAGCTCCTGGAGGGGTGAAATATCCGTGATGTAAATTCCCCGGCCGTATGTTCCGACGACCAGGTCGTTTTCTCGCGGATGAATTAGGAGGTCAGCCACCCTGACGGTTGGCATATTGTTTTTGAACCGAACCCAGGTGGCACCACCGTCGATTGATACGTAGACGCCGCCGTCTGTCCCGACAAACAGCAGGTTAGGATTTTTCCTGTCCTCGAAAATCACGTTCACCGACCGCTCCGGAAGGCCGCTGGTAATTGGCTTCCAGGTTGCGCCGTAATCTTCGGTCCGGAAAACATAGGGCTTAAAATCTTCATGCCGCAGGCCGCTCTTGGTTACGTAAGCCCTGCCTTCTTTATGAAACGAAGCAAACACCCGGCTGACCCATCTTTCGTCCGGCGCTCCAGCCTTGATGAGGTTGCCCGAAACATCCGTCCAGGTGGCACCGCCATTCTGGGTAATCCAGACCTTGCCGTCGTCTGTCCCCACCCAGATGAGGCCGGGCTTGAGCGGCGATTCCGAGATCGTGGTAATAGTGCAATAGGTAACACTTCCTCGGCCGGCAATCTTCTTCGGGTCGTTTCGGGTTAAGTCAGGGCTGATTTCCTGCCAATGGTCGCCGCGGTCAAGCGAGCGGAGCAAGACCTCGGCTCCAGTATAAAGAATCTGGGAATTATGAGGGGAAATGATGAGCGGTGGAGTCCAGTTCCAGCGGTAAGCAGGCCTGCCCGGCTCCCGCCGTGGCACAATTGAGACCATCGTCCCGAGTTTCTGGTCAACCCGCGCATGCCCGCCGAATTGAAAAGTGTTATACACCCAGCGGCTATCGGTCGGGTCAACCTGGTTATACATCCCGTCAGAGGTGCCGACCGTTACCCAATCCTCAATGCTCACGTAACCCGACGGGCCGTTAGACGGACCTTTCCAGGAATCATGGTCCTGCATCCCGCCATAAACGTTGTAGGGGTCTTCCATATCCACAGCGATGGCATAGAACTCCCCGAGAGGCAGGTTGTGAAGATGGTCGCAGGTCTTGCCGCCGTCGTAAGTAATGTGCACGCCGCCGTCGCTTCCGAGCAGAATCCGGTCGGAGTTTTCCGGGTCAATCCAGATGGTCCTGACGTCGCCGAACATTCGCGGGAAAAGAGTCGGCGGCCAATCAAGGTCCCGCCACGTCCGGCCACCGTCAAAAGAATGAGCCAGAGAAACGCTGGTGACGTAAATTTTTTGGTCATTATTCGGGTCGATGCGGAGCATGTTAAAAGAATAGGGTGCTTTGCCACCGATATTATCCTGGGGCGAGTTCATCTTGCGCCAGGTCTCGCCACCGTCGTCGCTACGGTAAACTTCGCCACCGACAGGCCGGCTCTGGGGCTGGAGGCCGCGGCGTTTGTCCTGGGCTTCCTCCTCGGCCGTGGGCGGCCTGAGGTTAGCATTCTCAACAACGGCGTATAAAATATCAGGGTTACGGCGATAAATATCGATGCCGATACGCCCAATCTTGCCCGACGGCAAACCATTGGTCAGCCTCCTCCAGGTCTGGCCTCCGTCAGTGGTTTTATAGATGCCGCTTTCTGGACCGCCTTCCTCAAACGTCCAGGGATACCGGTATTTCTCGTAAGCAGCGGCGTAAAGAATTTCGGGACGGTTGCGGTTCATGACCAGGTCACAAACACCGACCTTATCGTTAATGAAGAAAACTTTCTTCCAGGTGCGGCCGCCGTCAGTCGTTTTAAAAACGCCTCTTTCCGGGTTTGGCCCGAAAAGGTGGCCCATGGCGGCAACATAGACGATATCCGGGTTTTCCGGGTGAATCACAATCCGGGCAATATGATGCGTCTCCTCGAGACCCATATGCTGCCAGGATTTACCGCCGTCAAGACTCTTGTAAACGCCGTTTCCCCGGTAGGTGCTTCGAGTGCAATAAGCTTCGCCTGTTCCGACCCAGACAATTTCCGGGTTGGAAGGAGCTAAGGCCACAGCGCCGATGGATAAGTATTCCTGGTCATCAAAAACCGGGAAGAAGGTGGTGCCGTTATTAGTAGTTTTCCAGACGCCGCCGTTCCTGGTGCCGACGTAAAAAGTGTAGAGATGGTCTTTGGCCGGTTTTTCGGGAACAGCAAAGTCGGTTATCCACGAGCCACAACGATAAGGGCCGAGCGCCCGGAAAACAAACGGCTTGAGCAAAGATTCATCCAGGAGGCGGCCGGACGCGCCCGCTTGAGAAAGGTTCTTGCGGGCGGCAAAAGCCTCGGCGCGCGGGGGGAAGAGAGGAGATAAAAGGAAGATAAGGGTAATTAAAAAAATAAATATAAATATGGCGGGAAAGGTTGAGCTAAACCAGGGTTGTTCACCATGGCAACCCACTTTTTTCTTTAACCTGGATAGGCTCGCACTGATTAATGACATAATTACCTCCTTCTTTAAGCCTCCCATTTTATAAAAAAACAGGGACATGTTCTATATTTCCTATTTTTTGATCTATCTTTTTATTTCTTGGCAAAATAAGGAGCAAGATAAGGACATTTTGCTTTTGGCCCGTGGCTTATTAAGCTTCGATACTGGTGAAAAGATCCACAACCGCAAACCACGCTAATCGCCTCCAGGCTGACAAAAAATAAAGGTCTTGAGGGAGTTGGTTCTGTATTCAGCTCTTTTGGGCCTATCATGCTATGGTCCCTGGACAACTCGAGATACAAGAAATCACTGACTGACTGACTGACTGACTGACTGACTGACTGACACACACACTCTCTCCCAGACTGACTCAATCAATCAACCAATCAATCAATGACTGATTATCGATTTTTACTTACCTCCTTGCCCACCCCGGCTCGCCTAACTGTCCTATTTCCTATTTAATTACCTACCTACCTGCCTGCCTAACTACCTAACTAATATAAATAAACAGACTGGAGAATGGCCGATTTAGATATAATTAGGCAAAATAAATTTAAGTTATTAAAATAATGAGCAGGGGGAGGGAAGGAAGGATGGAAGGATGGATGGATGGAGAAAGAGAGTTCCTCCAATCGAGCTAAAAGCGAGCTTCAGACTGATATAAGAAATAAATTATCCAGGTCGCGTTGGCCTTCAGCTTACAAAGTAAAATTTCCAGAAAATTTTAGCCCTATCTTCAGCCAGTGGTCACGGGTCATTCCCCCCCAAACCAACACTTCGCTTCCACCCCAAGCTTAAGTTTATGAACCGGCTAGACGAAAGGACTCAGGAAACACGCTGGAGGATGATATTTTCCAGGCCGTGCTCTTCGACTTCTCTTCTATATCTTTCGATAGCAACAGACCGTTTCCTTTCGAGTTCCTTCCAGTCCATTTTGAGAATTGCCTCTTCCCCGTAATCCCGGACCAGGTCTCTCTCGGCAAGCCGGACGACCAGCTGGTCCCAGAAATTAGCCTCTTCATACCGGGCGATAACCTCTTCCATGGCTTCATCGAGCTCGTTCGAGGGATAATATTCGCCCTCGGCCTCGTCAAAATCGACCCATTTCCTGGCGCCAAAAGACGGCGCCAAGGAATAAATATATGAAGCCACCCGGTCGTAATCCTCGAACTCGGATTCTTCCTCCCGCGCTCCTTCGACCATCCATTGACCAAGATAAACAAGCTTAAGCAGGACCTCGTATTCGGCAGCTGATAATTTTATCTCCATGGCGGCTTTCTCCTTGCTAACCTAATAATCTTGTGGAGCTCTTAAGCTTTGAATATAGCTTAAGTCCCGTTTTAAAACAAGCCAGGCTTACGGTCTAAATAAAAGAGTGGCTTATGAAATCCTTTGTTCACAAAAGACAAAAAGCAGCTTAAGAAGTAGATCATATTAGACAGTAAATTAGGAAATACTAACAGACGAAAACGCCGCCGAATCCGCCCCAAGGGTTGCGGGGAAAAATATACCCCGGAGAGAATATTTTCCGGAGAATTAGTCACCATTTAACCACCAAAGAAGCAGCTCCGGCCTTAAAAATAATTACTTAAAAATAATTAAATAATTAGCGAAGGATAGAATAAATAAACCCGCTGGGAGTACTTATTCATAATGAGAAACTATGGGAAGAACTTCTTGTCAGGCTCGTCTAAATTTTGGCTCCGAAATCCTGGCGAGGTAAAAAGAATGAGTTCCTTACATCTTAAAAAGAAAACGAAGGTTGGCGCCTGGGTGGCGGCAGGGCTCCTGATAGCCATGACAAGTTTGCCTGCCCTTGCTTCGCTTTTCCGCCCCGGCGGCTCCTTAATGCCAACGGCTCTTCAAAATAACCCGGCCGCTCCGGCCGAAGACCTGGATTCGCGGGTTCAGCGTTTTCTTGAAAGCCACCGGTATTCCTGGCGTGATATGAACATCAGCGAGGCTGACGGCCGCGTCCTCTACGACCTTGTCATCAAGAACAAGTACACCCGGGCCCTCGAGATAGGCACTTCCACGGGACATTCAGCCATTTGGATTGCCTGGGCTTTGAGCAAGACCGGGGGGAAATTAATCACCGTTGAAATAAATGAATGGCGCTATAAACAGGCTGTCCGGAATTTCGAGGAGGCTGGCCTGAGCCCATATATCGAGGCTATCCTTGGCGATGCGCATGAAATCGTGCCGAAACTTCCTGGTCCGTTTGATTTTGTTTTTTGCGACGCCGATAAAGAATGGTATAAAAATTATCTTATAGCTGTTTTGCCCAAATTGGTCGTTGGCGGCTGCTTTACTGCCCACAATGTTGCGGGTTACAGACAGTATGGCATCAGAGAATTCCTCGATTATCTCCGCAGCCTGCCTTACTTGGAGACGACTATCGACCGCTCGAGCTGGTCGGGAATCTCCATCAGTTATAAACGCCAGTAAATATGGGCACAAAAATGGGGACAAGTTTTATATTTCCTTTATTTTCCCCCGCAAGCCCCGATATTAATTTCGCCGGTGTTTAAACCGAAAAGAAAACAAGCTTTATTCCCCGATTCTTCTTATCTTTTTTTATTTAATTTTTTGCTTAACAAACCACCGAGAGAAACCGCCTATTCCCTGCTCCCCTACCTTCTTTTAATTTCTGGTTGTTATACCAACTTGACTCCGATTCCATCTTGCCGCCCGGCAAAAATCTGGAGGATTTCGTTATTGGGCCAACGTTACTCGGGAAAAGAATCTTGCCTCTTAGGTTGATAACCAAACTAGTAAGGTCCGGAGGGCAAAAGAGGCGATATAAGGAAAAAAGGTTAGTTTGGGCAAGGGCATTGATTTTGGCCCCCGGTCAAATTTAGAATGAGAAGAACATTTTTTTCTCCCGAAGGAGAAACATGTTACGGTGCTGGCTTATCCCCCTCAGGCCGCAGCCCCCTGGCAGCGAACTGAAAATAGATTCTAAAATAAAATTAGTGAGGCTTGAAAAGGAGGTTTAAATGAGAAGGCCTAAGTTACCTGCGATTTCCGTGGTTCTGGCCCTAAGTGCTTTTGCCTTCCTCCTAGCCCAGATGCCGCAGCAACAGCAGATGAAGCCCGAGGAAGTAAGAAGAGCGCTCAGTTTGGTGGCCAAGCCAGAACCTGTGCCTGAAAAGTACAAGGTAGGGTTTGAATCCATAACGCCTAAAGATACTCTGGCGATGCTCACCTACCTGGCTTCTGATTGGATGGAAGGGCGGGATACCGGCAGTCGTGGCTATGCTATCGCGGCTGATTACGTGGTATCTCTTTTTAAACTCTGGGGGATTAAGCCCGGAGGTGACCGGCAGCCAGCTAGCGCTGGTTTCATGCGAGCCATGGGTAGCCAGCCAGCACCGCCAGCTCCTCCAGCGGAAAGGAGTTACTTCCAGGAATTCGCTTTGAAGGAGATTACCGAATCCAAG
The DNA here is from genome assembly GCA_037441905.1 of Candidatus Aminicenantota bacterium. Lineage (GTDB taxonomy): Bacteria > Acidobacteriota > Aminicenantia > Aminicenantales > CALLJL01 > CALLJL01. The sequence goes on from JBBIRF010000010.1 coordinate 61,314, forward strand.
ACCACGCTTAAAGTAGAAGTGGCTCGGGCCGCTACGAGTAAAGCCCGGACGTTTGAAAGCGGCGTTGATTTCTCCGGCCAGCTTCCGACCGCCGAGGACGTATCCGGGCCTGTGGTCTTTGTGGGCTACGGCATTAAAGAACCGTCCATTGGCTGGGATGAACTCAAAGGAATGATGCTTAAAGACAAAATTGTCCTGGTCCTTACCGAGGCTCCCGGGAGAGACGACCCCAAATCACCCTTCAACGTGAATAAAGAGCTTAAGGAAAAGTATTTTCCTCAAGTGCCAACCGCCGCTGACATCGCGCGCCAAAGAGGCGGGCCAGGGAGGTTTAATAAACTAGAAGAAATCTATAAACAGGAACCGGCGGCCGTCCTCGTCGTCCAGAATACTCGCCCGGATGCTGAAATCTTCAATAGTCTCACCGCCAGTCAGGCGCGACAGCCTTCCGACGAACGCCCAATAATCCGCCGCGTCCGGACGAGGATGCTTATTCCTGGAGCCAGGGAAACTGTCCCAGGAGCGCCAGGCCAAAGAGTTGCCCCGACGATTAACATTACGCGGGAAATGGCCAATTTCATCCTGGAAAATACCGGGAAAACTATTGACGAGCTGAAGCAAACGATCGAGAAAACCTACAAACCAGCTTCGCGAGACTTGCCGGGTACAAAGGTAAGCATCAGTACCACCGTCAAAGCTAACCTCGTCCGAACGATGAACATCATCGGCTACCTCGAAGGTTCTGACCCCCAGCTCAAAGACGAGGTCTTCGTCATCGGGGCTCACTTCGACCATCTGGGGAAATGGGAAGATTATGTTTTTAACGGTTCGGACGATAATGCTTCCGGCTCGGTCGGGGTCATCTCGATCGCCCGGGCCCTTGCTTTAAACCCTGTGAAGCCGAAGCGAACCGTTGTTTTCTGCCTGTGGACGGGGGAAGAGAGAGGTTTGCTCGGAAGCCGCTATTATGTCCAGAACCCGACTTTCCCGATAGAAAAAACAGTGGGGTATCTCAACTACGACATGATTAGCCGGCCTTTTGACCAGCAAACCATCACTCGGACGACGCGGATGCTAAACGTTCAGGGAGTGGAAGACCTGGTCAAACAAATTAGACCGGCTTATTTTGTCACCGTGAACGCTACCAAAGACTCTGGCTTCTATGAAATTCAGCAAGAGATGAATAAATATGTCGGTCTTGACCTGTTTATCCGCGAACCAGAACTGGGCGCCGGGAGCGGCGGTTCTGACCATTCGTCCTTTGCCGCGGTCAAGAAACCGTTTGTTTATTACATGACAGCCATGCATTCTGATTACCACCAGACGGGAGACAGTGCCGATAAAGCCTCCGGCGAATTGCTGGCGAAAGTTATTCAGCTGGGCTACCTCACTACCTTCGCCTTCGCCGACAAATAAAATCGGGACATGTTCTATATTTCCTATTTTTCCCGCCGACGTCCTGATATAAAGGAGACGAAATAGACGCCGTCATTCCTAGATTGAAAAGAAAATAGGTTTATTCCGAGACCGAACAGTTAGATTGTCTGACCAGCGGCAGTCAGGAGGAAGTTTCGTCCGAATTTCTGGCGGGGAGGAAAGGAAGAATTTCCAGCATCTGACGCCGGATTCAGTAACAGTCAGCTTTTTTTCAAGACGGCCATCACCTTGTCATCAAAGAGAGATAAAATCGGCTAACTTCGTTCGAAGTAAAAAACCTGAGTATCTTAATCGAAAGTATCTCTAACAGTGCTCTGGAATCAAGAAGTTTTCAGGTTAATCCTCAATAAACCCGGAAGAACCAGGTTAGTCATAAACTAATCAGGTCTTAAGCTTGACAAACCCCAGGTGTTTTCTCAATGTGCTCAGTTCGCCCTCGTCCGGAACATAAACGAGGTGGCCGGGACAACGGCAATCTGAAGCCCCGAATTTCTTCGGCGATAGCGTTGAGCTTTTCAAGTAACGCCTGAGCCGGCGTGCCATCCCGCACTCATCAAATAAGCCCGCTTTCACCCAGACTTCTCTCAGTTCGGCCTTTGCCAGCAAATAGTCGATGTGCCAGAAACGCTTTTTTCTTTTCCGCAAGTGGCGCTCAATTCTTTTTCTGAGACTATTTTTGGCTCGGCCAACATAAAGATAGCATCCCGACTTAAAATAGTTTTCGGGTAATTTCCCTGCCTTGATAACCCGCCCCCTTCTTAAAGCCAGAATTAATAGGTAAAGGCCCGTATCATGCGGCTTCATCGGTTCTCTTATCAAATTAAATTTAAATCACGATTATATTAAGTCATGGTCCTCAAATCATATTCTCTCTCCCCCAGCCACCGGGTCAAACCGCCTCTCCTGTTCTCCCAGAGCTTCAAATTCCTGAGGATTTTGGTTGCGATATCCCCATCAAGACGAGCCGAAAAAAATTTAGCTCTTCAATTGAGACTAATCTACTCCCAAATTAGGCGGCGCCTCTTCCTGCCAACATGACTGGATTTAATTCAGAGGCCTCAACTGAATTAAATTTTAGTTTTAAATAAAGGTGTTACGCTTTTTTCTCTATCCCGCTTAATTCTAACTACTTAGTTTAACCTGAGCTACCAGACCACGCCGTAATCATCGCCATAATTGCTGGAGCCGCCCCAGAGAGTCCGGTGCTTCCAGTCAAAGTAGATGGCGTTTATCGGGCCTGAAGTGTATTTTTTGAATGATAAGCGGTAGCCCATCCGGCCGAGTTGCTCTCTAACCTCGGGCGGCGTTTTCTCGTTCAGGTCCAGCTTACCCGGCGAGCAGTCATGATTATTAAACGAGTTGCGCATTTGATAGCTGGTGATGTTGGCTGCCTCGCACGCCTGCTGGACATTCATCCCGAACTCCACCACATTCAAGAAAAACTGCAGCAGATTCTGGTCCTGAGTGTCGCCACCCTGAACAGCAAACGATAGAAAGGGGCGGCCGTCTTTCATGGCCAGCCCGGGAGTCAGCGTCGCCCGCGGCCTCTTTCCCGGCGCAATGACGTTAAAAGGGTTATCGGCCTCATCCAGGACGAAGCTCTGAGCTCTCTGACTCAGGGCAATTCCCGTCTTTCCGGCAATCACGCAGGGAATCCAGGCGCCGCTTGGCGTCAGGGATACTACCCAGCCCTCCTCATCCGCCGCCTGGATGGAAGTCGTTCCCTGGAAGAAGTTCCTCTCGAGCCAGACCAGCTCCGCCTCTTCTTTTACCGTCCATTTCTGGTTACTCCACTGTTCCAGGTAATGCTTGAACGGGTTGGTTTTACCCTCGTAAGGATAAGGGTCACCCGGTTTTATCTCTGGGTCGTTGGCTTCCCAGTTTATCAGCTTGATCCTATCGCGGGCGTATTCTTTGGAAAGCAAGCCTTTAATCGGCTCTTCGGGCGGGAAATACGGGTCGCCGTAGTAAAAGTCGCGGTCGGCAAAAGCCAGGTTCATCACCTGGTAAAGCGTATGGATATACTTGGCGCTATTGTAACCCATAGCCTTGAGGTCGAAATTTTCCAGCATGTTGAGCGCCTGCAGCATTACCGGCCCCTGAACCCAGGTGTTTAGCTTGTAGACTTCGATTCCCCGATAGGTGGTCATCACCGGTTCCTCCAGCAGCACCTTCCAGCGGTCGAGGTCCTCTAACGTAATCAGCGCGCCGGCTTCCCGACAGGCGGCTACGAAATCCCGAGCGATATCCCCTCGATAAAAACGGTCATAGGCGGCCGCCAGCGCTTCTTTCCGGCTCTTGCCTTCCCTGAGCGCTTGCTCCTCCGCCTCTACCAGTTTTTTGAGCGTCACTGCCAGGTCAGGCTGCCGGAAGACTTCGCCCGGCTGCGGCGCCTCTTTCTCCTCGCCAGGATGGGTCAAAAAAAGAGCTTTCGAGTAAGGCCACTGTTTTAATTTAGCTTTTTCCCGCTCGATGCGGTCGGAAGTCTCTTTTTCCATCGGATAGCCGTTGGCCATCTCGATCGCTGGTTCGAGGACATCTTTTAGCCGCAACCGGCCGAACTCGGCCAGCATGACAATCAGCGCTCCAGGGGTGCCGGGCGTAATGGCTGAGAGAGGACCGTCGGCCGGGGGATATTTATATCCCTTTGATTTGTAAAACTCGGGTGTGGCTCCGGTCGGAGCCACGCCCAAACCGTTAAGGGCAATGACCTTCCCCGTTTTTGGGTTATAGATGAGCCCCTGCGTCTCGCCACCCCAACTCAGAACATCGTGCATGGTGCAGACGGCGGCCAGCATGGCGCAGGCAGCATCCACCGCATTCCCGCCTTTCATGAACATCATGGCTCCCGCAGTCGAGGCTATCGGCTTTCCGGTAATGGCCACCCAGTGTTTCCCGTGAAGAATCGGCTTTTCGGTCTTTTCTTGGGCCAGGATATTACCCAAAAAACCCAAGGTTACGGATAACAGAAGCATCGCTCCCGCTAACCAAGAGATGGCTTTAAGCGAAATCATTCTCCGCCTCCTTTTAACCTCTTCGAATCTTTTTCCTAAACCTCGAACATTGATAGTTCAGCATATTTAGTAATTTTTTTCGACTATTTTTTCAATCGACTAATTTTTACCTGGAACGGGTTAAAGGCGGGTAGAACGACTAGAAGTAGAAGGGGGAGTAGAACTAGAATATGTTAAAAAAACGAGAAGTCATTCTTGAAAGCTGAACCCTTTCTGGAAGACCCGGAGGCAAGAGTCAACCACCTCGCCGTCCTGCTAGAGCCTTCCCCGGGGACACTCCAGGTGATTAAAAGAAACTTCTCCTTGAGTAAAAGAGAGAGCACGCGACAACATCACGCAGAGTGGCTCAGTCAAAGAAAACTAAACGTTTATAGAAATCTTATCCGTGAAAAACGGCGGCCAGAAATTTGCGGATTTTTTAAACCTGAGCGTCGGCCGTGTTCTTGGTTAAAGACAAAAAGGCGCCGCTTTGGCATTATTTTCTAAAATAACCTTTCCCCTTCCCCCGAAAATTCTTGCTCTTTAAGAATTAGGTTTAAACCGCGCTCCTGCCCCTCTTTTTCACGAACCCGAAAATTGCAAGGATTACAGCCACGGCTAATAGGATAATCAGAATGAGGATTAATCTATCCTTAGCCGCAATAGTTTTATCCATTCTGGCAGAGAGGTTCTCCATATCAGTATTAAGCGAAGCAATCCGCGATTTATTTTCTTCATCCGCCTTGTTCAGAGCTGCTGTCTTCTCCTGCAAAGCTGAAATCTCGGCATTTTTGGCTTCAAGCTCTGCTTCCTTTTCTTTGATCTGTTTCCGGATGTTATTAAGCTGAATGTTTAAGCTGCGCAGTCTTTTGGCTGCGGCTTCCTCAGAGCTTTTGCTGGAAGCCAGAAGGTCGGCCTTTTCTTTTTCCAAAGCCACAATCCGCTTGTTCGCCGCCTCGATTTTGGCCTTTTGTTCTTCGATGGTCATTAGATGTTTTTTGGGCGTGCATGATGCCAAAAAAAATAAAGATCAGGAAAAATTAAATAGCGAAATCAGCCTGCTTTTAGATTTCATAATCCCTCCTTCTTTGGTTTCTTAACCATTTTTTTAACAAAACAGCAAAATTATAGATGCTTAAATAGTAAAAAATTAAGAAAAAACCGTCAACCCATTAACAGCTATTACGTTAAAAGTGCGGGGGAAAACCTTATAGAAGCGTAGCCGGAACTTCCCAAGAAAGGGTCACTCAGGAAAGGAGTTGGTCTATAACAAAGAAGCTCCGAAATTTTATCCTGAATTTTTTTTACAAGTAATTATAGCAGGTCGAGGTATCAATTTTTTTGGACATCTGATACGTTCCTTCGCTCCCCATCTCTTCCAATTTACACATAATATTCTATTTCACTAAAAGAAAAATTTAGTGCTTGTTTTAGATTTTAGTTAAGTTTTATAATAACCTTGAATGGAGATAGTGGCAAAACGTTGGCTGCCTCTTCCAATTTGGCCCAGGATTACTATCCATTCACCGCAGGGTTAGCTTTCTAAGGCCTGCCACCTGGCTGACCCGAACGCAACGCCTGAAGGCGAGCTGAACGTCGGGTTGGCTCCCCCACATCTTAAAGCAAGCTGGTTTTTGACCAAAAGACTATTGCAGGAGGGAAAACAAATGAAAAAACCGGCAACCTTCCGTCGAGCTTCGAGGAAGCGGAACGAGCGAAGTGGCCCTTCTGCATAAACTG
>JBBIRF010000011.1:0-60437 GCA_037441905.1 Candidatus Aminicenantota bacterium
AGGACACCTTTTTCACGGGCCATCGCACTCTGCTCTTTCACCGGGGTTATCAACCCGGTGATAAAAACGGTGTGTCCAAGTCTGATTATCTTTGTCTTCGTGTTAATGGCGGCGGCGAAAGCATCGACGATTTCAGCCACACTCTTGGGCGTAACCGGTATTTTAACCTCTTTAATCACGATACCGCTCCGTTTAGCTTTAAGCCTCCAGGGGTGCAGGGCGCCGGGATGTTCGAGTTGACTCATCAAGACCTCGTCTCCCGGGTTGAGGTCAAGCCCGTTAGCCACAAAATTAATGCCTTCGGTCGTGTTATGGGTGATAATTAGTTCCTCCGGCGAGGCGTTGATAAAAGCCGCCAGCTTTTTTCTGACCTCTTCGGCCTTCGAGGGGAGAAAATTATAGACATCAAACGGGTTGGTCATCTGAACCCGGAACCAGCGGGTCAAAGTGTTAAAAACCGGCCGCGGCATTGGCCCCACGGTGCCGTTGTTCATCATCACCAGCCTGTTGTCAAAAACAAATTGTTTGCGGAGCTCCTCCCAATAAACTCCGTCGGGCGATTCCTCCTCGAGAAACTTCCTGTTAAGGGCCGAGATACTCTGGTACACAGCGCTGTTGGCTTCGGCCAGGCTGGTTGCGGCAATGGCCGTCCCCGCCAACACCCGCTGGACAAACTCCCGCCGGGTTAAAAAATTCCCCGGTTTCGAATAATTAAAGACCGATTTATTGACCATTGACCTCATGATAATTCCTCCTGGCTGGATTCTATCCCCCCTTTCTACGCTGTGTCAAATTGATAAATATTGCTAAATTAAGAGCTCTTTTTCAGAAAATTTTCTTGCAAATTAGGTTTATCAACTGAGACCGGTTCAAGGAGAGCGGGCGAAAATAAGCCTACCTCTTCTCTTTTTTCCCGAATTTTGGCTTACTTATCTAAAAAAGTGGGATATTTTGGCTCGAATTGCCGTCTATTTATAAGAGGAAGAAAGATGGGATATGCTGTCGGCGGAAGAGGGGGGGTTCACTTTTTTCCCAAAAAATAAGATAAAACATAGTTTAAGAATTGTATTTTTTTATATTTCAATTTGCCAAAACCGGCAAAACCGAGTAAAAAAATATGTATGGACGAAGACAACCATTTCGACGCTCAGAAGTTTATCGCCGAAATGGCTTCTTACATCCAGGGCTTGCTCGAAAAAAGATTTCCCGAGCTAAGCTTCCAGGATAAAGAGGATATCCTCCATGAAATTCAACTTAAGCTGTGGAAAATGATTCTCAGACATAAGAAAATAAAAAACCCCCGCGCCTACCTGGGGAAAATTATCTACACAACAGCGCTGGATATGGTAAAAAAAAGGGTTCCTTCGCTTTCGGTCGCGGCTATGGCCCGAAACCAAACAGGAATCCCTTTTAGCGACCAAGCCCTAAATGCCACCAGGGAAATTACTCCCGAGCAAAGACGGCTTTTAGCCGAGGCAATAGCTTCCCTGCCTGAAAGGCGAAAGATAGTTTTTGAGCTTTACTCCCAGGGTTTGAGCCTCAAAGAAATCGCCGCCAAACTTCACTGGACCCAGCATCAAGTACGCCATCTCTTTTACCGGGGAATCAGCGACCTCAGAAAAAAAATGAGCGGGAATAAAAAAGGAGAATAAAAGTTAAAAAGGGGGAATATGAGCCGGGGAAAAAAGAAAGCCTGCTTCCGAGACCAAGATTTGGTCAAAGCTGTAACTGAAGGCCTTGACCCGCGAAAGAAAAAAAGCCTGAGTCTTCATTTAGAGACCTGCTCGCTTTGTCGCCGGAAGTTTCTTCTTTTGATGGAACTCGATGAATGCCTTAAGTCAAGTTTTCAGAATAAAAAATTGTCAGCCGACCAGGTAGATTTTCTAAAACAACAGGCGGGGCTGCGGCTGGCCGAACTCGAAAGAAAAATAAGTTTTCGGCCGGCCCGAAGACCTTCGGCCCGTTTTCGCTGGCTGGCCGGCGCCTTGCTCGGTCTTATCCTGGTGGGGGCGGCTCTCTGGTTCTTCTGGCTTCGACCCGACCAGCCAATTCTCAGGGATTTAATAAGTCCGCCTTTTCGCTTAATCACTCCGACGGGAAAATTAGCTTCTCCCCCGGCTGAATTCAGGTGGGAAAAGATAAGCGGGGCTAAAAGCTACGAGTTTATCCTCACTGACGAAAAATTAACCCTGATTCATGCTCAAAGGACAACGGTGCCCGAGCTTTTATTGCCCGAGGCAAAAAAACAGGTGATTAAAAGGGGTGAAAAATACTTTTGGGTGGTTGAAGCTCTGGATGAGACTGAGCAAAAAATTGCCTCAGCCTCGAGCTTCTTTTTCGTCGAATAGCCCTGCAGCCGGCGCGCGCTTCGCGCTTCTGCCTCAAAAGACCATCATGTCGACGGGCCTCTTCTGGAAGCGAATCTGATAGCGCTTAACTTTTTCGTTCAGGGTGGTGTACTTGAGGCCCAGAACCTTGGCCGCATGCCGCTGGTTGCCTCCAGTCCTCTCCAGGACGCGCATAATAATCCCTTTTTCCACTTCTTGCATGAGCTTTTTCAGCTGCATCGGGTTTTCCGACGAGAGCAACTCAATTACCTGGTGAACCCGCGGCGAAGGCCGATGATTGCGGCTACGGCTTTTCGACTTGGCTGAACCTGAGAGTAAACTCTTTTTGGCTCTCATTTCCTGGTTCCTTTCCAACCTCATTTTTTTCTCCTCTCACTCCTTAAATCTTTCTCCACCGTGATTAGTTTCAAGTTAACTATTTTCGTTTCCCAGCACGCCGGCGGTCCGCCTCGGCCCTCGGAAAACTCAGAATCTGCATGGCTCTTTTCATTTCTTATCCACCGCCATGGATAGTTCCTGAACCGCCGGCGTGCCAAGAAGACGATGGATGGAGGATTCCAGCGCTTCCAGGTCAAGGGGCTTGAGGAAGAGCTGGTTAATGTTGTAGTTCTTAAGGTCTTCTTTGCGGATAGCTTCGGGATAAGCGGAAATTAGAATGACCGGCCCTCGATAGCCAAGTTCGCGGAAGCGGGAGATCATCTCCAATCCATTTATCCGGGGGAGCTTATAATCGACGATGATGAGGTCGAAGGAGACGCTCTTAAATCTTTCTAAGGCTTCGACCGAATCCTTGGCTAAATAAACGCGATAAGTCTGGTTAAAAAGAAGAAAGAAAGTCTTGAGTATGCCCTCGTCATCGTCGACTACGATGATTCTTTTGCCCAGCTTTTGGTCTTCGATATTCATCAGTTGAATTAACAGCAAATTTTGTGCCAGTTATAAAATTGCCGTGGCGGCCCCCCTCCCCTGAACCGGCAGCACTCTTCCCGGCCCGTTGGAAATTTGTTTACATCCGGAGAAAAGTTTTTTTACAAACAACCAGAAGGCTTGTCGGCTTCTTTTCTCAGGAATCCGGCGGGAGGACTAAGCGGTATTCCTTTATTTTCTTATCAAGGGTGGGCCGGCTAATTCCGAGGATTTCCGAGGCGCGAAGCTTATTTCCTTTAACCTCCCAGAGAACATGCTGGATGTACTCTTTCTCTACCTCCCAGAGTGGCTTGAGCTCTTGGGTTACAGCTCGACTCGCCTCAGGCTCAAGAAAGAGATATTCCGGAAGGATTACTTCCCCTCTGGCCAGAATAACCGCTCGCGTCAAGGCGTTTTCCAGCTCGCGGACATTGCCCCGCCACGGCGCCTCGACTAACATTTTCATTACCTCAGACGGAACAACCCGGACGTTTTTCCGCAGCTCCCGGTTTATCTTTTCGAGGAGATAGGCAACCAGCTCGGGAATATCCTCTCGTCTTTCCCGTAGCGGTGGCAGATTAATCTCGACGACTTTCAGCCGGTAATAAAGGTCCTCCCGGAACTTGCCTTTCTCGACTAGAGTCTTGAGGTTCTGATTGGTGGCCGCGATTATTCTCGCCTCGGCTTTGAGAATTTTCTCGCCGCCGACCTTCATGTAATCCTTGGTTTCGATAACCCGGAGAAGCTTGGCCTGAAGGTTGGGGGAAATATCGCCGACTTCATCCAGAAAAAGCGTGCCTTTGCCCGCAATCTCGAATTTGCCGCGGGTTTCGGCGACCGCGTCGGTAAACGCTCCTTTGACATGCCCGAAGAGCTCGCTCTCGAGAAGGGTTTCCGAAAGAGTCGAGCAATTGATGACAATAAATGGTTCCGACCGCCAGGGGCTGCTATAATGGATGGCTTTTGCCACCAGCTCCTTTCCGGTGCCACTCTCGCCTTGAATAAGGACGTTGGTCCTCGTGTTGGCTACGGAGCCGATGAGTTTAAAAACCTCCCTCATCTGAGGGGAGCGGCCGACGATGTTATCGATGGTGTATTCCTTTTGTTTTTCCTCGAGCAGATAACTGACTTTCGTCTGTAAGGATTTAATCTCTTTAAGTTTCTCCAGGGTCAGGTCGAGCTCGATAAAATTAAGCGGCTTGACTAAGTATTCAAAAGCCCCGAGTTTGATTGCCTCCACTGTAGTCTTCATGTCGTCATAGGCCGTCATGACAACGACAAAGGCCCGGGGCTCTTTTTCCTTCACCCGCCGGAGAATCTCCAGGCCGTCAATATCGGGCAAGCGGACATCAAGCAGGATAAAATCGGGCGTGGTTTTCTCCAGCAGGCGGAGGGCTTCCTCCCCGGAATCGCACCAGTTGACTTCATACCCTTTCTGGCCGAGATGGCTCACCAGCGTCCGGCCAATCAAGGGGTCGTCATCAATGACGAGAATTAAATTCATGGTCTACCCCGCCGAGGAGAATGATCTCAAAGCAAGTTCCCTTTCCCTCTTTCTTGATAATCCTGACCTGGCCATGATGCTGTTCGACAATCTTGCGGGCATTCGCCAGACCAAGCCCGAACCCGGAAGATTTGGTGGTAAAAAACGGCTCGAAAACATTTTCCCAATCTTTCTCCGGAATGCCACAACCGTCGTCGCTTACCAAGACTCTAACCCAGGGCTTGCCGGCAACCACTACCCTTTCGGCTTTAATTTCAACGCGGCCGCCGGGCTCGACCGCTTCTTGAGCGTTCCGGAGCAAATTGAGAAACACCTGCCTGATTTTGTCGCCGTCAACCGTAAGCGGCGGAAGCTCTGCATCGAGCTCAACTTTGAGGTCTAACCGCTTTTCGCGAAAACCATCTTCCAACAATTTAACCGCTGAAGTGATTATTTCCTGCAGCGAAAATCTTTCCAGGCGGAGCTCGGAAACCCGGGTAAAGTCAAGCAGTTCCCGGATAAACTTCTCGATTTGCTCTATCCCTTCCTGCGTAAGCACTAAGTGCTCCTTTTCTTTGCTCTCCAGGTTAGGGCCGAAAAGAACTTTCTGAATATTAAGCTTGACCGAGGTCAAAGGGTTCCTGATTTCGTGGGCAATCGTCGCCGCGATCCGGCCGATTGAAGCCAGTTTTTCAGCCTGGATAAGTTTTCGCTGGGCTTCCTCCATTTTTTGCCTGGTCTGGCGAAGTTCTCGCGTCATTTCGTTAAACCTTTCGGCCAGCTGGCCGACCTCGTCGCGCGAGCGGATAGGGATTGGCTGGGAAAAATCGCCGTGGGAAACGCGCACCGTCCCGGCCATCAATTCCTTAAGCGGGCTGGTAATCCGTCGGGCCAAGACCGCCACGCCCAACAGCCCGAGAAGACCGCAGCCGGCACCAATTCCAAGAAGGATTGTCCTCATCCGGCGAATCTCGGCTTCCATCTGCTCCAGAGACAGGCCTATTTTTACCGAACCCCAGCGGACGGCCGAACCAGGAGCGAAGACCGGAATCTCGATTTCCATTATCTTTAAGTTTTTCCCGTCCTTCGGGAAAAAAGCCGGCCGGTAGACGACGGTACTCTCGCTGACTTCAGCCGGCAGGCGCGAGCAGCAGGTGATCTCCTCTTTGCCTTCGGCCGACGGCGAGGCGACTAACAAGTTTTGATACCGGTCGAAAAAGACAATATACAGGATGTTGGGGTCATTCTGGGAGGCGATATTCCGGCGAATGGTTTCGACATCCCACCACACCAGAGCCTGGAGGTTTAAATTAGCGATATTATGAGCCAGGAGAGCGCCTTCGTGGCGGGAGCGTTCGTCGATGTTTCTGACTTCCTGGCGCTGGAAAAAAAAGATGATCATGCCCACGGTAAGGATAAGGAGGAAGGCTGTCCAGGTCATAAACCTGGCAAAAAGAGAAGTTCTCAACGGACGGAAAAAATTCAGGTTCACTTGGGCTCTCCTTTCCACACCCGGGACATATCAAGGAAAGAAAATCCCAGCGCGGGAACTTTTATTCCCTGGACATACTTCTGGACAGCCAGCCGCTGGTTAATCAGAAAAAGGGGAATTACCGGCAAATCTTCGAGAAGCAACGCCTCCATTTCCCGAAAAAGTTCGGTGCGCCGGCCCCAGCTCTTTTCTTTTTCAGAGAGTACGAGCAACGTTTCCAGACGTTCGTTCTCATAATGGAAAATATTCTGGTTGACCTCGGAGGTCCGGCTAAAAACAGGCCGGATGATATTTTCCGGGTCGGGAAAGTCCAGCGCCCAGGAAAAAAGCACTAAGTAGGCATTTTTTGCTTGACGCAGGTCGTTATAGGCTGAAATCAGTTTCCAGCGGAGGGAAATTCCCAGAGGGCTCAACTGGTCTTTGAGCCTCAGGTAAAGTCTTTCGGCCCGCCAGCGGTCGCTTTTGAGGGCACAAAAATCAACCGCCGGGAAATCAGCCGGAGAATAATAGCCGGCTTTCTCCGCCAGTCTCTTCGCCTCCAGGATGTTTTGTTCATTCTTGGAGTCGAGGGGGAAGAAACCTGGAAGCCGTGGGTGGATGATGTTGTTGAGGACCTGAGGCATCGACTCGAAGGTAAAATAGGAACGGGCGAGCTCCCTTTTATCCAGAGCCAAAGCTACTGCCTGGCGAATATCATGGCTGTTAAAAGGAGCCAGATGACAGCTAAAACCAAGATAGAGAAGCCGGAACGAGTCGCTTTCGAGAACCTGGCATTCGGTCCGGGAAAGGGTGCGGGAATAATAAGGGATAATATCAACTTCCTTTTCCTCAAACTGGTCCAGATAATAGCTGGCGCTAAACTCAAGCGCTTCTAAGTACGGCCTGCGGCCATGGTAGTTTTCGTTTCGCTCGAGTCTCACGCCAATAATATTCAGCCGGGAGTCCCGCAACCAGTAGGCGAATTTAAAAGGCCCTGTTCCTGAGGGTTTGAAGAAAAATTTTTTCCCCTGGGAGGAGAGTAAGTCCGCGGGCATGACCTTGCAAAAAGGAGCGGCCAGGACCGAAAGCAGCGGCAGGTAGGGCTGGAGGAGCTGGATTTCAAAGGTGTAATCATCCCGGACGATGAACCCGGCAACTTCCTTGGCTTCGCCCTGGTAAAATTCTTTCGCGCCAACAACCCTTTCGACAAAATATTGGGAGAACCCGGCGGCGTCAGGTCTGACGAGTCTTTCGAGCGACTTCTTGACATCTTCTGCCCGGAAAGAGCTTCCGTGGTGAAACCTAATTCCCTTTTTAAGATAGAAAGTATATCTCGTCCCGTCGGGAGAGATAACCCAGTAATCGGCCAGTTCAGGCACTATCTGCAGATTCGGGTTGAAGCGGACGAGACCCTCAAACACCTGGTCGCTAATTATCAGCGAAGCATCAGAATTAGCCGCCAGAGGGTCAAGCGAAGGAACGAGCACCGGGCTAAAAGTTCGGATACGGAGGGTCCCGCCGGAACGCGGCTCCTCCTGCGGGCTGATTAAGGCAGAATAATTTGCGTTATTGGCGTAAATTGAGGCAAGAGAAAAATTAAAAAGAAAAAAGCTAAAAAGAAATAAAAGCTCGCGGCGAAAAAAGCTTTTTGGCCTTAGGCGCATTAATTAATCAACTTAATTTACTATAGAAAAGATCGTCCCATAATGCAACCTGGGTTCGGAGCTGGGCCGGGGCGCCACCGGTCAATCAATCTTCGTTGACAAGGCCCTGTTTACCCAAAGCCAGCTCCGTGGAATCAGCCGAATTGTCCACCGGGGATTGTCCTGAAAACCTCAAGGCGTAGACTTACATGGACTTTTCCCATCCAGCCGCCATAACTTCCCGGCATCTTTTGCCAATTTAAAAAATCTCGCCTGTCTCCCATTTCGACCAGCTGCTGCCGGCCAACTCTTAAAACCAACTAAAACAGAAAACCATGGGAGGGATACTGCAACCACCTTTCTTGCCCAAATAACCTTCAGAATAACGGTCTATTCTGGGAATTTTAAGACCGGAAAAGGAAGCCGCCTTTACTTTCCAAAATCTCCCCTTAGAGACTTTCAACTTTTAAAATCAAAGCGGATTATCCCAGGCCTAAACCGACGCCAAAATTGTTGAAATTCCTGGTGCTTCGCCACTTCTGTAACTAAATCAGATTAGGAACGCGGGGCGCAGTTTGCTAAAATAGATGGCTCTTGAAAGCGAGCCAGGGATGAGCTGCGGATGGAAGCTATTATTTTTGATATGGATGGCCTAATGGTTGATACGGAGCGGCTGTACTTCGCCGCCGAAAAGGAACTCGCTCGCGCTTATTCCCGCGAGGTAGAAGATTCGACTCTTTCGCGGATGATGGGCCGCAAGCCGCTGGAAAGCATGATCATCTTCCGCCGGGAACTCCAGCTTGACGTCGCCCCGGAGGACCTCCTGGCGAAGAGGAACGAAATAATGCGCCAGAGGCTGCGGCAGGATTTAAAGCCGATGCCCGGCCTTTACACGATTGTCAACGTATTTTTTCGACGGTTGAAGCTGGCTATCGCCACTGGGGCTCAACAAGAATTTCTCGACCTGGTCGTTTCCAGCCTCGGCCTGGGGTCTAAGTTTGCTGTTCTCCAGGCCTCGGACGAGATAAAACAAGGGAAACCGTCGCCCGAAATTTATCTTTTGACCGCCGCCAGGCTTGGCGTTAAGCCCGAAGAATGCGTTGTCCTGGAAGACTCGGCCAACGGTGTACTGGCGGCTCGCCGGGCAGGTTGTTATGTCATCGCCATCCCTTCTGTTTATTGTCAAGGCCAGGATTTCAGCCCGGCGCAGGTTATCTTGCCCGACCTTTTTGCGGCGACGGGTCACATCGAAAACCTTCTTTCCGGGCGACGCCCTCCATCTTAAGACTTCAGTTTACCCGATGGATTTCAGGCCTTCAGGCCGGTCTCCCCGAAAATCCAAAGCCTGAGAAAGCAAGAAAAACAAAAAAGATTTAAGGTAAAATAAAAAATTAGTTTTTGGCTTCGGAGGCAGGTTGGAGCCGGCGGGCGGTTTCGATTACCTGATTGAAAACGCGCATGACGTTACCGCCCCATATCTTAGCAATTTCCTTTTCCCCGTAACCCCGGCGCAGGAGCTCGACCGTCACCCGGTACATCTCGCTGACGTCGTTGCAGCCCTCGACCCCGCCGCCGCCGTCAAAGTCAGTCCCGATACCAACATAATCTATCCCAACGAGTTTAATCACATGCTCAATATGGTCGACGACATCTTTAACCGTGGCCATGTCGGCGGGAAAGCGGCGTCTGATTTCAGCCATCTCTTCCATCGCTTTCTGCCGAACCGCCTCATCCTGAATAGACCTGAGATTGCCGCCATATTTATCCTCCAGGTCTTTGAGAGCTTTGTCTCTTTCGGGGTTTGGCCGTGGCGTCCGCAGATAGCTTGAAAGAAAGCAAATCTGGATAACCCCGCCTTTCTTGGCTAATGCTTTGATCATTTCGTCAGAAAGGTTGCGGGGGCTCTGGCATAGCGCCCGACAGGAAGAATGGCTGGCGATGACCGGAGCTTCCGAAACACTCACGACATCCCAGAATGATTTGTCCGAAATGTGGGAAACATCAACCATTATGCCCAGACGGTTGCATTCGCGGACAACCTCTCGGCCAAAGGCACTCAGGCCTTTATCTTCAGGCTCATTCCGGTCAGTAGAAGAATCGCAGATATCGTTGTCTTGGGAATGACAAAGAGTTACGTAGCGAATCCCGAGGTCATAAAATTCTTTCAGGCGCGAAACTTCGAGCCCCAAAGGATAGCCGTTCTCCATTCCCATGAAGGCTGCCCTCTTGCCTTCTTTTTTTAACCTATAAGCGTCTTCAGGCTGGAGGGCTAGGCCTACCAGGTGGGGGTAATCCTTGACCATTTTGTGAACCGCGGCGATTAACTGGTTTGCCCTCTCATAAGCTTTGGCGTACCCCTCGGGAGTCCTCGGCCCTTGAGCGACATAAATGCCGAAGAAAAGAGCATCGAGGCCGCCCTCCTTCATCCTGACAAGGTCAATCTTGCCGCTTTCCCGCAGTCCTGGCTCATGCCTGACACCAACATCCCAGCCAGGACGAACCATCATCATCGGCGTGTCGCAATGAGTATCGACGGTCAGCATCCGACGATGTAACTCCCAGGCCTTCTCTTCCAGCTTTTCTTCGGTCAATTCGGCCCGGCAAGCCACCTCACTCAAAAAGGTAAAGGCGGAAATCAAGACAATCAGGAAAACAAGACTAAGGTCTTTCTTGTTAGCTGGCATCATTTCCTCCATTCCTCGACGGCTTTTGGCGCGAGAAGGTTTTTCGCCGCCCTCATGAAATTTTCTCTCTAACCTAAGCTTACCCAGGTTGGCTCAAGGCAATTACCCTGGGCCACGGATTATTTCTCCGAGGTCGCGAGTTTATCGCGAATAACTTGTTTCGCATCTCAGGACAAATGCCTTCCTGGTTTTAGCTCGGCTTTAAAATAAAAAAACAGCCTCTTCTGTGTTTTCAAACCTCGCCCGCTATCCAAGCCAAGCCGCACCCAGGGCGCTCAATACTTAGCGTCCATCCTGAATTCCGAGGCATCAAGCCAGAACCCGGTGTTCTGGAGAGAATCGAGCTGGGCCTGGAGCAGGTCATAATGAAACCTCTCTTCAGCCGCGATCGCCTCGAAAATCTCCTTGGTTTTCGGCTGAGTGGCCGCAGCCGCCGCCCCACGAAAATGCTCAATCGCTTTCTTTTCAAGCTCGAGCCCGACCGAAAGCGCCTCGATGTCGCTTTTTCCCCCGGCCCCTTTCATCCGGTTAAGAAGCTTTTCGATGACCTCGGAATTCTCTTTCAGCTCGGCCGCCGGAATCTCTTTCTTCCAGTCGTCCGAGCCTAAGACCTGGGTAAAAAGTCGGGAAAAGGTTTCGAGATGGTGCACCTCTTCCGCCGCCAGGCGTTCGAACATTTTCTTTCCCAGTTCATTATGGGTCAAGCCGGCGGCCTGGAGAAAGAACTCTTTGCCTCTTAATTCAAGTTTAAGAGCTTCAGTTAAGAGATGACGCAAAATTTCTTTTTCGGTTTTAGCCATAATCTCCTCTCTTAATTAATGTTCTTGAATTGATATTATAACACCCCTCAAATTGCAAGACCTCCTGAACAGCGATTTTAATCTTTAAGCAAGAGGTAATAGCATTCGACTTTTCCCTGCTTTTTTCGGGTGAAGAAATCGGCCAGACGGTAACCGTGACTGAACAGCGCCCGGAATAGTTCCCTGGTCTTGAGCCTCCATCGCAGCGGTATTTCGCGGACTCGAGCCGAAGGAACATCAGTCTCTCGGAGCATGGTGTAAAAATCCCGGGGGATTCTAACGAAAACCGGCCCGGTTTCGGGCGGCTCGAGCGTGTTTGTAATAACCTCCAGGGAAAGGCGGCCGCTTTTTCCCTCGACAGTGATTTCTTCGACCTGATTGAGGCATCTTCCTTGCTCGAGGAGCGATTCAGGGTCATCGAAGGCAAGCTTTTTGGAAGCCGCCAGGTCCCAGGCCATGAAAAACCGGTCGCTCGGGACATCGAGTCGGTTCAGCCGGCCGCCGTATTCTCCGTAGGGAGCTACCCGGTACTCGAGGACATCCATCCGAAAATAACGGACGTTGCGATAAGCGTTAACGGCCGTAAGCGGGTCGTAGGTACAAACGATAAGATTTATCCCCAGCCAGTCGCGGACAAGGTCCCGCTGGAATTCCTTCAAGGCAATTCCCAGGCCATAACCTTGCCATCTATCCTTTACTCCCAGAAACTGGGCATAGAACCAGAGATTATCCTGTCTCCGGAAAGCCACCTGCTTATCTTTCACCCCGACAAACCCGTAAGCAAACCCGACCAGGTGGGTCTCATCTTCAAGTGAACCGGCCTCCGGGTCTTCGCGGTAGGCGGCAAGAAAAAGCGAGCTTCCTTCGTGGAGGATGTTTTCGCAAAGCAGATTCCTGGTCCCCGAAAGATGGTCCTCGGGAAATTCCCAGATTTCCTCCCGAATGGTCTCATATTTCCGGTAATCTTCGGGCCGAGATGAAGTCTCGACTTTTAAAACAAACCTTTCTCCCTTTTCTTCGACGATTCTTTCCGCCTGAAAGCCCGGGATTGGTTCGCTCATCCTTCTTCCTCTCTTTTAGTTTTGGCGGGGGCTTAATCCCCGCCGGCAAATTATGCCTGGTTGCCTTTTAGTCGGGTTTTATTATAAGGTTAATTACTTCATCAAGGAAGAAAAAGGAGGCAGAAAGTGAGAGGCCTTTTCTTTAGAGGAGCAAAGTTTTATTCCCGGGTTATCTTTTTTCTTCTCCTCTTTATGCCTCTTACCTCTTTTTGGGTTTCGGGCGAACAGAATAAGCCTGTTTTTCTTCAGAATCAGGCAGACCTGCCACTCTTGCTAAGCCGGTTGGTCAGGCCGGGAGATGTCCTCATAAGCGGGCCTCGTCTGAAGGTCATTTTCGGCGGCACTGACCGGACAATCATGACCCACGCTAACTATGCCGGGGGCAATGCCAAGGGAACGATTATCGGCGCGGCTCCGCCTGAGGCAGAAGCTGAAGGCCAGGTTCATGCCGGGGTACCGGTCCTCCGCATCCAGAACCGGACATATTACGCCCTCTATTCAGAAGTTAAATTCCCTCCAAACCTGGATAAAGGCCCGGCCACAGTCGAAGCTTCAGGAACTTTTACTGATGGTAGCGGCCTGAAGCTGAACATCCAGACCACCTACACCCTCAACCTGAATGAGGGGCGGGTCGATATAACCTCGACAATTACTAATACGGGCAAAGTAGCCTCAACCAACCTTTCTTACTCGCTTCTTTTCGACGCCCTTCATTCTTACAATTTTAGCCCTTTTAACGAATCTTACCATCGCCAGTTGAACTTCCGCGTGTACCAGAAAAAGAGCCATTGCTTAGCCTGGCTCAACCTTAACCCGCCGGCCAGGCCGGGCGCACCTGTTCCCGGAAGGTTAGCCCCCGGGCAATCTTTCCGGGTAAATTACATTCTTCTGGCCGACCCCAAACTCGACCAGCTGCTCGAAAGAATTTACCAATATTATAAACTCCCGGCTTATCGTAGCGTCTTTCTCCTTCCGTCTGAATACTCGGGCTGGAAGGAAGTCGTCATAACTCATGTTTTAAGCGGCTCTACCTTCTGCCGGACGATTCTCGACGGTTCAACATCCTTCTTAGAAATCCCATTGCCCGAGGATATTTATCGCGTCAGAGCCCATCTTTTCCCGGCGGTCGCCGAGAAGACCTTTGCAGTAGAAAAAACTGGGGCCACCCGGGTTGAGCTACGGCTGCCCTTAATGGGAAAAATAAAACTCAGGCTTCAGGACAGTCAGGGAAACCCTGTTCCCGGAAAAGTCTCCTTTATCGGGCTTCAACCCACCCGGACGCCTTATTTTCGACCGGAAAACCCGGTCGAAACCAGCCGGAGTTTCGAGGGGTTTAAGAATTCTGTGTTTCCGCCGCCTGAAGGGTTAGAGGTTGAGCTTCCTGTCGGCACCTACCTTGCCTCGGCTTCGCATGGCCCGGAATGGAGCCTCGACCAAAAAGTGGTCGAGATTCTCGCGGATTCGCCCGCCGAGGTTGTTTTCTCGGTCGACCGGGTGGTGGAAAAGCCGGGGCTGGTAAGCCTCGACCCGCATATGCATACCTTCCTCTCAGACGGAACAGTGAGCATTGCCAGTCGGCTCCGGTCGCTCTTAGCCGAAGGAGTCGAAGTAGCGATTGCCACCGACCATAACGTCGTCACCGATTATGAACCTGTCTTGCGACGCCTCGGCTGGGAGAATGAGTTGACCGTTCTTTCAGGAACCGAAGTTACAGTCCCGGATATGCTTCACTTCAACGTCTATCCGCTTCCTTATCGAGAGAATGAAGAAAGAAAAGGGGCCATCGAGCCAGTGGCCGAAAAAGTGGGCTCTCTTTTTGCCGCCAGCCGGGCCAAAAGCCCGGGTGTTCTTCTCCAGGTAAACCATCCGCGGGCTGGCACCTTAGGCTATTTTAATAACTATGAACTTGACCTTCTTTCGGCCGCCAAAGTCAACGAATCCTTCGACCTCGGGTTCGACCTCCTCGAAGTAATGAACGGCGCCTCACCCCTGTCATCGAACTCTTTTGCCCTCGAAGATTGGCTCCATCTGCTCAACCGCGGCTATTTTTATCCCCTGGTCGGCTCCTCAGATTCTCATACGATTGACGGCGGCGAGCCAGGCTACGCCCGCACTTATGTTCTTTATGATAGAGGGGAAGCAGGTTCAGTCGACCCCAACGCTCTCCTTGAGGCCGTCAAGAAAGGCAAAGCTTTTGCCAGCACCGGCCCGCTTGTGGACCTGAGGGTAAATGACAGCGCCACTTTTGGCGACAGCTTGAGCCTTAAACCCGGGCCGGTGAATTTCAGGCTAAGGGTCTGGGGAGCTCCCTGGCTTCAAGTCGACGAAGTCAGGTTTATCCTTAACGGAGAGCGCCGCCTGGTCTTCCCGCTGCAGGGAAAAAGCTCTTCGGTCGTCAAAATGGATGAGGCCTTCAGCTTGCAACTGGAGAAAGACACCGCGTGCGTCGTAGAAGTAATCGGCAAGAAAACTCTTTTCCCGTTGCTCCAGCAACCTTCGGACTCGGGTCTTCTCCGGGATGCTGTTTTGCCCTACGCCATTACCAACCCGGTCTTCCTCGATTTTGACGGCAACGGAAAATTCGACGCTCCCTGGCCGCAAAAAATCGAAGAAGTAAAACCCTCAGCTTCCGGAGGAATTATTATCCGGCGGTAAACTGGAGCGAAGGCAAGAAATTTCCCTGAAGATACCGGAAAAAAGAGGGTTGGGAAGGGCGTGAGAAGTGACAGAAGTGATGTCGCTTGAGAAATGAGAAATTAGATGAGGAATTAGATTAAAAAGGAAAAGAAATGAATATCGGTGGAGTATCAGGTTCCTTGGAGGTCAAGGAGAATGAGGGGATAAAGAAAGAGAAAAAAAGAAAAAATGGGGAAAGATACATGCAGAGAAGCCCTCAGATTGATTTTGGCCGGAAATAAACCAAATGGTGCCAACCTCCCGAACCCCTCTCGACCCTAAGAGCTTAAGAAGTCTGCCCAACTTGATAACTTTGCTCCGGCTGCTGGCCAGCTTGAGCTTCTTCACCCTGGCGGCAATTAACCAGAATCCTGTTCTCAATTTCGTCGGGCTCGGCATCCACTGGGCAGGCGATGTGGCTGACGGTTTCTTGGCCCGGTGGCGGCGGCAGGAAACCATTCTGGGGGCCGAGATCGATATTATCGCTGACCGGGTTGAATCAGTCTTCTTTTATGTTAATTTCCTGATTTTTAACCCGGCGCTTTGGCTGCCGGTCACTATTTATCTCCTCGACTTTGCCTTCGTTGATTTTTATTTAAGCTATCAATTTATCAAGTATCCGATAATCTCGCCCAACTATTTCAATCGCGTCGACGAGCGCGTTTATCGCTACAATTTCAGCCCGTTGGCCAAGTTCTGCAACTCGACCGTCGTTGCCTTGCTCCTGATTTTCCTTCCCGGCTGGTATTATATAGCCACTGTGTTTGCCATCGGGCTTGTCGCCGTCAAAGTTCGGTCTATCTTCTGGTTAAGACAGCAACCAGGCTTCTTGCCTCCGGGAATAGACCATTCGGTAAAAGAGGTAGCCTCATGAGTTCGCTTCGCCGTGACCTTAGTTTGCTCGGGAGAGGGATTAAGAATTATTTTTCTGGCCGACCGCTCTGCATTTCCTTCGAAGTAACCTATGCCTGTAACGCCCGTTGCCGGCATTGTCATTTAGGCGGGCCGGTGCCGGACGAAAAAAGGGCGGATGCGGCCACTTTCGGCCGCCTGAGCCGCCAGCTTCGGCCGGTCGTAGCCCAGATCTCAGGCGGCGAGCCGCTCCTTCGCCGTGACCTGGAGGAAATTATTAGGGCCATCCGGCGGCCGCAGGCGGCTCCTTACATCGTCCTGACAACTAACGCCGCCCTGCTCAACCGAAAAAGATACGAAAGCCTGCGCCAAGCCGGGGTGGACGAATTTTCGGTCTCGCTCGACTATCCCGACGAGCGCCACGATGATTTCCGGGGGATTCCCGGTCTTTTTCGCAAAATCGAGGCTCTAATCAAGGAACTTGCTCCCCTGGATGATAAAGCTATTACCCTTTCGTGTGTCATTCAGAACGATAATTTTCGCGACTTGCTGAAAATGGCCGAACTGGCTAAGCGCTGGGGAGTGAGGATTAATTTTAGCACCTACACCTGGATGCGGACGAATGATAAAAGTTTTATGATCGCCCCGGAAAACATGGCCGCTTTCCGCCAGACCATAGAAGAGTTGCTCCGGTTCAAGAAAAATTACGGAACCATTTACACCTCTGATTACATCTTTCAGCAAATGCCCGCTTATTTTGAAAAGGGAGAACTTCCCGACTGCCGCGCCGGCAAGAGGTTTTTCATCGTCAACCCAGACGGAAGGCTTTCCCCTTGCGGGCTTATTATCTGCCATTATGATTCGGTCGGGGAACTAAAAACTTTTGCCGCCCGAAATACTTGCGGCACCTGCTTTACCAGCATCCGGGCGGGCACGGAGCGGCCGGCTCGCTATCTTCTGCTGGATAACCTTAAAAGAGGCCGAAAGAGAAAAACTCCCGATGACCAGCCGGATAACTGAAAACACAGCTGATTCCAGGGTTGAAGCCGGGGAAGAAAAACGGAAGTCGCTCCTTTCTTCATCCCTGCGAACTTACATTTTTGTGGCGGAAATTGTTTTTGTCATCAGCTTGTTCGTCTGGTGGTTCTCAAGTGATACGGCTCAGACGAGCCGGAGCCTCTGGGTCCTTTTCTTTTACTGCTTTCCGGCTGAATTCATCCTGGCCGCTGTTCCCCATGAACCAGTGCTTCTCTTTTTCGCCAAGTTTTATCCGCCAATCATTATCGCCCTGGTTTCCGCCACCGGAACGCTTCTGGCAGAAGCTCTCAATTATACCGCCTTTAACTACGTTACCGACCTGAGAGGGTTCAAAAAGATAAGAGAGGGTCGAGCAGTCCAGAAAACCGTTAACCTTTTTCATCGAGCGCCGTTTGCCGCCCTCTGGGTGGCCGGCCTGACCCCTATCCCGTTTTACCCTTTCCGCTTTCTTGTCGTCCTCGCCCGCTATCCGCTATGGAAATACTTGCTGGCTGTCCTGGTTTCCCGCACACCGCGGTTTTACCTGATCGCGTTTTTTGGCCGGCTGCTTAAGATTCCTGATTACCTCCTGGCCGGACTCTTTATCATCTTAATCTTGGCAGCCAACATTCCGCTTCTGGGCCGTCTTCTCCGGAAAAAACAAGTCAATGTCGCTTCTCTTGAAACCAGGGATGAGAACAATTCTGGCGGCCAATCTGAGGGCAAATCTGAGGCCGAAAACCAAAGTCGCTGAAAAAAATTATTAAAATAATACCAGGCTAATATGGTAGGGAAAGAGAACTTCAGTTAGAATTGGAAACCTGAGCAAAAAACAAGGCGTGATTAAGCGCCGGTTAAGACATACTGTTCATCCCAGGAAGGAGTCGAGTTGAACCGAAGGCTCTCTGAGCTCGAGCCTGTGGCTGTCGTTGTCAACCCGGAGGCTGCGGGCCAAAAATGGTGGCGCCGTCATCGAGCCCGGCGGCTGGTCGAGGAATTCTTCGGGGATAAAGTCTTTGTGGCCGCAGGAAACCGAGAAAACACGGTCAACTTGGTCGCTAAACTCGCCTCGGAGGTAAAGACGGTTATCGCGGTCGGCGGCGATGGCACCATCGCCGACATCCTCGAAGGGTTGACCAGGGCGGGTTGTCTTAGCAAGGTTGCGTTCGGGATTATCCCTTTTGGCAGCGGCAACGCTTACCGGCTCTCCTTCGGCATCCCGAAGAATATTGAAAAAGCTATTTCTATCATTCTGAATGGCAACATTCGGGAAGTAGACCTCATCCGTTTTGAAGACAAGGTGGCGGGTTTTGTGAGCGTCGGAGCGACAGCCGCCGTGACGGCCAAGAAACTCGAAAAACCCTTGCGCGGGTTCTGGGGCCACGTCTGGGCGGGCAGGATGCTCCTCAACCTCAAGCCGCGACTCTGGCAGGTTGAACTCGAGGATGGCCTGGACGAAACTGGCCAGCCTTTCTCCCGGCACCAGCTGGAGCTTGAGGGGCTTGATGTAGTCATCGCCAAAAGCAATTATTTTGGCTACAAATGGCTTATCGCCCCGCTGGCTCAGCCTGATGACGGGCTGCTTGATATCACCTTTTTTGAGATGAGCGGCCCGGAGTACGTCCTGTCCCTCCCTTCAATCTACTTTGGCCGGAAACAACGGCGGCTGCGCCATTATAAGGCTCGTCGGGTCGCCCTCAGAGGCCGCGGGATGCCTGTTCAGTATAACGGCGAATTTCTCGGCTGGCGGGAAGAGGTCGCCTTCGAGGTCTGGCCCAAAGCCCTCAAACTGATTTGCCCGCCTCCCGGATGAGAACCCCGAGCGAAGCTATAATGACGTAAGTTTGGAATCTCGCTTGCTTTTATTTCAGGGTCGCTGGCCAAGCGAGTGAAGTAAATCACCAGGCAAAGCTTCTAATAAACCCGAATTAAGCTTAGAGTCCCACGGTTGCCGTTTCAAGATAAATTTCAGTAAGGCACTGATAGTAAAGCTCGATAAAGATTAATTAGTGTTAAGCTGGCCGCAACTTTGTTTTCAGGTATTTGTTTTCAGGTATAACTGGCACAATTGGTTTAGTTAAAGCTTAATTGGGTTCAGGTCCTCCAGGGGTTCAGGTCGTTCAGGATTGAGTTCATAGTTTCAGCTGGGGTGCGTTTAGATAAAGCCTGATTAAGGTTCGAACCTCATTTTCTGGTGATAAACACGAGAAGCAATGGCGTTTTATCCCTGTGATTAAAAAATGATAAAGCGGATAATTTCACTCAGACAAACTGCTGCCGCAACTCTCGCAAAGGCTGTCTCCGCCGTGAAGGAAAACAGCATAAATTATTGGAGATAGAAAACTAATAATTGCACAACGTCGCTGATTGAATAAAATAAAATCAGGTTAAGGAGGCAACTCCAATCAAACCTGAGAAGTTCCGGAGGCAAAAATGAAGAACTTAAGACAGGTTGCTTGTTTTTTTCTTCTCGTTTTTTCTTTAACCCTGGCCGGTAATTTTCTCGCGGCCGGTCAGGCGGGCAAAAAATTCACTATCGAACAGGTACTGAGCTACCCTTTTTGCTATAGCTTAGTAGCCGCCAAGAAGGCCGACCGGATTGCCTGGATGGAAGCTCAACAGGGCAGAAGAAACTTATTTACAGCTGCTCCGCCCGACTTCAAGCCCCAACGGCTGACGAATTTTCCTCTGGATGACGGCGTCGATTTATCCAGCCCGGTTATCTCGGCTGACGGGTCAATCATTGTTTTTGTCCGCGGGCATGAACCTAACCGGGAAGGCTGGGTGGCCAACCCGGCCCATTATCCTGACGGGATGGAACAAGCTATCTGGGCGGTAAGAACAACCACGGGCAAGCCCTTCCGGGTGGCAGCCGGGTCGTCACCGGTCGTTTCTCCTGACGGCAAAATGGTTCTCTGGGTCAAAGAAGGCCAAATTTACGGCGTGGCGCTCGAACCGCTGGAGAAAAAAGGCGGGAGTCAGCCGGAAGACGACGCCCAGCTCAAGCCGCTGTTTCGCACCTGGGGCTCAAACAGCAACCCGGTCTTTTCTCCTGATAGCCAGAAGATTGCCTTTGTCAGCGACCGGGAGGACCACAGTTTAATCGGCGTTTATGATGTCCTCACGAGAAAGATAACCTATCTTTCTCCCTCTGTAGACAGAGATACCAGTCCCACCTGGTCACCCGACGGTAAAAAGATCGCTTTCATCCGGCGGCCGGGTCTGGCTTTTTCGCAGATTGTGGCCGCGGCTCAGGCTCGGGCTGCCGCTACCAGGCGGCCTGGCTTCTTGATGATACCGCCTTCGGCAGCACCGTCTCAACCGGCTCAACCGACTCAGATAGCTACCAGCCCGGGGTTTCAGGAAGCTAAGTTTGCCGACGGCCGGACGCTCACTTTCTGGGTAGCTGATGTTTCTTCAGGCGAAGCTCAGAAGGTCTGGCAAGAGCCGCTCGACGACCAATCTTACCGGGCAATCCGGAATATCATCTGGGCAGGCGACAATCTTGTTTTTCAGGTCGAGCGGAATAACTGGCGGCACTACTATTCAGTGCCCGTCCCGGGAAAGGTTGATTTTCAACCAATTAACCTTACTCCCGGGGAAGGAGAAGCTGAGTTTGTCGGGATATCAGCCGACGGAAAATGGCTATTCTACAGCACCAACGTCGGAGACATTGACCGCCGCCACCTCTGGAAAACGCCGACCGCGGGCGGGACGCCGATTCAGTTGACCTCGGGCGAGGGGATTGAAACCGAGCCAGCGCCGCTCGCTTCCGGAAAACTCGTGGCCACTTTTTACGCCGACTCACGGCGCCCCCGGTCAGTTGCCCTGGTTCCGGCCGAGGGCGGGCAGGCCAAAATCATAACTTCTTTGCCGCCGGAATTTCCGCTCGAGGCGCACGTTGTTCCCGAGCAGGTCATCCTGACAGCCGAAGACGGGCTGAAATTTCACAACCAGCTCTTCCTCCCCCCAGACCTTAAGTCGGGGGAAAAAAGGCCGGCGCTGATTTTCATGCACGGCGGACCGGTCCGGCAGATGCTCCTCGGCTACCACTATATGTACTTTTATCATATGGCCTACGCCATCAACCAGTATTTCGCCAACCAGGGCTACGTTGTTCTCTCGGTAAACTTCCGCTCGGGCATCGGGTATGGTCGCGATTTCCGGATGGCGCCGAACCGGGGGGCTCAGGGGGCTTCCGAATACCAGGACATCGTGGCCGCGGCCAGGTACCTGCAGTCGCGGCCTGATGTTGACCCGGAAAGAATCGGGCTCTGGGGCTTATCTTACGGCGGATACTTAACCGCGATGGGGCTTTCCCGGAACTCCGATATTTTCAAAGCGGGCGTGGATATTGCCGGCGTCCACCTCTGGGGAAACTCCCTCGATGTGAACAGCATTTCTTTTAAATCTTCGCCTGTGGGAACCATCGACCAGTGGAAATCGCCGGTACTTCTCGTCCAGGGCGACGACGACCGTAACGTTGCTTTCTCGCAGACAACCGGGTTAGTCCAGCTGCTGCGGGCCAGGAATATTTATTACGAGCTCATCGTCTTTCCCGACGAGGTCCATGATTTTCTGATTTTCGCCAACTGGCTGAAGACTTTCCATGCCGCCGAGGACTTCTTCGACCGTTTCCTGAAGAAATAAGCCCTTACTTTCAAGAAAACAAAAAGAGGCAAGAATACGGAAAAAAAGAACAAACCCTGACGAAAGCCTTCGGGTCAACGGAAAAAGGGAAAGACAGTCGAGACATCGTCGCTGAAGATATGGGAATAGAAGATATGGAAATAAATTTTGCCCGAAGATAAGCCGGGGAGAAGCCTTAACAGTATTTACTTCTCAGGTCTTCCAAAATTGACTCGAAACGGGCGTGCTCGCCTCGCCCGACGATTTCTTTTTCCACTCT
Source organism: Candidatus Aminicenantota bacterium (assembly GCA_037441905.1). Taxonomy (GTDB): domain Bacteria; phylum Acidobacteriota; class Aminicenantia; order Aminicenantales; family CALLJL01; genus CALLJL01. The sequence continues at coordinate 21,851 of JBBIRF010000011.1, forward strand.
TTGAAACTCCTGCCTGAGCTTCTCCTGGTCGGCTGGGGAGAGCCGGGCATCAGCCATCGCGTAGAGAATGTTATCTTCTTTAAAGATATGCTCGCTCAGCAGAGAAGCATAGCCCCGGGCATGGCGGGCAAATTCAGAAGCAGCCTTCGCCTCGCCCTTGGCCAAACGGTCGGCGGCTTCCTTCATCGCCCGGACATGACGCCGGCCTTCCTCGTGCTCGGTTAACATCACGCCGATCGGGCCGCCCTCCCGCGGGATGCCTGCCGCCTCCATCGCCGGGAAAAGCAGGTTTTCTTCTTTGGCATGATGACAGCGGTCAGCAAAACCAGTGATGAAATCAAGGGCCATCCGGAGGTGGGCGGGGTCGACTTTTTCCGCGGCCTCGAGACGGCTGGCCAGGTTTTCGAGCACCCGGAGCATAGTCTTAATTGCTTCGTGCTCGGCCATGAGAATCTTCGTCGGTTGAGTTTGTTTATCGCTCATGTTTACCCTCCTTAATTTCGTGAATTTCTTGGGTTTCTTTTTCTGGCGCTGATACGGAGGCCCCGCTTAAAGCAAGAAGGTCGGCGAGGGTTAAGTCTTTTAGCTGGGCAATCAGCCCTGATTCAAGCTCGAGGAGCTTAAGCCTCAGGACACAGGTTTTGAGGTCGGGACAGAGAACCGAACGAAAAAGGCATTCCTGTAGTTCCACTTTCCCTTGAAACTTTTCAATGACCGCCAGCACCTTGACCGCCGCCGGTGGTTGGCTAAGCCAAAACCCGCCGCCTCTGCCTTTTACCGAGCGGAGGAAACCCCCCTTCTGAAGAATCTGGAGCACCCGGCGGAGGAAAGGCCGGGAGACTTTCATCTGACGGGCCAGGACGGAAGAATCCTGCGGCTTACCGTGAGACTGGGCTATCAGCACCAGGGCCTTTAGAGCAGCGTCAGTATCGCGTCGCAAAAGCTTCATTTCAATTATAATGATACTCCCATAGTATCATTTTGTCAAGAGGTTTAAATAAAAGGCTCTTTCCTGATGTTTCTGTCTGGCTTATTCCTCAAATCAATTTTTTCCACCCATTACAGGGATGAGCCGAGGGGCTCGAAAACCCGAAAAAATTGCTGTATTGCCTGCAAGCTTTTAAATAATTAAACAACAGGGCTATGAATGCTTTTTAGGTGTCAGGTGAGCATACCCCCTTCCCCGCTGAAAAACTAAAAAATTGAAACCACAGCCGGGTTGCTTCAGGCAGGTAATCGCCAACCCGTTTTATGGCCAGGCGGGCAAAACTATCGTCCCTTCTTTTTCGTTCCCAAGGACCTTAACCTTCCCCAAGAGGAAATAATACCCGACCAAAGCCGCCGTAGCCGCGTCAAGCTCGTCGGCTGTCGTCTCCGGAGTAAGCCCTTGAAGGCCGAGCGCCTGAAGGCCACGGCGGAGCCCGGCGAGGTCTCGTCTGGCCCGCGGCAATCGCCAGACATCCTGAGCTCCTCCTGGGTAGGTTTCGATTATTTTTATCCCTCTCGCCTCAACCCTCCGCCGCAGCCAGACGCCTCTTTCGGTCAGACACCGCATCGGCCCGAGAGTTATAGGGAAAAAAGGAATGCCCAACGGACTCAATTCCTCGTGTCAGGACCGAATGTGGGTTCTTGTTTTCTGGTTTATTTAGTGGCGGCCAGGTGGTTTTCTCAAAGGAGCATCGACCGCCACGAGGTCCGGTTTCTTTTCATCGACCAGGGATAAAATCTCCCGGTTTTCATAAACTATGCCGGTCGAAACAACCCCCTCCTGAAAACAACAAATTCCGGTGGGTCGGCGCGGCGAGCCAGCCAGGTCGATGCCGATAATCAGGGAGTTTACCAGGGAAAAAGGCATTCGAGTCAGCGCGAAGCAGCGATCAGGTCAAACAGGGCTTTGACCGCCTCCTCCGGGAAGAAACGGCCTCCGAGCTTCTGCAAATCGAGCAGCGAAGTAATTTTTTCATCTCCTCGGGGAAGGTAAATGCGAGTTGAAAGCTGGTCATAAAAATCGGCCACGGCAATAAGACTGCTGGCTAAGGGAACCGCTCCCAGGTCCTTATCCATCACCTCCACTTCGCGGACATAATGCCGGTAATAGCCATCCATGATAGGCTTAATCTCTTTGAGCAAAGAAGCCGTGGTCGAGAGCATAACCATTTCTCTATCCTTTAGACCCGCCCCCGGCTTCTTAATCCCTTCTGTCATAAAGGCAGCGGCCGCCTCAAAAAAAGGTAAGTTTGCCTCCATATCCCCGGCTTCCAGGAGCAAGGCTGCCGACTTGATGTTTTCTATTTCCCGGCGGCTGAGGCCAAGTTTCTCGGCCAGCCGGGCGGCTAACATGGCGACGCGCACCGAATGGGGTCTCTCTTCGTCCGCTGATTCCAGGTACTTAAGCATTATATCGAGAGTTCCTACATAAGCCTGAGAAAGACTCCGGACTTTAGCCTCCCGCTCCTCCGAGACGGCGCCGACAATGCCGCCAGTTAAGATGAGAAAACCGGCCCAGGTGGTCAGGGTGACAATCGTGTCAGTCGAAAGAGTCTTGAGAGAGAAATCGCGCCGGAAGAAAAAAAGATAGATAAAGATTAGCAGAACACAAAGAAAAGCAGTCAGGACACCTTGCCTTTTCCCCAGGAAATAAGCTGCCAGGATGACGGGAAGAAAAAAGAAATTAAGAAATGCCAATTTGTAATGAACCAGGAAGGCAGTAGCCACCACCCCGAGGAAAACCACCGCGATGATGAACAGGTCATAATGTTCTCGAAGGAAAGCCCGCAGTCTCCTCATCGGCCGAGCCTCGCTCTCCGATTTCATCTTCTCCCCTGAAGCTTTCCCACCCCGCCAATCTATCTTAACCAAAAAATTAAGTCAACCAAGAAGCTCTACTTGGAAGCTCTACTTGTTCCGGTTTCAGGAAACTAAGTTGATGACAAACTCCGGCGGGTTTAAGATGTGAGCTTTCACTGTGCAATTATCGACGGCTCTTTTTACCGCGGCGTGGTATTTTTCGGGAAAATCAGGCGGGAGATGGAGGTCGATTACCACCCGGCTGATTCGCTTTGTTTCGGGATTTTTCTCCATGCTCATGTAGACTCGAGCCCCTTCGGTCGGAATCTGTCGCTCGTGGCAAAAGGCAAGCAGATAATAACCGGCGCAGGTGGCAATGGAAAGGAGAAAAAGGTCAAATGGAGACGGGGCTGACCCGTCCCCGCCGGCATAAACCGGTTGGTCGGTAAGCACCCGGTGGCCTTTATAAGTTGCCTCCACCTTCAATTTTCCTGGAAAAGTAACCTCAATCATATTTTCCTTCATCGCAACTTCCCTCGCTTTTATCTTTTATTCTTTTCTTGCTTTTGTTCTAATCCTTGGCTCATTCGACTTGAGCTTACTTCCCGCAAACTTCGGCCTGCTCTTTCACTGACAGGCGAAAAGCCTTCACAGCAGGTTAGCCAGCAGCCCGCCGAAAATTGCCCAGTAAAGGACCGCAAGAAGCCGGTGCCGCATTATATAGCAGCTGTCAGACTGGCAGCCAACAAATCGATACCACAAGTATCCGACCGCGGCACCAATCATGGCCCCCAGGATTATTTTTATCATCGTCCTTGCCTCCTCAGGTGGCGAAGTCCTGGTCGATTTAATTCTTTGAAGGCCGGGCGTTGCCTCTCGGCCTTTTCTACGGCAGACTCAATATCTTATTAAATTTTCATTATATCAAAATCAAATCGGCAAATAAACCTGTTTTTTAAAGGAAGCAGAAACTTTTTAAGAGGGAGTCCAGTAACTGCTCCTCTCGTTTGCCCGTATTTTGCCATTGCGTCTATATTTCCAAAACCTTCAAACCTAACAATGGATAGGCCTTATGAGTATCTCAGCTTATTCCCGTCTTCTTCCAAGACCGCCCGGCAACGACTCAAGTATTCTTTTTTTAGGCCTATGCCTCGAAGGAAACTTTCTGGAGCCAAGAAATTTCGACGCCTGGCAAAAAGCATATTAAATCTATTGATTAAGTAAGACACAGCCGATTTTGCCCTCCGATGCTTCAATATTGGCCGGTCGAACCGAACCCCCCCTCGCCCCTTGAGGTTGGGTCAAGCTCTCCGACTTCTTCGACGACAGCCTGGGCCACCGGCTGGATTAACATCTGAGCAATCTTCATTCCGGCGGCTATCTCGAAGTTTTCCTTGCCTAAGTTAATAAGAACCACCTTGACTTCACCCCGGTAACCAGAATCGACTACGCCAGCTAAGCGATGAACGCCGCGAAGGGAAAGCCCGCTCTTATCCCAGATAAGGCCGACAAAACCAGGAGGAATGGCCATTTTCAACCCTGTGGGCACGGCCTTTACCTCACCGGGGCGGATGACCATCTCTTCAGAAGAATAAAGGTCTAACCCGGCATCGTTCGGATGGCCATAGCTTGGAAGCTTCGCTTGCGGGCTTAGGCGTTTAACTCTCAGGTTCATTTTTTCTTTTCCTTTAACCCTGAATTTATTAATGTTTAATGTTTATCTTCGGTCATCGGCCCAAGAAGCTAATTCAAGCCTGTCAGTCTCCCTATCAATCATCCTGTAATTTCTGGCGACCAATTCATTCCAAGTCCATCATAAAATTAGTTTCCCTGGCGCTTAAGCCCGGCTCTCGCTTGCAGGCTCCGCGCCTCCCGGTTAAGCTTCCAGATTTCATCCATTTTATACACCTTCAACCCGGACTTCCTGGAAATAATCCCGGGCCACCGCGGCCATCTTCAAAATCTCTTTTCGGTCGTAAGGCCGGACATGGAGGTAATGAGGGTTAACCGTGTTTCGAGGGGAAAATTGTTGCAGTTGATAAACTTTGGCTCCCTTTAGCCAGGTGCCGATTTCTTTAATCTCCTTAAGGTCCACCAACCCCGGAACGACGGTCGTCCGAAACATGTACGGCAACCCGCTGGCTCGAATGATGTCGACTGACCACTGGAGGTCGGCCTCGACCACCTTGGTCCCGGTTGCTTTGGAATACTTATATAAGGGGGCTTTTATGTCCATAGCAATGAAATCGACCAGTCCCGCGTGGAGGAGATGCTCCAGCCTTCCCGGAAAAGAGCCGTTAGTGTCAATCTTGACAAGCAATCCCCTATCTTTGACCACATGAAGCAGCGTCTCGACGTCCTCGTCGAAAAGCGGTTCGCCACCGCTAACACAAACGGCCTCAAGCCAGCCGCGGCGGTCGTCCAGGAAAGTAATGAAGAAATCGAGGGGCAAAGTGGGCAAAGTCTCTGGCCGCAGGACTAAATCAGAGTTATGGCAAAAAGGGCAACGAAAGTTACAGCCGCCGAGAAAAACCGTGGCCGAAATGTGCCCCGGGAAATCTTTGGCCGCGAACTTTTCTAACCCCTTGATCTCCACCAAGTTTCCAGCTCCTCGGGCGTCGTCAATGAAGCCTCGACCTTGTTTTCATTCAGCACGAGAAAAACAGGTAAAATTATGGCTCCTTTTTCATCGCGGCGGATATGGCCGAGGAATTCCCGCAACCGGGCTTTTCCCTCCTTGCCGGCAAGGTCGATTTCTGTTCCCTTGAGGGGCATATCTTTAAGCCGGGCCTTAAAAGCCGCGCATTTATCACAATTGGGATAAGTGAACAGCAGGTATTCCATGGGTTTGCCTCAAAACAGCTTGGTATAAGGCGTGCGGTCGCGAAATTCCTGTTGTTTTCCGTCATTCCAGGTTTTAACCGGCCGCAAGTAGCCGACAATCCGGGAATAAACCTCGGTTTCAGCCCCGCAGTGAGGACAGGTCGGATGCTGTCCTTTGAGGTAGCCATGCCCGTCGCACACCGAAAAGGTGGGAGTGAGGCTGAAGTAAGGGAGTTTCGTTTCCGCGATCTTGCGGACAAGTTTTTTGCAGGTGAGAGGGTCGATCGCCTCCGGCAGAAAAGTATGGAAAATCGTCCCGCCGGTATAAAGAGGCTGGATGTCCTGCTGGTGGCGGAGGGCCTCCCAGACGTCTCTTGTGGCGTCGACGTTCAGCTGGGTGGAGTTGGTTAAGTAAGGAAATTTTTCGCTCCCCGAAGTGATAATGTTCCTGTATTTTTCTTTGTCCAGCCGAGCCAGGCGGTAAGAAGTGGATTCAGCCGGAGTGGCCTCTAAATTGTAAAGGTTGCCGGTCTCCTCCTGGAATTCCCGCAAAACTTCCCGCATGAACATCAGGACTTCGATGGCAAATTCCTTTCCCTCCGGCGTGCCGATTCCTTTGCCCAGGAAATTAAGACAGCTTTCATGCATCCCGCAGACGCCGATGGTCGAAAAATGGTTATCAAAGTGTCCTAAATACACGAGGGTGTAGGGCATGAGCCCCCGCTGGAGCATCGTCGAAACAACCTCTCGTTTCGTCTCGAGCGATTCCTTGGCCAGAGTCATGAGGTATTTGAGCCGAGCAAAGTATTCTTCCTTGCTCTGGGATTCAAACCCGATACGATTGAGGTTAATCGTCACCACGCCGATCGAGCCTGTCGAATCCCCCGGCCCCCAGATGTTGCCAGGCCGACGCATCAACTCTCTCTGGTCGAGGTTAAGACGGCAGCACATCGCCCGGATATCACCCGGGTTAAGGTCGGTGCCGATATAATTTTGAAAATACGGGATGCCGTACTTGGCCGTCGCCTGGAACAGGAGGTCGGCTATCGGCGAGTCCCAGTCGAAGTCTTTGGTAATATTATATGTAGGGATGGGAAAGGTGAAAACTCGACCTTTTTGGTCGCCCTCGATCATCAGCTCGAGGAAAGCCCGGTTGATCATATCCATCTCCCGCTGGTAATCGCCGTAGCAGGAATCAAGCTCAACGCCGCCGACCACCACTTTTTTGTTTTTCATATCTTCGGGCACAGTGAGGTCAAAGGTGAGGTTAGAGAAGGGAGTCTGCCAACCCCAGCGCGAGGGGACGTTAAGACCAAAAATAAGCTTCTGGATATCCTGCTTGACCCGCTCGTAAGAAAGACCATCTGCCCGGACAAAGGGAGCGAGAAGCGTATCCACGGAAGAAAAGGCCTGGGCGCCGGCAAACTCTCCCTGCATGGTGCCGATAAAATTGACCATGTGCAGGGTGGCTGTCTCCAGGTGGCGGGCTGGATACGAATGAACCTGGTTAGGGACATGGCCGAACCCTTTGCGCAGGAGTTGCTCGAGCGACCAGCCAGCACAATAGCCCACAATCGGGTAAGTTAAGTCATGGATGTGGAATTCGCCTTCAAGATGAGCTTTTTTGACCTTCTCGCTGTAAAGCTGGTTGAGGGCAAAATTTGCCAGGACTTCTCCGGAAATCCGGGCGTTGAGTCCGGAAAAACTCATGGTTCCTTCGTTGCTGTTTTCTCTTATCTTCCAGTCGCGGTCGTTAATGTAATCCTTGATCAACCGCTCTAAATTAAGGCCGGTCTTTTTGGCTTCGCGAATGTCTTTGTGGCGCTCTCGATAGAGAATATAAGCCTTGGCCACCTCATGATAGCCCTGTTTCATCAGAACCATTTCGACTATGTCCTGGATCTGCTCGACCGAAGGGATGGTGAACCCGCCGAACTTTTCCTCGAGGATGAAGGTGGTGATATCGGAGATATGCTTTGCCGCGGCCCGGTCTTCTATCCCTTGCGAGCGCATGGCTTTGAACACGGCCTCGGTGATTTTGTCCTGGCAAAAATCGACGACCGTACCGTCCCTTTTTTTGATTCGGGCGATGCCCCTGGTCATCATGGTTTACCTCCCTTGTTGTTGCTTTATCCAGAGTATCCCAAAAGCCCGTCTGAGCCTGCTCTAAGCCTGCTTTTGGGCTTTTGGGCTTTTTCCGTTTCCTGCCTGTTCTCCTGCCAACCAATTAAAGTGCCCTTCATTATTTGGTCTTCCTTGGCTCTCATACGTCTGCGTTTTTCCGCGTCTTTTAAGTCAAATGCCATATTTTGCGGAAAATTCATCCAAATCCACAATATATGGTATTGATTTGCCAAGAATTTACACCTGTTTTTCTTGCTTGTCAAGCCCTTTTTTTCTATGTCCAGTTTTGTTCGGCACTTCGCCGCGGTAACACCTTCATCTTTTGCTTCCATTGTCCGCTTATGCCATCTCAGGCTCTAACCAAGCAACAAGCGCATCTGCTTTTCAGGATAAAGAGAAGGAAATTTAGTTTTCAGCCGAGGGAGGGGCTGACGGCTCAACGGCTACCGGCAGTTTTATCGAGGCCAAATGAGAGAGGGAAGGTTTTTTGCGGCAAAGGTCAGCTCAAGGTGATGGATAATTCTATCTCACGCAGCAGAGTGTGTAGGGAAGGTTATGATGCGCCGCTTTTCGGGGCCTGAAGCCACGTTTTGATGATGGGCCCGAAGAAGCCATAATCTTTCTCGAAGGCGGCTCTTAGCCTTACACAGAAAAGGGAAAAGAAGGCTCTTTTCTTTTTTGACAATCGGCTTTACTAATCGGCACGACGGCGAAAATGGGTCAAAATAAAAATAGTTCTTCAGGAATCGGAGCAGGACATAGACAGGCTTGCCCTTTCTACCTGCTTGGTCGGGGAAAAATAGGAAATATAGAACCTGTCCCCATTTTTTCAAGTTTTTTCATAAATAAGAATATATTCATGCGCTAAGTTTAAGTATTCTGAATTATTCTGCCAGTCATCAATCCCAGACTCAGGTTTTTCTGTGGTCACTACCACTATTTCTTTTAGCCATAGCTCCTCATCAAGAATTGTATCAACCACCAGCTTGGCCATTGGAACCAATCTACTTTCAAAGCGAATATCCTGAGTCTCTATGGCCAAATAGCCCCCCCTCTCTAAGGATTTTTTACTATCCTGAACCAGACTTTTAAGGACTGATAGGTATTTTTCCGGTTGAAAGTTGGGCCTCGTTAGGAGAGCTTCGGAACGGACCCAAATAAGCTTGTTCCTCTCTTGCTTCAGGTGGATTCCTCTTGCCTTTCCGTTTAAGCGTAGTTCAAACGTCGCGTAATTGCCTTGGCCAGCGTAGCGTCTTATTAAGTTTTCGGAGAGCAACTCCTCTTTTTCCTTTTCAGGAAAAATCCAAACAGTAGTGGTCTCGAGAATCCGGGTACCACCTCGAAGCTTAGGTTGCTTCAAATTGACGTCCAAGGATGCGGTTTTTTCAGCCACCTTTATCTGTATCTTTTTATCTTCTGGTTTTTCAAAAACTGGAAGGTACTCATGGGCCAAAAGGAGAAAGTTATTTTTGATGCTCTTTTCATACCAGAAGCCGGTCGTCTTACAGTTATGCTGTCTTTTGATGATGAGTTCTCTAAGGGAAAATCCGGTTGCCAAAAAAACATTAATCAATTTGAACCCCAAAGGCACAATATGTCTTTTCCTTCTTGTATCGCCAATCAGCAATGCACACTGTCGTCCAGGCTTAAGAACCCGAAAGGACTCCTTCGCTACTTTTTTCATTTCTTCTAGAAACTCGGGGACATCCAGGCAAGACAAGTCTTCAGCCTGGTTATCTGTATACTGAATAATGTTGGCATAGGGAGGATGGGTACAGATGAGGTCCACAGACCTGTCAGGAAGGAAAGAAAGGTCTCTGGCATCTTTCACTAAAAGCTCAGGCTCAAAAAATTGATTAATTTCGCTTTCGGGAAATCGAAGCCTGTTTATTTCAAAATTGAGATTTTCCCTGGCCAGGGCTATCGCCTTTTCGTTTATATCTGAAGCTATACACTTTCGGCCGAGAAGCTTAGCTTCTATCGCCGTTGTTCCGGCCCCACAGAACATATCTAAGACCAGGTCTCCAGGTTTGGAATACCGAAGGATTATATTTCGGGGGATGTATGGGGAAAAATTTCCCCTGTATTCGCCGCTATGAGTTGCCCAATCGCCTCTTTGCCTGAAGCTCCAGACCGAGGTCTGTTCGAGCCTAAAGTTTTTCGGCTCTAAATGCTTAATTCTTTTCCTGGCCTTAAAATTACTTACGTTGACTCCCTTTGCTTCCGTAATAACCTTTTCTATATATTTGAAAGAAACGCCGAACTTTTTGCCGATTTCCAAATCCGGAGTTCCGGTTTCTTTGGCCTTCAAAATTGCCCTTTTCAATTCTTCCTCGGATTTAATCAGCTGATTCTTCCGCATAATCTCAAAACTCTTCCAGAATTCTTTCGAGCAAGCCAGCCCGGACAAAATGAGTGTTCAGGATATAATCAATTTCATCCATAGCCTTTTCTATCTGATTTCGACTCGATTTCCAGCCGGGCCCATCTGTGACCCAAATGAACCCAAAATTTGCTCTTTTTAGTTCACTCTGTCTGTTTATATAGGCATCGACAACTTCTTGAGGTTTAGAACCGCTGACATTATAAAAATTGGTTTCGATGTTTATTATTTTGGTTTTTTTTACGATAATGAAATCTGCTTTTCTTTCTTTCAGCTCAAGGGGAACGGAGACGCCGATTTTTTGGAGAAAAGAAAACTTTTTTTGTTTTAACATATCTGTTATTCCTGTTGAACGTTTAAGCCTAATCAGGAGCTCTTCGATTAACCGTTCGGTAATTTTGCCGCTGCGGTTTTTTCTGGCGTTAGAATCGATTCCCACTTCAACTCCCAACATATAGTCTCCCAAACTGGAATTTGTTAATTCCTGAAAAAACTTTTTAAGTCCTGTTTTGGCAACAAATTTAATAACCCGTTCGATTTCTTCCCTCGATAGGTCTCGGGGAGAAAAATCGTAATCATCTATGGTCATTTTTGAGGCCATGAAATCGTCGGCAATTTTGATTTGCCTATCTCTGATTGCCAGTAAGAGAGGAAAACAGGGCAAAACTTCAGGATATCTCCTCAGAATGTTTCTCAGGTGGTCATCGAAATTTTGACTCTTGATAAGGGTATTCAGAATATTCAGCTCGATGGCATACTTTTCGACCAGCTGCTTAACCTTTTTCCAATCAACGAAAAAATCATATTCATGATTTGTCTCGAGAAGGGTAGCAAAAAAAATCTTCTTTATTTCATCAGGGTCTTTTTGGCCAAAAAAGCTGAGGTATAATTCCTTTTTCATCCGGCCAATCTTTTTTCTTAATTATAGCCCGTTAATCCAAAGCTTATCAAGGTAAAAGACGGATTTCCTTGGGAGTTTTTCTCTATTAATTTGCATAAACCAGAAAAGCAGATACTTTGGGGAATCCCCTCTATCTTTTATACCGATAGTTCGAGAACCCTGTGACCTTCTAACGAAGGATGACGGATTTCAACCCAGCCAGGCTTAAGCAGGGTCGTTTCGCCCGCAACAAAGGAGCTAAACTAAACCTCACTCTGGCGAAGACCTGGTTTTTGCCGACGGCGTCATCCATGATAATTCTATCCTCTCCGGGAGTAGCCGCATGAGGTTTGATTAGGGCTTACGAATCCTTGCTCCTCACTTGAAAATTAAAAAATATACACCATAGGCACTCATCTCGAACTCGGGGGTGTCTAAGGTACTGAGCTGGAGCTTATCGCATGCGTCGTCGATTTTATAAACATGGGTGATAGCTGGCCCGCCAACCTGGATGTCAGGAAATTCTTTCTTAATGGCCACGGCCGCTTCATGGTAAAGCTGGAAATAATCGCGCGGGGTGTGGGGCTTCGGCCAGAATTGCTGATGGTCAGGCTCATTCCAGATTTCCACGTACCGGAACTTTGTCTGAAACCCGCTCCACTTGCCCCGACGATAGTGATTGAGAACCTCTAAGGCTGCCTTAACCCAGTTTTCCCGTTCAAAAGGGTTCGCGGGCGGCCGCGAGTTATTCCACGAATCCCCGAGCCTGAAGTATGGCTTGAACCCGCCTTCAACGATTGCTTTCCACGTGCGGTCGCTGGCGCTGAAATTATAAGAGCTCGGGTCGGCCGGGTTCTTAGTCCGGTCAGGATACATCAACGCCGTGTCGAGCGGGCCGTAATAATCATGCGTCCGGACCAGGGTAACGCCGATTTCTTGATAAGGCCTGGTGAGTTCGGCGTTATTCGGGTCGCGGCCAGCGGGAAGAGGTCCACAATTGACACCAAGGAGCGGCCTGATTTCGAGGTTGTTTGGCCCACCGATCTTGACCGACGCCGTCTGGCTGAAAGGCCGAGGTTGTTGATTCGCTAAAGCGGGGATTAGTCCTCCTAAAATGACAATTACCAACCCCAAACCCAAGATCAGAATAAAAATTAGATTACGATTAAGGCTTCGCATGGAGATATAGCTAACAGCCTTGAAGAATAATTTTCAAGCTGAGGGTCCATAAGCATTAGGCCATAAGAGCCCATTAAGTTCATAATAAGTTCCTTTTTTGTTCCGCTGGCGGAAGAGCAGCTAAAGGCCTGAGTTTTGCTCCGCCGCCTCATGTCGCCTCGAAGCAATTCTTATTGGATTCCGAGGCCCGGCCGATTATTTTTCATAATCTTTCCTTTGGCCAGAAAGAGATGTCGCCTGATTTTCTCAGCATTTTCCGCGCGCCTCTGCGGCCTGAGAAGTGTTTTTCGCCGAGCAAGGGCGACTTTTGATTGTCTTTGACATCGATTTTTTCCGCAATTTATATTGCGTGGCGATGGTTAAACGGAAAATGGTATTTATGATGCACTCTCCGCTAGCATAGCAGAAAATGAATTTCTTATATTTTGTCCCCTCGAGGGAAATCATAAGCTGTAATTAGCAGGAGACACCGGTAAAGGGAAAAGCGAGCTAAAAATATGCGGTAAGGCTGGCCGTTTTAAGTGAATTAGCCCTGGCCTTCTGGCCAGCCTCAAAAGAGGTATGGAAAGATTATAGAAATTTCGTCTTCTCGGCGGTTTTCCTGCGCCGGCCCCGATGGGTACCCCACGAAGTATTTTTAAACAGCCGAGAAATATGGTAAAGAAAGAGAGGTAAGTTAAAACCGGGGAGAGAAGATGAAAAAAATTTGCCTTTTTAGCTGGTTTATTCTGATAGCTCTGGCGGCGGTCCAGGCGAAAGAATATGGCCTGGATAAGGCCAGGGTTTTTTATCAAATTAACCAGGATGGCTCAGTTAATGTTACTTGCGACCTGAGCTACTGGTTCTCTGGCTCTTTCACCGCTGCCTGGATAACAATCCCCCGAAAGGATTTTAAGGTGCTCAATCCCGGGGTGAGTGAGTTCGAGGGCGAAACGGAAATCAGTTATCGCTTCCAGAAGGAAACCCCCGAGGCCACCCCCCAAACCTTTGATTTCACCCAGGATGGCCAGGAATACCGGATAACCTGGTTTTATCGGGCGACTGATACGCAAAAAACCTTCCGTCTGCGCTACGAACTCAGCGAGGCTATCAAAGTTTATAATGATGTAGCCGAATTTTATTTAAAAGTCTGGGGCGAAGACTGGTCCGTCCGACTCCCGGCTCTTTGGGTGGAAGTAGCTATGCCGCAAACCATCGCCGACAGAGGCGATGTCGCTTACTGGCTGCATCCGAAAGTCGAAGGCCAAATCGGAATTGACAAGGACTTCAAGAAAATCATTGCCTATGCTGGTAACATCCGGCCAAGACAGTGGGTCGAGGTAAGAATTATCTTTCCTCGTGGTTACCTCGCTGCCCTCAACCCGTCAAAAGTTATTAGCCTCTCTGGAAGCGGCCGGGAAAAGGTGCTGAGCGAGGAGAGGCGCTGGCAAGAAAGGGAGGCTAAGCGGGCCCAACTCTGGGAAAACTTGTCGGCTGCTTCGCTTCCCGCCGCCATCGCTCTTCTTCTCTTGGGCATCTTCATTCCGGTAAGAATCTATTTTCGTTACGGTCGCGAACCAAAAGTGCCTTATGAAAATGAATACGAAAGAGAAGTTCCGGAAGAAGTTAGCCCGGCGGAAGCTGACATGATTCTCTCTCAAGGGAAAACTGTTTCCTCCAGGGGGATTGTAGCCTCTACCCTGGAATTAGCCAGAAGGGGGTTTATAAAGATTGAAGAAGTCGAAAAAGAAGGTTTCCTCGGGAGCCGCAAGAAAGATTTCAAGGTGGTTGTCACTGAAAGGGCGGAAAACCAGGACCTCAGCCCGGAACTCAAGCTTTTTCTCAAACAATGGAAGAAATTAGCCGGAAAGGATGGCTTTCTTATTTCCGAGCTGAAGAAGAAAAACCTGTCGAGTTTTAAGACTTCTTTTGACCGCACCGTCCGGCGTCGGGTTTACGGCAAAAACGGCTGGATTCTCAAGCAAGGCGAAAAGGTTTTGACATGGTGGATAGTTGCCTGGGCGGCGGCAACGGCCATAACCATCTTCCTCCTGGTTCTCCTCCGGTTGCGGGCTGATTATATTCAGGTTTTGGGTGTGCCGACGGCTCTCTTTTTAAACACGATAATCAGTCTTCTCTTTCTCCGCCCGGTCCGTCAATATACTCCGGCGGGAAAGCTTTTAGCCCTCAGGCTGGCCGGATTGAAAAAGTTCCTGAAGGATTTTTCGTTGCTTGCCGAACATCCGCCGGCGTCCCTGGCCATCTGGGAGCGTTATCTTGTCTTTGGGGCTGTCCTCGGCGTGACCAAAGAAGTCTTGAAGGCAATGAAGGAGCTCAAGGTACCAGTCGAGTCCTTGACCTGGTTTTCACCCGGGGTCAGCGCCAGGATGGGAGACCTCGGTTCAGCCTTCGAAAGCTTTAACTCCTCGCTTGCTTCTTTTTCGCAAGCCTTTTCGAGCGCCGTGGCTTCCTCGACCGCTTCTTCCTCTTCGGCTGGAGGCGGCGGAGGTGCTGGCGGCGGGGGTGGTGGCGCCAGATAAGTTACTCTTTCGGTCAACCAGCTCTGCGCTCCCGGAAGAAGTTAAGGCTTCTGAGGTTGCTGTTGTCCGAAAATCAAAAGCGGCGAATAAAAACCCTAAAATTTCCTCAATCGTAGAGCAATAATAAGGGTTTTTATTAAAAAATAGTCTTTGTCCCAAAGTGACGGGAAAACTGTAACTGCTTATGGATGTGAAGATACTTTGTCCAAAGCTCATCCCCGAGGTGCGGCTCATAAACCTTGCGCAAAGCAATCATCTTCTAACTAATAAGCCTATCCTCAGTTGAACGTCTTCCGCGGCGGAAAATCCGGCTCGTTATAGATAACATGAGCTTATTCTTAAAAGATAGCCCTATGGCCAAAGGAAGGCCTTGCCTCTCGGCGAATCTTGTGTCAAGATGAAAACGACGAGGGCAAAATGGAGCGAAGCTTGAAAGTCCCGAGAGATTGTCAGCTCAGCTTAAATCAAAGATTAATTGTTTGCAGTGTCCTTACGTGTTTCCTCCTCGCCGCCTGCGCTCCCAAGAATGCCCGGACTGAACCCGACCGGGAGAAAGACCCGCAATACCACTATGAGAAAGCCGTCGTGGCTATGAAGTACAACCTGCCTGACCTGGCTCTCGACTTTCTCCGCCAGGCCTTGACTCTTGACCCCGGTCACTTCCCTTCCTACAACCTGCTGGGAGTAGTCTACCACAAGAAACAGAATTATCAGGCGGCGGCCGAGGCTTTGAACCGGGCGCTGGAAATAAACCCCAACTCAGGAGAAACCCATCACAACCTGGGAGTAGTTTACCAGGATATGGGCCTTCCTGACCAGGCCGAAAAAGAATACCGGAAGGCCGTCGACCTTGGTTATACCAAATCGCTTTTCCTCTTGGCCCGGTTGCTTTTCGAGCAAAAAAAATACGACGAGGCTCTTTCGTTCGGGCTGAAAGCAGCCGAGGTCGACCCAAAAGACCCGGCTGTTTACAACCTCCTGGGCGTGGTTTCGAACGAAAAACAGGATTATCGAAAGGCGGTAGCTTACCTCGAGAGGGCTCTCCAGCTCACTCCCGAAGACCCTGTGGTCATGGTCAACCTTGGGGTGGCCCATCTCAACTTGGGAGAAAAAACCGAAGCCCGGCAACTCCTGGAGAAAGCGCTGGTTTATATCAAAGACCCGGGGTTGATGGAAAAAGTAAAATCTTGGCTGAATCAAATAAAATTGCTTCCCTGAATAGATAAGACTGTTTTTTCGACCTAACTTTTCCTCTAAACGAAAACACCCGGAAAGAAGGAGGCACCAATGAGGGTTCTGGAAATCGAAACCAGGTCAAGGGAAGAGTTAATCGACATCACCCAGCGAGTGGCGAGAGAGGTCGCGGCCATGGGTGTGAAGAACGGCGTTATTGTCCTCTTCGTCCCTCATACGACGGCGGGGTTAACGATCAACGAAAACGCCGACCCGGCGGTAAAAAAAGACCTTCTCCTGGCCTTGCGACGGATAGTGCCCGACGACCTTCCTTTTTCTCACACTGAAGGAAACTCGCCGGCTCACGTGAAGGCCACTCTCTGCGGCAGCTCCCTCCAAGTGGTCGTGGAAAATGGTAATCTCTGCCTCGGAACCTGGCAGGGAATAACTTTCTGCGAGTTCGACGGCCCGAGGCGCCGTCGTCTCTACCTCACCTCCCTCCCAAAATAGGGACACGTTCTATATTTCCGATTTTTCTTTGAGGTTATCTCGCGTTTACATCCTCGGTTGAACCGGTGAAAGACGGCTGGGTGGCGCCTCCTGAATTAGCCGGCGGGCGACCGGCAGAAAATCGTCAGCGGGAAATGACTCAATTTCGCCCGCATCACTCAAAGCGGCCACCCGCGGGTCAAGCGGCAAGCGGCCGAGGAATGGCGCTTGAAGCCGCTCGGCCATTGCTTCTCCCCGGCTCGGACCGAATATATCATAACGCCGGTTACTTTCGGGACAGACAAAATAACTCATGTTCTCGACCAAACCTAAGATGGGCACAGCCATCCGCTGAGCCATCCTGGCCGCTTTCCGGACAACCATTTCGGCCAGGTCTTGCGGCGAGGAGACGAGAACGACTCCTGAAAGCGGCAAGGATTGCATGACTGTCAGGGAGGCGTCCGAAGTTCCTGGCGGCAAGTCGACCACGAGCCAGTCAAGCTCGCCCCACAAAACGTCGCCCCAGAACTGTCTGATGACCGCGCTGATCAACGGGCCCCGCCAGATTACGGCTTCGTCCTCACTACTCAGAAGGAGGTTGATAGACATAACTTTAATTCCAGTTCGGGTCTCAACAGGCAAAATCCCCTGGGGGCCGCCGGCTGGCCTGGTCTTTAGTCCGAACATCTTGGGAATACTGGGGCCTGTGATGTCAGCATCGAGGATGCCCACGGTTTGTCCCAATTCTCGCAAGGAAACGGCCAACATAGCAGAAACAAACGATTTACCGACGCCTCCTTTGCCGCTCATGACAGCCACCGGGTGGCTTATTTTATTCATATGTTCAGCTACCCCCTGGCGGCCAGCAATCCCGATGCGGCGTCTTTCCTCGTCGCTCATTTCTGTTAACTCAACCGTGACTTCTTCCACGCCTTCGAGCTTGGCCACCGCTTCCTTCGCTTCAGCTGCAATCTGGTCTCTTAACGGACAGCCGGCAAAAGTTAAAGCTAATTGGACTCGCACCCGTGAGCCTTCGATTTCCACTTGCCGGACCATCCCCAGCTCAACCAGGTTGCGGTTAAGCTCCGGGTCAATTACCCGGGAAAGGGCAGCCAGGACTTTTTCCTTGCTGGGCGAATTCATATTACCTCCTCTTTACCTTCTCGCTTCGCCATTGCCTGAGTCGGCGCCATTCATGAAATCAACTACCAAAATAAAATTATAAAAAAAACATTATCGAATACATAATACCACGAAGCCGACCTCTTTTCATCTTCCCGTTCAGCCGCGGCGAAACTCTCCGGCCTTTTCTTCTCCCGCTTATTGCACGCTAACTGTCTTTACCAGGTAACCAGGTGGCGGAGTATCATCAAGTTCAAACCCGTTCATGATGGCCAGCTTCGGCTGTAAATCTTTGGGTATTTTAGTCCGCTCGAAAATCCGGGTAAGGGTCTCGTTTCCGGAAGCTCGCACGAGCCTCAGTCTGAATGGCTGTCGGTTGAGGTAGGCGGGGTCTTTGAGTTCGGCGAAAGACTGGATTGAGGCCTGGAAGGAGGCATCATAAGGCGAATAATTCCGGAAGGTGGCTAAACCGAAAAAGCTGAAAATAAATTCATCTTTCCGGAGCACTCCGAGGCGAAGAAAAAGTGGTTCGCCTTCTTCCTGCTCGACCAGATAGCGAGCGTGGTACGAGGGGAAAATCATGTTGGCCAGCGTTTCTTCCTCCAAAAGGGTCGCGCCTTTAACCTCGGCTATTTTTTTGCTGGCATACTCTTTTAAATCAGCCGCTGACTTCTCGACCATCAGAATCAAGGCTCCCTGGCCATCCTTCGAGGAAAGCCTTACCTGAGAGGCGGTGTTCTGGAGCTGCCAGCCCTCGGGAAAAGAGAAAACGAACCGCAGCTGCGGATGGTAAAATTTCCCCTTTTCTACAAACCCCTGACGGGGGTCATCGCCAAAAACCAGGCCATCGATGGTTTCAAGGTAAGAGGGCCGGTTTACCTTCAGCTGGCTGTCCGCGTCGATGAGCATTGCCTTGACTTTGGCGATTCGGTCCTTGGTTAAAGGATGGGTCGAGAGGAAGCCAGGAAGCGGCCTCCCGCCGCTTAAGTCGCCCAATTTTTCCAAGGAAGTGAAAAAATCCACCATCGAATTCGGCGCCCAGCCCGCTCGGCGGGCATATTCAACTCCTAAGCTGTCAGCCTGGTATTCATCGTCCCGACTGTATTTCAGAAAAAGAAGCTGCATGCCGATACTCGCCAGCCCGGCAATCTCGGCCAGCCTCTTGTCAAGCGACACGATAAGGGCTAAACCTGTCTGGACGAGAATCATCTGGCTCAACCGCCGCAGGCTATGACGGGCGCTTATATGACCGAGTTCATGACCAATAACTGTAGCCAGCTCGGCTTCCGACGAGAGCAAGGCAAGAATGCCCCGCGTGACATAAACGTAACCGCCCGGGACGGCAAAAGCGTTAATCACCGGGGTGTCCAGGACAGCGAATTTATAATCGAGCTCTGGCCGGTGCGTATACGGAACAATAGCTTTGCCTACGCCTTCAACATAATTCTTGATTTTTGGTTCCTCAACTAACCCGTACTGGGAGCGAATCTCGGCATCAGTCTGCTCCCCCAAGACCTTTTCCTGGGAAGCCGGAATCAGGCTTAATTCCTTTTTCCCTGTGACGGGGTTCACCGCGCAGCTCGCCGCGGCGGCAGCCAGCGTGATAACCGCCACCCGGCGGATGAACGGAAGAAGTTTTCTCTTTTCTCTTAGCATTCTCTCCTGCCTTTTTTCTAAAGATTAGAATAAACTTCTTAAATCAAACAAGCAATTCCAGGTTTAGCTTCGCCAGAAACCAGCCGTCAAGAAAAGCGCTCCTGGCTTCGCGAACCCGGCCAACTTGAGAGTTGAGATAAATTGGTCTTTTGCGTCTCTCCCGGTCATCAGCGGGAGGCTTTCCTATGCTTTTTTTCTTTTTTGAAATTTGCGGGGAACACACCTAAGAACATCCGATGCCTTAAAAGTGCCTCAATATATTTTAGCAACATATTTTAACAAACCTCTTTTTTCTTCCGATTAATATATTTTTTTATTTTTTCCCCTTTTATTCTTATCCTAATCTTCTTCTCTTAATTTTTTTTAGCCGGCAAAAGATTAACGCCGTGGGAAAGGAGCGCCTGTTCGAGGTCGGTATCCGGCTTATAAAGAATTGTCTTCATTCCAAGGCCAGCCGCGGCCCTGACGTTTTCTTCGAGGTCGTCAATAAACACTGTTTCTTCGGCGGCGGTGTCGGCGGCTCTCAGAGCTACCTGATATATCTGAGGATGAGGCTTCATCAGCCCAACCTCATAAGACAGAACCAGGGAATCGAACACCATAACTTCAGGAAACCGTTGCTGAATAAACCCGAAGCGGACAACGTCGGTGTTCGAAAGAAGGACAAGCCGACATGAGCCTTTCGCCCGGCGAAGGACATTTACCACCGGCCAGTTGGGGGTGAACACATCGGCGTATGCTTCAAAAAAAGCCTCATAATCAAGCTTCGCTCGGGTGGCACTTATAACCTTTGCGTAGAACTCTTGCGGGGTAATCCGGCCGGTGTCTAAAAGTTCAACGAGCTCGAAATGGTCGCGGACAAGCTCTCTGATTTCTTCCTCGCTAAAGGGCGAGGCTTCACTCAGCCGCCGATATAAAAGCCGGTTATCAAACCAGAGAACAACCTGACCCATATCAGAAATAATAGCTTTAACCATCGAAACCTCAGCCTCTCTCCGAAGAGCCAAAATTAATCTATTTTTATAGCAAAAGGAAGCGAAAGCCGCAAACGGGGCTCAACCAGAGGCCTTTTTCTCGATTTTCTCGAAGGATAATATAAATGTTATTTTTTATCTAATTTTGTATTTTTCTTTGCGCCCAGCTTGTTGGCTCGGCCGAAGAAGCCGACGGCCGCTTCTCACTCAATCTTATAAACGAACGCCTGACTGCCGTCGGGCAAAGGCCATTGCTGGTAAAGAATAAATTTAGGTTTTTCCCTTTCCTCCTTAACCCACTCCCAGAAGCGCGGCCGGAATTCTTCCCGCCACCGGGCCGTATGTTCAAGGCTGATTTCGCCGCTTTTCAAGATGAAAAAATGATAGGGCGCGAGCTGGGTAAAATTTAGCCGCCGGTCGCCCACGCTGTCGATTTTATAGCCAAGCCCTTTTATGGCGCTTACTAACTGAAAAAGATTGGGGTTAAAATACGGAACATTAGCCAGAACTGCCAGGCGCAGCTCTTTTCCAGGAAAAGCTTCCTCCAGGCTCTCCAGAATTCTCTCGACCTTCCAGTCCTCCCTCAACGCAGGATGAGTGTAGGGATGCTCTTTTGGCGCGGGCAAGCTAAAAGAAATCATCGTAAACTGGAGAAACCCGGTCAAAACAAGACCGGCGGCTATAATTAGCTTCAATTTCTTCCAGGGAATCGAAGAAAGCCCGGCAGCGCTAAAAATAATGAGGGAAGGAAGAAGCGGCAGGATAAACCGGCTGTCCTTGTTGGGGATAAAGACAAAAACTAATAAGCTCGGCAAAAACCAGGATAAGCTAACGGCAAGAGCCATCCAGTCCTTAACCCACATGAAGAAAGCTAATAGCCCGGCCAGAAAAAAGGGCCAAAGCCAATTCGAAACGATGACCTCCCGGAAGACCCTGGCATACCAGCGAAGCGACGGCCAGAAACTTACCGGGTCGCCTTCGATTTTAGAGTCGGTCAAAAGAGCGCTGGTCGCCGTCGTTCGGAAATCCTGGAAATTCTTAACGTACCAGGGGAGGCTCACCAGGAGAGCAATGGCAACAGCTATGGCCGCTCCAGCCAGCAGGCGGAGCAAAGGTTGTTTATCTTTTTTCCATTTAAGAAAATAGACCAGACCAAAAGTGAAGGCAAAAAACCCGGGAGAAGTCCATTTGGTCAAAAAAGAAAGACCCATGGCCAGGCCGAGAAAAATTGCGGCGCCGGGCCGCCAGCCTTTTTGATTAAGCTTAATAAGCAACAGATACTGGACAAGGCTGACCATGGTCAACAGCGAAAAATCAATCAGACCGTCGCGCAGGAGCGCGTACACCAGCGGCGCTAACATCGTAAGAAAAACAAGAAAAAGCCCTGTTTCGGGGTTAAAAAGGCTTTCGCCTAACTTAAAGAGAACAAAAACCAGAAGGATTAAGAAAAGAAAATTAGTCAGGACGATAGCGTCAGGAGAAAAACCCACAACCTGCGTGACGAAAGCGCCGCAGATATAAAAGAAGGGAGGCCAATACCGCGTCGCTCTGAGGAGTTTCGTCCCGGAAAGACTCATCGGCCGGGAAAAAAGCCGGTGATACTTCAATACCCCCAGAGCATGGGCAGACTGGTCAAACGGCGGCGGCAACGTATCCCAGAAAACCCATAAGAGGTTCGTCGCCGTATAAATCGAAACGAAAATGATTAACAAAATCAGCGCGCTACGTCTTGAGCCCTGCCTGGGGTCCGCCAAGCTTTTCCCTCCAGAAAACAAGCGTTTTCGTTGGCTCCATCCTGAAATTTTACCCGTATCTTAACCTTAATTTAAATCTTAATCTTAAACACCGCCACGGACTAAAGCTAATATATTTATCTTTTGGACAAAAAACAATTTTCTTATCCCCGAAGATGAAACCTTAGTTTTTAGATTTTACCACTTTTATAGAAAACAATCCGCCTCCTGAGAAGCTGAACTTTCTTGAGGAAGTCAAGCTGTTTACGCCTGAGCCTCGGAGGTGGGAAGTTCAATCCGGCTGCCTTCTTTGGCTGCCGCCTGCCGGAGAAGAAGAGCAAACCCAAACCCCAGCCCGCCGAGCAGGGCAAACATGATTATAGTATTCTGGTAGTTGCCCGCCGAAAGGTCGGTGATTTTGCCGGCCAGCCAGTTGAAAATCGTCAAACCAACGTTCTGAATTAGAGTCATCAGGCCAAAAGCTGTTCCAAGTCGTTTCTCCTCCACCATGATCGGAATGGCTGGCCACATGGCGGCTGGAACTAAGCTGAAGGCCACGCCCAGGACAATCATTGCCACTACGGGAGAGAAATGAGTCAAGGCTAAAGACAGATGTACCGGGACAAGAAGCAACGACCCCAGCATCATCATCGTCGCCCGGCGGCCAAACCGGTCGACCATAAACCCAAAAAGCGGCGTAAAAAACATCGTCCCGGTAATAACCAGCGAGGTATAAAACCCGCCTTTAACCGCCGAAAACCCGAATTTTGACTGGAGAAACACTGTCGAAAAGGCCGTAAAAGGAAAAACGGCCGAATAAAAAGTCATGCAAAGGAGAGAAACAAACCAGAAAGAAGGCCGGAAAGAAAACACGTCGGCAAAATTAATTTTGTCCTCAGCCGTAACCACCGCCGCCTTCGGAAAGTACTTTTCCTTCGACCTATCTATGCCCGAATAGATAAAGAAAAGCGCCAGGGAAAGGAACATGATGATAGCTGAAACCCAGATGGCCAGTTTCCAGGAACCGGATAAAGCCTGGATACGGGCAGCGGTGTTAAGAGCCGCAAAGGTTCCCAGCCGGGCAACGGTGAGGTTAAGACCAAAAGCTAAAGCAAGCTCTTTGCCGCGAAACCATTTTGACAGAATCTTATTCTGGGTGATGATAAGAGATTCAGAGCCAAGCCCGTAAACCAGCCGTCCGGCCAGCATCACCGGAAAGCTCCGGCCGGAGGCCGCCGCGGTCAACAAAACGCCCAGGGCGCACAGGGAAACAAACAGCCCGCCAGCTTTCCTGATGCCGATGCGGTCGAGCAGGATGCCGCCGACCAGGACCATAACAAAATTAGGCAGGTAATAAAAACTAAAAAGTAATCCGTATTGAGCTCGACTGAGCCCCATATCCCGCATGATGAAATCGGCGATAGGGCTAACGGCATCATAAGCATAATAGGCGCCGAAAATAACCCAGCCCATTAAAACCAGAACCCACCAGCGAAGCCGGTAAACGGCAACCTCCGCTTGAGGCTGTTGATTCATGTCCCACCTCTTTCATTCTCTTTCATTATTCTTTAATTTCCTCCAGCTTCCGGCTGCGGCCCGGTCATATAATTCCGCCTTGAATCAGCTTCAGCATTCAGCGAATTTTCCCTCGATAATATCCGAATCACGGCCCGGATGCAACTTGAAGAAGACAACCCGGAGGCGCTATTTGGCTCGTCTCCTCCGAGACCCCGCCATTTTCAAACTTTTCTCCAGGCACAGAAGTTTAGGTCTACTCATAAGAGAAGTAGTTCATCCCGCTGCTTGGAGTTAGAGGATTGACTTCTTAGGAACTTCGCCAGCCTGATTGACCTGGTCTTAGCATCTTTTTTATATTTTTTCTTAAACCAGATTATCGTAAAATCGATGGCATGGGTTTGTAACCAGGTTTAAGGAGGTAAAAATGAACTCCACCAGCACGAAAAAAAATGTTAAGAATCTCTGGCCGATTGTTGTTGTGGCCGCAAGCATAGCTTTGACCGTCGGCGGAGCGTTCGCCCTCTATCTCATCAAAGGGAAAAACGTGGAGCTTCAGGATATTGCTTCGGCGGAAAAAATCATTGGCCTGGATTTCACGCTTAAAGAAGAAAAACTGATGTTACCCGATGTCAGGGGCCACCGGCGCATCTACCAGGAGCTGCGGAAGGTCAACCTGCCTAACAGCATTCCGCCCGCCTTTCAATTTAACCCCTTGACCTCCAAAGATTCTCTGCCTCAAACGACGCCCCAGGCCGAGAAAGTGGTCTCTCCCTCGACTGTCTCCTCAACTCCGCTCGAAAGACCCGCGAACTTAGAAGATTTAGCGTTCTATCCTGTTACTCATCTGTCCGAACTCATCCGAACTCGTAAAGTCACCTCGACCGAGCTAACCGAGATGTACCTTAACCGCCTCAAGAAATACGGGCCTAAACTCGAATGCGTGGTGACCCTTACCGAAGACCTCGCCAGGGCACAAGCGAAGAAAGCCGATGAAGAAATTGCCCTCGGACTCTATCGAGGTCCGCTCCACGGGATTCCCTACGGAGCCAAAGACCTTCTGGCCACCAAGGGAATCAAGACAACCTGGGGAGCCGCTCCCTACAAAGACCAGACTCCGGATGAAGACGCCACGGTAATCAAAAAACTCGAGGCGGCAGGCGCGGTCCTGGTCGCCAAGCTTACCCTGGGCGAGCTCGCCTGGGGAGACGTTTGGTTCGGCGGTCGCACGCGTAACCCCTGGGATTATGAGCAGGGGTCGAGTGGGTCTTCAGCCGGGTCGGCCGCGGCTACCGCCGCAGGCCTTATCGGCTTTGCCATCGGGAGTGAAACCTGGGGGTCGATAGTTTCGCCTTCGACCCGCTGCGGAGTTACGGGATTAAGACCCACCTTTGGCCGGGTGAGCCGCGCCGGAGCCATGGCTCTCAGCTGGACCATGGACAAGATAGGTCCAATCGGCCGGTCAGTCGATGACTGCGCTCTCGTCTTCCAGGCAATTTTGGGCCCTGATGGTAAAGACCTTACCTGCGTCGACCTTCCCTTCAACTGGGACCCGGACGCGGATTTGAAATCCATCCGGGTCGGCTATCTCAAGAAAGAGTTTGAAAGGGATTACCGGAACAAGAAAAACGACCTTGACGCCTTGGAGGTATTAAGAAAGCTTGGCGTTGAACTCATCCCCTTCGAGCTTCCCTCGGACTTGCCCGTGGATTCCCTGTCCTTTATCCTCAACGTTGAGGCCGCCGCGGCTTTTGACGAGCTCACGCGAAGCGGTCGCGACGAGCTTCTGGTCAGGCAAACAAGGAATGCCTGGCCGAATGTCTTCCGGCAGGCCAGGTTGATTTCTGCCGTTGAATACATCCAGGCTAACCGGATTCGCTGGCTGCTGATGAAAGAGATGGAGGCGAGGCTGAAGGGTCTCGACGTCTACGTGGCGCCTTCTTTCGGTGGTTCTAACCTCCTGCTGACTAACCTCACCGGCCACCCGGCAGTCGTGGTTCCCAGCGGGTTTGACGAAAAAGGCCGGCCGACGAGCATTTCTTTTATCGGACGATTGTTTGCTGAAGATAAGGCTTTGAGAGTCGCTCGAGCCTTCCAGCAAGCGACCGATTTCCATCTTCGCCACCCGCGACTCCAAGAATAAACCTTAAAGGAAATACCTCGGGAATAAAAAGGTTTTTTGCAAGAAGGCAAGTTTTTCTTTTTCTAAAACTATAAGAATTCGCGGGTTAAACTTAGCTTGTCGGTCGCTCCAGTAAACACCTCTCCTTTAGCCTCTAATTAGCCACCTCGAAAAACCACGAAAAAAAATATCTCGGTGGCCTAAAAAACAACCCGAGAAAAACCCGGAGGCTTGGAAAAAATTGAGCCTGGTGGGGGTAATCCCCTGGAAATCAGCGGTAAGCCTGGTAATGGTTCCGGCCAAGGCCTAAGAAACTCAGCAGCCATTGGAAAAAGATGAGGAGATAGCCGCTTTTCCAGGGGAAATAATCCATGCGTCGGGTAGAAGTTCGAATCCAGGCTTGACTGACATAACTGAAATCGCGGTTTTCCCGCCAAAGCCTTCGCTTCAGCCGGGTGAAGAGCTCGAGGTCTTCTGACAGCCTGAGCTCGGGGTTAAACCCGCCTTCTTCCCAGAAAAGTTTGCGGTCGCAGTAGCCCATCTGGGCCGCAATCCGGAAAACCCTCTTGCCAAACTCAATCAGCTTGAAAAAATATCGCGGTAACCACTCCGTAGACTGAGGCTCAAGGCGGATTATCCCCATCTTAAACCCGCGAGCATAATAATCGGCCACAACCGCAGCCAGGTTAGGGCTCATCTCGGAGTCAGCATCCAGGAAGAGAAGCACATCGCTCGTGGCCAAAGAAGCTCCCTTGTTTTTCGCCCGGGAAACCCCTAATACCTTTTCTTCGGCCAAAATCAACCGCAAAGGAGTTTCGTTAGCACGAACAAAATCTTTAACCACTTCGACTGTCCGGTCAGTGGAAGCATTGTTAACCACGATCAATTCCATCAGTTTAGGGTCATATGTCTGATTTTTTACCGAAATCAGAGCCTTTAAAAGATACTTCTCTTCGTTGTAAGCCGGGATGACCACCGAAATTTTAGGTTTCATTTTTGACTCAGGAAACGAAAATAAGTTGTTACTTCGACTTCCGGAAGAAGACGGGCCACCAGCTCGAGCGAATTTCTGAAGTTGGGATGGTCTGCCCGGCGGGGATGGAAGACCACCCGGATTAACGGAAGAAAACGAAAGGCCATAGAAGCCCCAAGCCTGTTACCTAAGCTCATCAGGGTTTCAAAAAAAGGGCTAATTCCCTGATGGCCGAAAGCAGGCGAAAAAAAACGCCTTTGCTTCTTGAGGTCAATCAGCCAGCCCCAGCCGGTCAGATAAAGAAAACCCGCTTCTCTTAAAACCTCGACGCCCTGAGGCGCCAGGCGCCAGGTGGGCGCTGTAAACCCGACTGTCTGTAGCCCTGCCTGCCGAAAAATCTCGAGTCCGGCTTGAACCCTTCGTTTGATTTCACCCGAGCTCAGGCGAGCGAATTCATCTTCGCCCCGGCCAAGCGAACGCGACCAGGGCCATGCCGCCGAGAGTTTCTCCCGCGGCCGGCAGTGAGCCCAGCCGTGGAGGACGATTTCGCACCCCGAATTCTGCTGGTTTTGTAACCAGGAGAGGAAAGCTTTATCATCCCTGATGTCAGCTTTTCCGTTAAAATTAGGAATTACCTTGAGGACAAATGAGGTCACGCCGGTCTGGGCAAGACGCTCGGCAATCTGTTTTATTTGACGGAAGAAAACAGGCGTTACGTCGTGAAGGGCGATAACCAGGTTTTTCTTTCTCCCTGAAAAACGGAACGAAGGGCCTGCGCCATCACCCCTTGCCTCGAACCCGGCCATCAAAAAGAATGATATTTTTTTTGCCGATAAAAATCAAAAACTCAGACTTTACGCGCCGCCTTATTCCAATGTCCGGATGACTTTTATCTTCTCTGGGTTTGACTCCGCCAGCTCAAGGTTTAATCTCTGGTTAAAAGCCTTTCGTTTATCAGGCCAATTTATCAGGTTGCCTCATGTCGGCTAAGCCTACCGGAAACTCTTCAAAATAGGCTGAACTTGAAAAATCCCGGGTCAGGATTTCTGGCGGGTGACTGTGGCCCTGGAAACAACACCGAGGTCGGGGACATAAAGAGACCCTTCCATTTTTTCGTAATCAGCCGTTATTTTTAAATCGGCCACAACCTGGCGCGCCAGGCCGTCGGGCGGCGTCGGCGCCGTGAATTCAAAATGGAGCGAGTCGGCCTCGAGCTTGATGTTGGTCAGGGCCACGTCTTTAAAAAAACCGCTCGCCTCCGAGATTGTCCCTTCAAGCTTGCCCTCGACCTCCTTCAAGGTCAAACTGAGGTAAAAGTACTGCCCTTCGGCCTCGACAACAACCTGCCAGTCTCCGGTTAATTTAGAAGCTTCTTGAGACGAACCCAATAAAACTAAGTAATTAGCAAAAAAACAGGTGACAGAAACAATAAGCAACCTAAGAATAGCCTTTTTCTGTCTCATCAGGCCTACCTCCTCTTCGATGATTTTTTACCACAACCACCTCGCTGGCGGCAATTCTTTTACTCAAAGCTTCTGCTCGGAAGGTTAGAAAGATTGTTTAAAGAAAGGGGACAAGAATCTAAACGACCGAAGAGGTCAATGCTGTCATGTCTTCTTCCTCTTATGCGGATTGACCAGACCCCTAAAAGAGAATAAACCGAAAGACTCTTTGGCCGGCGGCTAAGGTCTGGATTTTTCTTCCTCATCTGCTGAAGCCGGTCCGCTGAATAATTTCTTGGCCGCCTAAAATCGCCGCGCTTGACTTAAAAATTAAACTCCAGGAAGATTAGGCTTAATGAAAAACAATCTGTCTTACCCCTGGCCTGTTGTGGCCATCTATCCTGAAAAAGACGAGTTTCTAACGCGCTTTCTTGAGGAGATTAACCGGTCAAGGTTAATTTCCCGTCTTTGGGAAAAAGACTGGACTCTCTGGAAGCCTTCGCCCGAGGAAGTCCTCAACCGGCTTGGCTGGCTGGATGCTCCCGAAAAAATGTCCGCTTTTTCTCCCGAAATGACTCGTTTCGCCCAGGAGGTGGTTAATAGCGGGTTCGAGAAGGTCCTCCTCCTGGGAATCGGCGGGTCAAGCCTGGCGGCCGAAGTTCTGAGCCAGGTCTTCAGCCCGATTTCCTCGAGCGGCCATTTCCGCGTTTTAGATTCCACCGTCCCCCGGGCGGTTAAAACCATGGCCGACCTTTGCCCCCCGGCCAAAACCCTTTATCTTGTCTCTTCCAAATCAGGCACCACGACTGAAACCCAGGCTCTTTTTCATTATTTCTGGTACTGCGCGCGGGCGGAAATTGGCCCTGAAACTGCCGGCTCCCATTTTGTCGCCATTACCGACCCGGGAACGCCGCTTCAAGCCCTTGCGGAGGGCTCGAGTTTCCGACGGGTCTGGCTCTCTGAGCCCGAAATCGGCGGCCGTTTTTCTGCCATTTCTCCGTTTGGCCTTGTCCCGGCTTCCCTCCTGGGCGCGGATATCTCTGAGTTGCTCGCTTCAGCCCGCAAGATGATGGTTTTGTGCCAGGAAGAAACGCTGGAGAATAACCCGGGAGCCTGGCTCGCAGCCTTCCTGGCGGCAGCCGGGGCCTCAGGAAGGGACAAACTGCTTGTCTGGGTCGACCCAGGCCTCAGTCGCTTGGGTGATTGGCTGGAGCAGCTAATCGCTGAAAGCACGGGAAAAGAGAAAAGAGGCCTCGTTCCGGTCGTGGGGGAGGAAGAACTCCTTGACCTCGTTAACCTGCCGGATGTTTGTTTAATTGGGATAGGCTCTTCGAGCTTCGTCTCGGAAATTATCAAAAATAAGACTATGGACGCAAAAACCCCGGCCATTTTTCTTTCATGCCGTCCTGAGGCTGAAATCGGCGCGATGTTTTATCTCTGGGAATGGGCTGTAGCCCTGGCCAGCTCTTTCTTAAAAATTAATCCCTTCGACCAGCCTGATGTTGAAAAAACCAAGGTGAGAACCCGCGAGATTCTGGAAAAGATAAAAAAAGAAGGAAGCTTGCCACTGCTTCGGGGCGGCGTTGCATCCGAGAAAATAAAACTTTTCGGTTTTCAGCCGCCAACCACCATGGCTGAAGCCTTAAGTTTATCCACGGAACAAGCGAGAAGCGCTTCTTATTTAGCCCTCCTGAGCTTTCTGGCGCCGGAGAAAGAAATCCAAGCCCGACTGATTGAACTAAAAAAAATGCTGGTGCGCGGCGTCCGCCGTCCAGTTACTCTGGGCTGGGGCCCACGTTACCTTCATTCGACCGGCCAGCTTCATAAGGGAGATAAAGGCCTTGGGTTCTTCTGGCAACTGGTGGCCGAAGATGCGGATGACTTTATGATTCCTGACTTTCCTCCAGGAGAGGCAGGCTGGTTGAGTTTTGGTCAATTAAAAGAAGCTCAGGCAAGAGCCGATTACGAGACGCTTCTTTCTTTAAACCGGAAAATAATCAGGCTTGACCTGGGAAAAGATATAATCGGGGGATTAGAAGAATTACACCAGATGGTAGCTTCCGCGCTCGAATCTTAATGAGCGATGTCGCTAAAGAGAAAAGAAATTAATTTACCCCCAACAAATTAGCTTAATAATTGAAATTAACAGTTTAAATAGAGAGCTACCGACAGTCTGGCTTGAGGCTTAATAAATACCGGCAAAAACTACGTCCGCGTGGAAAATCTCTCTTGTTTTCAGCCGTGTCGGCCGGTCAACTGTTCCCTTTATGTTAAGGTAGAACCAGAACTTATCATAAAGCCGGAGTTTTTTGGTGTAATAGAGAGCATAATCCGTAATATTATCGACAATAATCTTGGCCAATTCTTTCCCCTTAGCGTCAAAAATGGTTATTTTGGCTCCTTCTTTTCCTTCGCCCATAACCAGCTGGCCATAAACCTTTCCTTTACCTTTCCCCTCCCACTCTTCAGGCTTGTTAACATTGGTAATTTTCAACTCTGGATAACCATCTCGGTCGGCGGGATGGAAGAAATCAGTTAACTGGGGCTCAGCGGTTCGGGTGAAAATAGTCCGCCATTGGCTCTCCCCTTCTTTGATTTCAATGGTATCGGCGATAAACAGGGATGGCTCCCCTTGCATCATGTTCCCGCGAACTCTTATCTCTTTATCTACGAGGTCGGCGAGCGTCCCCGATTCCAGGTTCCCTTCAACCAGAATGTCAAACCCTTGGGCTGCGGGAAGATAGAGGTATTTACCCCAGGCCGTTTTAACCTTGCCTGTAAACTCGTTAAGCTGGGGGGCTGCCGCCTCTTCCTGAGGCGTTTGAGGTTGCTGACAAGCGAAAAAGACCAGGCTCAAAATGCTTAAAACTGCAACGGCAAAAAACGCATTGCCCCTTAAAGTCTTCTTCTGCCCTTTTCGGCTGGCTTCTACCGGGTTGGTCAAATTCATCGCTTTTACCTCCCAATCTGAATCAAAGAACAATGAAAGAGGCCTGGTTTCTTCTGGCAAAATCTCTCTTCGGCCAAACCATGCCTCTGCCAAAAGGATGAATACTTATACCATTAGATAGAAAAAAAGTAAAGCAAAAAATTCTGAAGGAAAGCAGCCGTTATAAGCGGTAAGGAAGTGTCGCTATCGCCGCTTTTTCTTCGCTAAGCGATTGCCCGCTCTGGCTCAAAGAGGCCTCTTAAGTTTGAACAGGCCAAACAGGAAAAAAAGTTGCCGGCTTTCTTATTTTTTCTTGATCACCTTTCCCGAAGAGGGGTTAGTCGACGGACGAGCCACAGCTCCGGGCGAGCTTATCCGGGGTGAGGAAAAACTCCTGCTTCCGGAAGAAGACGAGGGCGAAGAAATTCGCGGGACGGTGACCGAAGGGACCCGAGTTACCGAGGGAAGCCGCCAGGAAGATGTCCCTGAGGAATTCAAGCCTGAGGTCGACCGAGACTCTGAAACGCTCGCCCCCCGCGAAGGATACACCCGTTGAGCCAGCTTCGAGCGTAAGTAACTAGTAGGGGTGGTCCTTCCGGATTGGTTGGGACTAAATTCCTCGCGGGAGACTCTTCCTGAAGACGAAAAGGAAGAAGATGGGAGCCGGCTCGGCCGAGGGCTTTCGTCTTCATCTTTTTTCCGGATGGACCGGGACGAGGATGAACTTTGACTGCCCTGGTTCTGAGGTTTTACCGTCAAGGGGTTGACTCTAACCCCTGAAGAGGCGCCATCTTCCCTGATTCTTCTTTCAGTCGGCGACACACGGTTCCTTTCGACGGCCATACCCTGGTGTCGCGTTTCATTGGTCGAAGAAATCCTCCCAGGCTCAACCCGGGTTCTTGCCGGTCTGACAATCGATTCGCCGCCTCCCTGGTTAACCCGCTTCTGGGGAGTAACACCTACTCCGCCGCCTTGCGAACCTGACTTTATGGTCTCCCCCCGAATAATTCTCTCTTGAGAGGCGCCAGAAGCCGAACTGGAACTTATCCTTTCGCGGGAAACAGAGGGGTTAGCCGGCAAAGCTCGTAAACTTTCTGGCTTGACGAGGGTATGAAGCTCTTCTGCCCGAACCGGCCGGAGGCTCAACTCTCCCAGCCGGATGACGTCTGTTTGGCGCAGGGCGACTTCATGCACCCGTGGCGCCTGAAGTTGGTCTTTTCGGATTACGGTCAGAGCCCGGGAATATACTGGATAGGTTGAATCATAAAACCGGTCGTAAAAATAATTATTAATTATCACCACAGGCCGATTATAATAGCTAAGAGGTACCCAACCCAGATAATCATACGCCGACCACCAATGAACCCAGGCTGGTCCCCAATAAGTAGTCGGGATCCAGTACCAGCCAAGGCCAAAGCGCCAGTGCCAACGGCCAAAATGGAACACACACCAACCCCATGGTTCGTAAGGAACCCAGGTCCAACCCAGGACGGGATACCAGACCCAGCGTCCATAATAATAAGGCCGCCAGTCAGTATAAATGACATAAGGGACCCAGACATAACCCCATGGTCTCTCATAGACCCAGCGGCCGTTGGTTTCGAGCTCCGGCTCGTATTCGGCCAGCTCGCTCGGAAGATAACGGGAAGAAGCACGGGCATCCTGCGCATCGCGCTCCTCGTTCCAATCAGCAAAAGAATCTCGCTCTAAAGCCGTCCGCATCTTAGGTCCGAGGTCGCCCCCTGAAGCTACGAGCCTTTCTCCCCTTTCCAGAACTTCAGACCTCTCGTCACCGGCAACTTCAGCCGCTCCTTCGAGGGCGGAAAACTCGGTCTCACTCGAGGTAACGTCAAATCGATAAAGGCCTTCTTCCAGGATATAACATGAGGCATCGGCCGTGTGCACTTCATAACCTTTTTCCCCGTCGAGGTTCCGAAGGCGCAGATAAACCGAGCCCTCGAGCACCCGAAGGCTTGTTTTATCCCTTTCCTTCTGAGGAAAACGGCTGAACTCGACCCGGCTCCAGCGGTCGATTCGGAGCTCATTACCCCGGCCAAGGCTGACTTCAGCCCGACCTTCCCTGGTCGCCAGGATATTTCCCTCGGCCACGACAAAATTAACCTCAGCGGCTTCCTCTTCTCCTTCAGCTTTCTGGAGGAGGACATCTCCCTGGACGTATTTCACGCGCCCAAATTGGTAAGGATAATAACCTTCCTGCGAAGCTAATAAGGGAGTCAATAAAATCATAGCAATGATGAAACTACCGAAAGCCGTTAATCTTTCTTTTCTCATCGCCTTCCTCCGCTAAATAATACAGCAAAACCCGTGCCAATTTAAAGATAGGCTCTCAGGGGAGGGTTCTGCCTTTTTTCGTCCGGCTTTCAGCCTAAAAAGGCCAACTGTCCTTTAATAAGGACATTTATGAAAAACTTTATCCACCATAATTCGTCAGGCAGGGCCAGCTATGGTGGGAGGACGAATACTCTGGTTTAAGGCGAAGGGGTAAAGCTTTAAGATGTCCTCACCTGGGCCGTTATAAGCAGGCATCCTGGTTGTTGATTGCAAGTTATTAAAGAAATCTTACTTCACCTCAAAGTTTGACCGCGGGCGACTTGCCCTTCTTTTCTTCTTCTGAGCTTTTCCTGGTTAATTATTATTTCAACAACGAGGTTAACACTAAAATATTTTGCGGGCGGTGAGGGATTCCTTCAGGCCAAATGAATTAAAAAAAAAGGGGAGGCAACTGCCTCCCCTCCGTTTGACACCTAACCTTAGCGCCACCAGCGGGGAAGCCATCTCCCGCGCATCGGGAACCTTGGATGGGCCATCAACCGACCGCCCGGCCACCACGGACCGATGAACTGAGGAGCGAACCTACGCATGCCTAATCCCATCATTCCCGGGGCAAGCGGTCTCATTCTTTGGCGTGCCTGGTCGAGCTTTTCCTTCTGCTCTTTGGTCAAGATTTTCTCCACTTCCCCCTGATGCTTCACCTGAGCCTTCATTTGAGCCGCTCGCAGCTTGAAAATCTCGTCGATCAAGGAATCAACCTTCTTCGGGTCAGACTTGGGGTCCTGTCTTGCCTCTCGCAGCTGTTTCTGTAAACTCTGAACTTTATCCCGGAACCCCTTCATCTCTTCCTGATGGGATTTCCGGAGAGCCTCGAGCTTAGTCTTCTGCTCTTCTGTCAGGTTAAGAAACGCGGCTAATCTTTCGGCCGGGGCCATTCCGGGATGAGCCCATCCAGCCCGGCGCATCGGTTGAGCTGATACGACCGTTAGCGAGGCTGCCAGAAACATAATCACGGCAGCGACTACCATCATTTTTGTTCTCATTGAAAGCCTCCTTTTCATTGCTTTCACTTATTTAGACGACAGAACCATGAATTTCCTTTGCACTCGGAAAACTGCAAAAACCGGCGATTCTGGAAGGCGGCGGGCTTAAGATGTTTCCCAGGCGAGGAAACCCTCGGTGGAAAGGTAAATGGGAAGCGGAGTTATCCCCCGGCCAAGTTTTTTAATTGCGCTCAACATCTGGCGCCGGAGGCTGTCATCCGCCGCCCCGAGAATAGTCAAAGAACCCCCGGGCCCGCCGGCTCCGTTTACCTTCCAGCCCGAAGCCCGGTATTGTTTGGCGACGGAAATAACCTCGTCTGCTTCGGCTGGAATCAAATCTGCCCCCAAACGGCGCTGCCATTCGTTGTTCTCGACCATAATCTTTCCGTAAGCTTCAAGGTCGCCCTTCACGAGGGCTTCCCTGGCCTCTTCGACCAGCCTGGCCATTTGCCTTAAAGGTCGAAAGGAGGCTTCTTTTCTTTCCAGCCGCCTGATGATCGTTTCGTGGAGGGAAGTAGATAGGTGCGGCCGGCCAAGATAAATAAGGGCTAACCGCCGGTTGAGCTCAGCCTGGATGTCTGGATGGAGCCAGAGCTTCTTCACTCGACTCTGAGGGTACTTTTCCATCTGGATAAAGAGAGGACCGCCAAAGGCAGCACAGAGCTGGTCCTGGATGCCGCACTGTTGCTTGAGCCTCTCGGTCTCTACCTTCTGAGCTAAGGAGGCTAACTTTTTGGGTGGGAGTATCTCGCCTTTTAGATAGCTCAAAGCACCAATCACAGCCACCGTAACGGCAGCTGAGGTCCCGACCGAAATCCCGGGAGGGACGGGCGAAAAAAGACTGACCTCCAAACTGAGCCCTTCGGGAACTCCTGCCAGGCTCACCGCCTGTTGGAGGAGAGGGTGTGGGCTGGAGGACGGGTTTTCCGGGTCAAAAGAAAACCGCTCTCCGTAATTTTCAGCAATCAGCGTGACTCTTTTTTTATTCTTGGCTGGCTCTTTTCTGGCCTTTATCTGGATTTCGACGGGCGGACCGACAGCCAGGTTCAGTACCCTTCCCCGGCCGGCAAACCAGGTATCGGTCCAGCCTCCGATGTCGTTAATCCTTAGGGGAGCCCGGCCGTGAATAAGCCGCTCTTTTTTCTCCCCCATCAGTCAACCCAGTTTGGAGCTGAAAATAAATTAAAGGGTTATAGAAACTTAATTATCTTTCTTTTTTCTCCCCTTTACCACGGGGAGAACCTGATCTTAGTAAACGGGAAAAAATTCAGGCCTTTTTCAGAATGGGCATACCCGTCTTGGGGGTTTCCACAACTTTATACCCTTCTGGCAACGACTCCAGAGCGCCTGGTCTTACTTCCCGGGCGAAATAATAAATCGTCTGCTTCCTGCCTCCCTTGAGGTCGACAACACGGGAATGAAGATAGTAAGAAATTCCCTTCGAGTTTTTGAATTCAAAGGCCATAGTTATACCTCCGTAATCTTAGTTTCCACTAAAAGACAAAAGTCAGGCTTAGCCCGATGAGCTGAGCCTTGGTCTTGTAGGTTCCCTCACCCAGCCCGAATGGATAAATCGACCGGTTAGGGCTCGTTCGGTCGGAAAAAATTTCATACTGATAGCCAAAATCAAGGACAAGATGACCTGTTTTTAACCCAAAACCGCCGGTAAAGGCGACTCGATTGGCATCCGGAAGAATCGGGTCCATTGTCTCGACGGGTTGGGGTGTCTGGTCATAAAGAAAGCCGGCCCGGAGAGCCAGTTTTTCTGTCGGTCTGAATTCAACCCCGCCGCGAAGCGTAAGAGCATCCTTCCAGTTTTCCTCGACATGCTTATCCGCAAAATTCGGTACATCAACCTTGACCGTAAACTCGTCATAGGAACTCCAGAGAACATAATGGAGGTCAGCGCTCAGCAGAAAGTTGGCCGAGGGAGTTATGGCCAGGCCAAAACCGAGAATGTGGGGGTAATTAAAACTCGTCGAGGCTGTACCAGCCTTAGGCAGCAAAGGTTGGACCAAGCTCGGAGCGTTAGACCAGTCGAGGGTTAGGTCGCCTTCATAATCGACCTTGAAACCGCTGCGCCAGTTGACTCCCAGGGAGACCCTTTCCCCACGGTAGAGAGCACCTGCGTTGAACCCGTAGCCGTTGCCGCTGGCTTTGAGGTTTACCGGGACGTCATAAGACCCAAAGAGAGGGTTGATAAACGAAAGGTCGGCCAATTGAACAAGGTCAAAGCTAAGAGTTGAATGAACATAGGAGAAACCCAAACCGATGGCGAAGTTCTGGCTGACTTCGACGGCCACAGCCGGGTTGAAGAAAAAAGTCTTTAAATCATCCTTGACGGCAATATAACGCAAAGGATAATCCTTAGGCCACTCTGTTCCCAGACCATAAGGGCTGAAGAACCCGAACCCAACCGACACTTTTTCTCCCACTTTTTGGCTAAAATAAAACGTCGAGGGATAAAAAACCTGGCTGGCCTGGTCGACTGTCTTAAACCGAGGGTCAGGAAATTTAGGCAACTCTAAGGAGCCTTTGGGAATAATCAGCGTTGTCCCGAGAGAAACTTGAGTCCCGGACAGGAAGGCTAAACCAGCCGGGTTATGAAAAACAGCCGAAGGGTTGTTGGCGACAGCCACAAAAGCTCCAGCTAAGGCCATGGCCGCAGCCCCGTGTTCATAAATCAAGAATCCGGCTGCTAAGAGAGGCTGAACCCCAAAGCCTGAGATTAATAAAATTAATAAAATCCCGGCGCCGCTAAAAATTTTTTTCACTCCAGCCTCCTTTCGGATGGTTTGACCTCGCGGCCCTCTGGACTGAAAAGGTTATCTTTCCAGTCTTGCTGAAGTAAATATAAGAAAAGAGCGTCTATGTCAAGAAAAATCCTCAATTTCATCCCTAATTTTGGAAACGAAAACCAACCGTTCAAAATTTCAGTGGCTGAGGGAACGGGATGAATTTTTTTAGCGAGATATTTGATTCTATAATTTAATTCATTTTAATTCATTATCCGATTGTTATTTTTAATTCTTTTCTGGGTCGGGATGGCGGCCCCGCGGATATAAACTTGCTCCTCTAAGTTTCTATTTAAACCTTTTAAACCTTAAACCGGTTGAGCCTTGGCCGATCAAGCAAGGCGAAGCCTCTTCTAGACCAAGAAGTAAAGAAGGCGCCTCAGCCTCTGAGCTTTCTCTTCGAGAACACTCAGGCTACGGCTACTTGGGGCTTATCCCTAAATCGGCGAGGGTTTCGGAATAAAGCGGTGGGATTAATTTTAAAACCGGAACCAAGCGGGAAGCTTTTCCCATGTTGCCCATTAGCTTTAGCTTCCCTGAAAGAATCGCGCTGAAGAAATCTTTCCGGCCAGACCAGAGTTCATCCAGGGCCGCCGCTGTCATCTCAAGCGTCAAGTCCGCCTCTTTTTCTTCCCAGGAATAGGCAGGGCTCCGGTCTCCGGGGGCCTGAAAAGACCGGGTGTCGACTGTAAGCGAAACCCGGGGTTCGGTTAACCGAAAGAGAAGCACCAGGCCAGAATGCCGCAAAGCCGGGCCAGCTTCGGGATGAGAACCAACCTTTGCCAGAAAATGGATAAAAAAAGACCGGACCTCCTCTTCCGTAGAAAACACAGCCATTTCTTCCTCCTTCGATTAATGGACAAAACCTACGGGCGGCGGAACATCAGCCGGGGTAATCGGGCCGTACTCGGTCTCGTAACGCTGAATATTAGCCTCCAGCGCCTCCATAAACCGTTTGGCATGGGCCGGACTGAGAATCAGCCGGGCGACGAGTTTGCCCACAGGCCCGTCGGGGAAAATGAAGGCAAAATCAAAAATGAACTCCTCCCGCGAGTGACGGATGGCCGCCAGGTTAGAATATTGCCCCAGGGCAACATTTTCGTCCACTTTGATATCTATCTTTTTTTCTTCCATGCTTACCCTCCAGAGGCAGGTTTATTCTCGAATAAATCAAAGCCCAAAGCAAGCTAAAAATTTTTTAAAACAACCCCTTTACAAACGCTATATTCTATATTATATTAGTATCGGCTTTCTCGCGCGGGCTGGAGAAAGCCCCCACCTTTTTGGTTCCCATCATCAACCCCCCTTTTGCTGACAACAGCCCGCACCTCTCACGCTGGAATCTTGAAACCACGAGAAATCGAGCCGCGAAGGTTTAAAAACATACCAAGAATCGGTTAAGTTAATCCCCCGAAGCCGCCAAAAAGATGTTTTTATCTTTCCGCGAGAAAGAAGAGCCCCTAATAAATAATGATTCGACTTTAGTTAGATTCGAGAGATTTCAAGGTTTAATTAATTATTAACCGGGTCTCCCTCGGGATAACCGCGGAGAACTTCAGCTGGAATCTCCATTACCTTAGACCATCCTCCGAGCCGTTGTAAAACCGCAGGAGAAGTTAACGGTCTTTTTTTCC
>JBBIRF010000011.1:60447-65790 GCA_037441905.1 Candidatus Aminicenantota bacterium
TAAACAGGCCGGTTTGGTCCTGAGCCGAGTTCCATCACCAAGCAGCCTTCAAAATTCAACTCGACTCTCTCTCCCTCAGGAATGCCTTGGAGGACATCCTCCGAGACAACCGCTACGTATTTCCATGGGTCCTTGCCTCGCTTAAGGTTATAATTGAAGCGATAAAGGCTTTCGAGGTTCTTGAAGGCGTGTTTAACATAAGTTCCCGGGCCGCGGCGCTCAATCATATAGACAGTTTCATCAGCCGCCTTAACATACTTCTGATGAAGATAGGCTAAGTTGTCTTCAGCCGGCCAGGAAGCAAACTCCCGGTCGATTCGCTCGAGCTGGCGACGACAATCAGCCAGCAGATAAGGCATGACGCCTGCCCGCCTCATTTCTGCTTCCAGCTCGGAGAACGAACGCGAAAGATAAACAAATGCCTGGAAAAGGTTTGTCCGCAGGTAGGAGGGAACAAAATAATTAGAACGTTCTTCGGTCAACCTCAAGAAGAGGCGGCAGGAAGCGGCGAAGGCTTCGGCCTTAAACAGAACGGCTTGCTCTTTGTCGGTAATTACGCCCGAACGTCCCTTAAAATAGGCGAAGGTATTCTCGGCTAAGCCCGTGGCCATTTTTTCGAGCTCGACACCCAGGGCGAAAATGGCTGCTCGGCGGTCAGCGGCGGGCGACAAGCCCCTGACGCTCCCGTAAACCTTGGTCCCCAACAGCCAGGAGAAAATTGTTATCAGCTCAACTATCCCTATCTTAAAAATTAGCAGGCTTTGTTTATTAAAACTAAAGAGGGAATTTCTTTTCATCCTTCCTCCTTTGGAAGTGAGCAATTTTTTCTCGGTTTAACTCTCAGGTAGTCCCTTTCTCCTGAAATCATTATAAACCGGCCAGAATTTTTTCGAAACCCGGGTTACAGCTGAATTGACAGAGGCCGAGAAAAGGGTTAGCTTTATAGCCGATTAACGCAAATGCTAACTACTCGGAGGTAAAAGTTAGAATGAAAGCGCCGTCCCGGTCTAAGACTCGACCTTCGCCCGACTGGCTGGCCCGCCGATATGAAAATATCTGGCACCAACTTCAAGAGATTTATCCCAAAACAGAAAACAAGATAGCCAGGATGGCCACAGCCGTGGCTCTCCTGCATCATAAAATGCCGCATTTCTTCTGGACCGGGTTTTATTTTCTCGACCAGGGAGAGCTGGTCGTCGGCCCATATCAAGGTTCCCTGGCCTGCCCGGTCCTCGAAAAACATCGCGGGGTGTGCTGGACGGGTATCTTGCGGCGCCAGACCATAATCGTTCCGAATGTCCATGAGTTTCCCGGCCACATCGCTTGCGACGCCAGGTCAAACTCGGAGATTGTCGTCCCGCTGCTTGACTCAAAACAAGAAGCCTGGGCGGTGCTTGATGTCGACAGCACGTTGTTCGCCGCTTTCTCCGAACTCGACAAGGAGTGGCTGGAGAAAATTGTTCTTTTGATATGAAAATCGCTTGAAAAGCAAACGCCAAGCTTGGCTAAGTAGAGGATATAAACTGTTTTTTAGCGACTATCAGAAAAGCAAGGGCGGTTCATAGTCCGAATTCCTCGTTCCATAATTAGCCAGAGCTTCTCCCCTGCTTTCCAAAACAGCTGGCAGAAAAAACTAAGTCGATTTCTGGCATCTTCCCGCGAGAACAACCTTGCCGGCCACCTCTTTGATTATCTTGACCGCAGCGGCGGCGGTAATCCCGCTCGGGTCGCGGGAAGGATTAAGTTCAACAACATCGACCCCGACAACCTCGGCCTCGAGGCGATGGATGAGGTCGATAGCCTGCCGGGTGGTTAACCCGCCGGGCTCATGATGGGCTACCCCTGGCGCGTAAGCCGGGTCAAGAGCGTCGAGGTCGAAGGAAATATAAAGAGGGTGGTCGAACTTGAGGGTAAGCCCTGGCTTCAAATCTTTCATTTCAATCATCTCGACACCGAACTTTTCGGCCATGGCTCTTTGTTCATCCGTGGCCGCCCTTATCCCCACCTGAACAAGCCGCCGGGCTAAACCGGCTTCCATTATTCTGGCAAAGGGACAGGCATGCGACAGGCGGTCGCCATAAAGATGAGGGTAAAGGTCGGGATGAGCATCAAAATGAAGGATATCAAGCTCGGGGTAGAATTGATGAAAGGCCTCAACTACCGGGTAGGTAATCGAATGGTCGCCGCCAAGAATGACCGGTACAGCTTTTTTTCTAAGGATAGCCGTTACCGCTTCCTTTAGCCGGGCCATCGTCTTGTCCACGTCGCCTGAAGTATCGACATCACCCAGGTCGACAAGGACAGTTTCTTCCTCGAGGTTGACCCCGAGCTCGGTAAAAGGGTTCAGAGCTTTCCCGGTGGAGGCTTTCCGAATTGCCCTGGGCCCATCCGCCGCTCCCCGCAAAAAACAGGACTTCTCGTCAAAAGGGACACCCAGGATGGCCAGGTTAAAAAAGTCGCTTTTCTTGACCGCGCCGCCAAAATCAGTCATTTCTTCCTCCGCTGAGCATTATATCATTTGACCTGAAAGCCGGAAAAACGTTTTTTTCCCTCGGCTCCCGTTTTGGCGCTTTAAATAATATTCTTTTCCACTTAAGCCGGGCAGAGACTAAGTTTACTACCTTTTTTGCCCCAAAAAGCAATTTTCCCCCTTTTAATTGTAATAGATGAAAGTCGCCTCATGTTTATCTCTTTTTATTTCCGGGCTGGGTCCTTAATTCATCTTAAGGTCGCTTTATCTTTGGGGAAACATTGCCCTCATTAACTGATCCTGCCTTAACCTGAGGGTCAAAATTAGAAAAATTTCAGCTATTTTTCCGTCTTTCGGAGCCCAAAACGACAAAATAAACGAGGTATGAGAGAAAGAGCGAAGGCAAAAGGAACAAAAGGACTCCCTTCTTCGGGGGAGCGGGGAGTCCTTGAAAGGAGGGTGGGGGGAGAGGGGGTTCCTCTCCTTATTCACAACCGTGGCTCCGCCTTGGATGAGAACTTGGCCCTGGTTGTGAGCCTACCCTCCATTTTCTGCTTCTTTCAGAAAGAGTCAATCACCACGGGGGATGATCGAGGGGGTGAATTTAGGGACATAATGTTTCACCGCTAAAGGTCAAAAATTTCTCTGGCTGACACCAACCTCCTCTCCCCCTCTCTCACCCTCCTTAATTAGTCCGCCGCTTTCGTGACTACAACCTCAAGAAGAAGCTTAACTCTCTTTTTTGTTTTATTCAAGCGGCCCATCCTAACTTTGCGGGGAAAGATTAACCACCCGCTTTCTCCTCTTTGAACGCCCTTTCCAGATTTTACAAAAAAACAGAATTTTATCAACCAGCGGGCTATATTTTCTAAAACCTGGAAGCCGGAATATTCCAG
The DNA here is from genome assembly GCA_037441905.1 of Candidatus Aminicenantota bacterium. Classification (GTDB taxonomy): domain Bacteria; phylum Acidobacteriota; class Aminicenantia; order Aminicenantales; family CALLJL01; genus CALLJL01. The sequence continues at coordinate 63,814 of JBBIRF010000011.1, forward strand.
GCCGATATCCAGACATTTCTTTTTGCCTCTCTCTTCCCACGGCACGGCAATTACCCATATAATAACGGCCAAGGAGGCAGAATGGAAAAAATAAAAGAAATAAGAAATGAGCAGGATGTTATTAGGCTATTGACCGCTGCCCTCGAGCATGAATGGGCCGTCAGCCTCGAGTACCTCATTCACGCTTACTCGATGCCCAAAGCTCGCTTTTTCTACCAGGACCCGGTAATGGCTATTTCGACGGACGTGAGAGCTCAGGTCATCCAGATTGGGATGGATGAAATGTACCACGCGCTTCAACTGGGCCTTATCTTACGCCAGATGGGACAGGTTCCTTCTTTCAAGACAAATGAAATTTTCCGTTATCGCCGGATTATCGACAATCTCGCGCGGGATAAGATGACCGAGGATATGGTGACTGAACTCTATCAAGCCGCGGAATTCCTCGAGGGCAGGTTTCCTTTTATTAAAAACATGGTTCGGAATATTGCGGGCGACGAAGTTCGCCATTCCCGCCAGTTTCAAGCGATGATAGATGCCATCGAATCTCTGGGGCAAGGGGAGGCTCAGATTTATGCTTCTTCGGCCGAGGCTGAAAGCAAGCCTGAAGTCCAAATGCTTCATCAAATAATGCAGCTGGAGAATGAATTAATGCACGGGTACCTTTATTATATGCTTCTTTTCAGCGACCATCAGGACTTAACCCAGCGACTGTTCAAGAATTCCATCAACCACATGCGGCACTGGGACAAGAATGCTGGGTTACTAATCAAGATGGGCAGCGTCATCCGTATCGAGGCCGCGGTGGTCGAGGAAGACGGGCGAGAACGAAGCCAAAAGCCCATGCCCGACTTTTATCCCTTGCTCGACCGAGTAGAGGCTCTGCAGACCCTCCGCCAACGGGAAGAACAGCTGATGAAAAACTACCAAGAGATACTTGCAGTCTTGCCGCCGGGCGAAATAAAAGAACAAGTAACCCTTCATGTAGGCCTAAACCGCGAGCATCTTTTTACCTTGGAGTGGTTGTTAAACAATGCCCGTCAAATCTTCAGCTCTAAGACAAACTAAGATAAATTAAGGCAGGAGGAAAAGGATGAACAAAGAGGTAATGACTGCCTGGAAACATTTTCAATTTTTCTATCCTTACACTGTCGCCCTCGTCGGAACTAAAGCGGAGGAAGCGATAAATTTCATGAGCTGTGCCTGGCATTCGGCCCTTTCGTTTAGCCCGCCGCTTTTCGGAGTTTTGGTGTCGAAAAAGCGCCTGACTCACTCCCTGATAACCCGGGCTAAGGAATTTTCGGTTAATTTCCTCGCCTATGAGCAAGCAAAGTTAGCCGCGGTTATGGGCCGCAAATCTGGCCGGGATGTGGACAAAATCAAGCTGGCCGGGATAAACCTCAGCCCGGCCGCAGTAATAGGGGCACCTTTAATAGCTGAAGCTTACGCCAGCTTAGAGTGTCTTCTGGAAGATATCAGGACCTACGGTGACCACGACCTTTTTGTCGGCCGGGTAGTAGCCGTCCATGTATCCCCCGGAAGCTTTAACGACGCGGGGGTCCTGGAAGTTAAAAGAATTCGCCCCCTTTGCTACCTCGGGAGTGATTGCTATGTCACGGTTGACCCGGAAACGTTTGCCCAGGTCTTGCCAGATTAGCCAGGAAGTTTTAGATTAAGAAACCAACTCAAAGACCATAAAAAGGGAGGCTATAATGCTCGCAAAATTGGTCCTAAGGCGAAAGGCGAGGCTTGGCTCCTCGGCCAGGTTCTTGCTCATGATGATTCTCGGCGCCGCCATGATTGCGGCCGCGTCCCAATTTCTTTATTCCAGCGACGACGTTTCTGGACAAGAAAAACCCCGGGCGCCTGGCTTCACCTTGTCTATCGAAAATATTATGCGGGGAGAGGAGCTCGTCGGCACCAGCCCCTCAGGAGTGATGTGGTCTTATGATAGCCAGAAGGTTTATTTTCGCTGGC